>NZ_JBNILJ010000004.1:0-364430 GCF_050107635.1 Metabacillus sp. 113a | reverse complement strand
CTGACATCGCGTGAATTCCGCCCGTTGTCTGACAAGAATGTCTGACATCGCGTGAATTCCGCCCGTTGTCTGACAAGAATGTCTGACATCGCGTGAATTCCGCCCGTTGTCTGACAAGAATGTCTGATATCGCATGAATTGCGCTCGTTGTCTGACAAGAATGTCTGACATCGCGTGAATTCCGCCCGTTGTCTGGCAAGAATGTCTGACATCGCATGAACTAGCCCCCGTTGTCTGACAAGAATGTCTGACATCGCATGAATTAGCCCCCGTTGTCTGACAAGAATGTCTGACATCGCGGGGAAAAGCTCCCGTTGTCTGACAAGAATGTCTGACATCGCATGAATTAGCCCCCGTTGTCTGACAACGTGTACTAAGAAAAAAAGGCTGCCGGATCTTTTCGGCAGCCTTCTGCTATGGCAATAGGATACTTTCCAGCTCTTTTACAAGCGACTTCCCTAAATCCACATATTCTTTCGGAAAGGATGCGTCTTTATCCTGCGGCTCAGAAAACTGGTTAAATGATGCCTGGAAGTTCCCGACTCTTGCGTGGTCATCCAGCCCAATCTGATATTTATGAGATAAAAGGTATGGACGCCCAAGCTTTACTGAAGTATTTTTCGAATCCAGTGCACCGGCTGCTGCTGTAAAAGGGAGCCTTAAAAACTGATAACCGACTTCATCGTCAATTTTATAATCAAACGAGCCTTTTTCATAATCCCAGCCTCCGCCAATCGAATACCCAAGCGGTTTAAGCTCCGTTTCCAGATCAAAGAGACTATACTGCTCCCCTTCGAGAGCTGAAGGGATTTCAATCATCGGATCACCTCTTTTTAGGATTAGGTTCTCCTTTTAACGGGGTTTCATGCAGCTGGCGGGTCAGCATATTGCGGCTGTAACTACCACTTCGCCCGCTGATCCTTTCGGTTCCAATAAAAAAAGCTGATTCCCGCAAGAATCAGCTTTTTTCCCTGAATTATTTCAAACGCTTTTCAAGCTCTGCTTTCTTTTCTTCGAATCCCGGCTTGCCTAAAAGAGCAAACATGTTGACTTTATAGGCTTCGACTCCCGGCTGGTCAAACGGATTCACACCGAGCAGGTACCCGCTCATCGCACAGGCAATTTCAAAGAAATAAGCAAGGTAACCGAAAGTGTACGCATCCATTGCCGGCACGTTTACAATCAGGTTGGGTACATCCCCGTCAGTGTGGGCAAGCATGGTTCCTTCAAATGCTTTTTTATTAACAAAATCCACATTTTTTCCGGCAAGATAATTCAAGCCGTCCAAATCGTTATCCTCTTCTTCGATAAGAAGCTCGTGCCTGGATTGTTCCACGTTCAAAACCGTCTCAAAGAGATCTCTGCGCCCTTCTTGGACATATTGTCCAAGAGAATGCAAATCGGTTGAGAAGTTAGCAGAAGAAGGGAAAATGCCTTTTTGGTCTTTTCCTTCACTTTCGCCGAATAGCTGCTTCCACCATTCAGAGAAGTATTGGAGACCCGGCTCATAGTTGATGAGCATTTCAATGGTTTTGCCTTTTGAATACAAAACATTTCTGACAGCGGCATATTGGTATGCAGCATTTTCTTCAAGCTCTGAGCTTGAGAAATCGTTCATTGCATCTGCTGCACCTTTCATCATCGACTCAATGTCGTTTCCTGCAACCGCGATTGGAAGAAGGCCAACCGCTGTTAGTACAGAATAACGGCCGCCCACATCATCAGGTATAACGAAGCTTTCGTACCCTTCTTCGTCAGCAAGCGTTTTGAGAGCTCCGCGAGCTTTATCAGTGGTTGCATAGATGCGTGTACGCGCCTCTTCTTTTCCGTATTTTTCTTCCAGGAGCTTACGGAAAATACGGAATGCCAGTGCAGGCTCGGTTGTCGTCCCAGATTTGGAAATGACATTGATCGAGAAATCTTTGCCTTTCAGCAGATCCATCAAATCCCTCATATAAGAAGAGCTGATGTTGTTTCCTGCAAAAATAACCTGTGGTGTTTTTCGGTCTTCTTTGGATAGTGCATTATAGAACGAATGGTTCAGCATCTCAATAGCTGCACGTGCACCAAGGTAAGATCCTCCGATACCGATAACGATAAGAACATCCGAATCCTCTTTAATTTTAGCGGCGCTTTTTTGAATGCGTCCGAACTCTTCTTTATCATAATTGACAGGAAGATCGACCCAGCCTAAGTAATCGCTGCCTGCACCTGTTTTTTCGTGTATGGAATGATGCGCTACTTTCACGAAATCGCGCAGGTATGTAACTTCATGCTCATTGAAAAAGGACAGCGCTTTGGAATAATCAAAACGAACATGTGTCATGGTTTCATCCTCCTATACTAAATTATTTGCCTCTTTCACTTTACCCAAACTAGTTCTTTAAATCAAGCATGCCCTTAGTTGAAAGCGATGCCATATATAAATTTTCCTTTTGACTCATTCTAAAAAGCTGTTACATTAGATAGTAAGATGGAAAATTTTCCTGATTTCCAGTTTTATCGGAGGGACCCATGAAAACGACAATACGATTAGCCACACAAGCGGACGCCTATAAAATGACACGTTACATAAAAAAAATCCTTGGTGAAACCCCCTATATGATAAGCGAGGCTTCTGAATATGAACCTTCCATAGAAGATGAAGAATATTGGATCAAACAAACGTATCAGGATGGGGGTATGATTCTGCTTGCCTTTTCCGGACGAAGCCTGGTTGGAATGCTTAATGTTAACCGGCAAAAACGAAACCGCAGGAACCATGTCTGCTCCTTTGGCATATCAGTAACTAAAAATCATCAGGGAAGCGGGATCGGCAAAGAGCTGATGCGGAGAATGATTGACTGGTGCAAAAATGAACGGGGTCTTGAAAAAATCACACTTGAGGTTTTCTCAAATAATGATATAGCTATACAATTGTATGAAAAACTCGGATTTATTGAAGAAGGCAGAATGCAAAAAGAAATTCGGTATGAAACGGGTGAATACGCGGATATGATTACAATGGCTCTATTCCTTTAAAGCCTGCCGATCCATTTTTGGCTCCTCTGCCCTATTATAAGAAAAGACCCAAGAAAGATCCTCATGGGAGCGGTCTTGGGTCTTCGTTCAATAGTGCAGCCTGATGACTCTCTTACAGGGAAGCTTGCAGGATGTCGACTACGTCTTTCTTTTGAAGCGGATTGAAACGGCCGAATTCACCGTTGATCATCGCTTTATCGGCCATTAAATCAATGTTTTCCTCATTGATATTGTAGTCAGCCAAACGGGAAGGCGCTCCGAGACTGCTCCAGAACTCCTGAAGTCTGCTGATTCCTTCTAGAGCCGTTTCTTCATCCGTCTTACCTTCCGGATCCACGTCGAATACGCGGACAGCAAGCTGTTTAAAGCGCGCTGTGTCTACATGGAGGTTATGCTTCATCCAGTTAGGGAAGATGATCGCCAGCCCGCCTGCATGAGGAATATCATAAACAGCTGATACGGCATGCTCTATGTTATGGGATGCCCAGTCTCCGGGAGCCCCCATTTGAAGGGTTCCGTTCAGAGCAATCGTGCCGTTATAAAGGATCGTTTCACGAAGCTCGTAGTTTTCCAGATCTTCAAGCAAATTTGGAGCAGCTTCCATCACCGTTTTCAATACGGCCTCGCACATACGGTCTTGAAGCGGCGTGTTGGAAGCACGGTTGAAATACTGCTCAAACACGTGGGACATCATGTCCACTATGCCATATACTGTATGATCCTTCGGAACAGTGAAAGTATTAACCGGGTCAAGAATCGAGAATTTAGGGAATGTAAGGGGGCTGCCCCATCCATATTTCTCTTGGGTTTCCCAGTTTGTAATGACCGAACCGGCGTTCATTTCTGAACCGGTTGCTGCTAATGTCAATACAGTACCGAATGGAAGAGCATCCTCCGGAGTATGTTTCTTCGTGACAATGTCCCAGGCATCTCCATCATATTTCGCTCCGGCGGCAATGGCTTTTGTACAGTCAATGACACTTCCTCCGCCAACTGCAAGAATAACCTCGACCCCTTCACTCTTACAGATGTCCACTCCCTTTCTGACAGTAGTCAGACGTGGGTTTGGCTCTACTCCTGCAAGCTCGGAAACCTCAGCACCTATTTCATTCAGGACAGACAGAACCTGATCATACAGCCCGCTTCGTTTAATGCTTCCTCCTCCATATACAAGCAATACTTTTTTCCCGTATTGAGGCAGCTCGGTTTTCAATTGGCCGAGCTGGCCTTTTCCAAAAATAAGCTTAGTCGGATTGTAATATGTAAAGTTTTCCATGTTAAAATCGCCTCCTCAAATTTACACCTGTATTATGGACCTCGGACCATTCACTTGTAAAGAAATGCGCCTCGGTAGTATCTGCTATATTGCTTCTTTCTATAGGGCTTTTTTCTAATTTCCGGATGTATATTTTTCAGCCCTTTCCGCACATTAACATTGAATCCATTAAACATCAGGAGGGAATAAAATATGAGTGGAATTCAGCGCGCAGCACTTGTACTTACCATTATTGGAGCTGTTAACTGGGGATTGATCGGATTTTTTCAATTTGATCTCGTAGCAGCCATCTTCGGCGGACAGAGTGCAGCTCTATCCCGCATCATCTATGGCTTAGTTGGAATTGCGGGATTAATAAACATCGGCCTTCTATTCAAGCCGGCTGCAGAACTCGGGCGCACAGAGCCAAAACCCGAGACAAGATAACAGCATTTTCCGGAAGCAGGGCACTCAAACGGGTGCCCTCTTTTTATTATTGGCAGGACATTAACATGCTTCCCCAGTCCTTTAGCACCTTCCACTGTTTTAGAAAGCACAGAGCAGGTTATAAAGTATTATGACGAAATGATACGAGGGCTGGAAGATGCAGAAAAACGATGCAAACCAACAGCAGAGGAAAAACGTAATACCTATTGTGGCCGTCCTGATGTCAGGCGCATTTATAGCGATTTTGAATCAGACCCTGCTTGCGACTGCCTTGCCGCACATTATGGAAGAACTGAGTTTATCTTCAGTTACTGCCCAGTGGCTGCAAACCGTGTTCCTTTTAGTAAATGGGATAATGATCCCGATAACAGCATTTTTAACTGGAAAGTTTACAACTAGAGCCTTGTATTTAAGTGCAATGGGTCTATTTGCGGCAGGTACGCTGATATGTGCTGTTTCCGGGGGATTTACGATGCTGATTATGGGCCGGATTTTACAGGGGGCAGGGGCAGGAATTATCATTCCGCTTATTCAAACGGTTCTGTTTGTTATTTTCCCGGTTGAAAAACGCGGTCAGGCAATGGGTTTCTTTGGACTTGTCATCGCTTTTGC
Organism: Metabacillus sp. 113a; assembly: GCF_050107635.1. Taxonomy (NCBI): domain Bacteria; kingdom Bacillati; phylum Bacillota; class Bacilli; order Caryophanales; family Bacillaceae; genus Metabacillus; species Metabacillus sp. 113a. The sequence goes on along the minus strand of NZ_JBNILJ010000004.1, from coordinate 359,095 downwards.
ACCGGCAATCGGACCAGTGCTGTCCGGATGGCTTGTGGATGAATACTCCTGGAGAACCCTTTTCTATGTCGTGCTTCCAATTGCTATAGTTGATATCATCATTGCATTCTTTATCATCACGAACGTAACAAAACAGACCTATCCGCAGTTGGATTTCCCTTCCATTGTGTTATCTACTCTTGGTTTTGGCGGGCTGCTATTCGGATTCAGCAGTGCAGGCAATACAGGATGGTCTAATCCTGCTGTCCTCATTACTCTTATAATCGGAGTGATTGCGCTGGTTGTCTTTATTACGAGACAATCAAAGCTGAAAGAGCCTATCCTGGAATTTAAAGTATTTCAGAACCGGATCTTTACCATCACCACCGGGATAGCTTCTATTGTGTTTCTCGTCATGATTTCAAGCGCAACCATTCTTCCGATCTTCATGCAGAATATGCTCGGCTACTCCGCTCTTAAGTCCGGTCTTATGCTCTTGCCTGGCGCAATCTTGATGGGAGCTCTTTCCCCTGTTTCCGGGAAACTGTATGACCGGATCGGGGCAAAAAAGCTTGCGGTTCCAGGGCTCGTCATTGCCACCATCACGACGTTTATGATGAGCAGCCTGTCCGTTTCCACCTCTTTCCTCTATTTAACATCGGTCAATGCTGTGAGGCTTTTAGGTGTAGGAATGGTCATGATGCCTGTAACGACAGCAGGTTTGAACCAGCTGCCAAAACATTTAATCTCGCATGGTACGGCGATGAATAATACGATGCGGCAAATTGCGGGATCAATTGGAACAGCAATCCTTTTTACTGTCATTGCCGCTGCACAAATGAATGCACCCGGGCAGGGTCCGGAAAAAATGATCCACGGTGTCAATGTCTCGTTTCTCGTTACAGGGTGTATATGTGCAGCCGGAGTCATCTTTGCCCTTTTTATTAAAGAGGAAAGAAAGGATCACGCCGATTAGTTCAATTTAAAAAGCATTCGGATAGGGCGTACGTGTTTTTGTCCGGGTCGGCGCTCCGAACGGTCTACGGCATGGAACGGGGACGAACCCAATGAGAAAAAAAGAACAGCTGCAGCGTTTGTGCTGCCCATCAGCGCGTTATTGTCCGGCTGCCAGTCACAGCAAAAGGAAAACATCGTCGGTTACGGGAAGACCGGTAACGAAAAAAACGTCCGCCTCGCGATTGAGCGTACTAGCGGTATCGAACACCTGAAAGAGATCAGCGCGTATGTCGCAACGATGAATAAGGATGCGGCTGAACCCCTTTATGAAAAAAAGAGCATCGACTATGTAGAAGAGAACCAAACAGTCACAATCAATTACTGCAAAAAAATAGGTAACCAACACCCGGTCTGGTGTTTCTTTATGGTATATTCTAAAATAAGTAAATTGAGGTTTATAATACCATTTACTCAAGATATAATTCCATTTGTTATATCAGGCTGAAAATGGATCGACTACGCTGACAGTTTTAAATGAAAATCTTTAAAAAAGCGGGTGAGAAGACTGAAATATTTTTTTATAATCTCATCATTATTTTTTCTGCTATTTGGATGCAATAGCAATGATTCACAAGACATTTCTAAAAAACTTCAAAATCCTAGTGACGATCGGACACTGGCAGGGGTTGCTTATAAAGGAAAGGAGGGCACCTGGTTAATTGAAGATGCAAAAGAAGTTAATTTGGAGGGTTACGATTTAGAAAAAGTAAGAAAAGTGTTCCCGAAAGTAATTGGTATCAATAATGGGAGCAAAGGGGTTCAATCGGGAGATAAGATAAAGATCTGGTATGATTTTATCCGAGAATCCACCCCCCCAAAAACCAACGTATTGAAGTATCAAATCTATTAGACAAAGGGGCAAAAAAAGAAACGGCTTCGGTTGTTACGAGGGAACAGGATGCCCGGTGTATTAATTCGCCCCGGAAAACCCCATGGCCCCCACTATTTAGCGCATACCACCATTGGTGCAGCCAATGGCATAATCATTGATATTCATCCAACGGCAGGAAACGTCAACGATTGTTGAACGGTTAAATGTGACGAAAGAAAAATTCAATTTTACGATACTAAAACCACGCAGATTCATCACGGGCTTTCAACTTTAGGGATCAATGGTTATATCAGTTCAACGGAATCCAATACAGCTTTTAAATGCCCAGGATCACTATTTATGTTCCAATCAAAACTCCTCCCTTTTCCGCATTTGGGTAGAAGTAAAAATGGAAACTTTGTCAAAACCTATGCCGCCAAAGTAAAAGACTGCAAGGGGTGCCCCCTTACGAAATCAGTGTTTCGGACAGACAGCCAGTAAACGAACAATCTGCCATCCAATTGCGCATGAATGGCTGGAAGCGAATGCCGAGAGAACCAAAACATGTGAGTACAAGAGGGTCCAAAAACTAAGAGGAATTTGGTGTGAGGGAACCTTTGGTACGCTGAAAACAAAACACAATCTATATAAGACGTATAAAAGGGGCATGAAAAAAATTCTTGAACAATGCCTCTTTTCAGCGATGGCAATAAATCTAAAAAGAATGGTAAAAAGATTAGTTCCAAAGGAGAGGAAATAGAGAAAAAACACACCCTAAAAAAGCAAAAAGAAGACAAAAGGGAAAGGAGACTGCGCTCCTTTCCCTTTTGTCAATAGCCCCGGATCACGGATGCCTTTTTTGCTTATTACTTTTTAGATTGTTCAATCCATTCTTCAAGCTTTTCTTTTAGCGTATTGAAGCCTTGAGCAGACTCACCGGAAGAATAAGACGATGATGCTGATGCAGCAGCTGCTTGTTTCTTTCTAGGCTGCTTTTTTGGTTCCGGACGCTCAGGAGCCTCTTGAGTTGCGCGGATAGAAAGGCTCATCTTCCCTGCTTTTTCATCAATGGAAAGGACTTTAACCTGAACTTCTTCACCGGTTTTCAAATGCTCGTTAATATCTTTAACAAAGCTGTGTGTCACTTCAGAAATATGAACAAGGCCCTGTGTATCGCCATCAAGCGCTACAAACGCTCCGTATGGCTGAATGCCTGTAATTTTCCCTGTATATACGTTTCCAACTTCATAAGTGGCTGTCATCATTAAACACTCCTAAAAAATTTATATTTCGGTCTACATACGCAAGTAAAGATTATATCATAACTTGTGTTATTTTTCAAAAATAAATAAAAGACTGCAGATGTCTCTGCAGTCTAATCCTTTTACTTCACTAAAACCCTGCTGCTTAAAGGGGTGCCGTCATTTTGGACTGTAAATGAGGACACGTTCTCGCGTTCAGAGTAAAGCTCTATTATTACGGATGGGTCTTGGGAATCTTGATAGTCTTCTTTTACATTCCGGACCTTATTTGACAAATCCAAGTAATCGTCTGAGGACTGTTCTGCTTTTTGTTTAAACTCACCGATTGAGAGCTGCTGATCTGTCAGGAGATAAGCCGTTTCGTAATCTTTCTCCTGCATCGCATATAAATATATTCTCAGGAATGCTTTTGGTTCGTTCATGAACATCCCTTTATAGGCAGGGACCGTTCCTAGTGAACGGATATCCTTCGTGTCCTTCAGTTTTTCGTACATTCCTTTTAACTCATCCGTTAATGGAAAGATGGAGAATGGCATTGTGCCCTTCGGCTTGTGCTCCTCTAAGAAGGGCGGTATTTCCGGCTGAATTCCTTCTTCCCCCTGGCCCTTTGCAAGCTCACCAGTTTCAAAAAGGGCATGATACTCTAAAATGGCTTTATGTGTAGCTGATGTCGGGTTCTCTTCCTTTATTTTCGTCATGCTCTCTTCGAACTGTTCGTTCAGTTCTCCTTCACCGCCTTGAGTATAAAAGCCGCTGGCAATATACATTTTCAAAAGAAACGAATATTCCTCTTTCACCTTTTCGATTTTTCCAAAGTTTGGATAGGTTAAAACAAACTCTTCAAGCTCAATCAATCTTTTGCCAAGCGCCCCGAAATCCTTCACTTCTCCATCAAATACGTATCGCTTATTTATAAATAAGCTGAGCCACTCCGACCCCTGGGAGGACAAGCTTTCTCCGAGTTTTTCCTCAATAAGCAGGTAGTCCGGCACAATGCCGACCTGCCCCTCCCCTTCATGGACAAAGCGGAATCCTTGGTTCCTTATTTCTTCTGTTTCCGCTTCATACCCTTTATAGGTTTTGTCATTCAATGATTGAATATCACGTTCAAAGCTTTCAGAATTAAACTTTATGCTGTCCCGAATTTCATCCCATTTCTCCATGTACCTTTCCTGGAGCTGATCCTGTTTGGAGAGAAGGAGGAGCAGTTCTTCGTCTGGTATTTCTTCACCATTCTTGGCTTTTTTCTCTAAGGCTGCCATTTGATCTTCAAAGCTTGAGACATGAGAGGTGATTTTATCCATCAATCGGCCACTCTGATTTGCAAGCTCCTTCTCGCTTTTAAATGGTTTTGCTGCAAATTCCTCAATATCCAGGCTGACTTCTTGCACAAAAGGATACAAGTCTGCATCTTCTGTGCCCAGTTTATTTTTAAGAGGCTTTAAACGCTCATTATAGTCAGTCCTGGCTTCTTCGGTTTGCTTTTTAACCTCTTCTTTTGATGGAGGGCTCTGAGCCGTCATTCCCGGGTTAGTTCCGCCTGGAGATGGTCCGGCTTCATTCGTCAGGATTTGAAAGGATAACAGGCCTCCTATGAGCATGACCCCGGCAAAGCTCCCCGCAACAGGCAGGCTGAAGAAACGAAACCGCTGTTTTTTCCCTTCTGCCTGAAAAACGTTCCGGGTGATATCCTCTGCAGCTGTTTGGGCCGGCAGTTCTTTATATGCCACGCTGAGCTTGCTGAGCCTTTCTTCAAAAGCTTTTTCATCCATGTGTTTCACCTTCTTTCTTCTCCACGTCTTCCAGTGCTTTTTTCAGCATTCCTTTTCCTCTTAAAATTCTTGTCTTCACAGCAGAAAGACTTAATGAAAGAATTTCAGCAATTTCCTCGTATTTTTTTTCATGAAAGTAAAAAAGAATAATGGGCACCTTATATTTCTCATCAAGCTTCTGAAGGCATAGATGCAATGCCCGGTCGGTTTCATTTTTTAAAATAGCAGCTTCTACTGCCGGATATTCGTTAGTTTGTTCATTTTGCAGCTTAAAGATTTTTTTAACAGCGGACGCCTTCTTTCTCGCCGCATCTCTCGTTACATTTAAGGTTATCTTATAAAGCCAAGTTGAAAACTTCGCTCTTGAAAATTGATCAAGAAACCGGTATACCCTGATGAAAACCTCCTGGGTAATATCATCAATATCGTCCCGCCGGTTTCCGAGCTGGTAGGCAAACCGTTCCACAACCGGCCGGTTTACTTCCACCAGCTGCTGAAATGCTGCCCTATTGCCCTGTTTAGCCTTAGCTACCAGTTCTTCCTCCTCCATGAAGTCCCCCCCTTTCGCCTGTATAACGGACCTTTCCGCACAAAAGTTTCAAGTAATGCTCACAGAAAATTCAATTTCAATAAGGAAAATAAAGGATATTAAGAGGTAAGATAGAAGTAAGAAAACACACTGATAAATGGGGGATTAAAAATGAAAAAAACCGGAGAAACCATTAAGTATTATCGTGAAATAAGAGGGATGACCCAGCAGGAACTCGCTGCTAAAGCGAGACTTGGGAAAGCCTCCATAGAAAAGTACGAAACGGGGGAAATCATTCCCGATACCGCAAGTATCTTAAAACTCTCTACAGTTTTAGATGTTCCGGCATCTGAGCTGCTTGAACACAGTTCCCCGGCAGCCCCCGGTTATGACCAGGAGCTGGATCTCCTCATCAAAAAAGCCGGGGTTAAAAAGGCAAAGCTTGTACTCAGAAAAATAAACGAAATCTCCGAAGAAGACTTTTTGAAAGTCATGCAAATGCTTTTCGAAAAAAAAAATAAAAAAAGTGAATAAAAAAGGTTTATACGTATAAGGAGGGGGGAATACTAAAACCATCAAAGGCTTTCTAGTATTCCCCCCTTTTATTTTTGACAAAGCGAAATCGCTTTGTCCTTTTTTTTGCTTTTATATTCCTCTATTTGAGGGGTTATACATAACGGTCAGAAGCACCCGGAGTTGTTCAAACCCCGGGACTCCATGCCGGAAATATCCCCGAATTAAAAGTCCTGCAATGTTTTCCACTTTGAGACTGAGCCCTGTCTTCTTTTCATAAATGCCGACATTCTCTTTAAAGCTTCTTCAAGCTGAGAAAGCGATGAGGCGTAGGAACAGCGGATGAACCCTTCACCAGATGGACCGAATACGTCTCCCGGAACGACAGCTACTTTTTCTTCGAGCAGCAGCTGCTCTGCGAATTCTGCCGAGGAAAGGCCGGAATACTCAATTGACGGAAAGGCATAAAACGCTCCTCCGGGAGTTTGGCAAGGATATCCCGCTTCATTTAAAGACCTGACAAAATAATTTCGCCTTCTTCGATAATCCGTCTTCATTCGCTGCACATCTTCTTCCCCGTTTTTGAGAGCTTCAATGGCCGCATACTGGGACATAGTTGGTGCACACATCATCGAATATTGATGGATTTTCAGCATGGCCTGCAGCAACGGAGCGGAGGCTGCAGCATAGCCCAATCTCCAGCCCGTCATCGCAAATCCTTTAGAAAATCCGGAAATGGTGATGGTTCTTTCCTTTAATCCTTCAAGGGAAGCAAGACTTGTAAATTCTTCATCGTATGCAAGCTCAGCATAGATTTCATCCGAAATGGCCAGAAGATCATGCTTTGTCAGGATGGTTGACAGTTTCTCCAAGTCCTTCCTGCTAAGCATCGCACCTGTCGGATTGTTTGGCGAGCATAAAAGAACGGCTTTTGTTTTGGAGGTAATCGATTTTTCTATCTGATGAGACATGGTTTTAAAGCCATTGTTGGAATTGGCGGAAACATATACCGGAACTCCTCCAGCCAGCTTTACAAGCGGGCCATAAGCGACAAAACAAGGTTCTGGGATAATGACTTCATCTCCCGGATTAAGTACCGCTCTCAGTGCCAGATCCAATGCCTGACTTGCTCCAACCGTAACCAAAATTTCCTGTTCCGCATCAAAGCTGACATGAAATTTCCGCTCAAGGTAATGGCTGATCTCTTCCCGTAATTCCAGTAAGCCGGCGTTTGCGGAATAGGAGGTATGGCCATTTTCAAGGGAAAGAATGCACGCCTCCCTAACACTCCAGGACGTTACAAAATCCGGTTCTCCGACCCCCAGTGAAATAACGCCCTCCATACTTGCTGCGAGATCAAAGAATTTACGAATGCCCGAGGGCTTTAGGTCAGATACAGCTGCTGATAAAAAACGGGAACTATCCATTACGGAGTAACCACCATCCGTTTATCCTCTTCGCCTGTATCAAAAATTCTTCCATCGTGCTTGTATTTTTTTAAAATAAAATGCGTGGTTGTAGAGAGAACCGAATCAAGAGCAGAAAGCTTCTCAGACACAAATCGGGCAACCTCGGACATCGACCGCCCTTCAATGACAACGCTAAGGTCATATGCCCCGGACATAAGGTAAACCGACCGAACCTCTTTAAACCTGTATACCCTTTCGGCGATTTCATCAAAGCCGACTCCCCGCTTTGGAGCCACTTTGACATCAATCATGGCTGTTACACCTTCATGACCGTCCACTTTCCTCCAGTCGACGGTTGCAGCGTAGTCAATAATGATTTTTTCTCTTTCCAATTTATTTATAATCTGCTCGGTTTCTTCCATCGAAAGTCCTGCCATTTTTGAGATGGAGTCAACCGGGAGCCTGCTGTTTTCTTCAAGTATCTCCAATACCTCAGTTTCCATTTTACTCAGTTTCATGTATATCCCCCCAGTATAAAATCTTCAGAACATTATAACATGAATAAACCATTATGATGACTGAAAATTCTGTTTTCATTACGCCCATACGGGGTATTTTTTACATGAGTGGACAGGCATCGTCGGGACACAATAAGAACAAAAGCAGAAGGCGCCAGCATTCCGTGCCTGAGCTTAACATTAAATGAAGAGGCAAAATTTTTCTTTTTCGGACAGGTTTTGCCGAATGAAACGAATAACTGCCACTAACTATCATTGCTGGAGTGTTGAACATGAACCAAACCTTTTGTCATTCTACAATGAGCCTTCAGGGCATCAATATTCATTATGAGCTGTACGAGAAAAATCCCGGAAAACCAACGATGGTTTTACTTCATGGATTTTTATCCTCTACCTTTAGTTTCAGAAGGATGATCCCGCTCCTGATGGAGGAATTCCGCATCATTGCCATCGACCTTCCTCCCTTTGGCAAGACGGAAAAATCCATTCGATTTGTTCACTCCTACCGGAATATGGCCAAAATTGTTATTGAGCTGCTTGAAAAGCTTCAAGTAAAAAACGCCGTTCTCGTAGGACATTCAATGGGCGGACAGGTGTCCCTCTATGCCGTGAAAGAAAAACCTGAAATGTTCAAAAAAGTGGTGCTGCTCTGCAGCTCAGGCTATATGAAGCGAATGAAGCATTATATGATCTGCGGATCCTATGTTCCATACTTTTATTTATGCATCAAGCATTGGCTCTCAAGCCAGGGAGTATTTAAAAATCTCTGCAACGTCGTTTATGATCATTCCCTGATTGATCAGGAGATGATGGATGGCTACATGCAGCCTTTTGTGGATGACCGGATTTTCATGGCCCTTGCCCGTATGATCCGGGATCGGGAAGGGGACCTTTCTAAAGAGGACTTAATGAAAATTGAAGTGCCGAGCCTTTTAATATGGGGGCAGGAGGATAAGATCGTACCGGTAGAGGTTGGCAGAAGAATGAGCAGGGATTTGCCGAATGCCTCCCTGTTTGAACTCGCGCAAACCGGACACCTTGTTCCTGAAGAAAGGCCTTTTCACGTAATGGACAGAATTATGAACTTTTCACATGCTTAACCAGGTGAGGCGGCCGTACGATACGGCCGCCTTCGTATTTTGGGAAGCTTCAGCAGCCGGACTGACTTTTTATATGAAGCAGTTCTTTGGATTTTTTTAAGCATTCGTCCATCGCTATCCACTTCTCAAAGGAATGCTCATAAATAGCCTGAATTTTCCGGGCAAGCTTCTCATCGCTGTCCAGTTCATGAACGGCCTGAACAACGTCCACGGCTTCAGTCTCATAAAATCCTTCTCCGTAGCCGAGCGGATCCCATTTATATAAAACGTCCATCATCCATTCATTGGCTTGCTGTGTCTCCATTTTTATCATCACCCGCACCTTATTTTTGCAAATTTATTTTAACACATATACGATGAAAGAAAAGATATAAGAGGTGAGCTCATGAATTTGTTCGATGAAGTCATTCAGCGCCGGAAAACCAATTCCGTTAAATGGGATTTAACAAAAGAAATATTTGGAACATCCGATGTGCTCCCTATGTGGGTGGCGGATATGGATTTTAAAGCACCAGAGCCGGTGCTTGAAGCTTTAAAAGACAGAGTGGACCATGGAGTATTCGGTTATTCCTCGATTGGCGACAGCACGAAACATGCAATCATCAGCTGGCTTGAGGAAAGAAACAGCTGGACCATCGCCTCTGAATCCATTTTGTTCAGCCCCGGCATTGTAACCGCCCTAAGTCTGGCTATCCAAACCTATACAAAGCCCGGCGAAAAGGTTTTGCTGCAGTCACCCGTCTATACCCCGTTCTTTGATATGGTCAAAAGAAATGACAGAACCGTGGTAAACAGTGAGCTCCTGCTCAATGAAGGGCTCTACAGCATTGACTTTGATGATTTAGAGAAGAAAATGGCCGATCCTGAAGTGAAATTGATGCTGCTGTGCAATCCGCATAATCCTGGAGGTCGTTCATGGAAAGCAGATGAACTGGCTAAAATAGCAGATTTGTGTGTCGGGCATGACGTTCTGATGGTTTCAGATGAAATTCATTCAGACCTTATGCTATTTGGAAACCAGCATGTCCCTTTCGCTTCCATCAGCGAAGAAGCAGCGAGCCTTACAATTACCTGTCTCGCACCGAGCAAGACCTTTAATCTGGCAGGTCTCCAAGCCTCAGTCATGGTAATCGAAAACGAATCATTGCGCAGGAAAATGGATGAAACGTTACATAAACAAGGTTTTTTTACACTAAACGCCTTCGGTATTTCCGCAATGGAAGCCGCGTATCGTCATGGAAGCCATTGGCTGAATGAACTGACACTCTATCTGGAAAAAAACATGGAGTATGCCATCAATTATTTGAACAGCGAAGTAAAGGGGGTAAAAGCGATTAAACCTGATGCCTCCTACCTGCTCTGGATCGATTGCAGAGAGCTTGGCCTGGACGATAAAGAGATCAAGAGGCTGCTGCTTCATAAAGGAAAAATAGCTCTTGAAGAAGGTTCTAAATATGGCCCGGGCGGGAAGGGCTTTGTAAGACTGAATGCAGGCTGCCCATTCGAAACACTTAAAGATGGCCTTTCAAGAGTGAAAGCCGCGTTTGCTGAATAGCAAACCGCTGTGGATGCAGCCATATGTGTGGTAAGGATCAAGCCCTTCTTCGGAAGGCATGGTTTTCTGGTCCAGGCATAACCCCGGAGGCTCGAACTCTGGGGGTTTTTTAATGACTAAACGTTTTCAGGAAAAGCTGATCATGGATGGTCCAGCACTTTCCACTGTGGGGTGGTGGGCGATTTGGGACGCGCCTAAATGTGTATGTGTTCGGTTTTGATCTTTTTCTCGGTTTTCAGCAGATGAACAAGCGTCGGCGCTGCTGATTCCTAATAGGCGCCTTTTTCTGTTTGGCGGCGGTCAAGAATAATCAGGATGCTGGTTGGCATTTTTATTTATGGTCCTTTTTGGTTCTAGCATGGATTATCTACCGGCTTTTTGGCAAAATCAGCTAAGTTGGACAGGCACATTGTACACTGGACTGCCTTTTTTAGGCTGAAAATCGCAGTTAGGCGTTGAATCGGTCCGGATTTTGGTGTCCGTTGGGGGGACGGGAATATTTTATTGTCCGTATTCCAGATTTATTGTCCGTACTTTTGTTTTATTGTCCGTACTCTCCATTTTATTGTCCGTATTTCCAATATAATTACTTTTCGACATAATCCGCTACAACGTGCAGAAGCATTTTATCCGGTTTTTTAGTCTGTAAACTGCGGCTGAACCTCACAGATCTTGGTCCAGTTCCGGTACAGAATTTGTTTTATTGTCTGTATTCCAGATTTATTGTCCGTACTTTTGCTTTATTGTCCGTATTCCAGATTTATTGTCCGTACTCTCCATTTTATTGTCCGTACTTCCAATATAATTACTTTTCGACATAATCCGCTACAACGTGCAGAAGCATTTGGTCTTCCGGTTTTTTAGTCTGTAAACTGCGGTTGAACCTCACAGATCTTGGTCCAGTTCCGGTACAGAATTTGTTTTATTGTCTGTATTCCAGATTTATTGTCCGTACTTTTGCTTTATTGTCCGTATTCCAAATTTATTGTCCGTACTTTTGCTTTATTGTCCGTATTCCAGATTTATTGTCCGTACTCTCCATTTTATTGTCCGTACCTCCAATATAATTACTTTTCGACATAATCCGCTACAACGTGCAGAAGCATTTTATCCGGTTTGCCGGTTTTTTAGTCTGAAAGCTGCACCACGGGGTGAGCCGGTCCGAATTTCGGCTCAGTTTCGGTACAGAATTTATTATATTGTCCGTATTCCAGATTTATTGTCCGTACTTTCGTTTTATTGTCCGTACTCTCCATTTTATTGTCCGTACTCCCAATATAATTACTTTTCGACAAAATCCGTTACACCATGCATAGGCATTTTATCCGGTCCGCCGGTTTTTGAGTCTGAAAGCTGCACTACGGGGTGAGCCGGTCCGAATTTCGGCTCAGTTCCGGTAAGGAGTTTATTATATGGTCCGTATTCCAAATTTATTGTCCCTGTGGCGTTGAACCTCCAGTTCCGGTACGAAAGGACCGTCTATGCACCATTCCTTGTACCCATTCTCTAAAGTCTATCCGCAGATTTCTGCGCTTCATCTATATGATGAAGGATTCCAGCCCGCGTTTTTTTCTGTTCTGAGCTGCCTCCTCGAATTATCGAATATACTGAATTAATAAAAACATTGTAAACATTTTTTTACTATTAATGGTATAATCAACCTATCAATTGCATAGGAGACGTTTATGGAGAATATAAAGGATTTAATTTTGCAAGTAACGTTTATCCTGTTCCCCATCTATCTCTATCAGGCAATCTGGCTAAATAGGCCGACGCCGAATATCCCTAAGCCTAATCAAATACTTATCTACATTCTTTGCAGCCTCTCGGCCATTCTTTGTATGACCTTCCCGATTACCGTGGCTGATGGGATGCCTTACGGGCTCCATTATATTCCCTATCTTGCTGCAACGCTGTACGGAGGACCGCTGACAGGTATATGTGCGGCAGCCACCGGCTTTCTGTACCGTCTATACTCCGGAGGCGACATTGTATGGATGACTGTAATCATCACCCCCCTGTTTTTAATTCTGCCCATTATTCTCTACTCTAAGTGGAGTACTATTAAAATACAGTCAAAGCTTGGGTTTGGGCTTCTTTTCAGTATCCTGAAGCTGGCCTTAACTTATGGAGCAAGCTCCGTTCTTTATTTTTCAGGAATGATTAACTTTAAGCTAACCGAAAGCCTTATTGAGATGTTAGTTGGCTTTGTTTTATTTACGATTGTGCTTTTGCTTACCATTTACTGCGTGAATTCAACAAAAGAAAATGCCTTTTTAAGGGCCAGGGTTATTAAATCTGAAAAACTTGCCATTGTGAGTGAGCTGGCAGCAAGTGTTGCTCATGAGGTACGCAATCCGCTTACTGTTGTCCGGGGGTTTATCCAGCTAATCGGTACAGACCGGAGAAGCACCGGGACTCAGAAGGATGAGTATATTACCCTGATCCTCTCAGAGCTGGACCGGGCTCAGGACATCATAACCGATTATTTAAACCTCGCCAAACAGCAGTATTATGAAAAAAATGAAGTTTCTCTGAGCCTTCTGCTGAGTGAGGTTGTAAAGATTATGACCTCCTATGCCAATTTTAAAAACGTTCATTTTAAAAACAGCATTGCGCCAAATCTTTATGTATACGGTGATGCCTCACGACTCAAGCAGGTCTTTCTGAATCTACTCAAAAACGCGATAGAAGCTGTGGCAGAAAGTGATGGGGAAGTTAAAATAACCGCTTATGCCTCCCATGAATTTATCAGAATCAAAATAAAGGATAATGGAGTGGGAATGACCTCCGAGCAGCTAGCAAGACTTGGCGAGCCATACTTTACTCTGAAAGAGAGAGGGACAGGACTCGGATTGACGGTAACTTTTTCAATTGTGGAACAGCATGAAGGAACGCTTCGTTACCAAAGTGAACCCGGTGCCGGCACGTCTGCTACCGTTTCCTTGCCTATTTGTCTGCCTGAACAGCAGAGCAAGCCATCCTGACCGGGCCTTGTATTCTGGGCACCCATAACTTCATGTATAAGAAATGCAGCCTTAAAAGGAACGCCGGCATGCCTTCGCAGTTTCTGAACATCCCATAACTTCCTGTATATGAAATCCAGCCTTAAATGGACCGCCGGCATGCCTTCGCAGTTTCTGAAAATGTAAGAAATCCAGCCTTAAAAGCACTGACCGCTTCTTCAGGGCTTTGCTTCAATATCGATTTCTCTTTTGTCCGGACGCTCTGCTTCACTTTCTGTAATTTTCCCGCAAGCAATTCGGGCTCCGGATTCTCCGGCAGGCTGGGTCATTCCGTCATCTTTTGCTTCCGTGATGATCAGAGAGGTCCCGCCTTTGAATAGAAGTGAGTTTTTAGCCCCCTTTTTCAACGTAAGCTTTGGGCCCAACAGTTCAGCCTGTACTTTCCCGTCACTGTCTGCTGAAATATTGGGGAGGTCTCCGAGGTGGGCTCCTTCCGAATTCATGAGCCCATGCTTTTTATTGTCCGGGTTATAATGCTCTCCTGCAGTAATAAAGTCAGGCCCCTCGCATTCTGGTTTCTGATGGATATGGATGCCGTGTTCCCCCGTTTGCAGACCTTCCAGATTAATTTCAAATTTAACCCCTTCCGGCTGCTCCGATAGCTTAACCGTTCCGAGCGAATCGCCGTCCTGGTTAAACATCTCGACCCCCATGCTCGTAAGCGTATCCTTCGAGCATCCTCCTAAAAGCAGTAAAGCCGCTGCTGAAGCCGATATGATTCTTCTCAACTGAACTTCCCCTCCCTAACCGATTGGACACTTTTGTATAGTGTTCTCCGTTCGGGGGAAAATATACGGAGTAAGACTGCCATGGAGCACAGTCATTCCGTTTTGGTTAAAACAAAAAACGCCGGGTGGCACCAGCGTTTAGTGTATATCCTTCTTATCCAGATGCTTATATTTTTCGTGCACTTCCCGCTCTTCTTTTCTGGACTGCTTCACAATAAAGCGGAAAGCCATAATGGCCAGCAGCAGGAAAATCGCCATGTGAAAAGCTGCCGGGATGTACTCTGATTTGTCTTCTGGAAAATAGAGAAATAACGAAAGGACCATTTCTGCCATGTAAGCGGACACACCTCCCAATATATCTTCTTTTCTCCACTATACATGGTAATGTCTGTTCGTACCAACTCCTTTTTTTTTGCACTTTTAAAAGTATGGTAGAATGGATGAAACGTAAGGGATAGGAGCATGTGGATATGGAATGGAACGTTGGAGATCATGTAACCGGCATTTATAAGACCGGAAAGTATGCAGGAGTCGTCACAGGCTTGCGGCCTATGCATGTGCTTGTCCAGGTAAAAGCTGTATTGAAGCATCCGCAGCAGGGGGACCTTCATATGCCTAAACAGGCGGAAGTCCCTCTGTTTCATGAAAGAAGAGCATTGAGCTTCAATGAGCAGACCAACATACCGGCCAGCATGCTAAAGTCTTTCGACGGCGAATTCCCTGAATATAAGGATTCTCTCAAGAAGGCCCTTGAGCAGCAGAAAGCCTCACTATCAGAAGAAGAAACACTTTGGGCAAAAAAATCACTGGATCAGCTTGCCCAGCTCGAAAATGAGTATAAACTTTAACAAATAACTGGGCTGGTTCTGGACAAAGCTTCCTGCGGCTGAAACTTTCCCGCAAATAATCTTCAAAAACAAAAGCCAAATCACATGGGTGGGTGATTTGGCTTTATGTTGCGAATTTGTTAAGGAGCTTTGAAAAGTCCACCCGGTCCCCGATCGTAGTCGGACTTGGTTTTTCCAGGTATTCCTTGTCCTTTTCAATTAATTTGTAAATCTTCATGGTTGTCAGTGCGTCATCAAGAGCCCGGTGATGCTGCCCCGTCCCTTTCTTTCCATATTCCTCTACCGCTTTCCATAGCCCTGTCTGATTTCTGTCTCCGAAGAACTTTTTGTATTCCATGGATAAATCCAGAAATTCATCCCGATGAAATGGAAAAGGGCATTGATTTTTTTCACAGTTCATCCGCAGCACCTTCATGTCCATATTGCCCCAGGTAACGACTTTTTTGGGCGTATCAAGCTCGCTTAGAACACGGATCAATTCATGGAATGAGATGCCCTGATCAACCTGTGCCTGTGTGATTCCAAGAAAATTTTTGCAGCGTTCTGTCAGCCTTTTTCCCTTAACAGGTGTGACAAATTGCGAGAATTCCTTATCGGTTTTTCCATTTTTGAAAAAAACAAGTCCCGCTTCGATAATTTCTGCGTAAAATCCTTTATAGCCTGAATTTCCATCCGGCATGCTGAATTCAAAATCAATAAACAGCAAGGGTTTTGCAGATTCCATAGTCCCCCTCCTTTCTCTTTATCATTTTATTACCATTATATCACCGCCCACTTGAATTTAACTGTATTTTTAGAAAAATTTTCATTGGAAAAGCACACATTTTTTTATCACATTTTCGAAGAGCCCGCGTACTGAAAATTTGCTTCTCTGATTTGGGAATCAATGCTAGGATATAGAAAGAATAGGATTTCAACAGAAAGAGTGTGACAGATTTGAGAAAATGGTTTGGATGGAGTTTCATCCTTTGTCTGATTCCTTTGTTTTTGTTCCTCCTGCTCGGCTCCGGACAAGCTGTCGAAAAGCTTAAATCGATCCCCGAAACCCTTGATGAGAAGCTTCCCATTGAAGAAGTACCGGCTATTGCGGCAAGCTATATAAAAGATGCTGAAGGCAGTGTTGTTTCCGAACTGGCAACCGACGGGCAAAAGCGCCTTTTCGTTCAAAGCTCGGATATCCCCTCTCAAATGAAAGAGCTGTTTCTGAAATCAGAAGATCAGCGCTTTTATGAACATGCAGGGTTTGATTTTGAAGGAACAGCCAGAGCCCTTCTTGTGAACGTTAAAAATCAGTCTCTTGATCAAGGCGGGAGTACAATAACCCAGCAGCTTGCCAGAAACCTGTATCTGAATCATGAACGAACGTATAACCGTAAGCTCAGCGAACTGCTGCTCTCGATTCAGCTCGAAAGAAAATGGTCCAAGGATAAAATACTTGAAAGCTATTTGAATACAATTTATTTTCAAAACGGGGTGTACGGAGTCGGTGCGGCGGCAGACTTTTATTTCAGCAAACCGCTGCAGGCCTTAACAACAGCTGAAATGGCGTATCTGGCTTCCATACCGAATAATCCTACCCTCTATGATCCGCTGACTAATCCAAAAAAGACAAAGAAAAGACAGGAACGCCTGCTTCAAATGCTGAAGGAGAGCGGAATACTGAGCGAACAGCAGCTAACAGAAGAGAAGAACAGAAGGATTACGCTATCCATTCGTGAGAACAAAGAACCTTATCCCGATTATACAGGCTATGTGGAAAATGAATTATCAGAGGCAGTTGCGCAGAAAGAAAAGCTGACAGATCCTGATCAAATCCAACAGGCCAAAGAGGATTGGCTCCGCTCAGGAATTGTCATCGAAACGCATCTGGATCCTTTTTTGCAGGATCGCATTTATAAAGCAAATGAAAAATTTTTCGACGGATCACATGAATCCGCTGCCGTTATTCTCGATCATGAGAACCATCATATAGAAGCAATCAGCGGAGGATACCGTTACAAGCAGCATGATTACAACCGTGCTTTTCAAGCTACCAGACAGCCCGGTTCGGCTATTAAACCTCTTATTGACTATGTTCCTTATATAGAAGAGACGAAGGCTGATCCAGCCAGCAAGATCAGTGCAGACCGCTTTTGCATATCTAAAAATAACTGTCCGGAAAATTATACGAAAAAAGAATATGGAATGGTTACACTTGAGAAGGCATTTAGCCAATCCTACAACACTCCGGCATTGCGAATGTTTAAAACAGTAGGATATGAAAAAGCGTATCATTACCTGAAACCCTTCAAATTCAAAAAAGCTGCCCCCGTTCATGACTATTCAGCCGCTCTTGGCGGAGGAACATTAGAGGTTTCCCCTCTGGAGCTTGCAGGCGCCTATACTGCATTCGGGAATGACGGAATGTATCAGCCAAGCAGGGCCATTAAGAGGATTCTCGCTCAGGACGGCTCGGTCCTGTTTGAATGGAAGGATACCCCCGTTCGGGCATGGAGTTCCGGAACGAATTCCATCCTGCTGGGCCTGCTGGAATCTGTGATTGATCAAGGAACCGGAAAAAAAGCAGCATTTGAATCAGCCTACCTTGGCGGGAAAACGGGAACGACAAACAATTACAACGATCTTTGGTTTTCAGGCTTAACAAATCGCCATACCGCAGCCGTCTGGTTCGGAAAAGATCAGAATGGGTCAATCGAAAACGTTTATGAAAAAGGGACCTTGCTTGAATACTGGAAAATGATTATGGGCGGTGAATCCGTTGGCGCCAATCGAAAATAAGCATCCTATTGTTCTGTTTGACGGGGTGTGCAACCTTTGTGAAGGGGCTGTTATCTTTCTTATTAAACGGGATAAAGCTGCCGTACTAAAATTCGCCTCCCTCCAGTCCCATACCGGTCAAATGCTTTTATCTCAGCATGGCTTGGACAAGGATCACTTCGACTCTTTTATTCTGGCTGAGGGCGGTCAGCTTTACTTGAAGTCGAAGGCAGCGCTGAAAACTGCCGGCTATCTCCCGCTTCCGTGGAGGCTCCTCCGACTATTTACTGCTGTACCGAGACCGGTCAGAGACGCTATTTACACCCTGATCGCCAGAAACCGGTACAGATGGTTCGGCCGGAAAGAAAGCTGTATGATTCCCAGCCCATCGCTTAAAGAACGATTTCTCGATTAAAAAAAGGCTATCCACGCTAATCTGTAAACAGATTGTGCGGCGGATAGCCTTTTTATATGGGCAAGCTGTTAACAAACCCATTGTATAGACGGAGGAATAAATAAAATAGTCCAAGGGTAAATACAAACCAGAACAATAAATTAAACAGCACCATCCCGATCAGGGACCAGGAAGTAACCATAGAGCTTGCCTGGTAGATGATAAAGATAAAGTAGCAAAGGGTAGAAACCAGAAAAACAGCTGCAATCACCCATATAGCCTGTACAAGAAAAAGGGAAACAGCACCCCCGGCAAGGTAAAAAGCAGAGCCTGCCCTGATTTTGTTCAGCGTAACCCCTTCAGCATCCTGGGAGAAAAAAAGAAAGGATAACTCAGTTACCGTATTGGCAATCAGCTTAAGAGCCGAAAAAACCATAAAGTACAGCAGGGCAAATAACGCGAATAATGCAATTTTCATCTCGCTTTCCGAAAAGAAATCCAGCATGCTGGTGTAGATGCCCAGGTTTTTCAGGAGGGCTGTTACATCCATGACGGTTGAGATGGATAGGGATGTGCTGAAGAGCAGCAAAGAGATTAAAGGAAAATAGCTGGTAAAATAAGTGTTTCTCATGAGAACTTCCCTTCCGTAAGCATTCTTCTTCATTATGCTTAGAGGGGAAAAATTTGTAAAGCAAACATTTTTATTTCTGAGGCCTTGAAATGATTTTTACATATTCCCTCGGTTCAAAGGTTTTAAAAATGACCGGTTCGCGTATGTGCCAGGTTTCCTCGGATCCGGCAACTTCCATTTCACTGATCTGCCTCACTGGTTTGATTACCAGCGGGTTGCTGTAATCCTCTATAAGCCGAAGCTGAATGGCAAGCATGGTTAGAAACAGAGCGAAGAAAATAGCGAATGCGGCTGCAGCTTTTATTTTAAGCATGCAATCCCCTCCTTCTTCATTATGATGCCAAAAAAAACTTCTCGTTATACAACACCTTTATTATTTGATATGATGATTTTATAAGTTCATATGAACTTGAAATTAAATGATAAATTTTCCCAAAAAGCTCATACTATTCATGTATGCGGAGGATGGAATACCGCAAATGCCAAACGGAAGGTTTACCATTAGATTGGAGGCAAAACATGTCTTTTTTGCACTTAGCCATACTTCTGCCATTTATCGCGGCTCTTTTCGTGCCATTTATCTATAAGTGGTTCAACAAACATATTCACACTGGATGGTTTGTCCTCATCCTTCCGCTGGCATTGTTTGTTTATTTTTTTCAGTACATACCCCCTGTAAGCAGCGGCGATAATACGTATTCCACTGCTGACTGGATTCCTTCACTAGGCATACAATTTACAGCTTATGTGGACGGACTCGGACTTTTATTCGCTCTTTTAATTACCGGTATCGGCTCTCTTGTGGTTCTTTACTCCATTTATTATCTTTCCAGGGAAAAAGAACAGCTTAACCAATTCTATGTGTATCTTCTCCTTTTTATGGGAGCGATGCTCGGAATTGTCCTCTCGGATAACATGATTGTCATGTATACCTTCTGGGAACTGACCAGTCTTTCCTCGTTCCTGCTGATTGGATATTGGCATAAGCGTGAAAAATCCCGTTACGGGGCGATGAAATCCATGATGATTACCGTCTTTGGCGGTCTGAGTATGCTCGGGGGCTTTATTCTCCTCTATCTCATCAGCAATACATTCAGCATCAGGGAAATGGTGACCCAGGCTCCAGTCATTATGGAGCATTCATACTTTCTTCCGGCCATGCTGCTTATTTTGCTTGGCGCATTTACGAAATCGGCTCAGTTTCCATTTTACATCTGGCTGCCGGATGCAATGGAAGCACCGACTCCTGTCAGTGCTTACCTCCATTCCGCAACCATGGTTAAAGCAGGGCTTTATTTAACCGCACGATTCACACCGGTATTCGGGATGGCCCCGGAATGGTTCTGGCTCGTTTCAGGAGTTGGTTTGATTACCCTGACATGGGCCTCATTTAATGCAGTTAAACAAACCGATTTAAAGGCGATTCTGGCTTTTTCAACAGTCAGCCAGCTCGGATTAATCATGACGCTTCTCGGTGCGGGTTCTGCATCCCTGCATTTTGAATCCTTGGATGACAATCTTTTTACCGCTTCAATTATTGCAGCGATTTTTCATCTCATTAATCATGCTACATTTAAAGGCAGTCTGTTTATGGCTGCAGGAATCATTGATCATGAGACGGGAACAAGGGATATCCGCCGGCTGGGCGGTCTGATGAGTTTTATGCCGATTACCTTTACGATCTCTGCAATCGGAGCCTTTTCCATGGCCGGACTCCCGCCTTTCAATGGCTTCCTGAGCAAGGAAATGTTTTTCACAGCGATGATTAATTTGCTGAAGTTTGATTTGTTTCAAGCAGAAACTTGGGCAGTCTTATTCCCTGTATTGGCTTGGGTCGCAAGCGTCTTTACGTTCATTTACAGCATGATTATTGTATTCAAGCCGTTTACGGGCAGGCACAATCCTGAAAAGCTTGAGAAAAAACCGCATGAAGCTCCACTTGGCATGCTGGTCTCCCCTGTTATTCTGGCATCGCTTGTTGTATTGTTCGGGATATTCCCGAATGTGCTGTCTTATAGCATCATTGAACCGGCAGCAGCTTCTATAGCTCCAATGCTGCTTGAAGATGGAGAAAAATTCCATGTTCACATTTCCCATTGGCACGGCTTTAAGCCAGAACTGTTTATGACCATTGGGGTTATCGCCATTGGTGCTGTCCTATACCTGACACTTCCAAAATGGAAAAAGATATTCGGACTGTTTCCTGAAAAGCTCACCCTTAACCGGGCATACGACAAGTCAATAAACGGTCTGGACAAAGGCTCACTAAAGGTTCAGGAATTATATATGACCGGGTTTTTAAGAGACTATCTCGGGTACATCTTCGTCTTTATCATTCTCATGACAGGATGGGCCATGTACGCCAACTCAGCTTTCTCTTTTCAATCTGCCGCCAATGCCCCGGTTGGGGTCTATGAGCTGGTACTCGCCGTCTTGCTGATCGCCGGTGTGGTCACCATCCTGTTTGCAAGAACAAGGCTGACCTCCATCATTGCTTTAGGGTCAGTTGGATATGGTGTGTCGCTGTTTTTTGTCCTGTTCAGGGCACCCGACCTCGCATTGACCCAGCTTGTAATTGAGACCGTATCTGTTGCTCTGTTCCTGCTTTGCTTTTATTATTTGCCGGAACTGCAAAAGCGGGAAAGACTGCCGTTTAAAATGGCGAATTTCTTTATTTCACTCGGGGTAGGTACAGTCGTTACTCTCGTGGCTCTTTCTGCCAACAGCCAGAGGGTATCAGAAACGATTTCAAGATACTTTATTGAAAACAGCTATAAAGAAGCAGGCGGAAAAAACATGGTAAACGTCATTCTTGTTGATTTCAGGGGCTTTGACACGCTGTTTGAGATCACAGTCCTGCTGACTGCCGCTCTGGGCATATTCGCGATGGTTAAACTGCGGCTGTCAAGGAGGGAAGAAACGTGAAACGGACGAATTTAAAAACCAATGACCATATTTTGCAAACAGTTGTTAAAATTGTGTTTTTTATCATTTTCATCTACTCCATTTACCTTTTCTTTGCAGGGCATTATACTCCGGGCGGAGGGTTTGTCGGGGGTCTGATGACTTCCTCCGCTGTGGTGCTGCTACTGCTGGCCTATGATGTAAAAACAGTTACCTCCATCCTGCCGTTTAATTTTATTAAAGTGGCGGCAGTCGGGTTGCTTTTAGCTTTAGGGACAGGTCTTGGAGCCCTTTTTTACGACCTTCCTTTTTTGAAGCAGGCCCACGGTCCGGTGCATTTGCCAGTGTTTGGCGAGGTTGAGCTGGCATCTGCCACCCTTTTTGACCTTGGAGTTTATTTAGTTGTAGTAGGTGTAACCATGACCATAATCCAGACGATTGGAGAGACGGAATAATGGAAGTCATAATGTCAATTGTTTGCGGTATTTTATTCATGGCCGCCACTTATCTGATGCTCTCTAAAAGCTTGCTGCGGATTATCGTCGGTACTTCCCTTCTCAGTCATGGTGCCCACTTGCTGATTCTGACAATGGGCGGGCTTAAAGAAGGGGCTCCCCCGCTGCTTGGAGAGAAGGCAGAGAACTACGTGGATCCCCTCCCGCAGGCACTGATATTAACGGCCATCGTTATCAGCTTCGGGGTGACCGCTTTTATGCTTGTCCTTGCCTATAGAACCTATCAGGAGCTGGGAACGGATGATATGGATCAAATGAGAGGAACTGATTCCCATGAGTAACAATTTTGTGATGCTGCCTCTGATTATTCCTTTAATCGCAGGCATTTTACTTATTTTCTTTAATAAAAAACCACGGATCCAAAGAACGTTAAGCGCCTTGTTTTCTCTTACAGCCGTGATTTTCTCAGCTATCCTGGTCGGCACGGTTCACCAAAGCGGCATCCAGACCGTTGAAATTGGAGGGTGGGCGCCTCCTTACGGCATTCCGTTTGTCGCAGACATGTACGCAAGTCTTTTAGTTTTATCAACAAGTGTAATAGGATTAACCGGCATTTTATTTTCTTTTCGTACAATCGGGAAAGAACGCGAGTATTTCTTTTACTACCCGGCTGTCCAATTTTTGCTGGCAGGGGTAACAGGGGCGTTTCTGACAGGGGACATTTTCAACCTGTTCGTCTTCTTTGAAGTCCTGCTCATGGCTTCTTATGTCCTTATGGTACTTGGCGGTGAGAAGAAGCAGCTGAGAGAATCGATCAAGTATATCACCGTAAACATTTTCTCTTCCGCTCTTTTTGTTATAACCGTCGCTTTTTTATACGCGGTAACAGGAACCTTGAACATGGCAGACTTGAGTGTGAAAATCAGTGAAGGCGGGCAAACCGGACTGCTGACGGTAATCGCCATCCTGTTCCTGATCGTTTTTGGAATGAAAGGGGCTATTTTTCCGCTTTATTTTTGGCTCCCGGGATCCTACCATGCCCCTCCTGCAGCCGTTACAGCCCTGTTTGGTGCACTACTGACAAAGGTTGGCGTTTATGCCATTACAAGAATTTACACACTGATTTTTACTCACGAACAAGCCTTTACGCATGAGATCCTTGGATGGCTTGCGGCTCTCACCATCTTATTTGGGGTGATTGGCGCAATCGCATACTGGGACGTAAAAAAAATTGTTATTTACAACATCATCGCGGCGGTTGGGGTCATCCTATTCGGGGTAGCGGCTGCAACACCCGCTGGAATTGAAGGTTCGATCTACTACCTGATCCACGACATGATTATTAAAGGGGCTTTGTTCTTCCTGGCCGGAATTATGATCAGCATTACAGGAACCTCCAATTTACGAAAAATGGGCGGCCTTATTCAACAGTACCCGCTTGCCGGGTGGATGTTTTTTCTGTCGGCTATAGCGCTTGCAGGCATTCCTCCAATGAGCGGCTTTATTGGCAAGCTGAAAATCATCCAGGGAGGCTTTGAAGCAGGAGAATATGCAATTGCTCTGGTTGTGCTCTTTTCAAGTCTTCTCGTCCTCTACTCGATCATGAAAATTTTCATGAACGGTTTCTGGGGAGAGGTGCAGCCGATTAAAGGAAATCCTTCCGTTAAAGGAATGGTCTATCCGGCTGTCATCCTTGTAGCTCTTTCCGCAGCTTTTGGCCTTGGGACAGAATTTGTTTCACCATATATTACCCAGGCAGCCGAAACACTGCTGGATCCGTCCATCTATATTGAAGCCGTTTTAAAGGAGCAGTGATGCAAATGGCTTTTCAAGTATTGTTAAATTTCTTTATAGCGTTTATATGGATGTTTCTGCAGAATACTTATACGTTTGGAACCTTTGCAGTTGGTTTTCTCTTTGGACTGCTCATGATTTTCGGGATGAGGCGCTTTTTTACGACAAGGTTTTATTTCTGGAATGTACTGGCCGTCTTTACGCTGTTTGCGATTTTTATTAAAGAGCTGGTCCTATCCAATCTCTCAGTGCTCAAAATCATTCTGACTCCGACGTTAAAGCTGACTCCGGGCATTTTCGCCTATGAGACAGACCTTAAGAAGGATTGGGAAATAACTGTTTTATCCAACCTGATTACACTGACACCCGGAACACTTGTTGTGGAAGTTTCAGAGGATAACAAAATCCTCTACATCCATGCAATGGACATCAATAGCGCAGAAGAGGCCCGCAAAGATATCAGAGATTCCTTTGAAAAAGCAATCAAGGAGGTGAGCCGCTGATATGGACATGTTTGAACTCGCAATGAGGCTCGCACTGCTCATTCTGGCGGTCTCCACTCTGCTCTACTTCTACCGGCTTGTAAAGGGTCCAACCGTTCCAGACAGGGTGGTGGCGCTGGACGCAATCGGCATTAACCTGATCGGGATGACAGCAGTCATTTCAGTTGTCCTGAAAACGAATGCGTTCCTTGAAGTCATCCTCCTGCTTGGGATTCTCGCCTTCATTGGAACCGTAGCCTTTTCGAAGTTTCTTGAGAAAGGAGAAATTATCGAAAATGATCGTGATCAGTAAAATTATCATCGCCTATCTCATTTTACAGGGCGCCCTTCTCTGCCTGTTCGCATCCATAGGAGTTTTAAGGCTCCCCGATGTTTACACTAGGAATCACGCCGCTTCGAAAGGGGCGACACTAGGCATCATCAGCTTGCTGCTTGGCGTATTTTTGTACTTTCTGCTCATTCAGGGCCATTTTAATTCCAGAGTGCTTCTGGGAATTGCATTCGTATTTATTACCTCTCCTGTAGCCGGACATTTAATCATGAGAGCCGCTCATAATACTAAGGTTCCTTTATGGGAAAACAGCGTCCAAAATGATCTTCGGAAAAAGAAGGACGGGGAAGCCGGGCATAGTGGGGATTGACCATGCAGAACAGTATGCAAACCGCCTGATGGAGCGCCTGAAGGCTGAAGCTGTCCCTGAAAATCAGGAAGCCATGGAAGCCTATATGAAGAATCAATTTCATTTTCTAGGGATTAGAACGCCTGAACGTAAACAGATTCTAAAGGATTTTATTAAAGAATCAGGGTATCCCGAAACCCCGGAAGATCTCAAAAAAACCGTTATTATTCTTTTCCAGTCTTCCTTCAGGGAATACGCATATGCAGGTCTGGATTTGCTTATTAAAAGAAAAAAGCATCTTCATTCAGGGGACCTTACCTTTTTGGAGAAGCTGATCCTGACAAAGCCATGGTGGGACACTGTAGACCTGCTGGCTTCCCATATCGCAGGCTACTTGCTGTCCTCTGAACCAGCCTCAAGTACGGTGACAGAGCAGTGGGTCGAGCATGAGTCGATTTGGATGAAGCGGACAGCCCTTCTTTTCCAGCTTAAATACAAAGACCAAACAGACTCAGATAAGCTGGGAAGGATCATTTGCAGACTTTCTGATTCAAATGAATTTTTCCTTCAAAAAGCCATTGGCTGGGCACTTAGAGAATATTCGAAAACGAATCCGGAATGGGTCATTCAGTTCACGGCACAAAATGAACTAAAACCGCTCAGCAAAAAGGAAGCGTTAAAAATCATCAGCAGACAGCAGGATTTTTCACTTTAAGATGCTCCTGTATACAAAAAACAAAAACCCCTGCAAAGGGGTTTTTGTTTTGATTCAGGCTCTCATTCACCCGCTAAGCATCAAAGACCTTACTGCTTCTTCTGAATGACTGCCATTGTGCATCTTGAAATACAAATAAGCCGGTCATCCTCATCCGTAATCCTGATATCCCATACCATGGTAGATTTCCCTTTATGGGAAGGGGTTGCATGTGCCGTTACAAATCCATCCCGTTTGGACCGAATATGATTCGCATTGATTTCAAGTCCTACACATAATTCTGTTTCCTGATCAATAAAGTGATACGCCCCAATGCTTGCCGCAGTCTCTGCTAATGCTACTGATGCACCTCCGTGCAGAATGCCAAACGGCTGATGCGTCCTGCTGTCAACCGGCATGACCGCAATAACCCCTTGATCTGAAACCTCTTTAATTTCAATCCCTAGTGTTTCAATCATTGTATTTGCAGTATCCACTTCTGTTCCCCCTTTGTCCCCGTCTGTCATATTTTAACGCCTGAGCGCTGATCCGTCGTTAATTTTTTAGCACCTTAATCACAAAAACCAAATAAACCGCCAGCAAAAGCAACGCGGGTAGAACCGCCAGGATATTCATTTCAGCCCCCTCGTATGAATTCGATCATAATACATGATTACCATCATACGGGACGAATATCACGTGAATATTGAGAATATGTTTATTTTTTGTAAAGTTCTGTTATTGGCGCGGCCGTTTTTAACTGTAGCGGTAATGAACGCGGACCTCTGCTGAAACTGTCAAAGAACCCGGAAAAACTTGTGCAGAGGATGCCGGAGCTGCTGCCAGCGACAGCCCTTCCCGCTCATAGGGAACGAACGACCTTGACGATTCGGTGACTCTAACAGGCACCCGGTTCAAGGAAACCTGGTAGCTTTCGGCAAGAACGGCCGCTTTCTCATAGGCTTGCTTGACAGCCTCCTGCAAAGCAGCCTCCACATAGGGTTTGGCATTTTCAAGCTTAAACACCACCCGGTCTACGCGGTTCACCCCATTGCTGACAGCAGTGTCGACAATTGCACCTATTTGATCGAGCCGTTCCGTCTTTACTGAAATTAAATTTACGACCTCGTACCCTACAAGCGTCTGCTTGCCATCCTGAAACGAATACTTAGGAGAAATGCTATAGGAAATCGTTTGGATATCCTCTTTGTTGATTCCCTGCCTGAAAAGAGCATTCACAGCCCGCTCCAGCCTGAGCTTGTTTTCTTCCTGAGCGGTCTTGACATCTTCTGCTTCTGTTACAATCCCAAGCTGGATCAGTGCTGTGTCCGGCGTTGCCTCTGCAGACCCCTGTCCTGTGACTTCCATTAAATACTCTTTCCGGTCCCGGTTCTGCCCGTTTAGGGTTGGCATGTAGCCTCCATATTGCATACTCTCACTTCTTTCAGAGATATTTCTCTAAATATATGTGAGCATCTGTTCAATTTTGCTGCAAATGAATCTTTTTGCCGTATCCCAAAGCGTTAAGCTTAGTCAATAATCGATTCCGATTTAGCTATTAGCACAGCCTCCGTTCTGGAGCCTACATTCAATTTATTGAATATGGAGGTCAGACTGTATTCTATGGATCGCTTGCTGAGATGCAGATTATCTGCGATTTCCTGGTTCGTATGCCCCTTCTCCACTTCTTGCAAAATGGATTTTTCACGTTCGTTTAAGCATTCAGCATCCATACTTTGATCGTCCTGCTTCTGCTTTTGCTGCGAAAGAAGGGTTTGGAGGTATCCATATGGAAGGACGATTTCTCCATTAATAGCATGACGGATATAAGAAAGAATTTTCTCTTTAGACTCTGCTTTATTAATGGCACCGTGGATTCCCATGCGAATGGCTTCTTCAAAATAATCCTCAACCTCATAGCCCGTATACAAAATAATTTTACAGCCGCAGTTCTGCTCTACGATCCCCCTGGAAAGCTCCATTCCATTAATATCTCCCAAATTCAAATCCATCAGGACGACATCGTATGGGGAAAAGTCCTGCTTTTCCACCGCCTCAAGGGTAAATGGCGGATTCATAAAATCCACAGTCACTTCCGGATCTTTTTCTAAAATTGCTTTCGTCCCTTCTCTTACTGCCGGGTGATCATCCACTACTAAAATATGTATCATAGCCCTCCTACCTCTCCATGAAGCTAGTCTTATTGTATAAAAAAGACTTGGCATTAGCCAAGTCTTTCGTGAAAAAAGTTATATTTCAATTACTGCTTTAAATCCTTCACCTTTCGACGTTTCAATGGTCAGCGTTCCTTTTAAAGCCTTTACGCGCTCGCTGATACCGGATAGGCCCATACTTTCAGAATTATAGATAATCTCATTTTGATCAAACCCAATTCCGTCATCCTCATAGTGAAGAACAATCTTATCTTTGATGCACACAAGCATAATCAGCACATTGCTTGCATGAGAGTGCTTATGGGCATTCGTGAGGAGCTCCTGGATAATACGGTATAAATTCAGCTGAACATCAATATCCGTATTCGTCTGAAATTTGCCGGCATTCATCCGGATTTCAAAGTCTGCAAATTCCTGATACTGGGTAACCAGTTTATTTAAAGCCTTAACAAGCCCCAGATCATATAAAAGCTGCGGGCGGAGCTCCTGGCATGTTTCCCTGGTTGTTTTAATAATCTTCGTCATGTTCTCATTCATATCTTCAAGCTGATTCTTTAGGTCTGCGGGAGCCGCCTCCAGCTCTACAAGCGCCACTTCACACTGCCTCTTAAGAGAAATCAGGTCCTGAAGAACGGAGTCATGCAAATCCTTCGCAAGGTTGGAGCGCTGCTTCTCTTCTATCGAAAAGAATAGCTTTGTCAGCCAGGAAGGATTGGTGCCTTCCTTCTGCACCGTTTCTAGATGGTTCATAAGCTCCTCAATTTTGAGGAAGTTTTCGAGAGAGACATGAGTATAGAATGAGAGCGCTTTGAGCCATGAAATTTCGTCTCTTGTTAGCTTAGGGGTATTTATGGTTGAGAGACAGAGGAGAATGTAATTTCGATCTTCCGTTTCTCCTATTTTTATTAAAAATCCCTTATCAACTTCTTTAATTTTTCCTATTTCTGATAACGTAAAGGGGATTTCCTTTACATAATTCATAACTTCTTCTTCGGTTTGTAATAAAACGTTTCCTTGAGTGTCTGCCTCGATAAAATACGCTTTACTTACTAGAAGAACATCAGTAATTGTCTTTTTTAAATGTGTAATAACCTGGACCAGGTTAACAGATTTACTAATTTGGTCTGTATACTTAAAGATGCTGTCCTGATAATTATACTTTTCAGAAAAGCGTTTTAATTTAAACCTAAAATCAAGGATTTCTTTAAAATAAAACATTAGGATCACTGTTATATAGATGAAAATAGTCAGCTTGACTAAATAAAAGCTTGTATCGCTTTCTTCCAATAACAAAATAGCTCCAAGACAAATTGCAGTTGGTAATACAGCCAACAGAGCATAATATCTAACTCTTCCAAGAATAAATTCAATATCATATATCTTAGTAGCTACAAATTGATAAACTAATGAAAAAGGAATTAGCAGGATGAAAGCTGCTAATATTGTAGGCGGAAAAATATGCTTATTAAAAATTAAAAATGGAATTAAATAAAGCAAAATAAATGGAAAAAAAGCCATGAAATTAGTAACGATAAGCACTTTCAGAAGATATTTTTGATCTGTATACCTAATTTTTTTTAAGCTTCTCATAATTAAAACAAAAACTAAAATAATAAGAGTTCCAAATGTAATTAAGTTTGAAATTTTGGTGAAATTGTAAGAGCTATAATCATATCTAGGAAATTCGATTATTAAATTAAATAGTGTAATTCCGTAACCAAACACCAAGAACCACTTACTGAATAAAAGTCTGCCATATTCTTTAAAGTATTGATAGATGAAATGAAGGTAAAGGACTGGAGTCAATAAAAA
The DNA here is from genome assembly GCF_050107635.1 of Metabacillus sp. 113a. Taxonomy (NCBI): domain Bacteria; kingdom Bacillati; phylum Bacillota; class Bacilli; order Caryophanales; family Bacillaceae; genus Metabacillus; species Metabacillus sp. 113a. The sequence continues at coordinate 329,290 of NZ_JBNILJ010000004.1, read as the reverse complement.
GAAAACTATATTTGCATATCGTGCAAAAACATCAGCTCTTGCTGAAACACCTGCGCTGAAATGAGCCAACGCAATGTTAAGTAGAAAAGCATTTAAAATGAATGCCGAGAGCAAATTTAATTTTCTATTTGACCTGTATAAAAAGTAACTGCAAAATAGGCAGAGAACCATGAGAACTAGCGGAAGAACTACTATGAAGAATGACTGACTATTTATTAATGTATCCTCTACTTCAAAATTTCTAATTACACCATTTGAGTCAATGGTGAAAGATTGCACCCGTTCTAATTTTCGGTCCCTTATGATAGGCTGATGATTAGAAGGACTCTCATTATTAACTACAAGGACTTCATCTCCAATTTTCAAACCCACAGAAGAAGCCCACGTTTGGGGCTCCACATCAGAAATGATATACTTCCCGTCTTTTTTTTCATCAACAATTGCACCAATATAGGGATGAAGAAAATTAAAGACAAGGAAGTACAAGCATAATAATACACTTACAATTACAGTGAGTTTATACCATGTGTTAATTCTACTGAAGTAGTTTTTCATTATAAAACACCTTTTTTATCTATTTGAAACGAAACATTACCACCAATAGTGTGCTACAGTTTTTGTTGCGTTAAATAATCCTTCTATTAAACTTGGAAGTTCCTCTAAGCTCACTCCTAAAATGCTTACTTCGCCATTCATTGCTTTCTCAACTACATCTGGATTATCTAATAAGTATTGTACTATATCCTGCATGTTTACAGCTCCTTTTTATTATTATTTATCAAATGAGATTTTAAAATCTCAATCCGATCCGCGTTTAGAGGCAGACGGTTCATTGATGTGGCTGCTTTCTGGATGGCAATCTGCTTGATGACGTTTAAATAAGAAATGACTCCTGATTTAAAGAGCACTTCTTTGTAAGTCTTTATACCGCCATATTCCTCTTCGAACGTTTTGCCGCTTCTAAAAAACTGCAGCAGTTCTTTTGATGCATCGTTAAATTCCCTTTTTATATATAAAAGTGCCAAGGTGTTTTTCTGAGCAGACACGTCACTTTTATGCGAGTGAAATAAATCCCTGAAATCATTCTCAGCTTGCGCCGCAAGACCGATTTGCGTTGCGTATTCATGCACTTCCGGAATTTCGGTTCCGCCCGAGTAGATGACGCCCGTCATGGAGGCCATGGCCAGGAGCGATCCGGACTTTCGCTTCATCATTTCCAGGCATGCTTCTTCGGTAAGAGCCGATCCTGTCAAATCTTCGTGCTGCCCTTCCATTGCCAGGACAGAATAACGACTGATCAGCCTGGTCAGCGGTTCACTGTTTTCCAGCTCCGCAACCATTTGAAGGCTGAGTGTATACATCATGGTCGCAAGGTTTATCGCTTCTCCTGGATGAATTTTCATCCACGGCTCTGAATAATTATCCTGATCCTCAAGGTCATCCAGAATATCGAATGAGAGTGCATATAGCTCGACTGCGGCCGCAATTTTATACAGTCCCTCTTCAAAATGGGGAAGGATGTCAGACTCTTTGGCAAAAAGCATTCCGTGGAGAAATACAAGCTGCCCGAAGAAAACCTGATCCTTCGTGCAGATAAACGACAAAATTCGATCCCTTGCTGATTCGTTCTTTACTTTTGAGGTTACCGATTGCACGGATGCCTTTATGACTGCGTCGAAGTTCAAGTGTAAATGGTCACTAATTGCAATCACCCCTTTAAAAGTAATATTACTATATATGCATTTTTTTTAATAGATAATTATAAAATTTTTACATTCTTATAAAAATTTTACCTTAATTTAGAAGAAAAAAAGCAGTTTCCTTTAAGGAAACTGCTTTCTGTTTCTATCCGTCCATTCTTCTGTTTACAAAGAAAAAAGCTCTGGCTGATAAGAGCTTTACGAGACCTTTACATATGCGTATTTATCGTATTTATCGATGCTCTTGTTTATGGATTGTAAGGATTGCTTCGTTTCACGAATTTCTTTTTCCAGCTGCTGAAGAAACTGTGTCAATTCTTCGATCTTGTGTTGTGTCATCGCTTCCACACTCCTTCTTTAAATCGGGCTGGCTTCTATTCGCTTGCTAACCCTTTTGCTAACTTTAATACTAAAGGAGTGCGGGCCGTTTGTAACCGAAAATAAGGCGAAATTCACAGTGCGGGATACCGCAACCCTTTCAATAGTCCATATGATTCATATTTACGAATTATCAGTCGTGCTATTGTACCTATTAAGATTTGACTTTCATGCCTAGATACTCAGGTTCACCGAAATTACTGAATAATTGGTCCCGGAATATTTCCTGCGCATGCCATTCAGCCCTTTCACGGACAGCTGCTAATTCAGCCGGACCATTGTATCTGATTAGTAAATCTTCAATTCTTTTTTCAGAGCATACGAATTCTGCTTCGACCGCATTTCCTTCATGATGGAAGACAAAGGCAACAACCAGCTTATTTTCCAATTCAAAGATTTTCGGTTCAAGCAAAACGATTCCCTCCTAAAAGATGTCATATTATTTAACTATTCGCTCTTTTTTGCTTAAACCCTCCTTCTATCAGCAGGTGTTTACGTTCACCCTTATGCTTGAGAATAAAAATAGACAAATACAATAAAGAGGAACATACATATAATACATGCTTATTTGGAGGTGAAGTGCTTGTCCGGTCCATTGCGTTCGCCCTATACAGATGTTTTTGGCTTAAGTGCAAGGGAATGCCATTCTCTTTATGCAGATTTGCAAAAAGTATTGGCAGCCATCTCTTCCTCACCGCGGTACGCCTTTCAAATAAGAAAAAACGCGGAGCTTTCCAATACGAAGGAGGTTCGGCGGCTAATCCGTCAATCAGGGTTAGTTTCTCCATTTGATGTAGCTTATACTCCAGATGGGATCAACATCACTATCCTAAAGGATCACGGGCATCTGACCGCTTCATTAAGGTGGTAACAGCAATTAGTAAATTCCGGTCAGCATACATGGGCGGGGTGTGCTAAAACTAAAAGCGAGGTGAATTCATGGAGATATTTACGGCTGATTTTTTGGCCTCCCTTTTATCCATCATAGTCATTGATCTGGTGCTTGCAGGGGATAATGCGATCCTAATTGGATTGGCTGCCAGAAACCTGCCCGCAGGACAGAGGAAGAAGGTTATCCTTTGGGGTACTGCAGGAGCGATTATTATAAGGGCTATTGCCACGTTTGCCTTCGTTTATTTACTCAAGATTCCTGGTCTGCTTTTAGCGGGCGGTTTGATCCTTCTTTGGATCGCCTACCGGCTGCTGACCGACGATAAAGAGCATGACGTAAAATCAGGAAACAGTATGGGAGCTGCCATCCGAACCATTATTATTGCCGATGCTGTAATGGGGCTTGATAACGTTTTGGCGGTAGCAGGTGCAGCTCATGGAAGTTTCTTGCTGGTTACCCTAGGGCTTTTGATCTCCATTCCGATTGTTGTTTGGGGGAGTACGTTAATTTTAAAATTCATCGACCGCTTTCCGGCCATCATTGTCATCGGGGCAGCCATATTAGCCTGGACTGCCGCAAAAATGATTGTAAAGGAGCCATTTCTTAAGCCTTATTTTAAGGAAGAATGGATTACTTATACATTTGAATTAGCTGTGATTGTCCTCGTAACCGGAATTGGATACTATCGTAAAAAAAACCGGGAGAAAAGGCATATCGCTGGGCAAAATTAAAACAAGGGCGCTTACAGCAGCCCTTGTTTTATACGTATACCAACTATTTAAGGGACTTCATGCCCCATTGAAGCGTGCAGGATCTCAAACCATTGCTGCCTGTCCATTTTTAATTCGAGAGAATGAACCGCTGAATGAATCCGTTCAATTTTACCTGATCCTACAATCGGCATGATTTTTGCAGGGTGTGCAAGCAGCCATGCATATAGAACTTCATCGATTCCTCCGGCGCCTATTTTTTCTCCGACTTGTTCAAGTACTGTAACAAGACGCTTCGCTTTCCCATCTTCCGCTTTAAAAATTTGGCCTCCTGCCAGTGGAGACCAAGCCATAGGGGGAATTCTCATTTCCTGGCATAGGTCCATTGTGCCGTCTTCAAAATTTTCAAGCTGATAGGCAGATAGTTCGATTTGATTTGTTACAAGCGGGAAGTCGAGATAGGACTGCAGCATATGAAAATGGGACTGTTTAAAATTTGAGACACCGAAGTGACGCACTTTTCCTTCTTCTCTCAGCTTCGTGAAGGCTTCTGCAGCTTCTTCAGGATTCATAAATGGATCAGGACGGTGAATCAGAAGCACATCTATGTATTCGGTTTTAAGGTTTTTCAGGGACTGCTCCGCTGAAGCGATAATGTGCTCTTTACTTGTATCATAATGCTTGATCCGGTTTTCGGGACGATTTTCCGAAATCAGGGCAATCCCTGCTTTTGTTACGATCTCCATCTTTTCCCTGAGAGATGGTTTTAAAGCAAGACCTTCGCCAAATAGACTATCACTCGTGTAAGAGCCGTAAATGTCTGCATGATCGAAGGTTGTGATGCCGAGGTCCAGGCACTGCTCAATCAGCTGCAGCCGCTCATCTTTGCTCATATTCCAGTCTGCTAAACGCCACAATCCGTGAATAATACGGCTAAAGGATAAATCTTCTGCTATATGAATACGTTCCATGATCATTCTCCTCTCTTTTCGTATAGTGTACTTTAATCCTGAAGGCTTTCAAAGTGCTTTGATTCCGTTACCAGTCAGTCCCTGACAGCAAGTCTTCCGCCCAGTGAATGGATGCAATATAGGATTCATAGGCTTCTTGCTCCGACAATCCGCTTTCAGGCAGATGAAATTCCGCCAGCTCCAGTCTGCGGGCCCAGTTAAAGATTCTCGTCAAATCATTATTTGTGCCAGAAAGAGCATCCTTTATATCAGGTGCAAGGGGAAGTTCAACTAAAATATCCGCCTTCTCCCTGTGCAGGAGCGTATCAATCATTGAAAACATCCCTGTCAGAAGATAAGAGGAGGAGGAATTTCTCCCGGTTTTTACTGCCAGCTGTTCGCATAGCTTGGCACGGATTAATGAAAGCTTGATCACTTCATTCATGAGCGGCTCGTCCTTTTTGAAAAACCCTCTCACCGACATAATGTACATCCATTTTCTGATCTCTGTCAGCCCCAGAAGAACAATCGCCTGCTGGATTGAATGAATCGGATTTGGAGGGCGGAAAGCTGGCGAATTCATTAATTTCAGAAGCTTGTATGATAACGAAAGATCCTGCTCAATCAGGTCTGCAACCAGATCAATTCTTGGTTCTTCTTTATTTAATTCCTGAATGATTTTAAAGTAGGACAGGACGTTTAAAGGCATATCGTGGCCGGCCAGTATAACAGGCTTGCTGAAGAAATACCCCTGAAACAGCTCGCATCCCAGTGCCTTCGCCTGCTCATACTGCTCCAAAGTCTCGACTTTTTCCGCTATGAATGCAAGGTTGTAAATGCTCAGCTGCCTCATCATTACAGAAAGTTCTTTCAAGGATGTATGCAGCATATCCACTTTAACGTAATCTGCTGCATGTAAAATGCTCTGCACTTCCGGATGCATGCTATCCTGTTCAATAAAAAAGTCATCCAATGCAATGGTATACCCTCTCGCTTTCAGGCTATTGCATATGGATGCAAGCTCGGATGTAAGCGGAACATCTTCCAAAATTTCAATAACAACAGAACGCGGATCCAAATATTCCGGTATTTTAAGCTTTAAAAGATCTTCGGTAAAATTAATAAAGCAAGGGCTTCCTTCAGATAATTCTTTCAAGCCCATATTTAAAAAGCTGTCTAAAATTAAATGCATAGTGGCTTCGTTTCCGTCTATTTTCGGAAACGAATTTTGCTCGCTGTTTCTGTATAAGAGTTCATATCCTTTTACAAACCCTTTCCGGTCAAAGATCGGCTGTCTTCCAATGTATACTTTCATGCTGTTTCCTCTCTGAATATAAGTGCTTTATACCCATTCATTTTAGCTCATATAGAGGAAAATTTTTGTCGAATTTTGTGTTTTTGCGTTATTTTTGCAAAAAATGCAGAATCATTTTCGTCCAGCCGATTACAGCCATCCATATTGGAATGCTTAAACCTGCTGCCCAAAGCATTCCTTTAAAGAAATTCCCTTCCTGTCTCATGTCATCTCCTCCTGACGGTCCGCTACATCTTGTCCAAAATAGGCGAGTGATAAACTGCTGCTTGCTATATATATTCGACTGTCTTTCCAGTTATCACTTCCTGCAGGAGCCCGGTTAATAGGACTCACGTTCCGCTTAGACCCGCATATAGTGAAAAAGGATTCAATTATTGAGGTTTGAACATCAACTATCGGGAGTGAAATAAATTGCCGGTCATCTCTGGAAAACAATTTATCGATCGGTTAAATAAGCTTCATCCTGCCGTATGGTACAAAGGAAGTAAGATAGAAGGCCCCATTTCAGAACACCCTGCCTATAAAGGGGCTATACGGACAAAAGCAGAGCTTTACGACCTGCAGCACCATCCGGAAAAGGTGGACAGGATGACGTATCAATGCCCGGAGACGAATGAAAGGAAGGGTCTGTCGTATTTGCGCCCGCAAACGAAAGAAGATCTTACAAAACGATCAGCGATGATGACCGAATGGGCTAAGAAAACACATGGAATGATGGGACGAACGCCTGACTATATGAATACAGCTGTCATGGCTCTCGCGGCTTCTGCAGCGATACTTGAAGATCAGGATGATGATTTCGCCCAAAACTTGGTCCGCCTTTATGAACGGGCCGCCCGTGAAGACCTTTCGTTCACTCACAGCTTTATCAATCCTCAGGCAAACCGCTCAGCGGCCTATTATGAATCAGATCATCACCCTGTAGCAGCCAGAGTGATTAAGAAAACGGCGGAAGGCCTCATCGTAAAAGGAGCAAGGCTTCTGGCAACAGAAGGCGGAATGACGGATGAAGTCCTTGTCTTTCCATCAGGCGGAGGAAAGCAGTCCAAAGAACACGCTTTCTCCTTCTCAATACCAAGCAATACAAAAGGGCTGTCCTTTTTATGCAGGGAATCCTTTGCGCCCGGAGATTCTGCTTTTAACTACCCTTTATCTTCCCGGTTTGAAGAAATGGACACCTTAATTATGTTTGATGATGTTCTCGTACCCTGGGATCGTGTGTTTTTTTATCACCGTCCGGACCTTGCCGCAAAATTATTTAATGAAAGCAGCTTTGCTTCTCAAGCTCTCCATCAAGTCGTAAACCGGCAGCTTGTAAAGCTTGAATACTTGCTCGGCCTCGCCCAGCTTCTCGTTTCAGCGCTGAATGTCAGCGAATATCAGCACATCCAGGAAAAAATATCGGAATTAATCATCGGGTGTGAAGTAATCAGCGCACTTCATCAAAAATCAGAGCATACAGCGGCTTTGGATCAGTGGGGGACGATGTGTCCCAATTTGCAGCCTCTTTATGCTGCTATATGTCTTAACTCCAAGCTCTATCCTGCGTACATTGAGATCCTTCAGCTTATTGGTGCAGGAGGATATTTGACGATCCCTTCCGAGGAAGATTTCGAATCAGAAATTGCTGAAAAAGCCGATCATTTTCTTCAGGGAGCAGCAATCGACGGGAAAATGAAAACCGCTTTGTTCCGTCTAGCCTGGGATACCACGATGAGTTCATTCGGAGGCCGTCAGACCCAGTATGAGCGGTTTTTCTTTGGCGACCCCGTCCGTTTGCGTTCAAACTTGTACAGATTCTATCCGCGCCAGCACATGATGGATGAAGTTCTTAGCTTCCTCGATTACCGCAATTAAAATAGGCGCCACATGAGCGCCTTTTTACATTTCTGTAATCCATTGTCCGATTTTATCTGCGAGCAGTCCGGCTTCTTCTTTATTCAGCCTTTGCTCAAGCGATTGAACGAGTTTCTCTCTAGCGGCCACTGATCCCTCCTCATATTTTATGAGGCATGACCAGTGCTGGTCCGGTACGGCGATTAAGTGATATTCTTCCTTCTTGTTTTCGTAGATATATATTTTATCGGTATTCGGCAAGTGAGCCCTTCTGATTTTCATTTCCTATTCCTTTCTTAAATAGACTGCTGTAATCGTTAATTCCGGGTTTATTCAGATGAAATCGGCTTAAGCGTGTCCGCAGCCTGAAGAATCTTCAGCGTTGTGACATTTGTTTCAGGAGACTTTCTTTTGGAATGGAGCACTTCCTCTACTTGATCCAGCGGAACGCCTGCGAGCATGGCAATGCATGCTTTCCTATTCATAAGAATCACCTCTCTGACTAAATCGTACAAAATGTCAGAGGGCGAATCAATGTTTTCACAGAATTTTAACATAGTTGAAAAGTATATTCCCTAAGCGTTAAGAGAATCAGCCTGGTCTATTACATCTGAGTCAAAATCATTGGTCCAGCTCCTGCTGTTCACCAGATAATTCCCATCTCCATTTGAAACCGCTCCTGATCCTACAGCAAATTTTTGAACACTTTTAGGAGAAATGGTAAAAGTGTCCCCCACCTTGAAGACACCCGAAACACTCTCCACTTCCATCGGACCTACAAAGGCCGGCATATTCCTCACCTCTTTCATCATCATTTCCTGACTCTTTTTTTCAGAGACGCTTAAGTTTTCCCTTTAGCTCTGCTTATTTAGCCTATGCCCTTTTCCTGAATTCGGTGCTCCAGAACAAATGGGCTTTGCCGGGCATACACTGTAAAAGCGAATGGAGGAAGGTGAGAGTGTGCCAACAACCATTAATCTGTTTCATCTTAAAGTACACAGCATTTCCTGCAACGGTTCTCTAAATATTGGAGAGACGGTGATCAACAGTCCAACCTCAAGCACTAAATCAACAGGGGCCAATTCATCTTACGGCGATTTTTCACCATCTGACTCCCTCATGGAGAACATTTATATTGATCCGGACCAAAATGACCAATCAAACATTGCGAACCTGGATGAATTTATCGCCAGCCAATCTTAAGGAGGGTTCTCATGCCTTATCAGATAAATATATTTAATATTAAAGTGAATGGAGTTACACAAAACGGAAATATTGATTTTGGCAACGTATCGCAAAACAGCCATACTGCCAACACTAAATCAGTCGGAGCCAGTTTTTCACTCGGTGATCTTTCTCCAAACTTCTCTCAAATGGCAAATGGAAACGCAGACCCCGATGTCAGTGACCAGGATCAGATTGCCAATCCATCTCTTCCGGTAACGACTCAGATATAAAGAGGAGGGAGATAAGTGGATAAGGAAAAAATTCAAAAGTGGCTGGAGTTAACAGATAAATGTCAGAAGAATGATTTTTGGAAGTCTCTTTTTGAAGATGGGGGAACAAGTCAAGGGAACGGCAGAGCGGCTGGCCAGGAACCTTCTGACACTTATCCAAAATGTGATGTGTACGCTCATGAAAATATAGTGGCTGTCCTTATTGAAATACCAGGGTTTAAGAAAGAGGATTTTTCTGTCACCCTCGATTCAGCACGTTCAAAAATCCTTTTTAAAGGAGCTCTCCAGGCTCCTTATTCCTTTCAATACAGGGTAGCCTGCGAAAGGCAGTACGGGGAAATCGAGCGGGTCATCACCCTGCCTTTTTCTGTAGAAAAGGAAACCGTTCAGAGCAAGTACTGGAACGGTATTCTTGAGCTTACGTTTAAAAGAGCCGAAGAGGAGGACGCTGTTTCAATAAATTTTGCCGAAGGGCATACTGACGGGCCTTGAGTCCATATACTGAAGTAACTCTTACAACATGTGTGGGATCAGTCCATGATATTCAGGAAAAAGAAGCAAAAGGACGAAGAAATTAGGATTCAGCAGAGGCTCTCAAGTCTCGATCAATCGGTTCAGCGGATTCAGAACTTGCTCACCCGGCAGGAAAGCCGCCCTGAAGCCCTTCCCTCCCAATTGGACTCACAGGCAATCAGAAAAAAACAGGCCGAGCTTGGACAAATCTTAGCAGGTGTGCAACATGAAATTTCTCTCATAAAAAAACAGTTGTCTGCCTCTAATGAGGGGACCCTTGAAAAAAACGGGGTTCCGTTTATTTATATCCAGCACCTTCACGTTGAAAACGTAGATATGAAGGAAGTTGACCTCAGCAGCAATTTAGGGCAGCTCGGAATAAAAGAACTTCCCGGCCAGCTGAATATCGGGCAGGTTTATGGAAAAAGCAAGCAATCTGACAGTAAGCATCCAAAGGTATTCATTCAGCCAAAAAAGGACTGACTCCCCTGAGCCAGTCCTCGTTTTTGTCACTTCGGAATTTTATTCGACTGGTCTTTCTTCTCTTTCTGATACCTCATTCTAAGGCGGATGAGTCTCGTCAAATTTAAGGTCGTCGCCTTTAGAACAGCGTACGTCGGCACAGCAAGAATCATTCCGATGACTCCCCCGAAGCTCCCTGCCCCGATCAGCAATAGGATAATGGTAAGCGGGTGGGTATTGATTCGTTTGCCGATAATCAGCGGAGACAGCAGGTTTCCATCAATTTGCTGTACAACCAGCACGACTAAGGCTGCCAGTAATCCTTTTGTCGGTGAATCCAAAAGTCCAATCACAACAGCCGGCGCCGCTCCTAAAAACGGCCCGAGGTAAGGAATGATATTCGAAATGGAAACGACGAGCCCAAGAATCAGCGCATAATCCAGTCCGATAATGGAAAATCCAATAAAGCAGCCAGTCCCTACAAAGATTGAAACAATCAGCTGGCCTTGAATATATGCAGCAAGGGTCTCGTACAGGTCATGGAAAATCTTAATTCCTTCATGACGGTATGTATTCGGAAGGACCCTTACAGCCTGAACCGGGAACCTGTGGCCATCCTTCAGCATAAAAAACAGGATGAACGGAACAGTAATGATCGTCAGTGTAATATTCGTTACCACCCCGAGAACTGCATATGCACTTGAAGTAAGGTTTTGCGGTATTTTTGTGGAAAATTCGGTTAAAGACTGTTCGATTTTTTCTATTGATACATAATCCTGAGTCATGATCCAGGTAAACCAGCTCGACTGGGAAAGATTTTGAATAAACTGTGTAAGCTCTGTTATATAATTAGGAATATTGTTGATCAGGTCTGTAATCTGCTTTGAGAGCAGCGGTCCAGCAAAAGCGCCAAGCATAACAATCAAACCGATGAAAATCAAATAGATAATCAAGATCGCAAGCGTTCGCGGCACCCTGTTTCTTTCTAAAAACCGCACAATCGGGCTGAAGATGAAAAAGAGCACACCTGCTATGAGCATCGGAAAGAACAGTGTCGTTGTAAATGACACAATCGGTGCGAACAGGAATGAAACCTTTGTACATACGTAGATAATTAAAAGGATGAGTAAAATCTCGAGTGTCCAGAAATGGACTTTAGACTTCAGCAACCGTACCTGCCTCCTAAAAACAGTTTATTCTTTTATCTAAAACCTACTATTCCCTATAAGCAATGTCAATCTTATTATCAAAAATATAGCGCTCAGGCTTATCCCTGCGCGCCTTTTAGCTGTTTTCAGCTTCTGCTTTTTTCAGCTTTGAATGAATTTTAAGCACCTCAACTGAACGGATTAAATGGCCATCCATTTTACGGACCGTAAATTCATAGTCCTCGTAAAAAAGTGTATCTCCTTCCCCAATGTCCATATTTTGAGAAAGCATCCAGCCGCCGACAGTATCAATATCTTCTTCCTCAATCTGCAGATAAAGCAGACTGTTTAGCTGATGAAGAAGCACCTTGCCGTTAAAAATAAAGTGGTGTTCTGACTTTCTCTGAATCTCAGGGATTTCATCCTGGTCAAATTCGTCCCGGATTTCACCAACAATCTCTTCTATAATATCTTCTACCGTAACAAGACCTGCGGTTCCACCATACTCATCAACGAGTACAGCCAGGTGAACCCGCTCTTTTTGCATTTTGATCAGAAGGTCCCGGATTGGCGTGGTTTCAATAACCTGAATAACCGGTCTGATGTACTCCGTTAAAGACGTGTCTTTTTGTCCAGCGGCACTTTTCGAAAACAAATCCGTAAAGACCTCTTTGCTGTTTACCATCCCGGCAATATTATCCTTATCCCCATTCACAACAGGGTAGCGGGTATATTTTTCATTACTCATCATTTCAAGACTTTCCTGAAACGGCTCATCGGCTTTTAAAACGGCAATCTCTGTCCGCGGAACCATGATTTCCTTCGCGATCCGATCATCAAATTCAAAAATCCGATTCACATATTTGTATTCAGACTGGTTGATTTCTCCGCTCTCATAGCTTTCAGACAAAATGATCCTGAGTTCTTCCTCAGAATGGGCAAGCTCATGCTCAGAAGCGGGTTTTATGCCAAATAAGCCGGTTACGAATCTCGCTGAGGAATTGAGTGCCCAGATAAATGGAAAGGCAATCCGGTAGAATAAAATAAGAGGCCTTGCAAAGGCAAGCGCCACTGTCTCAGTTTTTTGAATGGCAACAGTCTTTGGTGCAAGCTCTCCCACGACTACATGCAAAAATGTAATCACAGCAAATGCAACGGCTACTGCCGCGACATGAGCAAGAGATTCACTGAATGGCAGCTTTTCAAACAAAGCTGCAGCAGATCCGCAACCGTTGGCTCCCCAAGCCACCCGAGCCCCAATGCCGTCACGGTTATTCCAAGCTGACAGGCTGACAAATACTCATCCAGATTGGTGGTTACTTTTTTCGCCGCCAAAGCATTGCGGCTTCCTTCTGCCATCAGCTGATCAAGTCTGGAGCTTCTAATTTTAACAATCGCAAACTCAGACGTTACAAAGAATGCGGTTAATGCGATAAGTATGGCCACAAAAACTAATTTAACTAAATAAAAAATTCCCTTATCCGGTCCGGATCAGGAGTCACCTCCAAGTGATTCAAACTGTCATTTTCCTTTACATGCCCGGAAAGCTAATTAGCGGCCCGGCGCATACTTATCCTTATACCCTCATTTAAGCTTCCTCTCACATGTATAATTTTGTAACAGGATTCTGCCATTAGCCATTAAAAAAAGCCGGCGTCTTTACGGACCGGCTTTTGCAGGTTAATCAATCGTCATCAGGCATGATCGATACAATTTGCTGAATGCGTATAAAAAATATGGAATCCCCATTTGTCTTCAGCACAATGTGATCTGGTTTGACATCTGTGAGTTTTCCTCTTGTTGTGTCCCGAACTGTCTGAATCACCAAATCTTTCCCAATGACGGTCTGCAGCGTCTGGTAAACGTATGGATCAATGATGGTAATCATCTGAGGAGCCTGATTTTGCATCGTTTGGTCATCTCCCTTATACAGTTTTCACACTTTTAACGTATGAGCTGTTCAGCGGGGATAGCACCATTATTCCACTCGCGCTTAGACGGTTCGTTTAAAGGGACGGTTCCTTTTATCGATATAATCATCCAGTTCTGCCAGTTTCTTTCTCGCTGTTTGAACAGAGATGGTCCGGTAATGATGCTTTCCATTCGGTTCCTCATCCATTTCATCCGCTGCCTTTACAACATGCTGAAGCGGACTTTGGATAAATGTACCCTCAGGCAGATAGGAATCGGTATGAAACAGAATGGCCAAAGCAATTTCTTTTGCTGCCTCCCTGTCTTCGCCAAGCCGGATCAAAAGCTTATGAGCACGCTCTGCACCTTTAATTGCATGAATATCATTTTTTTTATACTGTTCAAAATCCCATTCTCCATCGGTATACCATTCATAATGCCCAATATCATGGAGCAATGCGGCTTTTGCGGCAAGGTCTGGATTGACGCCTTTTTTAACTGCCAATCTGCAAGCATGAAAAGCAGCTGAGACCGCGTGAGCCATGCCGGAGCGCTGCAAATATTTTTGAGCAATGGGATGGTCAAAGATTTCAGTGAGCATAACCTTCCTCATCTATGAACCCTCCTTACCCTAAATTTTTTTCCAAATTATCATATTGGGAAGGCAATATCAAATGAAATGTTATATTCTATGACAAGGATTGAGTGTTGTCCATACAGATGCCCTGCCGCATTTTAATAAGGTTAAGGAAGGAGAAGGACATGACAGCGTCACATCCTTCCCCTATGAAAAAATTAAGAGAGTGTCTCAACAGAGCACCCTCTTATTCTTTTTATCTCTATTCACCCGGCTGCTGATTTCTTTTTCAGCCGTTCTCTTATCCAGGGGCGGGCGGTGTGCCTCCTCAGCGCTTTGCGTTCGCCTGAAACCTGTCCGCATGAGTCTCACAGCTTCCGCTTCAATCAGCTGATGTTGAAACATCAACCTTATGCTTCTTCGCGGCCTTGTATTAAACAGGCTGTATGTGAGAGCTCCGATTTCCAATACGGGGGCAGCCAGATGAACCCTTTACATTATCACTTCATCATCGAGCTGGCTCATTAAACAGGAAATTCAACCTTAAAAGCTACGCCATGCTCGCCGTTATCAACTGTAATTCTAGCATGATGGAGGGTAGCTATTCTCTTAATAATAGCAAGACCGAGGCCAAAATTCCCTTTTTCTCCTTTAACAAATGGCTGAAAAAGGTTGGCGAGCAATTGATCGTTCATTGGTTTTCCATCATTATAGCAGCGGATTGTTATGGAATCCTGCGCTTCTTTGATGGACAGCTCCACTTTCGTCTCCGCGTATTTCAGCGCATTCTCAAGCAGATTTTCAAGAAGCACCCTGATCTGCTCTTCATTTCCCCTGATCGACACAGGATCCAGATCCGAATGGATGTGAATGGCAGGATTGGATGCACTGAGCCTCACGATAACATCCTCAGCTGTTTCATTCACTTGTACCGGTGTGTTCTCAAGCTTTAGCTGGGAGAGATAATCAAGCTTAGTTAAATACAGCAGATCCTTTATTTTTTTCTCCAGCAGAAGTGCTTCTTTTTCGATAATATCTGCCGTTCCTTCCGGTGAACCGGTTGGATGAATTCCGTCCTTCATGGCTTCTGAATAGCTTCTAATGACCATAATCGGTGTTTTCAGGTCGTGTGATACATTTTGAAGCATTGTCTGCTGAAACTCATCCTGCTTTTTCAGCTGATTTCTCATGTCGTCAATGGACGCGGCCAGCTTTCCGATTTCATCCTTGCGGTCAAGGAGGAGCGACTCGTTCAGGTTCCGTTTAGAAATCTTGTTTACATGTGCTGTAATTAAATCCAGCGGCTTCACCAGCCACTTTGAAAAAATCAAAGCCAGAACGATCCCTCCGACAATAATTAGCGCAAAGATAAAAAAGATTCTGGTTAATAACGTTTGTATTAGTTCATTCCGGTAGGTGTCCCATAGATAAGAAACGAGTACAACCTCGTTCCCTTTTGGATCAAACCCTTTTTTAATGACATAGAGAATTTCATTATTTCCAACGGAAACATTGTAGCGCTGGCTGTTTTCTTTTTGTTTTTCTGCCTGAAACAGGAACAGCTCAATGGATTTCGGCTGAAATTTTGGTCCGACGTAATCCCCGTTTTCATATATGTAGAGATTCTTAACAAGTCTCATCTGCTGGCCGGCAGTTGAATCTGAGGGCACTGAATCGCTAAACCCCGGAGTCAGCCTCTCCTGAGCTTCTTCAATTGTGCGAAACAGCTCATTTGTGAAGAAGGTCTTCAGGGTTGAGGGAATCACGAGGAAAAAGACAATGGCCATAACAACAATCAATCCTGTAAAAAGTACCGCAATCTGAACAAACAGCGGTTTATTTCTCAAGGTATTTTACCGTCCGGTACCCGAACCCGTAAATCGTTTCAACGTGAAGCTTTGGACATTTTTTTCGGACCCGGCGGACAAGGTCATCCACCACACGGTCGGAACCAAAATAATCATCCCCCCACACATATGTTAAAATCTGTTCTCTGCTTAAAGCGCTGCCTACATGCTTCACAAGGTATACAAACAAGTCAAACTCCTTGGAAGTAAGCTGGATCACTTCCCCATTCTCTGAAATGGTACGTTCTCTTTCCTTAATTACGTAGGGGCCATAGATTAAGCTTGGCTCTTCCTGCCTCTCATAAGTCCGCTTCATAATTTTTTTTGCCCTGATGATCAGTTCCTTTGGAAGAAAAGGTTTTGATAAGTAATCATCTCCACCAAGCTCCAGTCCAATAATCCGGTCTAAGTCCTCATCACGGGCACTGATGAAAATAACAGGTGTTTCTTCATTAACCTTTTTTATCTCTTTTATGACATCATACCCGTCTATATCAGGCAGCATAATATCGAGAATCCACAAATGAGGCTGCTCATGAATGCTATGAATCGCATCCGATCCATTTAAAAAGCTTTTAACTTCCCAATTCTCCTGCTTTAAATAGGTGGTTAAAACCGTATTCAAGTGATGTTCATCCTCTACTAAATAAACGGTATAAGACATATTCATTCCTCCGTAAGCTTGACATCCGGGCTGCAGATTCTGCCCCGCTTTTCTTCCATAAGACTCTCCGGCACCCATGCATGTACTGGAAAAACCTATGTGTCATCGTCTGCCTTGTATTCTATCCCATTAGAAAAGGAGCGCAGGCACGCCCCTTTTCATCCCATATGATTATTTTACCTTTTCAGCTAAACGCTTTTCCAGTTTTTCATTACGATCCTGCATGCTTTTTAACTTTTCATCCAAAAGCTTTTTAATTAAAGCTTCATCCTTGTTCTTTATTGCCGTACGTAAATCTTCTGCAGATTCCTTATGGCTGCTCCGATTCGCCTTTCTTTTTTCTTTAAAAGCACTTACCTTTTCTTTTATTTCTTGGTCTGATAGCCCTTGTGTTTTCCAATCCTTTACTTTAGCCTGCAACCGCTCTTTCCTGTTTAGCTGCTCTTCCTGACCGCTTCTAAGCTGTTTGGTCAATCTTTTGTTTTCTTCAGCAGCTTCCTTGAACTCCTCTTGCTTTTCCGGAGCATACTCTTTCACAATTTCGTCCGCTCTCTTTTTCAGCTGCTGCCTATCCTTTTTACCGGCTGATTCTTCATTTGAAAATTCCTGTTTTGGCATTTCACTGCTTTCTGATGCAAAAGCCATCGCCGGGATGGCCAGCATCATAGCTGTTCCCGCTGCAATCCATTTTTTCATCTGATTCAGCTCCCTTTCCATACTTAAGTTGAATACTTCATATTCCATGCTAGCGGATAAATGACGCAGAATGATGATAGAAGTATGGGAAATCAAACGAATTTTTGAAGTCTGCCGCTTCAAGTGCAGGTTAGCCGTGAGTCATTCATTCACCTTTTTTCAAGCTCTGTATTACGGCGCTGTATCCTTTTCAGCATGTCATTCAGTGACTGTTTTATTTCCCCTTCATCCCGGCGCTCAATGGCATGTTTTAACTCCTGTGCAGCCTTTTTCCGGTCACGGTGATGTCCGCCAATTTCTTGCTTGCTCTTCCTCCATGCCTGCACATTCCTGCGGATCTCTGCGTCTGATAAATTCTGTTCCTTCCAGCTTTTTTTTAACTCCAGCAGCTCCATGCGATCCTTTTTATAATCTTTATGAAGCTTTTGTTTGATCCGGTCCCTTTCTTTCAGTGCCGCTTCCCATTCCCGCACCTTTTCGGGTGTATATGTTCTCACAAGACCCATCAGCTCCTGCTGTTTCTGACTTTTAAAACGTTCGTGCTGCCTGAGGCCTTCTTCTCCTCCCTGTGCAGCTGAAACAAAGCCCGGCAGGCAAAGCGCCAGCACCAATCCGATTAGAAGCCACATGTTTTTCATCGCTTTACACTTCCTCTCTATAATGATCCTGCTCCTATAGGATTTGCTGTTCATGTCTGGAAAATTATGTGGAATTGTGTGATTTGCCGCTTTTTAAGAGCCCGGCACTCGACATGGACTGCAGCCCCCCCTTCTTTTTGTTGATTTTTACAAACAGATTACGCATACTTTAGCTAACAACTCGTTCGGGAGTGAAAAAAATGGCAGAGCGATATGATCATCCTTTTATATATCATTTTGACCGGCTTGAAGATATTGCCGATAAAATCAGCGAAGTTTTATCCTTGCCGATAACGATTGAAGATGTGAATCACCGGCTGCTCGCATACAGTACCCACGATGAGTGTACAGATCCTGCAAGGATTTCAACGATTATCGGTCGGCGGGTGCCTGAACGGGTGATCAATAGCCTATGGAAGGATGGGACCATCCCGAAGCTGATGGCTACTAAGGAGCCGATTCGAGTCAATAAAATTGATGAGGTGGGCCTTGGGAGCCGGGCTGCGATATCCATCTGGAAAAATGATGAAGTGCTTGGGTTTGTATGGGCTCTCGAAATTGAAAAAAAACTCACCTCTGCTGAGCTTGGTCTTTTGAAAGAAGCGGCAGAAGCGATCAGGAATAAGCTGCTGAATCTTCATGCCACTAAAACTAAGAAACAGGAGCGAAGCCAGGAAATGTTCTGGAGGCTGCTCACAGGCAATATTCAGTCTGAAAAAGAAATTCAGCAAGGCTTCGGTCTGCTTCATGTAAAGTATCCCCAAGCCTTTTCTGTGATTCTGTTCACGTTTCCGGAGGAGATTTCCCAGAATGCAGAAAAGCAAATCGATTATTTGCTAAAGACGACCCAGCAGGTTCATGTTCTCCTCTCAACATCCGACTACAATCAGCTCATCGTTCTTGCAGAGCCGAGGGGGGAACAGGCACTGACCGAGCTGAAGGAATTTTGCTTTTCCACAGTGAAACAGCTGGACGAACGGTTTGGTCTTCGTCATGCCGAAGCCAGCATAGGCGGTGTTTACCATGACACGGTGAAAATTGAGAAAAGCTACCGTGAAGCCCTGGCTGTTTCAAAAATCAAGCACCGCTTTCGACAGGAAACCATGTCGCTCACCAGTTTTTCAGAGCTTGGCATTTATCAATATATAGACATTTTATTTGAGAAAAGAAAGCAGGAGGGATTTGAAAATTATTCTCTGAAAAAGCTGAAGGAATATGATTCGGATCATAAAACGAACTTGATCCAAACACTTGAGGCTTATCTCGAAGCCGACAGCAATGTGCATACCGCGGCAAAGCAGCTGAATGTTCATGTCAATACGCTGGGCTACCGGCTGAAACGCATTGGACAAATCGCTGAAATTGATTTGCGCAATCCCAATGAAAAGATGACTATTTATCTGGATTTGAAGCTTGAACGAATGTCTTTGTGAAATCTCACAAAGACATGTAAACCCTTTCTCTTTTTTAGACAAACCAAATTAGTCTGGCAGGTATTATACTAATAGAAGAACTCATACTAACTATTATCTGACATTAAAGGAGGAAGGGTTCATGATCATTGGTGTACCCAGAGAAATTAAAAATAACGAAAACCGCGTTGCGCTTACTCCAGGAGGAGTGGTTCAATTTGCTGCAGCCGGCCATCGTGTTCTAGTAGAGAAGGAAGCTGGAGTGGGAAGCGGCTTTACTGATGACGCGTATCTTGAAGCAGGTGCAGAGCTGGTCGAGCTTGCTGCGGATGTATGGGCACAAGCAGACATGATAATGAAAGTGAAAGAACCGCTTCAGCCTGAGTATGACTATTTCCGCGAAGGGTTAATTCTGTTCACCTATCTCCACTTGGCGGCGGAGCCGGAATTGGCACTGGCACTTAAACAATCCGGAGTCATTTCGATTGCGTACGAAACGGTTTCAGCCGGCCGCACACTTCCGCTGCTTACGCCTATGAGCGAGGTTGCCGGAAGAATGGCCGCACAGATCGGGGCACAATTTCTCGAAAAACCAAAAGGCGGCAAAGGAGTCCTGCTTGCCGGAGTACCTGGTGTAAGCCGCGGGAAAGTAACCATTATCGGCGGCGGCGTCGTTGGTACAAATGCAGCAAAAATGGCCGTTGGCCTTGGTGCGGACGTAACCATCATCGATTTAAGCGCAGACCGTCTGCGCGAGCTTGATGACATCTTCGGCACTCAAATTAAAACGCTGATGTCTAACCCTGTTAACATTGCCCATGCTGTTGCGGAATCCGATCTTCTCATCTGTGCTGTTCTCATTCCGGGAGCAAAAGCCCCTACACTCGTAACAGAGGAAATGGTAAAGAGCATGCAGCCAGGTTCAGTAATCGTTGATGTCGCGATTGACCAGGGCGGTATCGTGGAAACAGTCGATCATATAACAACTCATGACCAGCCAACCTATGAAAAACATGGTGTTGTTCATTATGCTGTTGCCAATATGCCTGGAGCTGTTCCAAGAACCTCCACTTTAGCCCTTACGAACGTAACAGTTCCTTATGCCCTGCAAATTGCAAACAAAGGGGTATTTAAGGCGATCTCTGAAAATGTAGCGCTTAAAGCAGGATTGAATACAGCTAAGGGTGAAATTACCTATGCTGCTGTCGCCAGAGATCTTGGCCATGCATACGTCCCTGTAGAAGTTGCATTGAATAAAGAGCTTGCCATCTAATAGGCCGGCAATTAAAAAGGAAGGATCTCATCACCTTGAGCTCCTTCCTTTTCTTATAGGGGCTAAATGAGATAAACTAGCATGCGGAGGTGGTTCCAATGGCAGAACACCGCTTTTTGCTTCAAGCAGACTGGCCGGGCGGCCGGAACAGTGTAGGTGAGATCAAAGCCGGCAATTTACACACGAAAATCTCCATCCCCCCTGAAATGGACGGCCCGGGTGTGGGGACAAATCCTGATGAGATGCTTTTAGGAGCTGCAGCAACCTGTTATATCATAACTCTGGCAGCGATGCTTGAAAGAAGCGCTATTAAAGTCGATAGCCTCTCAATGGAATCTGAAGGAATCGTAGAGGTTGAAAAAGGTGTCATTACGTATAAAAAGATGATCCATAAACCTATGCTGATTTTAGCAGATGCAGCGGATTATAAACAGCTGGAAATGGCACGCAGGCTCACGGAAAAAGCAGAGCAGTCGTGCATGATCTCCAGGGCTGTGCAAGGCAATGTTGCAATTGAACTGGAGGCGCGCGTTTCAAAGAAATGAACACGCTTTACGCTTTGATTCATGCGTTCCCACAGAATGCAAAAACCCCCGGATAGCTATAGCCATCCGGGGGTTTTTCCTCTCTGCCCGGTGTTAGATAAATCTTTTTTTAGCTTCTTCTATTGGATCCAGAGGCAGCTGGATAGTGACTGTTGTCCCTTTCCCCAGTTCACTTTGAAATTGAATTGTGCCTCTGTGCTCTTCCTTGACAATTTTGTAGCATACCGTTAAACCAAGTCCTGTTCCCTTTTCTTTTGTCGTGAAAAAAGGTTCTCCCAGCTTTTCAATCCGTTCCGGTTCAATTCCGCTGCCTTCATCCTTTAGTATGAACTGGGCGTATCCATCGGCTGCCATCGCGCAATGAATCGTCATTGTCCCCCCGAATTCCATCGCTTCGATTGAGTTTTTCACCAAGTTAAGGAATACTTGCTTTAAGTGATTTTTGTTGCACAGGATGTAAAGTTCCGGATCCGCATGCAGGGAAAACTGAACATATGCGGCTTTTGCCGTTTCCTCCAGTAACAGGAGGACATCCTCTATAATCTCCTTTGCTTTTTCTTTCTTAAAGGATTTTCCCTGAGGCTTGGCAATCAGCAATAGCTCATCAATGACTTCATTGATACGGTCGATTTCCTCTGCCATGACCCGCAAATGATTTTTATGCTTAAGGTTTTCATCCTCGCCTAAAAATTGTACGAAGCCCTTTAACGAAGTAAGAGGATTTCTAATTTCATGGGCTACACCTGCTGCAAGCTCCCCTACTACGCTCATCTTCTCCGTTTTAAGGATGTATTCTTCATCCCGTTTCCGCTGGCTGACATCATTTCCGATACACAACAGCAACTGCTTTCCTTCTAGGGTAACCGGAATCTTCAGCACTTCAACCCACCTGGTTTGCCCATTTAAATCGATAACCTTCTCAAGCTTTTCATATTTTTGTTTTATGCCAAGAAGAACCTTCTTCTCTTCCATCTCTATTTTTACCGCCTGAACACTTCTCGGGTTCAGTTCAAGATCCGTTTTATTCAAAATTTCCGATACATTTAAACTGTAAAGGTCCGCCATTGCATCATTTGCTATAACAAATTGATGATCTGCATTCTTCACATAAATGTAACTCGGGTTTAAATTCATGATTGTATGAAGCAGGTTTTTCTGTTCTTTTAATCCCCTGTTTAAATTTTGAATAAGAGCAATAAAAATGAGCAGGGTAAGCAGCACAGAAGAAAATCCCGACACAAAAAGCGGAAGTACCTTGTATCCGCTGAGCAGCCCAATGCTGATCACGATAAAGATCGTCAGACTTAAATACATACTGAATAAACGCTGTTCCTTCACAACGAAAAACATAGAATAGATGATTAATAAGAAGGCGGTAATAAGCGTTAAAGAGCTGTTAAGAACAAACAGCCACTGATACTCTCCGAATATTGGATAATAATGTACAGGAAATTGCTTTCCCTGACTGTAAGTTTCCAGGCCTTTTATTCCTAAAGGAGTGTTGCTGATTGCATAAACAACTGCACTTAATGAAAAAGAACTTACACATAAAAGCCTCAGCACCCATTTAATAAGCTTCCTTGAAAAAACACTGCTTTTGCTGTAGCGCGTAAGAAGAATATACATGAGATAGCAGACCATCGGGAAATTAAAAATCAGGCCGAAACGGAATAAGGTAAAGGATTGTATTGCCTGATCATGTGTAAATAATTCTACCCCATACAAAATTGATATATCGAATTGCCAAAAGGCCAGAAGCACTAAAAAGCTGGCCGCGATATAAAAAAGAGGAGTGCGGTTGTGAAAAAGAATCAGAACACCTAATACGAAAGGAATGATCGCAATGATTGCCAATAACGTAAAATACATGTTGTTTTACACTCCATTAAATCTTCACGGATTTGAATAACTGACAGTATGCCAGCATAATTATTATACCAGTCTATGTAAGGTTTAGCGCCCCCTAAATGAAAGCTTTTTAAAATTTCAAGTATTATTTTTTTCCAATTCAACATTTACTTCTTTAGTCCCATGAAAAACGCTCTTCCTCCCATGGATTCCCATTCATATGGTAGCCGTTTTTCTCCCAAAATCCAGGGTGATTATGCTCTGTAAATTGGATCCCTCTCAGCCATTTAGCACTTTTCCAAAAATAAAGATGAGGAAATACAGCCCGCAGCGGATAGCCATGCTCGGGTGTTAACGCTTGACCGTCATGAGAATGGGCAAGCAGACTCGTATCCTGTAAAAAATCCTCAATTGCAACGTTAGCCGTCCAGCCTTCTTCAGCATGAAGCATGACAAACCTTGCTCTCTCATTCACTCCCGCTGCCTCTGCGATGATTTTAGTCTTTATGCCGGACCACTCATTATCGAGTCTTGTCCAGCCCGTTACACAGTGTATGTCATTTCCTAAAGTCGTTTGCGGATAGTTCATCAGGTCAGAAAAGCTTAAGAGGAGCGGCTGATCCACCAGCCCATAAACTTGAAGGTTCCAGCGGTTTAAATCAGGGTATTCCGGTACACTGCCTGCATGCAGAACGGGAAATTTCTTCGTCACGTGCTGATTGGGAGGAACCCTCTCTGAATCAGTATGGGCTCTGGGTTTTCCAAAATACAATCTGCTCACCATCCTTTATGTTAACCTTTGTTTAATTTAAGTTGACAATGCGTACTTCATCTATTAGTCTATATACAAAAGTCTACTAGTGTAAAGGGGATTATGGTATGGGCAAAAAATTTAGAACAATTGATATCGTTTTAGCGGGGATGTTTGCTGCATTGATGGCAGTAGGAGCCAACCTGACCTCCTGGCTTCCTTTTCTTCAGGTGGCAAACGTACCATTATCAATGGCTCCATTTTTCTGCGTGCTAGCCGGGCTCTTGCTTGGCAGCCGGCTAGCCGCATTTTCAATGATTGTCTACGCGCTGATCGGTGCTGCAGGGGCCCCTGTATTCGCCGGTTTTTCTTCCGGGTTCGGAGTTATTTTAGGACAAACCGGCGGATTTATTCTCTCCTACATAATCGCTGCTTATGCTGCAGGGAAAATCATTGAATGGAATAAAGACCCTAAACCTCCTGCTTTTATCGCTGCATCTTTCGCAGGAATCCTTATCATTTATCTTTTCGGCACGACTTACATGTATGCCGTATTAAATTATGTGCTTAGCACGAAGCTTTCCTACTTGGCTGCCTGGCAAATCATGGCCTGGTTTGCTGTAAAGGATATTGTTTTCACTGTATTTGCCGGAGCCATTGCACCGCGTATATACAAACAAGTAAAAAAGGGATCCGGAAGCATGACACGCCGGGCTGCCTAGCTTCCTTAGCTATGTGACAGATCCCGGGAACATAATGAGCCTTCAAGAGCCGCCGTTTTATCTCAACTTAAGGGAGAAGCGGCTGCCTTGTCCGGGAGGGGGAAACCATACAAAACAAGGAAACGGGATGTTTAATATCCGCCTCTTGAGAACCTGCTAATCTCCTCCGCCATCCGTTCCATCGGAAGAACTTCTATCAAGGCTAAAGGCATGCAAGTCAATCATTTCTGCAAAAAGGTCCAAAGATCTGCCAGCTGCTCCTTTAGCAAATCTCCATCCTGTTTCCAACAGTGCCAGTTTATCCTTACTCCTCTTGCTTTCAGCCAAAGTGATGAATTCCTCTTCCGTTTTAAGCTGGAACGAGCCTCATCAGCGCTCCTGTGCGGTGATCTTCCTGCACATCTCCAAGAAATGCTTCCCTCATCATTTTGCTGAGAACTTCTGCA
Source organism: Metabacillus sp. 113a (assembly GCF_050107635.1). Taxonomy (NCBI): domain Bacteria; kingdom Bacillati; phylum Bacillota; class Bacilli; order Caryophanales; family Bacillaceae; genus Metabacillus; species Metabacillus sp. 113a. Next base: position 304,599 of record NZ_JBNILJ010000004.1, on the reverse strand, counting down.
GCCATCACATCTTTAGTAACGGTTACTTCATATACGAAAATCCGTTTTTGGATCAAATCGGGACTGTAATCCGCATCTATCCGAATGGGTTCCAGCTGAAAAAAATGATCCGGAATGCAATCAATCAAGATCTTTACATAACAGCCTCATCATCCGGACCCTATCCCCTGTTAATCCTTCATTCTGTTATTATACCCCAGCCCGCCAGATAACTGGAAAAATTAAAAACAAATCATATTGCTTCTGTCTGCATATAATATCCCATGTAATTTTTAAACAAAACGGGTTGAATTACCCTGGAAATTGAGGTAATCTATTAACTATTGCCGCTGGAGGTATAAACAGAGCTCTAAAATGGCATAATGCAAGTATTGGAATAAAAGAGGTGAGATCATGCCTGGATTAGCAATTAAACGCTATTTTCTAAGTGAACTGGACCGCGAACAATTCGAAAACGAAGTACTGCACCATACCCCGTCTGCTGCAGACTATTTGTTCGACTGGGACGATGCTGAACTGATGGACGCATGGAAGAACATACAAGCAAAAGCATTGTAAATAATACTAATGATAGACCGCCGTGCTTCGGCGGTCTTTTTTTTTAGATATGCTTTTTGCTTTTCTATTACACTCTGAAACATTAAGCCGGCCGCTCATTCAATGGAAAAAAGGGCCCTTCTGAGAAAGGCCCTTTTCCAATCATGGCTTTAGCAAGATTTTATATATAGTCTGGCTGCACAGACGATATACCGAAATTAGAGTGTTACAGCTGCTATCCAGCCGAAAAGGATGAGCGGGATGTTGTAAAGCAGGAAGGTCGGGACAACGGTATCCCAAATATGATCATGCTGTCCGTCTGCGTTAAGTCCGGATGTAGGACCAAGCGTACTGTCCGAAACAGGCGAACCTGCGTCGCCCAATGCTCCGGCCGTTCCGATAATCGCAATGGTCGCAAGGGGACTGAATCCCAGGCTGACACAAAGCGGAACAAAAAGCGCGGCAATAATGGGAATGGTTGAAAAGGATGAGCCAATTCCCATTGTTACGAGCAATCCGGTGAGAAGCATTAGAAGCGCGGCTAAGGACTGGTTGGTTCCAATTAACTCAACCGAGCTTTTCACGAGCGTATCAATATGCCCTGTTTCCTGCATGACACTGGCAAAACCTGAAGCCGCAAGCATAACAAATCCGATAAAGGCCATCATCTGCATACCTTGGGTCATGACGCTATCCGCCTCTGTCCATTTCATTGCGCGGGTCACATAAAGAATGGCGATGCCGGCCAATGCTCCAAAAATCATGCCTCCTTCAATTTGCAGGTAAGCCATCCAGAGCTGAACTCCCAATGAGCCCGCAATGGCGGCGGCAGCAAAAATGAGGGTCTGTTTAGAATAGCTTACAGTCTCTGCACCTGCTACTTCTTTATCGTCATACTGTCTGTTTTTTCTATAAATAAAGAAGGCCAGGATAAGCCCTGTCACCATTCCCAGAGAAGGAATCATCATTGCGGCCGGAATATCCGCCAGCGTTATAGAGAGGCCTGCTTTTTCCATATTGCTTCTGACCGTTTCATGGAAAATGGCTCCGAAGCCAGCCTGAACATACATATACGGTGTAATAAGACCGAAAGTAATCACGGATGCCACTAGCCTGCGGTCAATCTTCAGCTGATTGAATATCTTTAGTAAAGGCGGAATTAAAACCGGAATAAAAGCAATATGGACAGGAATCACATTTTGGGATGAAATGGATATAAGCAAAATGATTAGCAAAATCATTACTTTGGAGAGTGTTTTACGGCTTGACTCTCCTTCCTTGCCCACAAGCTTAACAGCACCATTAACCATGGCGTCAGGAAGACCTGTTTTCGTAAGGGCGGCAGCAAATGCCCCAAGAGAAGCATAGCTCAAAGCTACAGATGCATTCCCGCCTAACCCGCCCGAGAATGTTTCACCAATTGTCTTAATATCCAGACCGCTGACAAGTCCTCCAGCCAAAGCTCCGATTATCAGTGAAAAAACTACATTCACCCTAAAAAGACTCAGCACAAGAACAAGACCAACAGCCAGCAAAACTGCATTCATATATAAACCTCCAAAACACTTTAGTTCGATAATATGGTAGAGTGATAAAATAACATGAACTTAAATTATCACAGAAAGATCCTGGCTGTCAATTGTTTATTTTAGCATATTAGCAAACTAAAGCATTTCCCAAAATGAACTTCCTTCTGTTAAGAATCTGGGAGAGCAGCGCTCAGGCACGAACATTTTCGTCAATCTGCGACAGCCTTGAGGGCACTGTGCACAGGACGAGGCAGATCTCCAATTCCTGGCTGATTGCCGGGTCGCACGCGTATTCAAATGCTTAGCTGCTCTAAGGATCAGCTGGATGCAGCAGGACTAAAAAGAGGAGCTGCATCCAGCTCCTCTTTTAGCTATGGCACGTTTCCAGTTAGATCCCGCTCCCTTTCAGCCGGAAAAAAGACCTATTAATAAAAGTAGGGATAATAAGGATATCCAAATCCATAATACGGACTGATTAGAGCAGATGCTGCCAAGCCGCCTGCCAGACCAAGCGGAAATCCAAACCCAAACGGAGCAAGGCCGAAACCAAATGGCCCTCCGAATCCAAAACCAAACTGTCTTCCTAAGCCGAAGCCGTATGGTCGTCTAACGTCCTGAATATTAATTCCATGGTACATTTCATACCCTCCGATGCTGTCTCTGAAAACTCATACCTTTCTGCAGTTTATGCAGGACAACAATCCAGAGCTTTGGGCGAAAGCCCCGATTATTCAAAATTCTCTACGAAAACGGCAAGCGTTCTTGCCATAACGCCTGTCCCCCCTGTCGGTCCGAGCACGCTTTCCCTGGCGGTCGTTGCCGTCCCTGCAATGTCGAGATGGACCCACGGGGTTTCTTCAGCAAATTCTTTTAAAAAGGCAGCTGCCATGATTGCATGGCCTTCTCTTCCAGGGGAATTGCTCAGATCAGCCATCTTGCTGCTTTTCACTTTTTTTGTGTCTTTCTCCGTAATCGGCAGCTGCCAAATTGGTTCATTGCACTCTGCAGACGCCGCTTCTACCTGCCGGTACAGACCAGCATCATTTGTCGTTGCTCCGGTCATGTCATTTCCTAATGCTACAACAACTCCACCTGTAAGAGTAGCAATGTCAATCAAATGGGTTGCTCCATGATGCTTCGCATACGTCATTGCGTCAGCAAGCACCAGCCTTCCTTCCGCATCCGTGTTCAAGACCTCAATGGTTTTCCCGCTCATGGAAATAATGACATCATCCGGTCTGAAAGCCTCTGCTGAGATGACATTATCTGTAGAAGGAATAACTGCTACTACATTCTTTTCAGGCTTCGTTTCTCCAATGATCTCCATCGCCCCTAACACAGCAGCCGCTCCGCCCATATCTGTCTTCATGCCGACAATTCCAGATTTGGTCTTAATGGAGTAGCCCCCGGTATCAAACGTAATTCCCTTTCCTACCAAGCCAATTGTTTCGGATCCGCTTTCGTCCCCTCTATATGTAAGAACAATCATTTTTGGAGGCTCGGACGACCCCTTATTCACCGCAAGCATAGCTCCCATGCCCAGTTTTTGCATATCTTCTTTTTCCAGAATTTCAAGACCGAAACCATAGCGTTCCGAGAGTTTCCCGGCATGCTCAGCCAGTTCGGAAGCCGTCAATACATTAGAAGGCATATTGACAAGCGTCCTGGCCGTGTTCGTTCCGCGCCCATGGGCTGTTCCGACAAAAAGAGCTGCCTTAATTTCAGCGGGGTCCTCTTTTGAAAGAAAAGTCAGTTCCTCCACCGCTTTTTCAGGTTCATTCGACTTGTGCTTATAATCCTTAATTTTATACGAGGCCAGCTCCAGTGCTTCAGCAAAAGCATGGGCTGCTTCAATTTTGCTGAAATCGTCCGATGTGAAAGAGTCAAGGTCGATCACGGCTATCGTTTTCTTATCGGAAAGCAGCCGTTTCACCAAAGTGGCAAACACCTCTTTTGCTCTTTCGAATCCCCACTCTTTTTCTTTGCCGAGCCCTGCAATGTAAACCCTTTTCAAAGAGGTTCTCCCAAGAGGAAACAGCTTCGTAACCTTTCCCGAATCTGCACTTATATCCCCGTCCTTCAGAAGCGCAGTTACGTGTCCCTCAAGGCGGTCATCCAATTCTGCCATTGTACCTTGCAAAGGCTGGGTTTTTCTGAACAGCCCAACGATCAGAGTTTCTTCTTTTCCAGTCAGTGATTCTGTTATATGAAACATATACATTTCCTCCTTCTCCGGTTTCTTATTGGTCTATTCAAGGTAAAGGGTAAACAAAGGGATTTCCGGAAGACTCTTCGTCATTTCATACGGTATCTTCTCCGGAGCCTGTGGTATAATGAGTAAACAATTTTCCATGAACTGATGCACAAGGTCGAGGTTTATGCCCCAATATTCCGGCCGGTAAGGCTGTATGTACTGTTTTCCAGCAAGCATCATGGATCTCGCTCCTTTTAAATTGCCGTAGCTGTAATGATAAAGAGCCACTGACATTTGCAGCAGGCCTTTGAGAAACAAATTAGACTTATCTGTCAGCCATATTTCCTCCAGGAGATCATGGCAAGTGTAGAAATCCCCTTCATTAAAATGAATAAAAAACAGATAATATTCATCCGGATATCCCTCCATCGAGCGTTCCCCCTTCGCTTGATATCTATATTCTACCATCCGGAAGGCAGGAACACACAACTAAACACCGATACATACGGAAGGCAGGAGAAGCCATTATGGATATATTTTTTAATTTCCCTTTGATAGCCGCCCTGACAGGGATCCTATTTGCGCAGGTGGTAAAGGTTCCGATTCATTACATCGCTATTCGAAAATGGGATTGGACACTTGTCACCAGCACAGGAGGAATGCCGAGCTCCCATTCTGCAGCAGTGACTGCACTGACTACTGCTGTAGCTATTGAAGAAGGACTCGGGTCCACCCTTTTTGCGGTTTCATGTATCTTTGCGGTCATTACGATGTTTGATGCTACAGGGGTACGCCGCCACGCAGGCGAACAAGCTACCGTGTTAAACAAGCTGGTTATCGATTTTAACCGATTCATGAAGGAAGCTAAAGACTGGCAGCAGACACAGGAACAGGAAAAACAGAAAAAATTAAAAGAATTGCTTGGGCATCAGCCCATCGAGGTTTTCTTTGGCGGAATTACAGGAATCGTTTTAACCTTGCTCATGCACTACCTGTTTTTCCAAATATAAGTACCGGGGTGAAAGAATATGAACATTGTTTCAATCTGTCCAAGCAACACAGAGCTCGCTGTCTGCCTAGGTTTATCCGGTCAGCTCGTCGGGCTCGATAATTTTTCGGATTGGCCGCATGAGCTCAACAGCCTTCCCCGTCTTGGTCCTGACCTGTCTATACGCATGGATGATTTAGAACGCTGTGAACCTGACCTTGTCCTTGCTTCATTGAGCGTCCCGGGGATGGAGAGAAACATAGAGGAGCTTGAACGTAGAAACCTGCCCTATCTGGTTTTCAACCCGCAGTCCCTGGAGGATGTAAACGAAGATCTTCTTGTGCTTGGGGAGAAAACCGGACGGCTGGAAACGGCAAAAGAAAAAACCGCACTGCTCCGCACGGTCATTCAAAAGTTCAAGTCAAAGTCAGAGGAACTGCCAGTTAAGCCAAAGGTTTATTTTGAATGGTGGCCAAAGCCCATCTTTACACCCGGAGGCACAAATTGGCTCACAGAAATGAGCCTGCTAGCAGGAGCGGAAAATATCTTCAGCGCTGCAGACATCCCGAGCGTTCAAACAGACTGGGAAGATGTGCTAACAAGAAATCCCGATTATTTTTTTATGGTATGGGTCGGTGTAAAGGAATCTATAATGACCATCAGCGATGTGGTGAAACGGCCGGGATCATCCCGTCTTGCGGCACTTGAAAACGGAAGAATTCACCTGCTTCAGGAAGCTTTATTCTGCAGACCATCACCAAGGCTTTATGAAGGTTTGGCGATTCTGGCCGAAACCATTCATCCAGGTCATTTTAAAGAAGAAATCAGCATACTCCAAAACAAACCGGTGTTTGAATTATCCTAACCGGCAACAAAAAAAGCCAGCGGGGGTTCCGCTGGCTTTATTGTTCCTTAATAGCTGTTCTTCTGATTTGTATATTGCTGCCTGAAAGCCTGCAGAGATCCGCTCTCATTCAGCTCCGTTAACTCTTCTTCCGTAAAGCTGCCGTTTCCTTTTTTAACAATATAAACATCCAGTTCTTTTTTCCCCCAGTACTCATACACATCCGACACTGTGTCAAAGTACAGATCAAGCTCGTCTCCTTGTATGGCAGCACCTTTATCAGCCACAACTCCATAGCCGTAATCCGGAATAAAAAGAACCGTGCCGATTGGAAAAATAGTCAGATCTGCTGCAATGGTTGAAAACATATCCCGTTTCACCTTCACTCCTGAATAGGTAATGCCGTATTCTGGATGGCCCGGGTTTTTCCCTGTAGATTCATACCCTGCTGTATAGCCTGTTGCAGTCACTTTATGCTTCGGATACTTCTCCCAATTAATAGCCGTCTCTAGCTTAGTCCCCTTGTTGATTGCTTCAGCTGCTGAAGTTAAAGGTTTCATCGTATGCTCTGAAGGCATGAATTTGAACGATAATCCAAACACCCGGAACACACCGCGGTCATCCTTATATGTATATTCGTGGAGAAAATCCCTTGTCAGTTCCTTCGCTTTAACACCTGATACTGCCTCAAATGTAGCTGCCAATGCACCTGCAAACAGGAGAACCATTACAAGTCGTCTTGCCCACAATCCAATTGTTTTCATCTTTTTTTCTTCACTCCTCTCACTAAGCTATTAGTTCCCAACTGGAAGGAAAAGTATGCTTAAAGAAAGAAAATGAAATATATGTAACAATTAGAAAAACAAAAAAACCTCCAGACGAACCGGAAGCCTTAGAACATTTGATATCCTTTTTTTCTTAAAGCCTGTATGACGAATCCTGAACAAATCGCACCCGCCAGACCGCTCGCCAAAATGGTAATATCCGTTCCCTGCAGGGAAACAACCTTGCTCAGCAATTCCGGAAAAGCCTCACCAGGTGCCGTAAAATACGTAATCGCTGTAATTTCATCAATAATGAGGATACAGATCACAGGATAAATGATGGCCATAATCCAGGACATTCTAAGAAGCATGTTAAGCAGAAACCCAATACCAAAAAATAGCACAAAAAACAAAACGATGGAAATGATGAATACCGGCAGAATCATTAGGAAAGCACCTCCAATACACCAATTTCAGTGTACTGAAAGCGCATTACCTTCGTCAATATCCATTATTCTGTATTTTCTATATTTCAAGATTTTCGTCCTGTTCCATTGCAGCAGTCACAGGTTTCAGTACCGCCAAGCAATAACTGAAAATATCCTTTACCGGAACAGTACGGACACTCTCTTTTATCAGTTTTTAATGTGCTCATCTCTGTTCTCCCCCTTACGTTTATTGATAACTAAGATAACAGGTATCTTGTCAACAATAAAGTCAGATAAGATGACAAATGAGCTAATGAAAGCGAATACATCAGCTTTTCCCTCTGATTTGCTTTAATTTTCTTATTTTTTTGAAAATTATAAAAATAAGTGATACGCGGAGTATTGGAACTGCTCTCCGGGATCAAGTTTATCGATTAAATTTAATTTGGACAGCAGATTATGTTCCGTTAATGACGTTAAAAGCAGAGATGAATCCGAACTGGACTGCAGCTCTTCATGGGATATAAATGCAGCCTCAAAAAGTTCATTTTCCTGAACTCTGATCTCGCTATTCGAAGCCTTTAATTTAAAGATGATCATGTTATCGCTGACCTGCCCTTTTATTACACCGGAACGAATCCCTACCACTCCTTGCATTACGGCCCTAATTCCAGTTTCCTCATACACTTCCCGGACAATAGCCTGATCCACTGTCTCATATCCGTCGACAAACCCGGCGGGCAGGGACCATTTCCCTTTTAACCCTCCATACTTCTTTTTGACAACCAGCCACCGGCCCATTTCGTCTGTTACAATACCAGCTGCTGCAAGCCATACATTTCCCCTCTTATTTGTCATGCTGCCACTCCTTCTGCCACAGTTTGTCTCAGAATAATTATGGATGATCCGATAATAAAAGGCAAAAGCTTAGCGCTTTTGCCTCTCAGAACCCTATCTTATTAAAAAAACTTGAATTTCCCTTTTTTCATCACCATACCAGGCCCTCCGACCATAAACAAAGCACGGTTATCAATCATTTTTTTCATAAAGGATGCTTTCGTTCCAACAAGTTTTTTGCCGAAAACTGTTCCAACTGCGTCATCTTCACCAAGGGAAGCGACAGTACCTTTAATGTCCGGCTTGAAGCCTTCCATCTCACCTTGCCCTTTAATAAGGACAGAGAGGTTTTTCGCACATGTTTCACCTTGCTGCATCGCAATTTGAGCAGTCGGCGGATATGGACGGTTGATTTCCTCATTAATGATCAATGAACAGTCACCGATGATAAAGACATCGTTATGGCCCGGCGCACGAAGATCAGGATTTACTTTTACGCGTCCGCGCATGTTTTCAAATCCAGCTTCCTCTACTACGCTGTTACCGCGGACGCCCGCTGCCCATACTACAGTACCAGCTTTGATTTCTTCCATATGGTCGTCTTTTGCAACAACAATTCCATCTTCTGTACACTCTTTAATCGCTGTGCCGATTTTAAATTCCACACCTTTTCGTTCCAGGTGGCTGACTGCATATTCAACAAGCTCAGGATCAAATCCAGGAAGAGCTGTCGGAGCAGCCTCCACACAAATGATGCGAACCTTCTTAGGATCAATATCGTACTCGCTGCAAAGCTTAGGCACACGATTAGAAAGCTCTCCAAGGAACTCTATGCCAGTGAAACCTGCTCCGCCTACCACAATCGTCAAGCGGTCATCCTGTTTCACTTCTTCCGAGTGGTACGTTGCGAACTGAAGCTCAATGTGCTCGCGAAGCTGACGCGCAGCATTAATGTTCGTAATGCCGAATGCATATTCCTTAAGACCTTGAATTCCAAAGGTTTCAGGCTGAGATCCAAGAGACACTACAAGGTAATCATACTCAAGCTCGCCTTTTTCAAGCACAATCTTTTTAGCCTCAGGATTGATGGAAGTAACCGTATCCTGGACAAAATCAACGCGGCTGCTGATTACATCTTTAATCTGGTAACGGCACTTATCATGATGAAGCGTTCCAGCTGAAGCTTCATGGAGCCAGGTCGTTTCATAATGATAATCATTTTTATTCACAAGCGTAATATCTGCATCGTTCACGCCTACTAACTTCTGAAGACGGGTAACCGTAATTAAACCGCCATAACCTGCACCTAAAACCACTACTTTTGGTTTTCTCAAGACGAATCACATCACCTTTGCTAAGTTTGTTGGAAAAGAACATAAAATAATACCTAACTGTATCTTCCGCTCTTTTCGTCATTTTATTTTGATTTTTGCCAAAAACTTTGTGAAGTACTTCACTATCTACTGCATGAATAACCGCTGCTTTTTACAAATGATTCACAAAAAATTAATATATATGCCTATAATCAATACTAATGCTTTGTGAATTGTTTTTCAAGTTATAATTAGCCTAAAACCACTGTTGCGAAAATTCGGAAAATAATGTAGGATACTATCTAAAATTGTTGAATACACTCCGGGAAATACCGCCGCCGCTCACCGGCACTTTCCGCCCCAGTCATGACGGGTGTCATCTCACCCGCTCCTCTAGGCAGAAGTCCGCAGTGATCAACAAGCGTTACGAACACTTGAAGGGAAAAATTACCGTTTTATTTATCAAGATGAGCAAATAGAAAAATTATGGTATCATGTAAGTAAGAATAGTTATCAATTAGGGGGTTGCATTGTGAAAGAAGATTCAAAGGTTTATGACATTACCATCATTGGCGGAGGACCCGTCGGCTTATTTACCGCCTTTTACGGAGGCATGAGACAAGCGAGCGTTAAAATAATTGAAAGCCTCCCTCAGCTTGGCGGACAGCTGTCTGCCCTATACCCTGAGAAATACATATATGATGTAGCCGGCTTTCCAAAAGTCCGTGCGCAGGAATTGATCAACAACTTAAAAGAGCAAATGGCCATGTTCAATCCTGCTATTGCCCTGGACCAGGCAGTCGAAGAAGTGGAGAAGCAAGCTGACGGAGTATTCAAGCTCACAACAAACTCCGAAATCCACTACACCAAAACCATTATTATCACAGCTGGAAACGGAGCCTTCCAGCCCCGCCGGCTTGAACTGGAAAATGCGAACCAATATGAGGGCAAAAACATGCACTACTTTGTCGACGATCTCAACTCCTTCGCAGGAAAACGTGTCATGATCTGCGGTGGAGGAGACTCCGCACTGGATTGGGCGCTCATGCTTGAACCTATCGCTGAAAAAGTTACACTCGTCCACCGGCGCGACAAGTTCCGCGCCCATGAACACAGCGTAGAGCTTCTTCATAATTCCAAAGTGGACGTCATGACACCATTCGTACCTGAAGAAATCATCGGTGAAGACCGCATCGAGCAAGTCGTTCTTCAAGAAGTCAAAGGAGAGCGCAAAGAAGTCATTGATATTGATGACCTCATCGTAAACTTCGGATTCGTCTCCTCCCTTGGCCCAATCAAAAACTGGGATCTGAACATCGAAAAAAATAACATCCTGGTCAATTCCAAGATGGAAACGAATATCGAAGGCATCTACGCAGCTGGCGATATCTGCACATACGAAGGAAAAGTAAAGCTGATTGCCAGCGGATTCGGCGAAGCGCCAACCGCAGTAAACAACGCAAAAACATACATGGATCCAAAAGCACGCGTTCAGCCGCTTCACAGCACAAGTTTGTTTGAAAATAAATAAGCCATAATGAGGCCAGTCTCCCCGGGGTTTTGATAGTGGGGGACTGGTTTTTTTTGTTGAGTTTTTTTGTGGGTTGTCTGACGTTTTGTCTGACATGAGGCTGGGTTTGGGGGTTGTCTGACATTCTTGTCTGACATCGCACCAGATTTGCGTATTGTCTGACATCCTTGTCTGACATCGCACCAGATTTGCGTATTGTCTGACATCCTTGTCTGACATCGCACTGGGTTTGCGTATTGTCTGACATCCTTGTCTGACATGACGCTGATTTTGGACATTGTCTGACATCCTTGTCTGACATGACGCTGATTTTGATCATTGTCTGACATTCTTGTCTGACATCGCACCAGGTTTGCGTATTGTCTGACATCCTTGTCTGACATCGCACTCGGTTTGGCCATTGTCTGACATTCTTGTCTGACATGACGCTGATTTTGGCCATTGTCTGACATTCTTGTCTGACATCGCACCAGGTTTGCGTATTGTCTGACATTCTTGTCTGACATCGCACCAGGTTTGCGTATTGTCTGACATTCTTGTCTGACATCGCACCAGGTTTGCGTATTGTCTGACATTCTTGTCTGACATCGCACCAGGTTTGCGTATTGTCTGACATCCTTGTCTGACATGACGCTGATTTTGATCATTGTCTGACATTCTTGTCTGACATCGCACTGGGTTGGGCCATCGTCTGACATCCTTGTCTGACATGACGCTGATTTTGGCCATCGTCTGACATCCTTGTCTGACATGACGCTGATTTTGGGCATTGTCTGACATTCTTGTCTGACATGACGCTGATTTTGGCCATTGTCTGACATTCTTGCCTGACAACGCACTGATTTTGGCCATCGTCTGACAAAAGCGTACTTTTTTATCATGAAACGTAAAGGAATTTGTCTTCCTTTGCCGAATTAAATTAGATAGTAAAATAGAAAGGTGGAATGCTATGCAGAGCCCCAGAAACTGGAGATCTGGTTCTGGCGGGATCTATCACATTACTTCAAGAGCTATAAGAAAGTGGGCACTTTTTGAAGATTATCGTGATAAAGACCGATACCTTGAAATCCTCTCGGAGACACAGGATAAGTATCCATTTAAGCTACATGCCTTCTGTTTGATGAAAAACCACGTTCATCTCCTCATTGAAGTAACCGAATACCAGCCGAGCATTATTATGAAACACTTGAATTTCCGCTATGCCCGCTATTTCAACTTCAGACACAGCTACAAGGGCCACTTGTTTGAAGGCAGGTTCTATGCAGACCCCATTCCTACTATCTCCAAATTTCTAAACACTTCCCGTTATATTCATCTCAACCCCTACAAAGCTTCGGCTGTGCAGCAGGCTGAAAGCTACCGGTGGAGCAGCTATTATTATTTTGTGAAACAGGTGGACTGCTCTATTTTGGATAAAGCGAAAACGCTGAGTCATTTTCCAGCACCGTCACAGGAAAATTATAAATTTTTTGTGGAGGAATTAAAGTGGCAGGATACAGAAGCAGCTGAGTAAGAAGGCAGATGAGATTAAAAAGGCTGGCCCGATGGGCCAGCCTTTTGCAATAAATTCTTAGCACTCTTCCGGTGTTCCCTTATTCGTTGCGGTCACAAATGATGATCCGCAGCCGCAGGAAGCAATGGCGTTCGGATTGTCGATGGTAAATCCGCCGCCCATTAAGGATTGTTTGAAATCTATAATGGTGCCTTTCAGAGCTGGTGCGCTGTCTTTATCAATCAGGACGGGGATGCCGAAGAATTCAAGTTCAACGTCGCCTTCTTGTTTTTCATGGTCAAATCCCATGCCGTAGGAGAGCCCGCTGCAGCCTCCGCCTTTGATGCCGACGCGCAGGAAGGCATTTTCTTCTTCGTGTTCCTTCATCATGTCTTTTATTTGAAAGGATGCGGCTTCTGTTATGCTGATAATTTCAGCCATGTCATCACTCCTCTTTAATTATGGCTTTGTAATAAGTATACATCTTGACTTCTTTTGACTCAAATTTTCAGGTTCAGCGGATATGATAGATGCCTTCTGCGATGGTTTCAGCAGGGCCGGTCATTCGTACGTTTCCCTGCTCTGTCCAATTGATGGTCAAATCTCCTCCGGCAAGATGAACGGTTATATCTGTTCCTTTGGGGGATTTGCCATTTAGGATCGATGCGACTGCTGCGGCACATGCGCCCGTACCGCATGCCTGTGTAATGCCCGAGCCTCTTTCCCATACACGGAAATTCAATTCGGTGCTGTTAACCATTTCTACGAATTCGACATTGATGCCGTCCTGAAAACGGGGGTCTTTTTCGACAACCGGTCCCAGTTCAGTCAAGGGAGCACTTTCAATGTCCTCTATATAGAAAATAATATGCGGGTTTCCCATCGATAGTGCAGTGACCGTGTAGGATTTTCCTTGAAATTGCATGACCTCAGATATGGTTGTTTCCTCCTGGCTTCCTTCCATCGGTATGTCTTTCTTTAAAAGCCTTGGCTTGCCCATATCAATGGTGACCGCGGACACATTTCCTTTATTCGTATGAACCTCTGCCTGAACGAGCCCGGAGAGGGTTTCAATTTGGAAAACAGGCTCTGAAACCAAACGGTTTTCATACGCGTATTTGGCTACGCACCTAAGGCCGTTTCCACAGTTGAGTGCTTCTGAGCCATCATTATTGAAGATCCGCATTTTCACGGGTGCTGCCTCAGAGGGACAGATCAGGATCAGGCCGTCTGAGCCGATGCCTGTGAAGGGGTTCGCTACATGTCTGGCCAGCTCAGGGAGGTTCAAACCGGATAAGTTTTCCTTGAACAGGTTTATGTATATATAATTGTTGCCTAGTCCGTGCATTTTTGTAAAGTTTACGGTTTTCATCCCTTCGCCTCCAAAAAAATAATTTCTACTAGTATAAAGTTAGTTGAAAGAGTCCACAATAGAAATATCCCCCGTTTGAATAGAATGATAAAAACTCCTTGCGTTAGGTGCGGGAGTTTTTATTATTCTTTTTAGTTCTTTTGATATAGGTAATATGATACAATTGTCTCTATGAGAAAGGGTGAGAAAGTTGGATTTTCCTCATTTATATGACAAAAATACCACATGCACTTTATGCAGGGCCCACTTTACAACAAAAAAACTCCGCTCTTCCTTTATCTGCATTGATTATAGCGATTCTGATTTTTATTCCCATTATCGTTCCGAAACGAATAATCCTTTGCTCTATTATGTAACAGTATGCCCGGAATGCGGCTATTCTTTTTCAGAGGAGTTTTCAGACCAGATGTCCCCTTCCTCAAGAAGGCGGTTGACTGATCATGTTTCAAAGCGCTGGACAAAAAGAAATTTCAGTGTGCAGAGATCGATGGATATGGCTGTTTCCTCTTACAAGCTTGCTCTTTATTGTGCTGAACTGAAGCTAGAGAAGCACGCATCAAAGGCCGGTCTGAATCACCGTCTTGCCTGGCTTTACCGTTCAGCTGGCGATCATGAGCAGGAGCACCGGTTTTTAGATCAGTCCCTTAATGAATATATCCTATCTTATATGAACGAAGATTACGAAGGTTCCAAGCTTACTGATATGAGGATATTGTATTTAATCGGTGAGCTCAGCCGCAGAACAGGGAAGGAGAAACAGGCGATCCGGTATTTTTCCCGTATTATTGAACATCAGCATCGTTCTCCGGAAAAGGGAATCATCGAAATGGCGAAGGACCGGTGGCAGGAAATGAGGGCGGAAAAAGCGCTGTCTGCACAATAAGACATCTAGACCACTATACATAACGACAGCCTGACATTTAGTCAGGCTGTCGCGTTTATTAAAACATCGGATTTTCTTCCAGATGCTGATAGATATTGTCAACGAGCTCTTCCGGAGTTTCAGCCGACACCGCTTCTCCATTCACTAGGGCATACATGGATTCAAAGCATTTGCCGCAATATCCAAGACATCCGTATTCAACTATGTCGAGATTCGGGTCTTTTTCCAGCTTCTCAAGTGCCCGCTGTGATCCGCTGGCAAGATTGCTTATGCAAAACTCAATGATTGGTTTCATGGTCTCACCTCTCTAATTCCCTCTTATCCTACCCTGTTTGAACAAAAATCGTCAATGTTTCCGGTTTGGAGCCTTCCATTTGTAAGGAACACTTTGTTACAATTAACTTAACACATTTGTGCAATAAGGTTGTATAATTGATTGTTTTTACATACTAAACGGATATTTTTCCGCCTTATGTTGTGATTTTGCAGCAAATTCGATATACTTTTTAGTGGCATTTTGAAAAGGTTTTCTTTAATTTTATCAGTCTGGAATACTATTTTTTTATTCATTCCCATGGGGAGAAGGGGAAATCCGCATATGAAAAATCTAGTAATTCTTGGCGGCGGGTATGGTGGAATGAGAATTCTCCACAGGCTGCTTCCAAACAACCTTCCAAGCGATGTTCATATTACCCTGGTGGATAAAAATCCTTACCACTGCCTGAAGACAGAATATTATGCGCTTGCAGCTGGAACGATTTCGGATCACCATATTCGTGTAGACTTTCCGGAGCATGCGAATTTGACTGCTAAATATGGGGAAGTCACTTCCATTGACCGCAATCAAAAAGAGGTTGTCTTTGCTGATGGGGACCGGCTTGGCTATGATGACCTGGTTATTGGACTCGGGTGTGAAGATAAGTATCACGGGGTGCCCGGTGCCGAAGAGTATTCTTACAGCATTCAGACCATTGATCAGTCCCGCAGAACGTACAGTGCGGTTAACAACCTGCCCGCAGGTGCAATCGTTTCCATTGTGGGCGCCGGACTGAGCGGAGTGGAGCTGGCGAGTGAACTGCGCGAAAGCCGAAAGGATCTTAAAATTCAGCTGTTTGATCGCGGCAAAATGATTCTTTCCATGTTCCCTGAAAGACTGAGCCGTTATGTACAGGGGTGGTTTGAGGATCATGGGGTACAAATCGTAAATTGCGCCAACATCACGAAGGTTGAGCCCAACCTTTTATACAACCATGATGAAGCGTTTGCCAGTGATGTAATCGTTTGGACCGCAGGCATTCAGCCAAGTAAGATAGTCAGACAGATGGATGCAGAAAAGGATGCGCAGGGAAGAGTTATTCTTACACCACAGCATTATGTTCCCGATGATAAAAGTGTGTTTGTCGTAGGGGATTGCGCTTCGCTTCCTTATGCGCCAAGCGCACAGCTTGCGGAAGCGCAGGCGGAGCAAATTGTCCAGGTTCTTCAGAAACGCTGGAAAAATGAGCCGGAGCCAGAATCGTTTCCTCAATTTAAGCTGAAGGGCGTGCTCGGATCTCTAGGAAAAAAACACGGGTTTGGTCTTTTAAATGAGAAGCCGTTGATGGGCCGCGTGCCGCGCTTGCTTAAATCCGGTATTTTATGGATGTACAAGTTTCATAATGGATAACTTTTTTGACGGGGAATCTTCCCCGTTTTTTTGGTGCTTTCCTTGTAAAAAAACAAAAAAGCACTCTTGGCTGAGAGTACTTCCATTGTTCCATTATTGAATTTGCAGGAAGTACTCATTACACTGCACAGTTCCATTTATATTTCAAGATCGCCTTACTGACCGCTTTAGCTTTCAGCTGGTCGGAAGAACTAGAGCGGAAGAGTCCGTTTTGGTCCTCAACATAAACTTTATATATCTGTTTTCCTTTTGGGTCCAGTGCAAGGTGGATATCAATCGTACATTTGTGCTGTTCAATTTCGTATTCATAGGTGAATTGCCTGATTGCTGCCTGTCTGGATATGATTCCTGATTTGCTCATGCTTTAGCCTCCCTTCATAAGAAGACTATACCACAAGTTAGGGAATAATACTCATGCATTTTTCTATAATAAGGGATTTAAGGTGTATTTAGCACTCTTTGCGATGTATAAAGCAGGTCTTTTTTCACCCTGCCTTTTTAGGTAGCGGCAATTCCGAGCCTTTCGAGCTCCTCACAGATTTTTTTCAGGCGCGGGCTTCCTTCTCCCACTATCCTGCCTTGGATGACGACCAGGGGATAAAAATATTCATCATTGCGTATTTTTTCTGCGATTTCCTTTTGCTCCCCTTCAAGCTCCGGTCTGTCTATGTCGATATAGGTAACATCAATCTGCTGGTTGGGGTATTTTCTTGATAAAGCTGCTGAAAGCCATTCCTGAGTCTCCCGGGAAGATGGCATATTCACACAGCTTGGACATAAAACCTCTGCGCCATATACGTCAATATTCATGCCTGACCCTCCAATTTTCAAGCTGTTTTTCTTTATTGTATTCGATATCGGATCCTTTTGCATTTGTTTTTAATGCTGGCAAAAACACCGTATTTTTATCCTTGAAATTGTGATACAATAGGATAAAATATGGTTATTTTCAAGTCTTGGCATTAGATTTTACGGCTCGGCCGGAATATAATAGCAGCAGGAAGGAGACGATTGCTATGGAAGAGAATCAAAGAGAACAAGTACAGGAAGTACTAGATAAATTGCGTCCGTTTTTGCTTCGCGATGGCGGAGACTGTGAATTGGTGGACGTAGAGGATGGTATTGTTAAACTTCGTCTTTTAGGAGCTTGCGGAAGCTGCCCAAGTTCTACCATTACGCTGAAAGCCGGAATTGAGCGCGCATTGCTTGAAGAAGTTCCCGGTGTTGTGGAAGTAGAACAAGTATTTTAAGTATGACCCCCGGCCCTTTTGCCGGGGGTTTTTTTGATGGGCAGAAAAAACTGAAAATTCCAGTATGTTTATAAAAATTCATCAAACCAGTTCAGGATGGCGTGAAGGCGTTCTACTCTAAGCTTCGGATGGCCGCTTCGGGACAGTTCATGGTTTTGATCTGGAAACCGGATGAATTTGACGGTTTTGCCTTTGTTTTTTAAGGTCACATAAAGCTGTTCCGCCTGTTCAATCGGACATCTGTAGTCCTTTTCGCTGTGCAGGATCAGGAGCGGAGTCTCAATTCTTGCGGCATATTTAAGCGGGGAGTGTTCCCACAGCATCATCGCGTCTTCCGGCATCGCACCACCTACCTCCGATTCAGTGAAGGAGGGTCCAATGTCACTTACTCCGGAAAAGCTGAGCCAATTGCTGATGGAACGCTGGGTAACAGCGGCTTTAAAACGATTGGTATGCCCGACGATCCAATTTGTCATAAACCCGCCATAGCTTCCTCCGGCTACACCCAGCCTGCTTGAATTTATAAAATCAAACTGCTCGATCGCTTTATCCACTGCACACATTAAATCTTTAAAATCGCCGCCTCCGTAATCCCCTCTGACTAAGTTCACAAAATCCTGTCCATACCCCTGGCTTCCCCTTGGATTCGTGTAGAGGATGACATAGCCCTTGGAGGCAAGGACCTGGAACTCATGAAAATACGTGTTGGCGTACATCATATGCGGCCCTCCGTGAATCTGGAGAATCACCGGGTATTTTTTTTCCGGATTCCAATCCGCCGGTTTCATCATCCAGCCGTGAATCGTCCAGCCGTCCTCTGCTTCTGTTTCAAATGGTTCAGGTTTTGATACAGCCGATTTTTGCAGCCATTCTTCATTTAAACGGGTCAGTTGGATAGAATCTCCTGTCTGAAAATCAACTTCAAATAATTCTGATGGGAATTCTGGTGTGCTGATGGCCAATACAGCTAAGTGATAACTTGGGTGCAGTCTCATGCCGCTCACATGCTCAGCTTCCATTCGTACAGGATACATCAGGCCTTCCACTGATCCATAATAAACTCCAGTGCTGCCCCGGTCTGATACGATCAGATAAAATCCTTTTGAGTCGGATGTCCATTGAATCCCCGGAAATACAGAACCATATATGGCATCTCCTGCTACAGCATCCCCGGCGTGCATATCCCATTCCCCCGTCAGACAAATCAGGGCTTCATTTGCCAAGTCATACAGCCAAAGCTTCTGAATGGTCGCACTTTTGTATTCCTTCTCATGGCCAAGAAAAGCTAAATACCTGCCATCCGGTGAAAATTGGGGCTCGCTGAAGATGCCTCTCCCCTCAGTTAGGTTTATATCCTGACCGGTCTGGAGGCTTCGCAGGTGAACATCTGCTGTCATCCCTTTGCCTGGCCGCTCCTCCGGATAGTGAATATAGGCAAGCCAATCCCGGGAAACTGCCGGGCTTGCTGCATCTCCTTCACACGTCAGGAACAGCTCTGTCTCTCCAGTTGTAAGATCGGCAATGAAAAGCTGATTTTTCCGGCCATGCAAGATTCCATCCGCATCCGATTTGTACCGCAGTTCTGTCAGCTCAAAAGGAATGGGGTGCTCAGGATTATGCAAAGAATTGCCTTTCAAGCTCTCCTCCCGTAAAAAAGAGGTGAACAGCACTCTCTGTTCATCCATCCATACAGGATTTTGCG
Organism: Metabacillus sp. 113a; assembly: GCF_050107635.1. Taxonomy (NCBI): domain Bacteria; kingdom Bacillati; phylum Bacillota; class Bacilli; order Caryophanales; family Bacillaceae; genus Metabacillus; species Metabacillus sp. 113a. The sequence goes on along the minus strand of NZ_JBNILJ010000004.1, from coordinate 285,269 downwards.
CGCCGCTTTCTGAGCTGGTGATCTGCTTAGCTTCTCCGCCATCTGATTTTATTACGTATAGCTGAGGCTCTCCTGACCGGCTGGAGATGAAAGCAAGCTTGCCGTCAGGCGACCATCTTGGTGAATGGTTATTGCTCTGCCCGAAGGTCCATTGCTGCATCGAATAATCACTGCGGTCTATGACGAATAGATGGGAATGGTACGTATAGGATTCTTGATCAATGGATGCTTCCGAAAAGACGATTCTCTTTCCATCAGGTGAAAAGCGGGGATCAGCCGGAGTTTTCAGCCGGAATAAATCTTCAGGTGTGATTTTCTCTTTTTTCATCAGGACCACTCCCTTTTCTTCTCATTATACTTATTTCGGCCTCCGAAAGGGTTCTCTTTTATGTTTTTCACACAAAAAAAGACACGCTTCCGAATGCGTGCCTTTCCTTCATAAACTGCCGGTCGGATTAAAGCTTGAAAAACGCTCTACTGTGCTTCCATGGGCAGGCACATAGAGGCGATCCACTTCACAATCAGGAAACCGGAGGCTGAGTGCCCGGGCGATGCCTGCTCCCTCCCCTTCCTTCGCAAAACAAATGATAGCAGGACCTGCACCGCTTAAAGCGGCACCGTAGGCTCCTGCTTCTTTTGCAGCCAGCGAAGCCAGCTTTAATTCGGGTGTGAGGGTTCCTCTGTATGGCTGGTGAAAAAGATCCTTTTCCATCATTTTGCCCGCGAGCGGCCAGTTCCCCGTCATCAGCGCAGCTGTCAGCATATTGCCGACAGCTCCCGCCTCTACCGCTTTTTTGAAGGGCAAAGAGGCCGGCAGTACGTCTCTGGCATCTTTTGTGTACACTTTATAGGATGGGATGATTACAACCGGCTCCATTTTAAGCTCAGGAAGATGAACGAGGTGTGTCTCTTCCTCCTGATGGAGGCCTATAACCAGTCCTCCGTAGACAGATGCTCCAGCGTTGTCCGGGTGGTCTTCCTCCAGGCTCGCATACCTTGCCTTTTCTTCAAGCGTAAGTGCAAGTCCGCATAAAGCATCTGCAAGCTCTACGCCCGCTGTAATAGCGGCGGCACTGCTTCCAAGTCCTCTGGCTACGGGAATGTCACTCCATACCTTAACATGGCATGGGGGGAGGCTGGCTCCATAAGCTAAGGCTGTGCGCTCTGCCACTTGGCAGATCAGGTTATCCTTCCCTTCCGGCAATCCGGCGGTTTCCAGACTTTCTGATTCAAAATACCATTCTTCAGCTAATGATACCGTCAGGATTAAGAACCGGCTTAATGCGAGTCCGATGGAGTCAAAGCCCGGTCCCAGGTTGGCGGTGCTGCCGGGTACTTTAATCTTTAGCATCTCGCCTTCCTTCATACGGTTTGCACTCCTTCCAGCCGCTCCAGCATACTTGCTTCATCATTCGGTAGAGAAACCGGCTTTATTTCATTTCGGTCAATTGCCGTATTAGGGTCCTTGAGCCCATTTCCAGTCAGAACGGATACGACACGGATACCTTTAGGAAGATCGCCATTCCGGAGCTGTTTCATGACTCCTGCAATGGAAGCACATGAAGCAGGCTCCGCAAAAATCCCTTCTGTCCGGGCCAGCAATTTATAAGCTTCGACAATCTCCTCATCTGTCACCTCATCGATTTTTCCTCCGGACTGACTGGCTGCAGCAACAGCAAGATCCCAGCTTGCGGGATTGCCAATCCGGATTGCAGTCGCGATTGTCTCGGGCTGCTTAATCACTTCGTTCCGGACAATGGCGGCTGCTCCCTCTGCCTCAAAGCCTCTCATCTGAGGCAAGCCTGTTTGGTGCTTGCCGTTGTATTCTACAAACCCTTTCCAATACGCTGAAATATTTCCAGCATTGCCGACAGGGATGGATAAAACATCCGGGGCTCCGCCAAGAACATCGCACACTTCAAATGCAGCCGTTTTTTGTCCTTCAAGCCGGTAAGGATTGACAGAGTTGACGAGTGTAATCGGCAGTTTTTCACATACACTTCTTACAATCTTGAGTGCATCATCAAAATTTCCTGGAATTTCATAAATATCTGCCCCGTACATAACCGCCTGTGCAAGCTTTCCGAGAGCGATTTTCCCCTCCGGAATAACCACGATGCATTTCATTCCCGCTCTGGCAGCATAGGCGGCTGCGGCGGCCGATGTATTTCCCGTTGATGCGCACATGACAGTGCTGCTGCCTGACTCTTTCGCTTTTGCTGCAGCCAATACCATTCCCCGGTCCTTAAATGACCCGGTTGGATTGGTTCCTTCCGTCTTCACATACCAATCGATCCCGAATTGCTCTGAAAGGCTGGATAGCCGGATAAGCGGTGTATTTCCTTCATTAAGAGACAGAGAGGGGGTGCGGTCCGTTACCGGCAAATAGTCCTTATACGCTTTAAGCAATCCGCCCCAGCTCATACCCCGCCATTCCCTTCAACTCGATACGTGCTTTTCACCTGCGAAACAACCTCTAAATCGTCAAGCTGAGATTGAATTTCGTCAAAATCCTTTTGGGATGCGTGGTGTGTTACGATGACAATCTCTGCAAGTTCACTGTTCTTCAATGGAAGCTGCAGAATTTTTTCAAAGCTCACTCCGCGCTGGGAGAACAGGCCGGTAATCTTAGCGAGGGCGCCAACTTGATCCTTTACATGAATGCGGAGAAAATGCTGCGCAGAAATCTCCTCCGGTTCTTTCATCTGTTTCTCATATTGGGGAGCGACCGCACTTCTTCCATTTACTCCAAGTCTCATATTTTTCATGATACCCACTAGGTCAGACACCACCGCTGTAGCTGTCGGCATGCTGCCTGCGCCCGGTCCGTAAAACATGGTTTCCCCTACCGCTTCTCCATATACATAGACGGCGTTGTACTCGTCATTGACCGCTGAAAGCGGATGGTGGTCCGGGAGAAGCGTCGGCTCCACGCTTACTTCAATTCTGTTTGCCTGACGATGGGCAATGCCAATCAGCTTCATCGTGTATCCAAGCCGTTTGCTGTAGCTGATATCGTCATCCGAAACGGCTGATATCCCTCTTACTTGGACGTCCTGCAAATCAACGTTCATAGAAAAGCCAAGCCGTGCCAAAATCGCCATTTTCCTTGCTGCATCCAGCCCTTCCACATCTGCTGTCGGATCAGATTCGGCGTAGCCGAGATCCTGGGCTTCTTTCAGTACTTCAGCATATGGGCTGCCATGCTTGCTCATCTTTGTCAGGATAAAATTTGTTGTGCCGTTTACAATTCCCATCATTTTCGTGATCCGGTCAGATGCAAGACCATCCACAAGACTCCTGAGAATCGGGATGCCTCCAGCAACACTCGCTTCATAAAACAGGTCACACCCGTTAGTTGTAGCAGCAGCGAGCAGCTCTGATCCGTACAGAGCCATTAAATCCTTGTTGGCAGTGACAACCTGCTTCTTTTTATTCAGGGCTTCCAGCAAGTATTCTTTTGTTTGTTCAATCCCGCCCATTACTTCAATTAATACGTCGATCTTTGGATCCTGGATCACTTCATACGGATCTGTCGTAAGCAAAGAGGGGTCCACGTCAATCAGCCGCTGTTTGTCTTTTTCCCTGACAAGGATTTTTCTTATTTCAACCGGACAGCCTACAAGATGCATTAATTTGTCCTGATGTTCCCGAATGATTTTCACAACGCCGCTCCCAACCGTACCTAAACCAAGCAGTCCTACTTGAATTGCTTCCATGTACACGGTCTCCTCTCTTTTAAAAGCACAAATGTCCTCTTAAGAAGTACATTTGTATTTATGTAATAGACAATTTATATATAGTTGCATTATAAATCCCGTCATATTATTTTACAAGGCTGAATTTTCAGCTAACTAATCCTGTAAACGCTTCCGATAACGTCCCGCCTGATTTTACCAGTCTAAAAAAAACCTGCCCATATTGTACCGGGACAGGTTTACGCAAGCCAATGAAGGACGGGCAGCTGAATTCTGCGGGTTCTCATCGAGAGCATGCCTGAGTAGGATCTTAAAAATTGTTCATACTCTGAGGAGCGCTGAAGAAGTTCATGCAGCTTTTTCTCATAGTGAGGTTTATTGGAATCAGAAGCAAGATAATAATCCTCAATGCATTCAAAATAATGAATCGGAAAAAGCAGCCGGCTGTAAACAAGCCGCCAGGAAAAAGAAGACAGCGGAACCGTCCGGTCATAGTCGGCAAGGAAGCTGCCTCCCTCACGCTTTAAATCTTCTGGATGCTGAAGAAATTCATGCCGGAGGTACTCTGCAAGATCCCGGCTTGCGTGGTCAAAAACCCAGTCTGTTGGAAGCTTCATTGGATATTCCTTTTTCCAGACAGCGGAATGAAAGCGGTTGTGGCAGATCGTGGCAGAGTCTGATGCCTGCGGTTCATCATCCAGCTCGGTATCCACGAGGTACTGGATACCATTTTCTGCCAATCCAAGATAATAAGGGAAGGATTCAATAAACAGTTTTTCAAAATGGTCAAGCGGGTGTGCCTGAACCTTCCCTCTCCAAAACGCCTCAAGCTGATCGAGCCGCTTTTCCCATAATTCCTTCCACTGTCCTATCCGCTTCGTTTTATCGGCCTGATAAGGGAAGCTGCGGGCCCTTTGGTGAAACTGCGCCAGCTCTCTCCCAGTGGATTGGCTGCGGGAAACAAGCCGGTCCGGACATTTTAAGACGGCAAAGCGTTTCCCGTTTCTTTCTGCCGACAATGTTCCGGTTACGCTCGGCCAGAATGCTGCAACGTATGGTTCTCTTTTTTCCTGTAAATACTGACTCATATAATAAAGCTCATACAGCTCCTGTTCATCCATATGCTGGACAGGAATCAGCATTCCGATTGTACCGTGGATCCGGAAAGCATCATAGCTCCCGGCTTTAAATACTTCCGGCACCTGAAGCCCAAAGTGTTCTTTTAAGAAATCTTTCAGGGGGACCATCTCCGTTTCAGCAGTCTTACCCTATCCTAATCAGAGCCATAAAGGAATATGCTAATTTTTGATGGCGTTCGCTCACACCTTTTTCAGCAGAATGTATACCATAATAAGAAAATCTAATTTATTTTAAAGCTCTGTTAAAATTTGTGTTGATTACCGATGCCGGCATTCGTTTATCCAAGGGCGCTGTGCCTCCCAAGCGTGCAGCGTCTTCAGGAACTCACGCCTTCCGCTTCAGCCAGCAGGTGCAGCAAAAGCAGCATGAAGCTTTAACACAGCCATTTTTTATAGAAGATTAAAACAGATAGGATGATGCGGATGGAGAAGCGCAGCATGGATATAGTAGAAAAAAAAGCCCGTGAAATGATGGCAGCACGCGGAGTTCAAACAAAGGACATAGCAGAGCTTGTGTATTTTCTGCAAAAAAAATATCATCCTGAGCTAGAGCTGGATGACTGTCTGGCAAACGTAGAAAGAGTCCTTGCTAAGAGGGAAGTGCAAAATGCCATTTTAACAGGGATTCAGCTGGATATGCTCGCAGAAAAGAACATGCTTGAGGAACCGCTTCAAAGCATTATTGCAAGTGATGAGGGCTTATACGGGGTGGACGAGATTATGGCCTTTTCCATCGTCAACATATATGGCTCCATCGGGTTTACGAATTACGGCTACATTGATAAAGAAAAACCAGGGATTCTCCAATTTCTGAATGATAAATCGACGGGTATGTGCCATACCTTTCTTGACGATCTGGTCGGCGCAATTGCGGCTGCTGCATCGAGCAGGCTCGCGCACAGGGCTGCAAATACAGAGTAAAAGCCGGGAGGTATTCCCCGGCTTTTGTTAAATGCGGCTAAACCATTCCTCCAGGGAATGAACTGCATAAGTGGGCTGTATTTCCACTGCCTCAAGATGCTCCTTTAATGTTACCCCTGTGTGGACAATTAAGGTATCCATTCCAGTGCGGATTCCTGCCATAATATCCGTAGCATAATTGTCCCCTACCATTAATGTATCCTCTTTGGCTGTTCCGAGCACTTCGAGTGCCTGCTCCATAATAATTGGCTCAGGCTTGCCGATAAAAGTCGGTTCTATCCCGGTGGAAACAGCGATGACGGATGTTAAAGAGCCATTGCCGGGGAGCAATCCGCGTTCTGTGGGGATGGCGATGTCGCCGTTTGTCGAGATGAAGCGCGCGCCATTTCTGACCGCTAAGCAGGCTTTGGCCAGCTTCTCGTACGTAATTCCCCGGTCAATGCCGACTACTGCAAAATCTGCCGTCTCATCTCCCTCTTCAAAGCCTTTATCCGCGAGAGCCTCTCGGATTCCTTCTTCCCCAATGATATACACAGATCTTCCTGCCTTCTGTTCATCCATATAATTAGCGGTTGCCTGGGAAGTGGTGAAAACTTGCTCCGGCAAACATGGAATGTCAAAAGCATTCAATTTTTCCGCCACTTTTTCAGGAGTTGCAGAAGAATTGTTCGTAACAAATAAATACGGGATTTCTTTTTCCTTTAATAGCCTTACAAATTGTCCCGCTTCCTCAATCCGCTCCGTACCTTTATACATGGTCCCGTCCAGGTCAATTAAGTACCCTTTGTATGATTTCATGCTGCTCACTCCTCTAAAGCCGTTTGAAAAATTACTTCTTGAAGGCCGAAACCGGTCCAAGCTCGTTCAGCAAATACTTGCGGACTTTATCAGGAAATGCTTGCAGGACGGTAAACTGCCTTTGTAAAAGCTGTTCAAGCTGGCCGGTGTCAGCTGACAGATAGTCCTGAATAAGTGATTTTCTGAAAGCAACCAGCTCTTTCAAGCCGCCTTCATCCTCAGCACCGATTACTTTCTCATCAAGCAGAATGTCGATGATGTCCTCATAACTGCCTGGATCTCTCATAATAAATCCATCAATAAGTGCATTGCCCGTATCGAGTACACTTTCCATCAGCAAATGTCCAAGCCTTTGCAAAGCAAGCTTTTCCATCTTTGTCTCAAACGCTTCTGTTTCTGAAAAAAATCCTGTCAGTTCCTCCATCAGCTTCAGCGTCTCTTCTATTTTCCCCCGGTCTACAAAGTACATGCTGTCATCCCCTTCTAGAAGGCTACCCGTTCTTTTTGAAGCAATCCCGGCCTCGCATAAAAATATCCCTGGGCCAAGTCTACCCTGTTTCTTGTTAGTACATCCGCTTCTTCTTTCTTTTCTATCCCCTCGGCTACAACGAGTGATCCTGTCTCCCTGGCGATCAGCAGAAGCCCTTTCAGCATCGACTCCTTCACCCGGTTTGTATCAATGTTTTCAATAACTGAACGATCTATTTTGATAATATCAGGAAGAATTTCGCTGATTGTATGCAGACTTGCATAGCCCGCCCCCGTATCATCAACTGCAATCCGGATGCCCAAATCCCTGAGCCTCCGGATGTTTTCCATAAAAAATGCCATGCCCTCTATAGAGTCCCGCTCGGTAATTTCAAGGATAATTTGACGGGGGCTGACGCCGGGATGCCTTTCAAATGCTTTTAATACAGAGGCAGTGAACCGTTTGTTGCCAAGCGTCAGAGGGGTAAAATTAATGTAAATGTCCTCTGTGGTCCCCGTCTCTTCAATCATAAGCAGTGCTTTTTCCAAAATGAGCATTTCCAGCTCATACACCATATTGGTCTGTCTGGCTACTGAGAACAGCTGCAAAGGATTTTCAAGCGGCGTTCCTGCTGGTCCTCTTGTCAGCATTTCCCACGCCTTCACTTTTCCGGTATCCAGCTCAATGATCGGCTGAGCGAGCAGCATGATTTTCTGCTGCTGGACAATTTCCCTGATGGTTAGGACCATATCTATGTATTTGGAATGAACACGCTTCTCAGCCATTTCTGCAGCCTGCTGCTGAGCCTTCAGAATGGCATCATGAATAGATCCGCTTGCTCTGTCCACGAACATGTACCCGGACTCGCTTGTAAATTGGATGTAAGGATAGGAGGCAGAGAGCCATTTCTGCAGTTCAGAAACGAAGAAATGAATAAAATGCTCAATATGCGTAACGCTTTGTTTATTCTCCCCAATTTTCAGAAAGACGGTTAACCCTCTATTATAATAATCATGCACCACAAGTATATCATTCTGGAACACGGACGTCTCCAGTATGGCTTTTGACTCTTTTTTAAAGCTTTGACAAAATTCTTTTACCTGAGAGGGTTCAAGCTGCAAAGCAAAATCCTTCATATTGGTAAATTTAATCACAACCGCTGCCGTTTTTTCTCCGTTTTTAACTGCCTCAAATACACCTTCAAGAAGCGGGTTCCGTAAAGTGAACTGCGGCGGGAAATATTTCAAATAGGTATATGGTAGTAATATTTTGCTCCATTTATTAATCCGTTTCACATTTATAGTGCAAAATTCACGGAACATTTCCTCAGCCCTTCTAGTTATGAACTTATATATGATCACATTTTACCATAAACAAGCTCAAATCGGATTTTTTGAGAGAAAATTTCTGTTTTTCAATGGATCTCTTGTTTCTTTTGGTATAATTTTTTTAAAAGCCTGGAATTTTCTGTGAACACCATCTGCTATACCTTGATATTTAACCGGAAATCATAACAGGATTGGAGATGAAAAGGGATGGAGCGTTTTTTTCTTTATGATGACATGGTGGAGACGAAAACGAGGTTTGTCAGTTTTACAGGAGAGCACCAGCGTTTTGACCTTGCCCTCATGCAGACTGACCGGTTCTTTGGAAAAGCGATTGTATTAAACCTGCAAAGCAGCCGATTTGCCATTATTGGAGAAGATGATCTTGATGAGCCGGGCTACCTGGAACATGCTTTTCAGCTGTCTGAAGAAGAAGCGGAGGAGCTAAGGGATTTCCTCTTTGAGCTTGTTTGAGCTGTCCTGAAGCCTGTTTTAAACAGGTGAAGATAGGATTCATCCCCGCTTGCACTTCGCAGGAAGCGTTGGCAATTGGATAAAAAGGCTTCCTTCCGGTGAAAATAATTCTCGGAGGGATGAAAATGGACGAAAACAACGAAGAGTATCATGATTTTTCAAATGTTGAAGCGATGCGGAATTATATTCTTCCGGAAATTACTCCGGAAGGACCCTACGGCGCACCGAGAGGGAAGCATACGCCTGTGGAAAATAAAAGTTCGCCTTGGAAAAAGAACCAGCGTTACTACAGCGCTTTTAATTATGAAAATAAAAATCTTCATCAGGAACTTCCGCGCCAGCATCCAGGTGCGCATCCAACCCATGATGACCCGGATAAAAATGAACAGTAAAAAAAGAGCTTTCGCTTAAAGCGAGGCTCTTTTTTATTTACGGATTTTTCTTAACACAAAATAAGCACAGCCAAAATTGCAATACTCGTACAGATACTCATCAAGCGTGCTTATTTTTGTATCATACGATGCTTTTTGGTTCTGATCTTCAAAGAAGCCTTTTAAACGAAGCTGGCCATAGCCCCAGTCTCCGACAATGTAATCATATTTATTCAATATGTCCGAGTATCTGGCCTTAAATGCTTCCTCGTTGAAGCCATCACGCTCATTCTTGAAAATTTCATAATGAATATTCTGTACCGTTACCAATGGACAGCGCTCCTTATAGCGGACATTTGTTTCCTTTATCATATCTGATTTTTGCTTCTCCATCAATTACTAGGGAAAATTTGCTGAACTCTGGTTATCTTAAGGAAAGGAGGTGCAGAAGTATGAGAAGCTTCAGCAAGCAGATACTGATCCTTCCACTGATGACGATCCTGTTTTCAGGCTGCCAGATGAACGAAGAGGGGAAAAGCGATCTGACAGATGAGAATGGAAGCACCATTAATGTGGACGAAAACACAACTATGTATAAGAAAACGGAAAGTGACAGTAAAAAAACAAATAGGACGGAAAGCTTCGGCTATGTTCATCACAAGAGAAACACGCTGATGAAAAATGGCAAACAGACTGAATTTTACGCTATTGACCGCGAAGCACTTGCGGATACGGTAAGCGGGTTAACCGTTCAGCTGCCGGGCATTGAAGAAGCGGCTACTCTTGTTACAGACGAAGAAGTCCTTGTTGCATATCGCGGCAGCAGCAAAAACCGGAATGAAATGGCGGATATGGTCAGCAAAACAGGAATTTCTGCTGTTCCCCGCTATTATCATGTTTATATATCCGATAACGAGGCAGCGATCGACCAGCTCCAATCCTACCGCACGTTGGATTCCGAAAGCCCTGAAGCAGATGCCGTCCTGGCAAAGCTCATCCGGCAGATGCTTAAAGAATCCCCTCAGGGTAAAAGCTTGAATAAAGGCGAGAATGCAAACGGGGAAGGCTATGGAGAAACAAATGAGAGCCTGGATCAGGACATGAAGGATTCCTATGAGAAAACACGCTCCAACTAGGAATAAAACCGTTGATCGCACAACAGATGAACGTTCCCGCAAAGATTTGTGAATACTAATTTCCTTAACAGCAAAAAAGTGTCAGCTGCCTCAGCAGTGACACTTTTGTTTTATGCGTTTGCCTGTCTTTTCTTAGATGCTTCATTTACCTGTTCATCCGCATGATAGGAAGAACGGACCATCGGCCCTGCTTCACAATGGCTGAAGCCCTTTGTCATCGCAATTTCTTTAAGCTCTGCAAACTCATCCGGATGGTAGTATTTTTGAACCTTCAAGTGTTTTTTGGAAGGCTGCAGATACTGCCCGATCGTCATGATGTCTACATGGCTGGCACGCAGATCATCCATCGTTTGAATAATCTCTTCCTTCGTTTCGCCGAGACCGACCATTATTGAGCTCTTTGTTGGAATATCCGGCTGCAGCTCTTTAGAGCGCCGCAAAAGCTCCAGAGACCGCTGATATTTTGCACGCGCCCGCACTCTAGGTGTCAGACGTTCAACCGTCTCAATATTATGGTTCAGAATGTCAGGGCGGGCATCCATAAGCGTCTTCAAGTTTTCAAATGATCCGCCCATATCAGAAGGCAAAACCTCGACAGTGGTAAACGGGCTTTTTCTTCTAATCGCACGAACCGTTTCAGCAAATACCTGTGAACCGCCATCTTTCAGATCATCACGTGCTACTGCTGTAACAACCGCATGCTTCAGATTCATCAGAGCAACAGAATCAGCGACGCGTTCCGGCTCCTCAAGATCAAGCTCAGTCGGCAATCCGGTTTTTACTGCGCAAAAGCGGCATGCCCGCGTACAAACAGCACCTAAAATCATAAAGGTGGCTGTACGCCGAACCGCCCAACATTCATGAATATTCGGACATTTCGCTTCTTCACAGACCGTATTGAGATTTTTTTCTCTCATCATCTTCTTCAAGCCTGTATAATTCTCATTCGTATTCAGTTTTATTTTCAACCAGTCAGGTTTGCGTAAATGTTCTTCTTGTTTGACCAAAAAAATCATCTCCAGTATGTAGTCTTGTGAGTGAATGAAGCAAATGAAAACGTCACCACAATTGCGCATTTTCCCCAAGCATTTTTCTCCTACAACCTTCACTTTAACATAGAAAAGGATTGAACGACAAGGAAAACCGGACTTACTGTTTTTCTAAGATTTACTATTAATGAAATTTTTAAATGGCTTCAAACTATATGTAATGTAAACAGCCTGAAAGGAGGCTACTCATGTTTCGTTTAGCAGTTGCTGCCATGATTTTTTTGACTTTCTGCTTCCCGCCCGCTGCAGTTGCTTCTCAGACAGATGAAGAAGCTCAAATAAACACTCAGCGAACCCTGCTTTTCAAGGATATGGAGAAACGCACCCATATACCCTGGAAGCTCCTTGCTGCAGCAGATGAATTTGAACGGAATGTCCGTTTATCCAGAAGAGATCTGCCGAAGCAAACCGGATTAATCGGAATTTACATCCAGCCTGAGCGCTGGAGCGGACCGCTAAGCCCTGCACCTTCAGAAACAGACCCTGCGCGCATCCAGCTTTTTGGCGGGATAGGAAAAGACGGGAGTGGCGATGGAAAAGCTGATCCCGCCAATGATGAAGATGTTCTGTACTCCTACGCCTCTTTTCTGAGCCAGTATGGCAGAGGATTAGAAAACACAAAGATAGGCCTGTGGGATTATTACCAAAGAGACAAATCGGTGAGTCTGATCCTTGGCCATTTCAAAATTATCGATCGTGCTAACACTCTTAATTTAAGCGGCCGGTCTTTTCCCGTACCCCTTCGCTACAACTACAGCTATAAAAGCACATGGGGAGATGCACGGGGGTGGGGCGGACGGAGAATTCATGAAGGAACTGACTTATTCGCTGATTATGGTGTGCCCGTTCTGGCCACTTCCTATGGGATCGTTGAGATGAAGGGCTGGAACCGCTATGGAGGATGGAGAGTCGGGATCCGTGATATCCGGAATACGTATCATTATTACGGCCACCTTAACGGCTTCGCTAAAAATCTGCGTGAGGGAATGGTTGTGAAGCCGGGACAAGTAATTGGATCTGTAGGAAGCTCCGGCTATGGTCCTCCCGGAACAGCAGGAAAATTTCCGCCTCATTTGCATTATGGCATGTATAAGGATAACGGGCGGACAGAATGGTCATTTGACCCGTACCCTTATTTAAGAATATGGGAGCGGATGGATAAAAAGAAAAAGAAATAGGCTATGGGCTGCCTTCAGGCGTACAAAATGGAGACAAATGAGGAATAATCGGATTGTTCTATTGCTATGCTTTTCTTCTCACATTGAAAGTTCACAGGTCTCACTGACAGAGGAGGGCGATCGGAACCAAAGTTCCATTCTGCAATGGACGTCCTGAGCGAGAGGATTAGACTTAGTAAAGAAGTTTTGCATTTTTTAGGAAGAGTCCGCTTAAAAATGGCTAGTTCATTTTTTTGAAAAATGGATGAAGCGATGCGGTCAGAGCCTCGTTCAGGCCCCTAAATGGATATGGGGCCAGGCATTTGTCATTCCATGCTGCAAAAGCTCCAATACAAATGCTGTTTTTGTACTTGCTTAGAGGGACTTTCAAAGCCATTATCGGAGGCAAAAGACCATGCCCTGCTCATCGGCCGCTAATCCAGCTCAATGGATGGTGCCTGGCCTCCGCCATTATTGTAATAATCAGGTACGTCTCCAATGACCGATTTAAGATCTACTGGAATATTGGCCGTAACGGTTGTGCTTTTGCTTGAAAATGGAATAATCACACGCAGGTTAACTTTTACATGTATATTTATTTTTATTAGAGCATTGTTAATGCCGTATGGTTCCGCTATTATTTTGGAATCAGTCAAGGCATGGCCAATCATCTCAAAGCGAACTGGAATTCTGGGACCGGTATTTCCAAGCAGGACATTACCTGTCGTCTGCCCCAGCGGGATTTGGTAAATGAAATTTTCGGATGTATCACCTAGCTCTGGGATGTTCAACGTTTTCAGATTTCCTTTTTCAGCAAGGATGAGATTTTTTTGAAGATGGTCCGTATAGCTCGCCATCATTTTCCGGACTCCGGCGGCATCCAGGTCAATCAGTTTTCCTTCTTTATTTACGTCTGTCTGAATCAGCTTGCTTGGATCTCCCTCTTCCTCAAGCTGTTTCTTCAGAGCGTCATTGATGATAAGGGAAGCAATTTTTTGCGTTTCCGTTTCTGCGATACTCATAAGAACCGGCTGAATTTCCTTGTTCACAATGTATAACCCCGCTGCCGTGGAGAGGATGAAAAAAATAAAAGATAAGAGCAGAACGTAACGGAATGGCATTGCTCCTTTTTTAGGGAGACCTCTGCGGATTTTGGCCATAAAAAATACCCCCTTCACATGCTATATGTATGCATGCCAGGGGGGATGTACGCTACTAATTTTTCTATTACCGCATCAGCAGGAGCGCTTCCCTGCCTGTCATTCCCTCAGAAATACCGGATTTTGCTGCTTCAAATGTAATGGACTCAAGCGGGGCGTCAAGGAGTTCCTCAATCGTACGCACTCCAACGGCTCTGCCTGCAATAATTTCCCGGTCTTTAAGCTTATGATTCAGCAGAGATACATCTAATGCTCCGCAGGCAATATAGCCTTTATCGCTTGATACAGCCATGAAGTTTGTTTTAGGGAGCTTTACAGTGACGGCTGTGAACATATGACCTTCTAAAACAACGGGCGAAATGGTTACCACATTTCCACACTCCTTCCTGCTTAAAGCTTATGAGCAAAAAGGCTGGAAATGAATAGGAAAATGATCCGGTTACAGAGAGTTTTCTCCTGCAAGCGTCCATTCAAGCAAATCACGCATAAATTCCGGCATAAAATATTCCTTTTTCTTTGCATGCCCCATTACCGGATACAATGGACCGAGCGTGAACATATCTGCTGTTGCAATAGAATAGGTCCGGTCAGGATTCAAAGGCTTGCCATTCATATGAACAGAAGAAACGTGCTTACTCCCATCCTTGCCGTACTTATATTCTACGGATATCCCATCATATATCATTTTCCCCATAACCGTCCCCCTGAAGCCAAGTCCCTTTAATTTCAGCTGTTCCATTTCCTCTGTGGATGCCTGGCGGATGATTTCAAGAAGCTGGTCCCCCGGAAGCTCCACCCGGCATGGATTAATCGGATGGGGACAGATGCGGTGCAAATCCTTTCTGGTAACCGGTCCCTTCGGCAAAGACTCCAGAAGCATCCCGGCATTAATCATCGATGCATCTCCGCCGCACCAGGCATGGAGGCTCTTTGCCAGCAGGGCGGCAAATTCCGACTCCTCAAACCAGCGAATCGTAAGTTCCTCCTGAAGTTCCGCAATCGGGCTCTCCAGCAAAGCGATGCTATCAGCTAAATGTGCATTCAGCCTCTCCTCATCCTCGCTGCTTTTCATTCCCTCTGCCATCGATTGTACGGAAGCGGTTTGCTTTCTGATCTCCTTCGACTTTTCATCGTATTCAATCTCTACATGACCCGTATAGGCACCATACTTGCCTGCTCCGCACAGCAGCGATCGTCCAATCCACTTTCCATCTTCAAGTAAATGATGGGTGTGAGCGCCTAAAATGAGATTAAGCTCTGGAAATTGCTCTGCAAGCTTTTCATCGTCAGAAAGACCCAGGTGCGAAAGGATGATAAGATAATCCGAATGCTCTGCAGCATAAGGGAGAACCTCTTTCAGACTGTCAAATGGATCCTCTATGGACCATCCCAGTTTTTCATAAAAGGGCTTGTAATTAACCGTTACCCCAAGCAATCCAATCTTAAAGCCATCAGGCATGGTCAGGATCTCATATGGCTTGGCCCACTCAGGGCGGGAGCCGTCTTTGTAAAACAGGTTGGAAAGAATGACCGGAAATTTGGCCTGCTCATAGAGCTG
This sequence comes from Metabacillus sp. 113a, assembly GCF_050107635.1. Taxonomy (NCBI): domain Bacteria; kingdom Bacillati; phylum Bacillota; class Bacilli; order Caryophanales; family Bacillaceae; genus Metabacillus; species Metabacillus sp. 113a. The sequence continues at coordinate 270,014 of NZ_JBNILJ010000004.1, read as the reverse complement.
ATCAAGAGAATCATATGGCAGTGTAATTCCTTCATTGTTCCCGATTGTTGCAGCATCGTAACCTAAGTCATTCATCATCTCGATGTTCTTGCTGCCATAGGAAGCTTCACTGATCGGATGAAAACGGTCAACATGATCTCCTATATCAAACAGTAAACTGTATTCGCCGTCCTGATCATGCTTCTTTCTGCCGGATTTTACATAATGAGCAATCCGGGGCCAATTCTCAAAATGGCTGTGAAGGTCATTCGTATGATAAATATGCAGCTTCTTCATTTATTTCTCTCCTTCAGCCTCTTAACTGATTCCTTGCCAGATTAAACGGACTCCTACAATGACGAGGACAATTCTGAGCAATACAAGAATGGTTTTGCTCTTAAGTTTGTTATTAATATACGCGCCAAGCTTGCCCCCTCCATATGCACCGGGGATTAAAGCCAGCGCATACAGCCAGTTTACATTTCCCATAAAAGCATGAATCCCTGAACTCGCAATGGAAGAGAGGAAAATAATAAACATGGACGTACCGACTGCCACATGAGGGGGAAATAAAAAAAGCATAACCATAACAGGCACCATGAGTGATCCTCCGCCAATGCCAAACAGCCCGCCAAGGAAGCCAACTCCGAAGGCAGCAAAAATGCCCGCCAAAGGATGATAGGAATAGCGGATTTCTTTTCCTGCTTCATCTATGTAGATCCGTTCAATCCCCTTTACAGCAGCCCGGTCTGACGCCTTGACCTCTCTCACCTTAATCATAAGAACCGCGGCCATAGCAATCATGAAGATCCCAAACCATAAGGAAAAAGAATCTGCTGAAAAAGAGCGGTTAACCCATGCACCGGCGAGACTCCCGGGACCGCTGCCGAGAAAAAGAATCCAGCCGCTTTTGTAATCCACTCTTTTGTATTTCATATAGGCCAGAGTGGAGGATAGACCCGTGAAAATCAGCACAAACAGCGATGTCCCCACTGCTTCCTGCGGTGTAACTTCTGCTAGAAAGCCCGATAGAAAAAGAAGAGCCGGGACGATAATGATCCCTCCTCCCAATCCTACGAGACTGCCGAGCGTTCCTGCTGCTAAACCAAGTAAAACCAACACTGCCCATTCCATAGCGTATTCCTTCTTCCTCTTCTATTCAAAGTCCAGCAAATTCAGCTGCCTGGACGAAAGATTATCATAACGGATCCCGAGTATTCCGATCAAATCCAAAGCATTGCCTGCTGCATCCCCGCCTGAATTATTATTGAAAAGCACGAAGATTTCCTGTGAATCCTGTTCCAGCTCTTTCAGTTTTTCTGCCCATTCTTCTAATTCTTCCCGGCTATAAAGATACAAGTAGCGGACCTCTCTCCATTCTTCACCACTTCCGGTTTTGTTCCAGCCATGGACATTTCTTCCGTGAAACCGGACCAGCGTTTTAATAGAATCTGTAGGCACCGGTATGGCCGGAATGGATCCCTCCCCTGCCTGGGGCTCATCGCAAATGCTGTGGATCCAGCCTTCACTCCTCATAAAATCTAACGTACGCTCTTTCACATCCGCCTTAAACCAGGACTGGTTCCTGAACTCTAAAGCACAGGGGATATCATTCATACGCTGCTTGCACCAGCGCAAGTATTCCACGTTTTCCTTTTTACAATCAAACCATGGCGGAAATTGAAAAAGAACCATGGCGAGCTTACCCGCAGCCTTTAAGGGACACAAGGAACGGATAAAGGCCTCGAACATCTCTTCTTTTGTTTCAAAGGGAATCTCTCCCCTTTCATGCCCTGTCATCCCCTGATAGGCTTTGACAATAAATTGAAATCCCTCCGGGGTATCTTCAGCCCACTTCTTCATATTCCGCTCAGGCTGCACAGCGTAAAAACTGGCATCAATTTCGACTGCAGGAAAATAAGCGCTGTATTCCTTTAGCTTATCAGCAGGCTTTATCCCATCCGGATAGATGGAATCGTGATCACCCCAGCCCGTTACACCAATTTGAATCATCGCTTTTCCCCTTCCTGCATCCTATCATTTCATTATTATATCAAATGAAGCCCCCTATAAACAAAATCCCTGAGCTGTAACGATCCGGTCACAAAATAGACGGCCAAGTTCCCGGCGATTTGAGAGAAAGGACGTGATATACTATTGAGATAGGAGGGAGAACGTGAAAAAATACCTGATCATATCGGATATTCTCTTTTATCTAATATTGCCATATGCGATCTGGGAGTATGGAAAAGAACCGCTTGGATTTTATTACGCCATGCTTCTTTCCACTGTGCCAGGTATTCTTTATACCATATACCGCTTTTTCTCTGAGAAGCAGTTTAATGTAACCGGACTATTTATCATGGCTTCCTTGAGCATCAACACGATTATTGACCTTCTCTCTCAGAATGCAGAAAGAATGCAGCATAATAATGTATGGGTATCAATCGGCTTCGGCTTGTTCTGGATGGCTTCCATCGCAATAAAAAAACCGTTCGGGCTGTATTTAATGGCGGATATTGCCTTTCTCCAGGGACAAAAACGAGAAGACAGCCTGAAGCTTTATAATCGGCCGAAATTGCTGCCTCTCTTTTACCTATTGAGCTTTGTATTCGCTGTACAAAACTTCCTCAATGCTGCTCTCAGGGCATTCCTGCTCAACCTTTACGGCATTGCCCAATACGATAAAATTCTTTTCTTCATGAAGATTTACGGTTGGGTTTTTACGGTTATTATAATGATTGCCTTTGTTTATACAGGAATGAAGATCAGCGGTGAGACTCCGGGTCCGGATGATTCGGATAAGATGATAAATGGATGATTTAACGCGTTAAAAATGAGGGCTGTCCTGAAAGAATCTTCTCTCTCACCGGGCGGGTCCTAAGCTTCTTCATCCCATTGCGGTTGCGGGAATATCCCTTCCCCATGGAAAGCTGCCCTTCTGCTTCCATCTGCCCAAACAAAAACAGGGAAACGCTGGTATCCGTTTCCCTGTTTTTGTGATCGTGACTTTTTATTCTTTTTTATCGGCCTTTGCTTTAAAGACCTTCATTACTTCTTTTGCCGCATCGGCAATAAGCTTGTCGTTATATTCCGCATCTTTTTCATCCCTGTTTGAAAGAACAGCAAGAACAATCGGATCCCCTTTTGGCGGCCATATGACGGCTATGTCATTTCTCGTACCGTATGATCCCCCGCCTGTTTTATCAGCCACTTCCCAGCCTTTTGGGACACCCGCACGAATTAACTCATCTCCAGTCGTGTTATTCTTCATCCAATCCACTAGTAATTCCCTTTTATCAGCTGGCAATACATCTCCTAGTGCATAAGCCTGAAGACTCGATGCTAGTGCGCGCGCTGTACTGGTATCATGAGTTTCTCCTGGATTGACTTCATTTAGGTAGGGCTCATAACGCTGAGGGTTGGTAACATCATCACCGATCCCCTCTAACGCTTTTTTAAACCCAGCCGGTCCTCCCAGCTGTTTAAGAATAAGATTCCCAGCCGTGTTGTCACTGTAACGAAGGGAAGCATCGGAAAGCTCCTTGAGGGTCATTCCTTTATCAGCATATTTTTCTGTAATCGGACTGTAAGGGACAAGATCCTGCTGGGAATAGAGGATGGTTTGGTCAAGGTCTTCTATTGAATTCTGCTGCAAAAGCGCCCCAACGGCCAGAGCCTTATGAGTAGATGTATAAGCAAAACGCTCATCAGGCTGATAGCTTACAGTTTCGTTTGAACCGGTATCCACCGCAAATACACCGAGTTTGGCATCATATTTTTTTTCAAGCTTGGCAAAATGATGATTGGCCGGACATTGTTGTTTTTGGGACTTAGATTCAGCATCAACATTCTTATTTGTATACCCTGTAAGCACTGCACATGTAAGAAAAAACATTGCTGCAATCATTCCTAAAGGAAAAATCCTGTTCATCAAATAACCCTTTCTTTTTTGAAATTTTCACTAAATCAGAAGGCTGCATGACGGGCCCGGCTAAGTAATTTTCCTTACCTGATTCCTGATAATATTTCCATACAAAAAGCCCTGATATATCCACTATATCAGGGCTTTTGAATCATTAACCGATCGAACCTTCCATCTCGAACTTAATCAGACGGTTCATTTCAACGGCATATTCCATTGGAAGTTCTTTTGTAAATGGCTCGATGAAGCCCATTACGATCATTTCAGTTGCTTCTTCTTCAGAAATTCCGCGGCTCATAAGATAAAACAGCTGCTCTTCAGATACTTTCGAAACTTTCGCTTCGTGCTCTAAAGAAATGTTGTCGTTCAAAATTTCATTGTAAGGAATGGTATCTGATGTGGATTCATTATCCATAATCAGAGTATCGCACTCGATGTTGGAACGGGCGCCTTCCGCTTTGCGTCCAAAATGAACGATACCGCGATAGGTTACTTTTCCGCCCTGCTTGGAAATGGACTTCGATACAATGGTGGATGACGTATTCGGTGCAAGGTGGATCATTTTTGCTCCGGCATCCTGGTGCTGTCCTTTTCCTGCCAGTGCAATGGAAAGAGTCATTCCGCGTGCGCCTTCCCCTTTAAGAACCACGGCTGGATACTTCATAGTCAGCTTGGAGCCGATGTTACCATCGATCCATTCCATGGTTGCCTGTGCGTCGCAAACAGCGCGCTTTGTAACAAGGTTGAAGACGTTGTTTGCCCAGTTTTGAATCGTTGTATAACGGCAGTAGCCGCCTTTCTTAACAATGATTTCAACAACCGCACTGTGAAGGGAATTGGTTGTGTATACCGGTGCTGTACAGCCTTCTACGTAATGAACATGTGCACCTTCGTCAACGATAATCAGCGTTCTTTCAAATTGACCCATATTTTCGGAGTTGATGCGGAAATACGCCTGAAGCGGTGTATCCACCTTTACTCCTTTTGGAACATAAATGAAAGATCCGCCCGACCAAACCGCAGAGTTTAATGCTGAAAACTTGTTGTCGGTAGGAGGAATTACTTTGCCCCAGTGCTCGCGGAAAATATCTTCATTTTCTTTCAAAGCACTGTCCGTATCCTTAAATACGATTCCCATTTCTTCAAGGTCTTCCTTCATGTTGTGGTATACAACCTCAGATTCGTACTGCGCAGAAACACCGGCAAGGTATTTTTGCTCAGCTTCAGGAATCCCGAGCTTATCAAAAGTCCGCTTGATTTCCTCAGGGACTTCATCCCACGAACGCTCAGATTTTTCTGATGGTTTTACATAGTACGTAATTTCATCAAAATTAAGGGCATTTAAATCTCCGCCCCATTGAGGCATCGGCATATTGTAAAAATGTTCAAGTGATTTTAAACGGAAATCAAGCATCCACTGAGGCTCTTCCTTCATGCGCGAAATTTCTTCGACGATTTCTTTCGTTAAACCGCGCTTTGAACGGAAGATGGAGACGTCTTTATCAGAAAAGCCGTATTTGTAATCCCCAATATCAGGCATTTTTTTAGCCATCCGTCTTCACTCCTTTTTTCAGATTTTATAATAAATGTCACTGCCCTTGGCTTTGAACACCTTTTTCCATCGCTTTCCATGAGAGCGTCGCACATTTTATGCGGGCCGGGAATTTGGATACTCCTTGCAGAGCTTCGATATCCCCTAAGTCTATCGTATCATCGTATTCATTTCCTTGCATCATATCTGAAAAGATTTCTGACAGTTTTAAAGCCGTTTCAATATCCTGACCCTTGATTGCCTGGGTCATCATGGAGGCGGAAGCCATGGATATGGAGCATCCTTCGCCATCAAACTTCGCATCTGCGACTTTTCCGTCTTCAATCTTCATGGTCAGGTGAATCCGGTCCCCGCAGGTTGGATTGTTCATATCCACGGTCAGGCTATCCTCAAGAGAGCCTTTATTGCGGGGGTTTTTATAATGATCCATGATCACTTGGCGGTACAGTGTATCAAGATTTTGGTTGTTAAAAGACATTTGTGAAGTACTCCTTCGTTTTGATGAGCCCGCTGACGAGCTGATCAATGTCTTCCTCCGTGTTATAGAGATAGAAGCTCGCCCGGGCAGTCGCTGAAACATTCAGCCACTTCATAAGCGGCTGTGCACAGTGATGCCCCGCGCGGACTGCGATTCCCTCGGCATCCAAAACGGTAGCCACATCATGAGGATGCACATCCTCAATATTAAAGGTAACCAGACCTGCACGCTCTTTAGGTCCATAAATCGTAATTCCCTCAATATCGCTCATCTTCTCCATCGCATAGGCAGCAAGCTTATGCTCATGTTCAAGAATGCTGTCAAGACCGACGTCTTCCAGAAAATCAATAGCCGCCCCTAAACCGATGGCTCCCGCAATGATCGGCGTACCTGCTTCAAACTTCCAGGGAAGCTCTTTCCAAGTCGATTCATACAAACCGACGAAATCAATCATTTCACCGCCGAATTCGGCTGGTTCCATGTTTTCAAGAAGTGCCTTTTTCCCATAAAGAACTCCCGTGCCGGTGGGTCCGCACATTTTATGAGCTGAGAAAGCAAAGAAATCACAGTTCAAATCCTGAACATCCACACGCATATGCGGAGTGCTCTGCGCTCCATCCACAACCATAACAGCACCGTGCCTGTGGGCAATCGAACCAATCTCTTTTACAGGATTTATTGTGCCCAAAACGTTTGAAACCTGCATAACAGAGACGATTTTCGTATTTTCCGTAATCGTGTTCTCAGCATCTTCCAAAGAGATGGTTCCATCCTCCTGAAGGGGAATATACTTCAATTGGGCGCCCGTCGCTTTGGCTGCCTGCTGCCATGGAATCACGTTCGCATGGTGCTCCATATGGGTAATGACGATTTCATCGCCCTCTTTTAAATTCTCGCGGGCATAACTTAAGGCAACAATGTTTATTGCAGTTGTAGCTCCTCTAGTGAAGATTACCTCTTCAGATGAGGATGCATTTATGAATTTGCGGACCTTTTCTCTGGCTCCTTCATATCCGTCGGTTGCTTTTGTCCCGAGGGTATGAACACCGCGGTGCACATTTGAGTTATATTCCCGATAGTAAGCTGTCAATGCTTCAATCACTGCGAGCGGCTTTTGAGAAGTCGCTGCGCTGTCCAGATAAACAAGATCCCTTCCGTTGACTTTCTGGTCAAGAATCGGAAACTGTTTTTGGATGGATTGAATATCCATTATCTTACTTTCCTTTCAATCACTTCAACAAGCTGTTTTTTAACACCCTCAACCGGCATCTTCCTTACCACCGGATCAAGGAAGCCAAAAATAACAAGACGTTCTGCTTCAGCCTGTGATATCCCCCTGCTCATCAGATAGAATAGCTGGATCGGATCCACACGGCCAACGGAAGCAGCATGTCCGGCTGTTACATCGTCTTCATCAATTAACAGGATCGGGTTGGCATCTCCGCGGGCTTTTTCGCTAAGCATCAGCACACGGGATTCCTGCTCTGCATTGGATTTAGAAGCGCCAAGCTCAATTTTTCCGATACCGTTAAAAATGGAAGTGGCACTGTCTTTCATCACACCGTGTTTTAAAATGTAGCCTTCAGAGTGTTTTCCGAAGTGAACGACCTTTGTCGTAAAGTTCTGGGATTGTTCTCCCCGTCCTACTACGACAGTTTTGGTGTCCCCAAAAGATCCGTCCCCTACAAGATTGGTTACGTTTTCTGAAACCGTATTTCCGTCGTTCATCATGCCTAGAGCCCACTCGATCCGGGCATCCCGGCCAGCTACACCACGGCGATTTACATAGGAAGTAACATTTTTTGAAAGGGTGTCTACTGCCCCGTATGTTACGCGGGAATTGGTATTGGCAATTACTTCTGTCACGATATTGAAAATCGCTTCTTCCTCACCAACAGAAATATAATTCTCAACATATGTTACAGAGCTGTTATCTTCCGCAACGACTAGCACATGATTAAAGACAGCATTCGCTTTTTCGTGGATAAAAACCGCTTGAAGAGGTGCTTTTAACTCCACGTTTTTTGGTACATAGACAAATGTACCTCCATTTAAAAGGGCTGCGTGCAAAGCCGTGAGCTTATGCTCATCCGTCTTTACCCCGTCCTGCATGAAATATTTCTGAACAAGGCTGCCGTGCTCCTTAACGGCTGTGAAAATATCCGCCACGATCACTCCGTTTGCTTTTGCTTCTTCTGACAGCGAAACATAGGCTGGAGTATGATCTCGCTGAATGTAAAGGGTCTGGTCCTGGTCTTCAGAATCTACAAGGATTTTAACCGCTTCATCCAGTTCATCAAGAGATGTATACGCCTGGCTGTCAACGGTATGCCGGGTAAACTCTGTGAAGTTCCAGTTCTTAATATTCGTTTTATCCGGTTTTGGCATCGGAAGGTCTTCGGACTTCTCCATCGCCTGCAAGCGAAGGTTCTTCATCCAATCCGGTTCGCCGTTCTTAGCAGAAAAGCCGGCTACATAATCTTTATCGAATTTGATTTGCGTTTCCAAATTGAGCCCTCCTAACGCTTACGCTTCTTGTCCGACAGTTTCGTCTTCGATCCCAAGTTCTTCTTTGATCCACTCATAGCCTTCCGCTTCAAGACGCTGAGCAAGCTCAGGTCCGCCGGATTTCACTACGCGTCCCTGCATCATTACATGAATCTTATCCGGTGTAATGTAGTTAAGAAGGCGCTGATAGTGGGTAATGATCAGGCATCCGAAGTTTTCGTTGCGCATTTGGTTGATTCCTTTGGAAACGACCTTAAGAGCATCAATATCCAAACCTGAGTCTATTTCATCAAGGATCGCGATTTTCGGTTCAATCATCATCAGCTGAAGGATTTCATTGCGCTTTTTCTCCCCGCCGGAAAACCCTTCATTCAGATAACGCTGAGCCATATCTGGATCCATTTCAAGGTATTCCATGTTTTCATCCATTTTGCGGATGAATTTCATTAGAGAAATTTCTTGTCCTTCTTCACGGCGTGCGTTAATAGAAGAACGAAGGAAGTCAGCATTTGTAACACCGCTGATTTCGCTTGGGTATTGCATGGCGAGGAACAGTCCTGCGCGTGCGCGCTCATCTACTTCCATTTCCAGAACATCTTCACCGTCAAACGTGATGCTGCCTTTTGTTACTTCGTACTTAGGATGTCCCATAATAGCAGAAGAAAGAGTGGATTTACCCGTTCCGTTCGGTCCCATAATTGCATGGAATTCCCCGCTCTTGACTTCAAGGTTGACCCCTTTCAGAATTTCTTTCCCGTCGATCTCAACGTGTAAATCCTTAATAGTTAAAGTTGAACCTGACATGTTACTACCTCCATCGATAACGGATTTTATGCGTAAAGAACAGCTTGTGACGCCGGCTGTGGACCTCCCTGCAAACCCGTGCAGAAGCGCGGAAATGCGGAAAACATTCAAGACGCGCGGCAGGTCACTGCCCTTCTTTCCAGCAGTTTTAAAAACAAATGATTCTCATTTTATTCTCATTCTAATCTTATAACAAATGAAATCTGAATACAACCGTTACACAGTTCCATATTCTTTATGTAGATCAGGCAGCTTTTCAGAAAGGAAACCTTCTTACACAAGCGCCCGGTGACCCAATCATACCATTATATCAGCAAAAAACCGAACTCAACAAAAAAAGGGCCGTGCATTCACGGCCAGCTTTTCATTCTATTATTGATGTGCTTTCCGATTATGGGCTGCGGCCATTCTCATACTTTCACGATAGCTTTTTTCACGTTCCTGTTCAACTTTAAGACGATTATCAAGTTTACGGCCATATTCTGCATAACTCATACCATGTGCCTGATGCATTGCTTTTTCCATTTCGGCCGTATGTTCCAATTCCAGCTTTTGCTGAGTAAGAATAATGAATCATCCTTTCGGTTTTTTCAACAGTTTCATCATACCAAACTGCTGTTTTATTTCCAATGCGGCTGAGGGGCTGTAAAATCCTTTCACTTATGAGTTAGCCTGATTAGCGAAACCCTAAACCTCTATTGGCAGTTTTGCTTGCAAATGCTTCGTTTTAGACAGTGCTTTTGAACTGCCCCCACTTAATTTAAAATTTGAAGTGGGGGATTCCTAAGAACACGGGCGTATCCGCCCGTTATTGATTAGGCGATCCCCGCAGTCCCTGCGGTTAGAAGCCTCAAGGCTTCGGTCAGAATATTTTGGCTCGCATTTGCATCACGGTCGTGGCGTATGCCGCACGACGGACAGTCCCACGTTCGCAAGGCGAGACTGTTTACTTCTTTGTGGCGATAGCCGCAATGGGAACAGAGCTGGCTCGACGGGAAACTTTTTCCGACAGCGATGACCTGTTTGCCGTACCATTTGGCTTTGTATTCGAGCATTGAACGAAACTCGGACCAGCTCGCTTCGCTGATCGCTTTTGCGAGTTTACGGTTTTGAATCATATTTTTCACTATTAAGTCTTCGATGCCAATCACGTCGTGGTTTTTGACGATCTCGGTCGAAATCTTATGAAGATAATCGTTTCGTGCGTTCACGATGCGTTCGTGGATAAGGGCAACTTTCGTCTTTTGCTTTTTCCAGTTACTTGAACCGAAGGTTCTGCGGGACAAGACACGCTGTGCTTTGGCGAGCTTTTCTTCGAGGTTTCGAAAAAACCTTGGGTTTTGGTAAATCGTCCCGTTTGAGAGGACGGCGAAACTCTTTAACCCAACATCGATGCCAACTGAAGAGTCTGCCTTTTGCAGCTCGGCGACTTCCGTCTCGGCTAGAAGCGAAACAAAGTATTTGCCGCTCGGGCTTCGCCTCACGGTCGCACTGAGGATGCGGCCTTCGACCTCGCGGCTTTTGGCAAATGTCACAGCCCCGAGCTTCGGGAGTTTGATCTTTTTACCGACGATGGCGATGTTGCCGTTCGTTTGTTTCGTGGTGTAGGACTGGACTGGGTTATTCTTTGACTTAAAAATGGGCTTTTCGTTTTGTTTTTTAAAGTAACGGGTGTAAGCGTCCGCTAAATTTTTCAGCGACGACTGGAGGGAGACGCTGTCGACCTCTTTCAGCCAAAGCAGCTCTTTTTTCAATACGGTAAGCAACGCGGAACAGGTGTTATACGTGAGCCCTCTTTGAGTCGATTGATAGGCGTCCTCCCATTTCCGAAGAAAATGATTGAACACGTAGCGGGAGCACCCGATCGTTTTGTTGATAAGAATTTCCTGTTCTTTGTCTGGATAGATCCGAAACTTATAGGCTTTGTGTGTTTTCAAAACAGTTCACCCCCTCTGTCTATTATAGGGAACTGACGTTCTTTTATTCAAGTGAAAAAGCGATTCATCCCCCACTTTACACTACGTAGGAAGTGGGGGTCTTCTCGCCAGAGAGGATAAATTTTTTATTAAAGTGCTCTGTAAAACATAGCTGTTAATTGCAGCCTGCAGGCGTTCACTTATCCTTAAACGGGCTTTGACCCTCCTCCTCGCTCCGCGGCTGCCGTGTCTCACCTGTCCCGCTGCTTTCAAGCATAAAATCTTGCGCCTTCCGCTCCAATCAACAGCCGTTAAAATCTGCACCACCCTTTAACAAAGCTAAAAAAAGAGCCGAAAATCCGGGCTCTTTTCACCATCGTCTTATTGTTTAAGCTGATTAAGCTCAGTCATACATTCCTGAACAAGGGTCACTGCCTGGCTCATCGCTGCACCGCCGCCAAACGCTGCAGTTACGCCAATTGCCTCCAGAATTTCCTTTTCACTTGCTCCCTGATCGAGGCAGCCCTTTGTATGATAGATGATGCAATATTCATCCTGTGAATATAGACTGATTCCGAGAGCAATCAGCTGCTTGTCCTTTTGGGAGAGCTCCCCTGCCTGAAAACATGCTTCCGTGAATGCATTATACTGATGTGCAAGGTCGGGCATTTTTTGAGTAAAGGCTCCCAGACCCATCTTATACTGGTGCAGGGCGGCTTCTGTTGAGTTGCGCGGCTCCATATGTTCCATCCTATTCCACTCCCATTTATAAATGTCAGAGTTAGTATGCCACGAAACATATGAGACATGCACACTCAGTTCTGACCTCGTTTCAATCGGAAACCGGGCTTAACTGGTCTGTTTTCAGATAGTAAAAAAGAGCTCCAAATGGGGCTCTTTTTCGTCTTTACTTATCTACCGGTACAACTGCACCCTCGTATTTTTCTTCGATGAATTTTTGAATTTCTTCTGAGTGAAGAACTTCTACAAGCGCTTTTACTTCTTTTTTACCTTCATCCCCTTTGTTGACAGCGATGATGTTAACATATGGAGAGTCAGCGCCTTCAAGTGCAATCGCATCGTTTTGGGGGCTAAGTCCGGCGTCAATCGCATAGTTCGTATTGATTAGAACTGCATCCCCTTCATCATTGTTGTAGATTTGCGGAAGAAGGCTGGCTTCAACGTCTGCTTTGAATTGGATGTCTTTGCTGTTTTCTGCAATATCTTCAACAGTTGCCGTCGTCTTTTCCACTCCCTCATTCAGCTTAATTAACCCTTCGCTTTCAAGCATAGTAAGAATACGGCCGTGGTCTGCAACTGAATTGCTCATGATGATCGTTGCACCCTCTGGAAGCTCTTCAAGTGATTTGTATTTTTTTGAGTAAACACCGATTGGTTCAATGTGGATCCCGCCTGCATTAACAAAGTCATAGTCTTCATTTTCTGCCATTTGGGATTCAAGATACGGGATGTGCTGGAAGTAGTTCGCATCCAGCTCTTTCCCTGCAAGCGATTTGTTAGGCAGGATGTAGTCCTGGAAGGTTTTAATTTCAAGCTCTACACCTTGTTCTTCAAGCAAAGGCTTTGCCTCTTCCAAAATTTCTGCATGCGGAACGTTAGATGCACCAACGATGAGCTTGCTGCTCTCACTGCTGCCTGCTTCTCCGGAACCGGCTGTGCCGCAGGCCGCTAAAGCAAAAGCGGATACTGCAAATACTGAGCTTAATAATAATTTTTTCATTAAAAATTCCCCCTAGCGTTTGTCTATTCTTTTAGTTATTTGATCTCCAATAAATTGGATGATAAATACAATAATCAATATCAATACGGTGGCCACTAACGTGACTTGGCTGTTGCTTCGCTGAAAGCCTTCCAGATAAGCAAGGTCCCCCAGCCCCCCTGCACCGATGACTCCAGCCATAGCCGAGTAGCCGACTAAAGCGATTGCCGTCACGGTAATACCTGAAGCGAGGGCTGGCATCGATTCCGGAAGCAGAACTTTTGTAATAATCGTAAAAGTGGAAGCTCCCATAGATTTTGCTGCTTCAATGACCCCTTTATCAATTTCCCGCAATCCAATTTCAACCATTCTTGCGTAGAATGGAGCTGCTCCTATAATTAAAGCTGGAAGTGCTGCTTCTGCTCCGAGCATCGATCCCACCAAAGCCTTTGTAAATGGAATCAGCAAGATGATTAAAAGGATAAAAGGGATGGATCGGAACACGTTCACAGCAGCTGATATGATGAAATTCACGAATCTGTTTTCCCATATGTTCCCTTTTGATGTGAGGAATAAAAGCAAGCCAAGGATTATTCCCAGAATAAACGTAGCGAGCACGGAAATTCCCGTCATATAAAGCGTTTCAAAAGTTGCTTCCCAAACATTTTCCCATTTGACTTCCGGAAATAATTGCTCAAGCATGGGCAACTACCTCCACTTCTACATGATGATCATATAAAAATTGCAAAGCGCGATCCATTTCTGTTTCTTCTCCATCTATGTAGAGAAACAGGGCTCCATATGCCCCGCTTTGTGTTTGCGAGATCTTTCCTTGAAGAATATTCACTTTCACGTCGTAATTTTTTATTAATCCGGTAACGACCGGCTGCTCTGTAGAATCCCCTACAAAGGTGAGCTGGACAATCCGGCCGGTAGGGTAGGAGTCAATGAGATGAGCGATGGTCTCCCTTGTTTCTTCGGGCTCTGTCACCTGCTGGACAAATCGTTTTGTGATTGGTACCTGAGGCTTTCTGAAGACAGTAAGCACCTCTCCCTCCTCCACAATCTTACCTTCCTCCATCACAGCTACTTTATGGCAGATCTTGCGTATTACATGCATTTCATGGGTGATAAGGACGATTGTCAGTCCAAGCCTTTGATTGATATCGACGAGAAGCTCGAGGATTGAATCGGTCGTCTGCGGATCAAGGGCTGAGGTTGCTTCATCACAAAGAAGAACTTTTGGGTTATTGGCAAGCGCTCTGGCAATGCCTACACGCTGCTTTTGGCCGCCGCTGAGCTGGGCCGGGTAAGCATTTTCCCTTCCCTCTAATCCGACCAGCCGGATTAACTCTTTAACACGTTCTTTTCTTTCAGCTGCAGGGAAGCCTGCTATTTCAAGCGGGAACGCTATGTTCTCACTTACAGTCCTGGACCATAAAAGATTAAAGTGCTGGAATATCATGCTGATTTTCTGTCTTGCCTTTCGGAGCTTTCTCCCCTTAATAACTCCAATTCTATTACCCGCTACTTCGATGCTGCCTTCTGTCGGTGTTTCCAGCCCGTTAAGGAGCCGGATGAGCGAGCTTTTTCCTGCACCACTGTATCCGATGATCCCGAAGATTTCTCCTTTTTCCACTTCAAGGTTCACCTTATCTACAGCTTTGATGTTTCCAGATTTGACGGAATAAATTTTAGATACGTTTGTTAATGTGATCATGCTCCCACCTTCTTTCTCCATCGATCTGAAACAGAAAATGCCTTTCTGCGTAGACAAGCAGAAAGGCATTAAACGTAAGGTTACCTTTCTCTCATCTTTCAAAATGCAGCGCATTTTGAGTGAATTGGCACCAATTTCAGTCATAAAACTGACGGTTGCCGGGCTTCATAGGGCACTTCCCTCCACCTCTCTTTATAAGAGAACAATCTATTATTAAATTATGATGGTTTTAAATTTTAAAAATATTTCAGATCTGAGAGTGATTTTATCACGGGGAAAAGGGTGTGTCAATGTAAAATCTTCAAATAATTTTCTCCCTCTTCCCGCGGCTGCAGCCGGGCTCTTGTTTATTTCCCGAGAAATATGGAGATTACGGGGGAAATAACACGGATATATAGAATAGAAACGCCGCGTTATGCGCCGTTCTGTTTAATAAGCTTATATAAAAATTCCACTGATTGAAAGGCGTACTGCCTAGTGTGAAGCTTCCCTTTTTCAAAAATAAGCAGGCACGGAACACTCTCTACTTCCCAGCGTTCAGGGAATCCCGGCAAATAATTTAAATTTGCCATATGGATATCTGTTTCCGGTACCGTTTCATCCACTACCGTAAGCATCCTTTTTGCGAGCTGGCAAGTTCCGCAAAAAGGAGTATAAAGATACAAGATTAAGCGATCTTCTTCAATCAATGAAGACAGTTGCTTTTCATTTACTTCAATCATGATAAAACCAGAACTCCCTGCTATAAATATTTCGCCTGAACATCAATATTTGCACTCAGCAGTACGGAAGCAATATGATGCTCTGGTGCTGAAGCTACTTCTTTATACATTTTATCAATGTATAAATGCGAAGCCTCCGGAAATTCTCTTACAAATTGTTTTCTCAGTTTTTCTCCTGCTTCGTCCGTATCCACCAATATATACACATCATTTTCAAAATACTCATCAATTAGTTCATCCATTTTGGTGAGACTGATTGTTCCATTCGTACATATAATTTCTATAGGCTCGTTAATGACTTCCTGTATTTTTTTCTTGTCGGATTTCCCTTCAACAATAATGATTTTAGCAGCCTCTGACATGACCATCACCTGTTCATTTTGTCTTTCTTTAGTTTATTCTCTTTTCCTTGTGTTGTTTCCTGCCGGGAGGATACAGGGTCTATGCAAAAGACCGGCGCCTGCCTGCTGCTAAAGCATATAAGGCAGTGGACGGCTCCACTGCCTTATGCTTAACACCAGCCGTTCTCATCATCGCAATCCACATATTTCTGATCCGGTTCCTGTGTAACGTCTGCCATTTGAAAAAAACGGTTTTGTGATGCCTCAATCCCTTTTTTCAATTCAAAGCGGCTGCCGTTGTCACCATACGTCATTTTGCCAATGTGTTCGTGCTGCAAATATAAATTCATTTCTCCATTTTCAAACTTGCCTGTTATTCGATCTGTCACATCGATACGCTGTTTTTTCAAAGTCAAATTAAGCCCTCCTTTTCCTATATAGGATGGCCTAACTTGATTTTTGAAATGCTGGTTAAATTAGTCTTCGTTGGTCATTTCTGTGTATTGCTCTGCCGTCATGAGACCTTCGATTTCACTTGAATCTGCAGGCTCTATTACGATCATCCAAGCTTTTTCATATGGAGATTCATTTACATATTCAGGATTATCATCAAGGTCTTCATTCACTTCTACTACTTTTCCGCTGATTGGTGCATAAAGCTCGGAAACCGTTTTAACAGATTCTACAGAACCGAAAGGCTCATCTGCTTTAATTTCAGTACCTGCTTCAGGAAGCTCTACAAACACGATATCCCCAAGCTCAGATTGTGCAAAATGTGTAATCCCCACTCGTACTTTATCGCCTTCAACCTTTACCCATTCATGTTCCTCAGAATAACGAAGATCGTTTGGTGTCGTCATTTTATTCCCTCCATGAGTCAATTGTTTATGGAAAAGACAGAGTCTCTTCTTCGTATAAAAAATTTGTCCGCCATTAGCTGCTGAGCTTTAGCGAAGCTGCGCATCCTTCCGAACCCCTTTAAAAATGGACAGTTCTTCTGCTGCGCTCTGCATATCATCTTATTTCCACACCTGCTCAAACTCATTTTCTTTGAAGCCAAGTGTGACGTTCTGTCCGTCAGATACAATCGGCCTTTTGATAAGCATACCATCTGATGACAGCACAGAAAATATTTCATCCTCGGACATGCTGCTTAAGCGGTCCTTAAGTCCAAGCTCTCTATACTTCTGGCCGCTTGTATTAAAGAATTTCTTAAGTTCCAGACCACTCTTGGCGTAAAGGTTCTTAAGCTCTTCCTTTCCCGGAGGATTTTCAGAAATATGTATTGTATTTAATTCATGCCCGTGCTCTTCAAGCCATGTTTTTGCCTTTCTGCACGTGCTGCACTTAGGATACCAATAGAAATCCAATGCAATCCTCCTTATTGTATCACGCTGCCTGCGGAATAGGGTGAAATATACATTCTCCTCCGGCAGCGGCTGCAGATTTTCATACAGCCCTATTTTACCCGGCTTGGTCTGCCGTTTGCAAGGATGGGACTTTTCCATACAGATAAGGAGCGCACAGACCATTCGGCTGTGCGCTCCAGAATCTCGACCGTTTATTGAACGTAGCGATTTGCATCGATGATTGCTGCTGCAATCTCGCGTTTTTTTGCAATGACGTTTATTGGAGTAAATCGCGTAAATTTGCGAAGAGCGGAAATCATCATTCTTAGTGAATCACCCGTTTCAATGGCGATTAATGACTCCTTGGCATGTGCTTCAATTTCATTAAATGCCTCTTGGCAATACACTTGAGTGTAAAGAAGCTT
Source organism: Metabacillus sp. 113a (assembly GCF_050107635.1). NCBI lineage: Bacteria > Bacillati > Bacillota > Bacilli > Caryophanales > Bacillaceae > Metabacillus > Metabacillus sp. 113a. The sequence continues at coordinate 252,575 of NZ_JBNILJ010000004.1, read as the reverse complement.
TTGACTGTTCTTCGCTTCTCCGGAAGCTGCAATTGCTTTTTCAGTGCGCAGAATGGCTGATTCCATCGCGTAAATATTGCTCACTATATCCGCTATATTCACAAGAACTTCCTGCTCTTTTTGAAGCTCCTGGCCATATTTTTGAGCTGCAAGACCGGCAATCATCAAGCCGATTTTCTTCGCGTTTTTAAGCAGGTGTTTTTCTTGCTCAAGAGTTCCCTCACCGACTTCTTCCGGCATAAGCATCATCAATTCTTCTTGCAATGCCTGTGCTTTTTGCAGAAGCGGAAGCTCACCCTTCATTGCCTTGCGGAGGAAAGTACCCGGCACCAGAAGCCGGTTAATTTCATTTGTTCCTTCAAAAATCCGGTTGATGCGGGAATCACGGTAAGCTCTTTCCACCTCATATTCCTGCATAAATCCATATCCGCCATGAATTTGTACGCCTTCATCAGCCACATAATCAAGTGTTTCTGATCCGAGGACTTTACCAAGGGAACACTCGATGGCGTACTCAGCGATTGACGCAGCAACAGCGCGGCCATCCTTCTGTTCTTCGTCGGAAAGCAGCCCCATTCTTTCTTCAAAAAGGCCAACTGTTCGGTATACAGAGCTTTCCATCGCATATGTTTTGGATGCCATGTTAGCCAGTTTTTCCTGAATAAGTGAGAACTTTGAAATCGGAGTTTTAAACTGCTGGCGCTGATTGGCATACTGAACGGATACATCAATGATCCGCTTTGAACCGCCAATGGTTCCAACTGCCAGCTTATAGCGGCCGATGTTCAGGATATTAAAGGCAATGACATGTCCTTTTCCAAGTTCACCAAGCAGGTTTTCCTTTGGAACCATTGCATCTTCGAGTATCAGCGTTCTCGTGGACGAGCCTTTGATTCCCATCTTTTTCTCCTCTGGACCTGTTGAAACGCCAGGGAATTCTTTCTCCACGATGAATGCGGAAAAATGCTCTCCATCCACCTTTGCATAGACGACAAACACGTCAGCAAATGCGGAGTTTGTAATCCACTGTTTTTCACCATTCAGAACGTAGTGGGTTCCCTCTGCGTTAAGCTTCGCCGTTGTTCTTGCGCCTAATGCATCAGACCCGGAGCCCGGCTCAGTAAGTGCATAGGCTGCAATTCTCTGCCCTGCTGCCAAGTCTGGAAGGTATTGATTTTTCTGATCTTCGTTCCCGAAAAGAACGATAGGCAAGGACCCAATCCCTACATGGGCTCCATACGACAGCGAAAAGCTTCCGGCACGGGAGAATTTTTCAGTGATTAGTGCGGAACTGATTTTATCTAGTCCAAGTCCGCCGTAAGCTTCAGGTACATCTGCTCCCAGCAGTCCTAACTCTCCTGCCTTCTTTAAAAGCTTTACAGACTTATCAAACTCATGTTTTTCAATATCTTCAAGCTGTGGAAGGACGTCATTTACGACAAAGTCCTCTGTCGTTTTAGCAATCATTTTGTGCTCTTCTGTGAAATCCTCCGGTGTAAAGACACGGTCGTATGAAGTATCCTCGATTAAAAAGCTTCCGCCTTTACTGACTGTTTCCAATGATTTTGCCATAGTATAAACCCTCCAATTTTTTTACTGGATATTTTTCAACAATAATCAGACAGCCGGGAAGCCGGCCGGTCCTCATACACGTCACGGCTTCCTTTTAGAAGTCTGTTAGATTAATTCAAAGACGCCTGCGGCACCCATTCCGCCGCCGATGCACATGGTTACGACGCCAAACTGTTCATTTCTTCGTTTCATTTCGTGAATAAGGGATAGCGTAAGCTTCGCACCCGTGCATCCGAGCGGGTGACCGATGGCGATTGCCCCCCCGTTTACATTTACTTTCTCTTCATCTAATCCCAGTTCACGGATGACCTGCAGGGATTGGGAAGCAAATGCTTCGTTCAGTTCAAATAGGCCTACATCCGAAACCGCCAGACCGGCAAGCTTCAACGCCTTTGGAATGGCTGCGACCGGGCCGATCCCCATTACTTCAGGGGGAACGCCTGCAACGGCAAAGGAGCGGAACTTCACCATTGGAGCTAATCCAAGCGCCTCGGCTTTTTCACGGTCCATGACCATCACAGCTGCTGCTCCGTCGCTTGTTTGGGATGAATTCCCAGCCGTTACGGATCCCCTGACATTAAACACCGGACGGAGTTTTCCAAGCACGTCCTGTGTTGTACCGGGACGGACCCCTTCATCCTTTGAGAAAAGAATGGATTTTTCCTGCAGTTTATTGTCTGATCCTACAGTACGAAGGGTTACTTCAACCGGAACGATTTCTTCATCGAATTTGCCTTCCTGAATGGCAGCGGCTGCCCGCTGATGGCTTCGTACAGCAAATGCATCCTGATCTTCGCGGCTTACTCCGTATTTCTGTGCAACCTGCTCCGCTGTATGGCCCATTCCCATATAATATTCAGGGGCTTCCTCAGCAAGCCTGGCATTAGGTCGTACTGTATGCCCCATCATCGGTACGAGGCTCATCGATTCAGCCCCTCCTGCAATAATGGTATCCGAGTGTCCCAGCATGATTTTCTCTGATGCATAGGCAATTGTTTGGAGACCGGATGAACAATAGCGGTTGATTGTGACCGCCGGCACCGTATGAGGCAGCCCTGCCAGCGCGCCGATATTTCTTGCCATATTTAAGCCTTGTTCAGCTTCCGGCATCGCACATCCAATAATTAAATCATCAATGTTGCCTTCATAGCCGCCTGCGCGTTTCAGTGTCTCTTTTACTGCCAACGCCCCCAGATCATCAGGGCGCACGCTTGCAAGTGTTCCTTTTTTAGCTCTGCCTACAGGTGTTCTGGCACCTGCTACAATGACTGCTTCTCTCATTTGATGCCCCTCCCTTAGTTTCGTAATGGTTTGCCTTTGACAAGCATATGCTGCATCCGCTGCTGCGATTTTCCTTCTGCTACAAGACTTAAGAACGCTTCTCTTTCCAGGTCAAGCAAATACTGTTCATCTACCTTCGTGCCAAACGGAATTTTGCCTCCCGCAATGACGTAAGCCAATTTTTTGGCGATCTTTAAATCATGCTCAGAAATAAACCCTGAAAGATGCATCGTCTGTGCTGCCAGGAGGAGGGTCGCATATCCGGATTCCCCTGTGACCGGCACCTTTTCTTTTACTGGAGGACGGTAGCCGTTTTCATGCAGCTGAAGGACCGTCCGCTTGGCATCATGCAATAAATGATCGCCGTTCATGCTGATCCCGTCACTGGCATCAAGGAAATGGCTGTCTCTTGCTTCGGCTGCTGAAGTGGATACTTTAGCCATGGCGATTGTTTCAAACACTTTATTGGCTACACTTTGCAGATCAAAGTCCATTCCTTTAGGAACGCTGTTTAAATGCTTGATATAAAGCTCTTTATTTCCGCCGCCTCCCGGTATAAGGCCTACTCCCGCTTCAACAAGTCCCATGTAGGTTTCGCTCGAGGCCTGAATTCTTGCAGCAGGAAGACAAATTTCTGCTCCTCCCCCTAAGGACATTCCAAAAGGAGCAGCGACTACCGGCTTCGGGCTGTATTTGATTTTTTGCATCGCCTGCTGGAAATGACGGACTACCATATCAATCTCATAATAATTGTCGTCCTGGGCTTCCATTAAAATCATCGCAAGGTTCGCTCCGACACAAAAGTTTTTCCCCTGGTTTCCTATAACAAGCCCTTTGTAATTCACAGCCACTTCATCAATGGCATAATTGATCATCTGAATAATATCCATTCCGATCGCATTGCTTTGTGAATGGAATTCAAGCAGAGCAACTCCATCCCCTAAGTCGATCAGACTGGCACCGCTGTTTTTTCTGATGACTCCCTTTGATTCTTTCAGCGATTTTAAATTTATCGCTTTTTCGCTTGTCTCAATACGGCGATATTCTCCTCGGTTATAGAAAAAGCGGACGCCGTTTTCTTCCAGGTAGAAGGAGGAATGCCCTTTTTCCAGCATGTCCTGCACCCATTCAGGAATCTCGTATCCTTCTTCCTGCAGTTTAGCAGCTGATTTTTCAAGGCCTATCGCATCCCAAAGTTCAAACGGCCCTTTATCCCATCCAAATCCCCACTTCATTGCCTGATCGATTGAAACGATATCATCAGCTATTTCGCCTAAAAGCTTCGCAGAGTAAATGAGGGTTGGAGCTGTAATTCCCCAGAGCAGCTCGCCGGCACGGTCATCCGCGTAAATAAGCGCTTTCAGTTTTGCAGAACCTTTAGCCTGTTTCGCCATTTCGATTGAAGGGGCGCTGAGTTTTCTTCTTTCTGTGTACTCCATAGCGGATGGGTCCAGTTCCAGGATTTCTTTGCCTTCTTTCTTGAAAAATCCCTGACCTGATTTAGCTCCAAGCCAGCCATTCTCAAGCATCTGTTTCATGAAAGGTGGTACGTCGAAAACGTCCTTTTCTTTTTCATCCACATTGTCATATACGTTGTTGGCGACATGGACAAACGTATCGAGTCCAACAACATCCAAGGTGCGGAAGGTGGCACTTTTAGGCCGCCCAATCAGCGGACCTGTAACAGAATCCACTTCTCCTACGCTGTAGCCTTTTTCTACCATCTCTTTTACCGTAATGAGGAGCCCGTAAGTTCCGATCCGGTTTCCAATGAAATTTGGTGTATCTTTTGCGAGCACTACACCTTTTCCAAGAACGTCTTCCCCGAACGTTCTCATAAAGTTCAGAACATTTTCATCTGTATCTTTCGTTGGTATCACTTCAAGCAGCTTCAGATACCGGGGCGGGTTAAAAAAGTGTGTCCCGAGGAAATGCTTTCTGAACTCCTCTGAGCACTCTGAGGCCATCGCTTCAATGGAAATTCCTGACGTATTGGAGCTTACAATGCTTCCCTTTTTCCTGAACACCTCTACCTGTGCAAACACTTTTCTTTTAATTTCCAGATTTTCTACGACTACTTCTATAATCCAATCTGCTTCTGCCAAACGCTGCATATCATCTTCAAAGTTGCCCGCTTCAATCAAGCCGAGATTATTTTTAGACGTTAACGGCGCCGGTTTTTGCTTAAGCAATTTCTGAATAGATTGAGCTGATAAACGATTTCGAACAGCAGGATCTTCCAATGTCAGCCCTTTTTTCTGCTCATCCCCTGTGAGCTCTCCGGGCACGATATCCAATAGCAAAACAGGGATCCCGATGTTTGCTAAAAGTGCTGCAATTCCGGAACCCATGACGCCGGATCCAAGCACCGCAGCTTTATTAATTTGCTGGACCATAAGTTTTCCCCCTTGTTTGAATGAATGTTCATTCATTTTTTGCTTAAAAAAATAGTTCCTTCTCATTACTAATATAAAAGATTTTGAAAATTTCTTCAATACATTTCATGGAATTCCTTTGATTTTTTCAGATGATGATGAGAACGATAAGATACGGAGGTGAAATCAAAGTGGCAAAATTGAAGAAAGATCCATCCAAAGGCGGCGTCAGTGCTGCGAGTGTTAAGGGAAATGCGGGTCCTGTCAATGAACATGATGGCGGGGGCAAGCGTACCAGCACAAACCAGCAATACAAAAAGCATAATATGGGAGAGTCTTAATCAGCGGAATCCTTCTGCTTATGCAGGAGGATTCCCCGTTTATCCCGAATCAGCTGGTGATAGCCTATTTTTTAATGACACCCTTCAATACGAAGGCCACATTTGCAGGACGCTCTGCGAGTCTCCGCATAAAATACCCATACCAGTCGTTCCCATATGGAACGTAAACGCGCATTTTATAGCCTTCACTGACAAGCTCCAGCTGCCTTTCGGGACGAATTCCAAACAGCATCTGAAATTCAAACTGATCATGCGGGATGCTGTACTCTTTTACAATTTGCTTTGTATACTCGATAATTGCTTCATCGTGAGTGGCTATTGCCGTATAGTTTCCATTTAAAAGGTGCATTTTAATGATTTTCTTAAAATTGTCGTCCACATCTTTCTTTTCTGGAAATGCAACTTGAGGAGATTCTTTATAGGCTCCCTTAACGAGCCGAAGATTCGGACTGTATTTATTCAGTTCTTTCATATCATCTTCTGTACGGTATAAATAAGCCTGAATGACTGTACCTACATTCTCGTACTCTTCCTTCAGCTTTTTAAAAATTTCAATAGTCTTGGCGCATCGGCTGTAGTCTTCCATATCGATGGTAACAAAGACATTGTTTTTCTTGGCAGCTTCAAGAATTCTCCGCATGTTGTTCATCACAAGGGCATCTGAAATATCGAGGCCCATGGAGGTCATTTTTAAAGACAGCTGGGAATCCAGACGCTCCCTTCCGATTGCTTCTATTGCTTTAATGGAGTTATCAGCCATTTCATTGGCTTCATCCGCATGATCTACAAATTCGCCCAAGTAATCAATCGTGACATCTAATCCTTTGCTGTTAAGCTGTCTGATCGCCTCAGCAGCAAGCTCAATTGTTTCACCGGCTACAAACCGGGCAGCCCCGAATTTTAAGCCGTACTTTTTCGCTACTTTCGTCAGGCCTCTATTTTTTGACAAAAACAAGAAAAAATTGCGCATCACCTGTTCCATCCTCATTCCTCCTGAAAACGCATACATTATATTCAAAAAATAAAAAAGTGCACAATCTGCAATTGAAGCCGTTATGTAAAGCGCCTTCAATTATAAGTATTTTACCACCTTTCTGACTATTTGAATATCATTTTATCGGGAAAAGTCGTTTCCTGTCAGATGGATAGACTATTCCACAGCTGTGGCTGATTTTTAACACCTGCTGATTGGGGCGGCGAGTGCAGGGCGAAACCACTGGATAGCTAACGCATGCACCGTTAATCAAGAGCTGAGACAGACAGATGTATAAATAGGCTTTGTTCAAACATGGTGCTTGGTTTTTACTCCTGCTGATTGGAGCTGCGAGTTAGGATCAGCGGGACTGGCGAGGCTTTTTATTGGTGACGCCGGGAGAAGGCTTGCACCCGCCATTGGATAAGCAAATGCCTTCAAGCTGCAAAAACAGTCAAGTTTAACTGAGCTTATGAATAAAAATTGGCCCGCTGGAGGAACGATAACATAGATACGCAAAATAAGGAGGAGTTCGTATGCAGCAGCAGCCAATGCAAAACCAGACAGAAAGCGTCATGCCTCAGCCGCCGAATGTTGTTTCAACAAAAGATCATCTCTACCTGCAGGATATGCTTTCATGGAATCTTTTGGCCATGAAAAAAGCACATTTTTTTGCTCAAGCCTGCCAAAACCAAGAGTTGAAGATGGAGCTTGAAAAGGCCGGCCAAATGCATAACCGGCATTATCAGACCATCCTGGCCCATCTTCAGCCGCAGCAAGCCCAGTCTCAGCCGCCGCTTCAATAATTAATGGATTGGAAAGGAGATCGATATCATGAATCAAAATCAGCAGCAAGGCAAGATCGGCAATCCGGAAACCCAAGTGCCGAAAACTCCGCAAATGAACGAGAGAGATTTCGTGAATGATGTACTTGCTACAGAAAAGTACATGACCGATGCATATTGTACGGCTATGAACGAAATGAGCCATGAAAGCCTTTATAAAGATGTTCAGGCCATCTTCAATGAGACTCAAAATTGTCAAAGAGACTTGTACAATCTGATGTTTAAGCACGGCTGGTACAAGGTCGAAGCAGAACAGCCTCAGAAAATGCAGCAGTCCTACCAGCAATTTTCCGGGTACAGTCAAGAACAGTCTCCTTATAAAGGTATGATGAATTAAAAAGACGGCACGGCTTTACCGAGGTTTCAATAACCTTTTTGGAACTTTAGCAGGTAATTTGCTTTTTTTAGAGCGGAGTTCTACAAGAATGCCCTCTGCTGAGTCCCTAGCTAGGGTGAACTGAAAAACAGTGCTCAGAGCCTTGGACGCTCAATGGGGGCACTGTTTTTCGGCTATTTTTGCACTGTTAGGGAGAAAATTGCTCTGGATTGCGGGAAAAACACATCGTATTTCAGGCATTATGTAATTGATCGGTAATTGTTCAGCTGGGTTTATCTTTGTTTTTGCGTTGAATTTTGTTTTATTGTCCGTACTTTTAATTTATTGTCCATTCTCTCATTTTATTGTCCGTACTTTTGTTTTATTGTCCGTATTATAAATATAAAGACTTTTCGACAAAATTCGCGATTTCCCTTCTCAGTATTGAACAATAATCCGGAATTGGGGAAAAACACATCGTATTTCAGCCGGAATGTGATTGATCGGTAATTGTTCAGCTGGGTTTATCTTTGTTTTTGCGTTGAATTTTGTTTTATTGTCCGTACTTTTGTTTTATTGTCCGTACTTTTAATTTATTGTCCGTACTCTCATTTTATTGTCCGTACTCTCATTTTATTGTCCGTACTCCCGTTTTATTGTCCATATTATAAATATAAAGACTTTTCGACAAAATTTGCGATCACTTCTGCGGCAAAACGCCGCTTACGGTCTGCCCTCCCTCCCCTGTAAAGCCAAAAACACCGGTCGAGGTTTCAGCCCGGCCGGTGTTAGTCTTCTTTCTTATTCTGAGAATTTGTCCGATGATCTTCATTCATTTGCTTGACCTCGGTGCTGATGTCTTTTATGGCCTGTTTGAAATCTGGATATTCGGCATTCCAGTGTCTGACAAGGTTCGGCATTGTTTTTGCCATGTGGGTATACAGAGCCCACATCTCCACTTTGGTCTGTTCTTCTTCTTTTGAGCTGCCGATAAGGAGTTCGCAATACTTTTCAAATAGACCGTTAAATTGTTCTTTTGTTTTTTGGGCCATTTTTATCCTCCAAATCCTTTTGGCGGTTTCACACATTTTACCGGACACGTTTTGCACCGGGCTTCCCGTTCAGAGGTTAAATAGAATAGGCAGCAGGTGCGTCTCATTCTGATTTCCTGACCCGTCTCGGGCTGTATCTCCATATTGCCATCGTAGCGCTTCAGCGGATTGAAATGAAAGTCTCCAAACAGTGAGCCGTCTGCCTCGGATACAGTATACTGAAAATCTTCCTCAATCTGTTCTTTAGACAGCCCTTCCGGAACAGATTTCATCAGGTTTTCATACATCCATCTAATGTATATGCATATATTTTCCCATAATATCCATTTCGATATACCAGTATTTTTGTTTGCTGTTTTAATCAGCAGAGCAATGTTTTCGGCAAACAGTTCCCGGTGTACTGCATCTCTCCATTCCGTTCTGCTGTGATTTTGATCCGGAGAGGATGCATCCAGTTCATGAAAATAAAAAAAGGGGAGCCATAATGGATCCTGATCATCTGTTTCCAGTGAGAGATTTTCGGGGCTAAGCCTGGGGGCTTTGCCGAATACCGTCATTGAATATAAGGTTAGGGCAGCCAGAAAACCATAGCGCTTCAATAGCATGGAAACGGCTGTTTTCCGGTCAGGCGCATCAATTTTCGGTTTAACCTTGTCTAAATAAGCCTTCAGCTGATCAGGGTCCAGGAGATTCTTTACTTCAGCAGAGAGGCTGGAAGACCAGCGTTTCCTGCCTAAGCGGAACCTTTCTAATTCCGCAAGCTCTGCTTCTGTAAATTTAGCCATTTTGCATACTCACCTCTTTCAGGATACAGCGCCCTCTGCCGTGGGGAATACACAGCGGCGTTCCGAATAACGGGTCAACTGTGACCTCGCAGTTCATTTGGAACACATCCTGCACGAGGCTGCAGCTGATCACTTCTTCGGGTTTTCCCTGATCATGAATTTTTCTGTCCTTGATCGCGACAAGATGATGGGCATAGCGGCACGCTAAGTTTAAATCATGAAGCACCATCACTATCGTACGGTTTTCCTGTTCATTCAATTCAAACAGCAGATCAAGAATTTCGATTTGATGAGTCATATCCAGATAGGTTGTCGGCTCGTCGAGCAGAATTATTTCCGTGTCCTGGGCAAGCGTCATCGCAATCCAGGCGCGCTGACGCTGGCCGCCTGATAAAGAATCAACCGGGCGGTCTGCAAAATCGAGCATTTTTGTAGATTCCAAAGCTTTATAGACCGCTTCTTCATCCTCCGCTGACCACTGGCTCAGCCAATTTTGATAGGGGTATCTTCCCTGCTTGACGAGCTGAAGAACCGTCAGGCCCTCAGGAGCTGCCGGCCCTTGTGGAAGGATGGCGAGTTTTTTCGCAACGTCTTTAGTGGGAAGCTTTGCAATGGACCCTCCCTCTAATAGAACAGATCCATGACTCGGCTTAAGAAGCCTTGCCAGTGAACGAAGCAATGTTGATTTTCCGCAGCCGTTGCTTCCAATAAATACGGTAATTTCCCCTTTGGGAAGTGTCAGGTCCAGTTCATCTATAATAATGGAATCCCCGTAAGATAAAGTCAGGGATTTCGTTTCAATTGCGCTCATTTATCTCACCCCTTTTATAAATTCGAGCCCATTGCCTGTTTATGTGTTTCTCGTTTTATAAAGCAAATAGATAAAGTAAGGTGCACCTATTGCGGCTGTAAAAACTCCGGCGGGCACTTCCAGCGGAGAAAACAGAGTTCTCCCGATTAGATCAGCAGTCATCACAAGGAAGGCACCTGCCATAGCTGAGACAGGAAGCATCGCTCCATATGAGGAGCCGACAAGCCTCCGGGCAATATGAGGAGCCATCAATCCCACAAATCCTATGCCCCCTCCAAAAGCAACAGCCGTTCCCGTTAGTGCTGTGCTCAATACGAGAAGGAGCAGCCTGTTTCTTTGCACCGAACTCCCAGCTCCTGCACCAAGATCATCGCCCAGTCCCTGCAGGTTGATTGTTCTGATTACAATGATTGTCAACAGGAGAAGAAGGACAGTAATCGGGAGCATGATTTTCACCTGCTGCCAGGTAGCCCCATAGACGGTTCCGGTTATCCAGGTGTTTGCCTGTGAAGCTCGGTATATAGGACCTTTGATCATCATCAGGGTTGTCAGTGACTGGGTTAACAAAGAAAAACCAATCCCCACAAGTACAAGCCTGAAGGACGATGATCCGCCTTTCCATGAAAGCAGGTACACGATGAAGCCTACGGTCATTGCTCCAATGAATGAAGCGGCCGGCATCCATTGTATACTCACTGTAAGAGCATTGTTTTTATCACTGAACAGGGCAAGGAATGTGACGACAGCTAATGAAGCGCCACCAGTAATTCCTATGATATCCGGAGAGGCCAGCGGATTTCGGATAATTCCCTGCAGAATTCCTCCTGCCACTGCCAGACAGACCCCGACCATAATGGCCGTCAGAATTCTCGGCATTCTGAACGATGAAATAATCAGCATGTTCATTTCAGAACCAAAGCCAGCCAAAGTTTTAACCACTTCCAAAGGATTCATCATTACCTCGCCGGCTCCAGTACTGATAAAGAATCCGGTAAGGAGGATAGCAGCCATAATCAATGAAACCTTAGCTGCTTTTTTATCGATTAAAAATGAGATGGACTTTCCGATTCGCACGGTCCAATAAGTCTTCATGCCCGATCAAACCCCTTTCTGGCGATATAGATAAAGAAAGGTGTTCCAATCAGCGCCGTCATGACTCCTACCGGCACTTCCTCGGGCATAACGACATAGCGGGCAGCAATATCGGAAACGGTTAGCAGAATTCCGCCAAGTACTGCAGAATACGGTAAGATCCAGCGATGATCATTTCCTATGATATATCTTGCCAGATGGGGAATGACAATTCCAACGAAGCTGATCGGTCCTGTTACTGAAACCGCACCGCCTGCTAAAAGAATGACGGCAATAGCTGCAAACATTTTTACAGTGCCTGTTCGCTGGCCAAGTCCTTTAGCTACGTCTTCCCCCATTGTAAGAATATTGATCTTTTGGCCGAGAAATCCGCAAATGATAAAGGCTGCCCCAAGATAAGGCAGAACAGCTGCCAACGATTCAAGCTTTCTTCCCTGTATAGAGCCAGCCAGCCAGAACAGGACCTGATCGAGGGCGGCTTCATTTACGACAAGCAAGCCCTGAGTTAACGAACTGAACAGGGCGGCCATCGCGGCACCTGCGAGCGTCAGCTTAACCGGCGTCAGTCCCTCTCTGCCCATAGATCCAATGAAATAGACTGTTAAAGCAGCAATTGCAGCTCCTAGAAAGGCAAGCCAAGTATATGTCTGAAGAGAGGAAACCTGAAAAATGGAAACTGCAATAACTACAAAAAATCCGGCTCCCGCATTAATTCCGAAAACTCCTGGTGATGCCAGAGGATTCTTCGTCAGAGCCTGCATTAATGCCCCTGCAATCGCAAGGCTTGCCCCCACTATAGCGGCAATCAGTGCTCTGGGCAGCCTTACGGTTGTAAGGATTATATGTTCATTTGAACCGTCAAAGTCAGTAAATGCCTGATAAGCAGATCTAAAGCTTGTATTCGCATAACCGTACACAACACTCGCACACATTACCCCGGCTAATAGAATAATGAGACCTGTTAACAGGATGAATTTTTGTGAAAATGTCTTTACCAGCATAATTATTCTCCGAATATACCAACGTTTATTGACTTATCAAGTCTACGGTTATTGTATCAAATGAGAATGAATTTGAAAATCATTTTCAATTACATATTGACATCGCATACAAACTAAACTTATTATTTTAATTGTAAATGAAAATCATTATCAAATGGGGGGTTTTTTCATGAAGAATACATATAGAAAGTCCTGGTTGAGCGTTTTTGCACTCATTCTCAGTCTTACCATGCTGCTGGCAGCCTGCGGCGGCAATACGGAGAGCCAGAAAGAAGAAGCGGCTCCTGAGGAAGCATACACAGTGAAGCATGCGATGGGAGAAGCAAAAATTCCCAAAAAGCCTGAAAGGGTCGTAGTTTTGACGAACGAGGGTACGGAAGCAGCCCTTGCAATGGGTGTAAAACCCGTTGGAGCGGTTCAATCCTGGCTTGGCGATCCATGGTATGACCATATTAAAGAAGATATGAAGGATGTTAAAGTAGTCGGCACAGAGAGTGAGGTCAATGTAGAAGCGATCGCAGCTCTTAAACCGGATTTAATTATCGGAAACAAAATGCGCCAGGAAGCGGTTTATGAAAAACTTAGTGCCATTGCACCTACTGTTTTATCTGAAACTCTTCGAGGAGACTGGAAAGAAAACTTCACTCTTTACTCAAAGGCTCTGGACCGTGAAGAAGAAGGAAAGAAGGTCATTGCAGATTTTGATGGACGGATTGATTCCATTAAAGAAGAAGCCGGTGATAAACTTTCACAAAAAGTATCGGTTGTTCGCTTTATGGCGGGAACGACACGAATATATTATAAAGATTCATTTTCCGGAGTGATTTTCGATCAGCTTGGCATGAAGCACACTGAAGCAGCTGATAAACTGTTTGCCAGCGACCAGGAGGATCAATTCATGAGAGAAGTAGGTAAGGAAGCGATTCCTGAGATGGATGGCGATCTTCTCTTTTACTTTACGTATGCACCTGAAGGCGATACAGAAGCCGTTAAAACCGAAGAAGAGTTTACAAAGGATCCCCTTTGGAAGAATTTGGATGCCGTTAAAAACGGGAAGGCTTATCAGGTAGACGATGCGATCTGGAATACTGCCGGCGGGGTAATCGCTGCTAACAAGATGCTTGATGAAATTGAAGAATATGTTGTAGAAAAATAATTTTTGCAAAAAGCTTCCGTGGTAAGGACACAGCATCCTTTCAGCGGAAGCTTTTTTTGCGCAGTTCCCTATATAGCTGAAGGGTCCCGCCAGGCATTGTTCAAGAGAGCGGTCCTGCTAAAAACCTCTCCATTAAACGAGCCTGCTAACATACGCCTTCAATGTCCCCCCTGTCCCATGCAGCAAGTGGAAAAAATAAGAATATGGGATTTCCCCTTAGGGTAAAGATAAAACTAAGATTTAAATGAATCGGCAGGTGAAAAAATGGGACAGGCAGCTTTATGGGGAGCATTTGCAGGCTCTTCCATTCTGATTGGAGCACTGCTGGGGATGATGCAAAAAATCCCTCGCAGGATGGTTGGATGGATCATGTCTTTTGGAACCGGGGTGCTAATCGGGGCAGCATCATTTGATCTGCTGCAGGAATCGCTTGAAGGAGGGGGCATGAATGCGACTGCGGCCGGCTTTCTTGCAGGTGCTTTATTGTTCACCGTCAGCGAAAGCATGATTGCAGGAAAAGGCGGCCATCAGCGGAAACGCTCTAAAGAAAACCCTGAAAATCATTCAGGCATCTCCATTTTTATCGGGACTGTTATCGATGCCGTCCCGGAGTCTGTCATTATTGGGGTAAGCATCCTTCAGCAGGGCAGCGTCAGCATTTTGATGGTCGCTGCTGTTTTTATCAGCAACTTCCCAGAGGGACTCTCAAGCACCACGGGTTTGATGAAGGATGGATATTCCCGCAGAAAAATTTTATTTATGTGGATGACCGTCGTTTTTCTGGCTACGGTCAGTTCTCTCCTGGGCTACACGATGCTTCAAGATGCTTCTCCTGTTTTCACTGCCGCCATAGGCGCGTTTGCTGCTGGAGGCATCATTGCTATGGTTGCCTCCACCATGATGCCGGAAGCGTTCGAGGAAGGCGGACCGATCGTCGGAATGATTACCTCGCTGGGAGTACTTTGTTCCATGCTTTTATCCCAGCTTTGAAAAGAGAATCAATCATTTGCAGCACAAAGCTAAAAAATCTTCAGCCTCGGTTGTTTTTGCAAAGTACGGCCGTCTTACCCTGTTAAAATGTCCTCCTTCGGATACCGGACAATCTGTTTTCCAGCCGGAGTGGCGAGCGAGTAAATCAGGGTTAGCGGACCCAGCTTCCCTAAAAACATAATCATGATCAGAATGATTTTACCAAAGGATGAAATGGAGCCTGTAATCCCCATTGAGAGCCCGACTGTTCCAAATGCGGAAACAACTTCAAATAATATTTCCAAAAAGGCTTCATCCTCAGTGATGGTCATCATAAAAACAGCCCCGATAATGAAAAGGATTGATACGATACTGATTGATAAGGCTCTGACTATATACCCGCCGTCAAGTGACCGGTTGCCGATCAGAATATCTTTTTTCCCTCTTAAAAAAGTAATCGTTGCCAGAAAAATCACCAGTGCGGTTGTAAGCTTTATCCCCCCTCCTGTGGAGGCGCTTCCCGCCCCGATAAACATCAGGACAATAATATAGAAAAGCGACGCTTCATGCATTTGTGCCATATCCAATGTATTGAAGCCTGCCGTTCTTGGAGAAGCCGCCTGGAACCAGGAAGCCCAAAGTTTATCTCCAAGGGATAGAGAGCCAAGTGTTCCCGGATTGCCGTATTCCAGAATGAAAAGAATCAGCATGGATACTAAGTTAATAACAAGCGTAGCAATCAGCATGATTTTCGTATGGAGGCTGAATTTTTTGAACTTCTTTTTTTGCCAGACATCTACTAAAACTGTAAAGCCAATTCCTCCAATAATAAAAAGCAGACTGATTACAACATTAATAACAGGGTTTCCAACATAACCAATTAAGTTATCTGAAAACAGACCAAAACCTGCATTATTAAATGCTGAAATTGCATGGAATAAGCTATAAAACAATCCTTTTCCCCATCCTAGTTCAGGGACCCATACAAAAGCGAGAAAGATCATGGCAATAAACTCTATAGCAAATGCAAAAATGAACATGTATTTCACGAGGCGTATAACCCCGCCTAAATTCGTCTGATTTAGAGCCTGCTGGATGATCATACGGTCCTTCATCCCAACTTTTCTTCCAAGAACCATATAGATCAGCACGGCAAAAGACATAATTCCAAGTCCCCCAAGCTGGATGAGAAGAGCAATGATGCTCTGGCCGAAGACTGTAAATGCTGTACTTGGATCGACACTCGACAGACCGGTCACAGTCATGGCTGAGGTGGCAACAAATAGAGCATCCACCCATGAGATTCCTTCTGTTGTGGAATAAGGAAGCTTAAGCAAACATGTCCCCGCGGCAATCGCAACGGAGAATATAAGCACAAGCAGCTGCGATGGTTTAAGCTTTATGACTCTGGGGAATTTCATAGGCTACATTCCTTCTTCCTCAAAACGTGAGATGTCCTTATTTTTACCGATAACAAGCAGTATATCGCCTTTTTTTACGGTTTCTTCTTCAGCAGGAGATACGATCATATCTTCATTCCGTTGAATTCCCACAATGTTGCAGCCGAACTTGGATCGGACGTCTAATTCCAGCAGCGATTTTCTGTTTATTTTATCTGTCACCATCAATTCCGCCAGGCTGTGTTCCTTTGAGAGCTCGATGTAATCAATCATTTTTTCAGAACTTATGTGATGGGCAATCCTTTTTGCCATATCCCTTTCCGGATGGATCACCCGATTGACACCGATTTTATCAAGAACCCGCTGATGGTAATCATTTTGAGCCTTCGCCCACACTTCCGGGATCCCCAGTTCTTTTAACAGCAAAGAAGTCAGGATACTCCCCTCGATATCACCTCCAAGAGACACAAAGGCATGGTCCACATTTCTGACTCCAAGCTGTTTTAGCGCTTCCTCATCCATAGAATTAGCCTGCACTGAATGGGTCGCATAGGCAGCATACCGCTGAACCCGGTCGAGGTTTTTATCTACGGCCAGAACCTCTCTCCCAAGCTCGTGGAATTCTTTTACGAGGCTGCCTCCAAAGCGTCCTAATCCAAAAACTGCAAATTGTTTATCCACCGGTGAAATCTCCCTCTAAGTTAGATTGAATCTTCCACACTTCATTTCCAGTGAACTTTCGAAGTGGGAGATTACTGAAAACAACGCCCTTACGCCTTCTGCTAAAAAGGCTATGCCCTAAAGCTTTTTAACATCTGTTGATTGGGGCGCAGAGCGTAAAACCCTGCACTTGGGGGATCGGGAAAGACTCACCGCCCTCCCAAGGATAAGGGAACGCCTGCCAGCTGCAATCAACAGCCTGATTTAACTAAGCTGTTTAAAAAAATCCACACAAAAAAGCACAGAGGACTGCCCCTGTGCTTAACTCGACACAAGTTCCATCGGCCTCTCCAAACGCTTACGGGGTTAGCTGTCGGGTTAGGGCATGGAAGTAGCCCTTTCTGCTAGAGAATTCACCCCAAGCGGCGATTATCCGCCACACGTCCATGGGTCCCCCGCTCCATTAAGGATTAAGCGATATAGGTAGTGAAACAATGATAATAAATAATTACGAGAGTATATTACTCCTGTTACAAACCAGAGTAAAGAACGAAAATAACCTCTATATCTTCATTTTATCTGCTTATGATGAGTTTTCCGGCCTATTACAGCCTATTGCTTAACCAGCCTTCGATTTACTGGTTCCTGCGCCTGATTATCATATGAAAATTTACGCTTTTACTGAAGTAAAGCTTGAAGAGACTTTTCCTGCCGTTGTTCAAACCAGAGATTTTTAACCGTGACGGGCGATACCGGTCTCATGCCTTCCCCATGACTCAGCACCGCTTATAGATAAGCTAATCCAATAAACATAATAAAAAACTCTGCAGCCGCAGAGTTTAAGCTGTTTTTCTTTTATTTGCGCTTTTAGCAAACAGATAAACGGCTATGACCATCAAAAATATAATAATAAGCGGAATCATATAGGGCTGAGCAGCTTCCTTAATATGCATCCAGTTGCTTCCAAGCTGAATGCCGAGAATTAAAAATAAAATGGTCCACGGGATCATGGCTGCAACAGTATACACTGTAAATTTCCAAACAGGCATTTTGGCTACGCCCGCCGGAATCGAGATGGCATGCCTTACAACAGGAATAAACCGCGCGAAAAAAATGACCCCTGTTCCGTATTTTCCAAACCATTGCTCGGATAAGTCGAGGTGTTTTTTATTGACGAGAAGATACTTCCCGTATTTCTCTAGAATCGGACGGCCCCCGTAATACCCAAGCCAATAAAGAAACAGCTGAGCCAGTGTTCCTCCAATTACTCCAGCTGCAACAGCTCCGGCAAATCCTATTCTCCCTAAGGAGACCAGATATCCTCCATAACCAAGCACAATCTCACTTGGAATCATTTCAATCATCAAGCCAATGGCAATTCCAAAGTAGCCTAAATCAGCAAGTCCCTCCAACATACTAAAAATAAATTCTTTCATATGCTGCTCCTTTGCACCTTAAAATCCTTTATTCTACTATACGTCTGAAAAAGACAAGTATTCTGCAGAAAATTTCCGGTCATACAAAAAGCCGGCAGCTTTACCGCTGCCGGCTTTTCTCCTGAAAGATTTACATGCTTTGCACAACTTTTTCTTCAGTTGGCAGGCTTCCATTCTTCTTTTCCGTCTCTGCCACGATTACTGCGCATGCGGCATCCCCGGTAATGTTAAGTGAAGTTCTGGCCATATCAAGAAGACGGTCGATTCCAAGTATTAAGGCTATCCCCTCTACTGGAAGATTAACTGAATTCAGGACAAGTGCCAGCATAATTAATCCTACTCCAGGAACCCCCGCCGTTCCGATACTTGCAAGGACAGCTGTAAGAACAACGGTCAATAGAGCCGTGATCGTTAAATCCACCCCATAAACCTGGGCTATAAATACTGTAGCCACCCCTTGCATGATCGCCGTTCCATCCATATTAATGGTTGCCCCAAGAGGCTGAACAAATCCGCTGATTTGCTTTGGAACGCCAAGATTTTTCTGGGCTGTTTCCATCGAAAGCGGAAGAGTCGCATTACTGCTTGACGTACTGAAGCCAACGGTCATTGCCGGTGCAAATCCTTTAAAGAACCAGATTGGATTCTTTTTCGCAAAGATCATGACACTGGAACCATACGTCACGATTGCGTGAACAATAAGTGCAATAAGAACGACGATAAAATAAACTCCCATCGCTTTAATCGCATCGAATCCCTGGCTGCCAATTGCTGTCGCAATCAGACCAAACGTCCCGTATGGCGCAAATTTCATAACAAGCCCGACAAGATACATCATTAGCTCATTTCCTTGTTCAAGGACCTTTTTCAGAGCAGATGTTTTCTCCCCAAGAATCGCAATTCCAACTCCAATAAATACAGAGAATGCGATGATTTGAAGCATGTTGCCGCTCGCCATTGCTTCAATTGGATTTTTCGGGAAAATATTCAGCAGTGTATCTGAAACGGAAGGAGCTTCCTGCGCTTCATAGCTGGCACTTTCCGTATTAAACTCCCCAGCATTTCCAGGCTGGATGATGAGTGCCAAACCCAGTGCAATTGTAATTGCAATAGCTGTTGTCGAAAGGAAAAACCCAATGGTCTTCAAGCCGATTCTTCCAAGCTTCTTCGGATCTCCAAGGCCTGCTACACCAAGAGTAATAGAGAAGAAGACAATGGGAACAACGAGCATGTTTATTAAATTCAGGAAGATGCGTCCAAGCGGAGTAAATAGGAACGTATCCAGCTGTTTAAATAAATCCGGAGAAGTAACGTTTAAAATAATTCCGACAATAGCTCCGGCAATAAGTCCAATAATAATTTTCGTCGCTAGTTTCATAAATGACCTCCCGTTTTACGAATTGTTAGATTAGAAGTGTAGCCTAGCAGATTTACCCAAAACAAGATGCTTGTAAAACCCATTCTGGAAAATACGCAAAAAAGCCGCGAGAAGAGATCTCGCGGCTTATAGGGTCAAATTTCGGATCCGTAGCTTGACATTCCACTGAAGCGTCTCTTCTTAGGCTTACGAGGTTAGCTGTCGGATTCGGACGAAGAGAATATGTCCTACCTGTAAAAGGATTCACCCCTAGTGCGGCCGCACTGATTGGTTCCCCCGTTCCCGTGTGGGATTAAGCGCATAAATATGATTTTGTAGTTTCATTATATACGAATAGTTTGTCAATTTGCAATTACAATTTTTCGAGAAAAATCGTCATTTTATTCCAAAATAAGGGTATAATAGAAATTTTTTTAAATAAAACAGGTATTTTATCTTAAATTTCTGTTTGGTTTATGAAAACCAAGGGTATGGAATTTTATGTTAGCAGTCCCAAAGGCTGTATAAAAAAACGACTGGAGAGTGACACATTTGAAAATGACAGCAAAACTTTCTTCCATGTTTTTGATCCTTTCATTGGTTTTATTCGGTTGCGGTACGGCGAAGGAAGAAACAACTGCCGCTCCCAAAGAGGAGAAAACAGCTACAGGGTCAAAAGAGGATGAAGCGTCTGAAAATGGAACAGAAACAAAAGAAGCAGAAGCAGCAGAAGCTGAGGAGCCTGCAGCGGAAGAAACAGAAAAATCAGAAGAACAGCCTGCAGAAGAATTAACTGCAGAACAGGTTTTGGAAAAGTCGATTGCGGCTTATGAAGATGTGAAGAGCTTCTCCAGTGAAATGACAGTGGACCAGACTGTTGATGATGGACAGCAAGAAATCAAAACGGATGCCTCTATGCAAATAGAGCAAAATATGGATCCAATGCTGATCCACACTGTAAATACAACGAAATCTGCAGCAGACGGGTCTGAATTTTCTTTTGAATCATATGTAACCAAAGACAACTCTTATGTATCTCAAAATGGCGGAGAGTGGGCCGTAATGGCCACAGATCCTAATAACCCAATGGTACGATCTGAAGCTCAATCAAACCCGGCGGCTGATTTGGAAGGATTACAAGAAGTTGCAGGAGATATTAAGGTCAAAGAAGAAGACAGTGAATACATCATTTCTATTGATGAACCGAAGGAAGAATTCCTAAATCTTTATGGAGATATGGTTAATCAAATTACTTCTTCTCTTGGCGTAGACGGTGCATCTGCAGAATTAACTGATTTAAAGCTCTCTTATTCAATTGATAAAGAGACCTTCTTGCAGAATACTACAACTGTCATGATGTCAATGACAGTAGATGTTGAAGGCCAAACCATTGCCCTCGATCAGAAAGTCGATGGCACGTTCAGCAAGTACAATGAACTGAATGACCTGGAAGTCCCTGAAGAAGTAACCGATTCTGCACAGCCAATGGAGTAAATAATCAAATTGGACTTGCCGGTGGACTAGTGTGACTGCGAAGAACCCCCACCGTCAAATGGTTAGCCCGTTTAAAGCTTATCCATACGGATATCCAATCTAAATAAAAGGCTCTGTTAATTTAGCTTTTGATTACAGCCAGCAGGCGTTCGTTTATCTTTGGGCGGGCGGTAAGCCTCCTTGCCGCTATGCGGCAGCGGGATCTGCCCTATCCTGCCGCTCTCAAACGTAAAGGCTCACGCCCTTCTTTTCAGTCAACAGGTTTTAGTAATCAGCCCCATGCTTTAACATAGCCAATTAAAAAATGAACCGGCTGCCTTATGCCGGTTCATTTTCTATCTATTAGATACGATTTTCATCTGTCTTTTTTGCTTTTTCTTCATCCTCGTCCATCATCCCGCGGGTAGCATTTTTGAATTCCCGGAGCGTTCTTCCTGCTGCTTTCCCAAGCTCCGGAAGCTTTTTTGGTCCAAACAGCAGCAGTGCCACCACTAGTATCAATAAGATTTCTCCAAATCCCAAACTGCCCATATTCTAATCCCCTTTGTGTTACAGTTTGTCAGTCTTGATTAAATTATAGGTGATTTACTGGGAAAAACCAAGAGAATACTTATAATTTTCTGACGGATTCGCAGGTGGAAGGTTAAGGTAATCTGATGTTTCCATTGACGATTCTTATGAAATCATTTATCATTTTCAAGTATCATAATTCAATAAGAAAAATCCTCACTCCATATCTCGGTGAGGTAGAGGTTGCACCAATTATTAGTAACCGGGCTGAAGCCGTTGGGGCTGTTGATGTCTGTTGAAAGGAAAAGGTGCCGAAGCAAGCTGATACCAATCATCAGTCCTTGCTGGGCCTGTATTTAATAAATACAGGACTGCCGCAGTATTCATCGCGGAGCGCTATCAGGAGATAGGTTGAGGCGACTATGTATAGGAAACGCATGGATTGCTCCATGCTTTTTTATTTATGTGCATAACGTCCTCCATCTTCCTTTAAGCAGCAAATCATATAAGGAGGATTTACAATGGAACAAAAAAAATGGGGCTTTTGGCTGCTATCTGCTTTTGTAATCGGAAATATGGTCGGATCCGGCATTTTCATGCTTCCGAGCACACTTGCACAAATGGCCAGTCCTATGGGAGTAGCCTCTGCATGGCTGGTTACCGGCCTCGGGGTCTTAATGATTGCCCTCGTATTTGGAAATCTTTCGGTGAGAAAGCCGGAGTTAACCGGGGGGCCTCAAAGCTACGCAAGGGCCATGTTTAAATCAGAGAAAACCGGAAAGGCTGCAGGATTTAGTATGGTGTGGGGCTACTGGGTAGCAAACTGGATCAGCAATGTTGCCATCATCACAAGCTTTGCAGGTTACTTATCGGCATTTCTTCCAATCATGAAAGATACGACCGTCCTCTTTTCTGTCGGGCCTCAGGAAATCGAACAAGGCCGGCTGATTACTTTTGCTGTTTGCACCATCTTATTATGGGGAACTCATACAATTCTTGTGAACAATTTGAATGCAGCAGGCCGGCTGAATTTTGCTGCTACCGCATCGAAGGTAATCGGCTTTATGCTCTTTATTGGCGCTGCCCTGTTCGCATTTCAGGGAGCAAGCACTGGAGAATGGTACTTCGAAGTCCAATCAAACGGGGAACCACAAGGACTTTTTAAGCAGGTACAGCTTGCAGCTGTTTCAACCCTCTGGGCTTTTGTAGGAATCGAATCGGCTGTGATCCTGTCCGGGCGTGCCCGCTCCCAGTCAGATGTAAAAAAAGCAACGATTTTTGGATTGCTGGTTGCGCTATCCATTTATATGATTACGACATTGCTTACAATGGGTGTTATTCCAAGAGAAGAATTAATGCAGTCTGACAAGCCATTTGTTGATGTTCTCGCTCTTTTCCTTGGAGACGCCGGCGGGACAGCGATGGCCATTCTTGCCCTTATCTCCTTATTCGGTTCTACTCTGGGCTGGATTTTAATGAGCTCAGAAGTCGCCTACCAGGCAGCCAAGTCTGGAATTTTCCCGGCTGCATTCGGAAAAAACAATAAAAAAGGAAGCCCTGTGGTTTCCCTCACGATTACCAATATCATGTCACAGCTGTTTATCTTTTCAGTTATCTCAGGCACAATCAGTGAAGCTTACACGTTCCTTACAACTTCAGCTACACTTGCCTATCTGATTCCATACCTTGTTTCTTCTATCTATTATTTAAAGCTCGTTTTAAACGGCGAAACGTTCAGCGAAATCAAAGGATCCAGAGTAAGAGAAGGATTGATTGCTTCACTGGCGCTGATCTACAGTGTGTACGTTATCATCTCCGGAACGTCAGACCTTAAGACATTCTTCCTCGGCATCGGTCTCTTCCTTGCAGGCCTGATTGTGTATCCTCTTCTTAATCGGAAGAAGCATAAACAGCCGGATTCAGATTCCGGCACACTATAAATCTGTAAAATAAAGCCCGGGAGTGCTGAATAAGCATTCCCGGGCTTTTTCTTATTCTATTCAACTCAGCTTTTGATTGCAGCAGGCTTGCGTAAGCCTTCCGCTCCAATTAACAGGTACTGTGGCAATCAGCACCATGTCTCATGATAGCCATTCTTTTAAGCTGATTTTAAGTATCTTTATTCCAGGATGTCTTTCTTTATAATCTTGTTATACTGTCCTGTTCGCTATTTTTGAGCTGTATAACAAAAAGCCCTAATGGACTTTTTGCTATCTTTTCGTCTGCCAATATAAAGTACCGCTAATAAAGGTCACTAAAAGGAAGGCTGCAATTGCTGCCAGGAAAAAATGACTGCTGAAGTACTTGTCCTCTTCTTCTTTATTTTCCTGCAGATTTTGACTGATGCCCTGGCCTTCCGGAATAGCGGGTTCCAGTTTTGCTGAAGCCAGTTCCTGCCCATCCTCGCCGTGTACAACCAGCTCATTTAGCCGATTTATCTTTGTTGTCACCTTTTCATCTTTGCCTTTAGTATAGGGAATAGGTTCCGTTAGTTGAAGCGGTTCTTTTTTATCATTTACAAGCGAAGCCGCAGGCGCGATTTCTTTCGTTTCAAAGTGTCCAAATCCATAATCAAGTAATTTTTCTGTAT
Source organism: Metabacillus sp. 113a (assembly GCF_050107635.1). NCBI lineage: Bacteria > Bacillati > Bacillota > Bacilli > Caryophanales > Bacillaceae > Metabacillus > Metabacillus sp. 113a. Next base: position 228,559 of record NZ_JBNILJ010000004.1, on the reverse strand, counting down.
CATTATACGTACCACTGTCATTAGGGGACTTTAGTGTTACTGCAATTAAGCTTAACCCATTTTTTTGCGCTGCTGTAACAAGGGTAAAGCCTGATTGGGACACGAACCCGTTCTTTCCGCCCGTCACCCCTTCATAAGGCCGCTGCTTCAGCATTTTATGGTGGGTTAAAAGAGTCGTTTGCCAGGTCTCCCCTTCCCATTCCATAGATTTTGTTCCAAAAATTTCTGCAAATTGCTCATTCTTTATGGCATACTTTGTTATTTTGCCCATATCCGCTGCAGTTGTCCGATGGTCCGGATCAAACAGACCGCTTGGATTTACAAAGTTCGTTTGCTCAACCCCAACGTCTTTTAGTAAATATTCATTCAAATCCTTCGAAAACTGCTCGACATTTCCGCTCATATGTTCAGCTATAGCAATTGCCGCATCATTTCCGGAGTTAATCAGCATTCCCTGAATCAGCCGTTTAAGAGGAACCTGCTCTCCTTCTTCCAGAAAAACTTTAGTCCCTTCTGCATTCCTGGCCTTTTCACTTACTGTTACGATTTCATCCAAATCCCCGTTTTCAATTGCATAAATAGCGGTTGCGATTTTTGTAATACTCGCAGGGTACATAGAAGCATGACCATTCTTTTCGTATAAAATACGCCCAGTTTTTGCATCCATTAAAACGGCTCCTTCACTTTTCAGCGAAAGGTCAGGATCCTTAATGCCGCTTGCTTTGTCCGGGTGCATGATAATGAATAGTGTGAAAGCCGCGATCATCGTGTGCAGGATCTGCTTCATGGATTTACTCTCCTTATCTGTTCCGTTCATAGTTAGTCCTTTTCTAGAATATCAACTTCACAATCTGAAAACAATGTAAATTAATTGAATTCGCTGCATATTCTTACATGGATGAAAACAAAAAAAGGAACCCTGCAGCATCCCGGGTTCCTTTTTTTCATTTCTGAATCAGTTTTTTTTGAAGATACCGGATCGTTTCTCCATCTGTTGCTGCAGGCAGCTCAAATTGCTGCTGATAGGGCTCGTCCCCCTTACCCGTAACGACAATCCAGTCCTTTGGTTTTGCAATCTTAAACATATGCTTGATAGCCATAGTACGGTCAGGAATAAGAGATCCCTTCTCACTGCCGAATGTTTCCTGAAGCCTGATTAATTCATCCATTAATTCATGCTCGGGTACACCGTTGGCATCATCCTGTGTCAGAATGTATCCATCACTCAAATCAGAGGACAATTGAATCATTTCGCTGCGCTTTGATTCATCTCTCCCTCCCCTGAAGCCAAAAATGTGATAAACATTTTCTGCCCCGCATTCTCTTGCAGTTTTCAGACAATGATACAGCGCGTCAGGAGTATGGGCATAATCGACCATGCAGGTAGGCTCGCCCTTCTGCACATACATCTCATTCCTGCCGGGAACTCCGGAAAAGCTTAACAGCGCCTCTTGAATCACTCGCGATTCGATCCCGATTTGTTGAGCTGCCAGAAAAGCCAGTCCTGCATTAAACACGTTATGAAGACCTGGAATCGCAAGCTGGATAAAATGACCTCTATTTTCAGTTTCTTTAAAAATGGCAGACGGTAGCGTATTTGCCTTCCATTCTGATAAACTAAGGTCATTTTCAAGGCCTTCCCCGAATGTCAGAACATCATGTCCTTCTGCCTTTATATTTTCTGTAAGCTTCCTTCCCCACGGTGTATCCGTATTAACAATCGCCTTCCCTGCAGGGGACATCTGGGCGAATAGCCGGGACTTCACTTGAAAATATTCCTCCATCGTATCATGGTAATCGAGATGATCCCGGTCGAGGTTCGTAAACAGCGCGTAATCAAATTGAAGGCCTTCCACGCGATGCTGGCTGATGCCATGTGATGAAACCTCCATCACTGCAAACTCATCCCTGCTCAGATGAAGCAATTTCTGAAGCTCGAGGCTGTCCGGAGTTGTATTGGAGGCTCTGTACCATTTTCCATTTATGTAATTGGCGATTGAACCAAAAAGGGCGCAGGAATATCCCGCTGATTCTACTATATGTTTTATCATATAAGCAGTCGTGGTTTTCCCGTTCGTTCCGGTAATTCCGATCATTTTATGTTTCTGCTGAGGATTGCCGTAAAAAGCGATGGCCATTTCCGCCATCTGCTTTCTGCTGTCGTTCAGGTGAACATAGGGAACAGGAAGGTTATTAAGTGCTTTTTCTCCAGCGACAGCCACAGCCCCTGCTTCAATCGCAGCGTTGATATATTGGTGTCCATCCTGGTCATGACCCGAAATGGCAATAAAAAAATCTCCCGCCTTCACGCATCTTGAATCGGACGTAATCCCTTTTATTTCAATGGATTTAAGATTTTCCAATTCAGGCTCGGGACGGATGGATGAAGATAAAAGCAGCTGATGTAAATTCATAAGGTTGAAACTCCTTCATTTATCTTTTTCACATGGTTCGAAATCCGCCTGTGTTTTTTATCCTTGCCGGGTGATTTTATTATTTGCTGAAAAAAGGGTTTACCCTGAGTTATAATCTGGAAATTGCATGGAAGCGGAGTATGAAAGCTTATGGGAAAAGGGCGCTGCTTCTGAGAAACAGCACCCTATAAGAGACGGTCATTATTTCGGTTTAGTCATTTGCTCTGGAATGACATATTCATCAAATTGCTTTTCAGTAAGAAGATTAAGCTGCAAAGCCGATTCTTTTAAAGTCAGACCTTCTTTATGGGCATGCTTCGCAATTTTTGCTGCATTTTCATATCCGATGTGCGGATTTAATGCCGTAACGAGCATGAGAGATTCTTTAAGGTATTTGCCGATCACCTCATGATTCGGCTGGATCCCTTTGGCACAGTGCTCATTAAAGGAAAGAAGGGCATCTGAAAGCAGTCGGACGGATTGAAGGAAGTTATACAAAATGACCGGCTTATATACATTTAATTCAAAGTTCCCCTGGCTTGCTGCAAAGCCTATTGCTGCATCATTCCCCATTACCTGAACCGCCGTCATTGTTAAAGCCTCGCTTTGCGTCGGGTTGACTTTCCCTGGCATGATGGAGCTTCCAGGTTCATTTTCAGGAATAATCAGCTCGCCAATTCCGCATCTGGGGCCGCTGGCTAAAAAGCGCACATCGTTTGCAATTTTCATTGCATCGGCAGCCAGCCCTTTAATGGCTCCATGGGCATAAACCATTTCATCGTGAGAGGTTAATGCATGGAACTTATTCGCAGAAGAAATAAATGGGAAGCCTGTATACCTGGCAATTTCCTGAGCTGCTTCATCCCCAAATTCAGGATGGGCATTGATGCCGGTTCCAACAGCTGTTCCTCCTATCGCAAGGTTAAGCAAGTGGGAAGTACCTTCTTCTATCATTCCCTTTGATCGTTCAAGCATATAGGACCAGCCGCTGATCTCCTGGCCAAGTGTAATCGGAGTCGCATCCTGCAAATGAGTCCGGCCAATTTTCACGATGTCCTGAAACTGACCGGATTTTTCCTCCAGCGTCTTCTGGAGCTGTTCCACAGCAGGAAGGAGCTGGTCTTTTACCGCTCTTAAAGCGGCAATGTGCATCGCAGTCGGAAACGTATCGTTTGAGCTCTGGCTCATGTTCACATCATCATTTGCATGGATTTTGGCTTCCCCTTCACCAAGAATCTCATTGCCCCTTCTCGCGACAACCTCATTTACATTCATATTGCTTTGAGTGCCGCTTCCCGTTTGCCAAACTGCCAGCGGAAACTGCTCGTCCCACTTCCCATCAAGAATTTCATCACATGCCTGGACAATCGCTTCTGCTTTTGCTGCCGTAAGCTTTCCTAATTTTTCATTGGAAACAGCCGCACTTCGTTTTAAAACGGCAAATGCATAAATAACTTCCAGCGGCATTTTTTCGGTACCGATTTTAAAGTTCTCCTTGCTCCTCTGTGTCTGGGCTCCCCACATTTTATCTGCCGGAACCTCAATTTCCCCCATTGTATCCTTCTCAATTCTTGTTTGCATGATTATTGATCCCTCCCCTCATTCATTCCCCCATGAACCTGCCGCTTAATCCCTCATTTCTTCTTTGAGCAAAGAAAAAAGCTCAACGTCCTGAAATTTCCCATTCATCCATTCGTATTTCCTCAGCCTTCCCTCGTACCGGAAGTTCAGCTTTTTGAGAAGACCGATCGAACTTAGATTATCGGGCACGACTTTTGCTTCAATCCTGTTTGCCCCCATCTCTCTAAAGGAAAGATTAAACAACAATTGAAGCGCCTCTGCCATGTAACCCTGGCCCCAATAAGGCATGCCGAGCTCATAGCCAATTTCACCTCTGGAATTTTCCTCATCCCACTCGTTAAATCCGCATGTTCCGAGCAATTCGTTCGTATTCTGATCAAGAATTGACCACCGGAATGCTTTCCTCTTTCCCGAGAGTGACCGAAGAATATAGATCATGGATCTGACTTCGGTTATCGTGCCTGCTGCCTGCATATTTAAATAACGGACCACTTCCGGATCAGACCAAATCGGGTACAGCTGCTCCGCATCCTTTTCTTCCAATTCCCTAAGCCGGACTCTCTCCCCTATTCTTTTCATGGTTACTCTCCCATAGACTTGTTTTTTAAAAACCCGCTCATCCTTAGAGTGTTTGTATTTAGGATTTGTTCTGCCATACTCTTTTGATGTATAAGAAACCGAATAATTTCTCTCAAAAGAACATATGAAAAGCTTCCAGTTCTTCCTTGCTGCCCATTAATCGTATTTGAGCCAAAAACATCTTCCTTTTCTTTTATGATTTCATCATCTTAACGGGTACAAGCCCGAATGTCCAGAGTACTTACTGACTCCACCTGCTATAATGAATGTGTCCCTGCTGCTCTCATCCTGCAGCATAACCCATCCGGACATCGGACAGACTGAAACCTGCCGATTGAATATACGTACTATTAGCTACTAACCATAAAAGGGGGAGATTGTATGGAAACGAAAGAATTACTGCAGCACTCATTATCTGAAGTGGAAAAATGGGAAAAAGATCAGCAGGGCTTATGGTTCTGGGAAAAAATCACCCGGCTCCCTTTTAAGCTTTTAGACAGGATCACCCCTGCTTTTCTGCAGAAAAAAATCGGAGTTCTTCTGGATGAAATCGGCAGCTACGTTCAGTCAGGAGGAAAGTACCTGACTCAGGAGAAAATGATGCTCAATAAACTGGCTGAAAAGTCAGGGAGAGAAATTGAAACGATCGAAGAAGCAGCAATGATCCCTGTTGCAGACATGAAAAAGGTATGTGAAGAAATCAGAGCGTCACGCGGCAACCTTGCGACGGTTCAAGGAGCTTCTACAGGATTTGGAGGAATGTTCACTCTCGCTTTGGATATCCCTGTTATTTTGGGGCTCTCCCTTAAAACTCTGCAGGAGATTGCGATTGCCCACGGATATGATCCGAAGCAAAAAGAAGAGCGGGTGTTTATCGTTAAATGCCTTCAATTTACTTCAGCGGATATCGTTGGAAAACAGGCCATCCTAAATGAGCTGGCAGGATTTCATAAGAGAACCGATTCCTCCGAAGTCTTTTCCCAGCTTCAAGGGTGGAGGGAAGTCATGTATTCCTACAGAGACACATATGGAATCAAAAAGCTTCTTCAGATGATTCCGATTGCAGGAATGGTGTTTGGGGCTTTAACGAATCGCTCCATGATTAAAGAACTTGCCGAAACTGGAACAATGCTTTACCAAAAAAGAAGAATCCTTGCAAGGCTGGACGAGCTGGAAGAAACAGATGCAAATCCGGCTCTAATCGAAACGGCCGAGACTTCGACAGAATCTTCAGGAGATTAAGTCAAAATCTTCTTGACAGTATTCCTTACTAAATGTATCGTAAAGTCAGCTACTTTGCTTAGCAAGGTAGCTAACTTTACGCCCCACTATCTTGTTATGCAATACAGCAAAGGAGGGTTGATTGTGTCAAGTCGCAGTCAATTGCTAAAAGGCATTTTGGATGGCTGTGTCCTGGCTGTCATTCAAAGAGAGCCGGTTTACGGCTACGAATTATCCAAAAAACTTCAGACAGCAGGTCTGAATGAGGTAAGCGAGGGGACAATCTATCCCGTCTTGCTTAGACTTCAGAAGAACAATTGGATACTCGGGAAGATGCAGCCGTCTCCATCAGGCCCTAACCGCAAATATTACGAATTGACGGAGGAGGGAAAAGAAGCTCTCGAAATCATTAAGCAGGAATGGAACAAAATCTCTGTACCCGTAAGCTTACTATTTGAAGGAGAGGATTGAACGATGCAAGCGAAGCAGCTGATTAAAATGAATAACGAAAAGCGCGGGCTTTTAACTAATGAAAACGAGCAGGTTTATTCAGACTTTCTGCTTTACCTCCGCATGCAGCTTTCTTTATCAGCCCAGCAGACGGAGGAAATCCTCATGGAAATCCTGGATCACCTGCTGGAAGCTCAAAAAGAGGGAAAGAAAGCAGAGGTTTTATTCGGCAGCGACCCTAAGGGATATGCAGATGAGCTCATCGCCCTTATTCCAAAGGACAGCAAAAAAAGCAAAGTGAAGTTTTATATTTCACAGCTAATGAATTTATTGGGCTGGATTTTAGCAGGAAGAGGACTAATTCTTTTAGGTGCCGGACCTTTCCTATCAATTGATCCCTCCGTTTCATTGATCAAATCCGGAGTAACGCTCAGCGTAATTTTAATTTTTACGCCGCTGTTAATCCTGTATTTTTTCCGGACGATCCAGCAATCTTTATTCAAGAAAAAAAATACGCACAATTTAAACTCTGTTAAAGCAGGAATCGCCGGATCACTTTTGACAGGTCTGCTGGTGGCATGCGGCCTGCTGATTCCTGAGACAGGACCTTCTTTTCCACTTGATTGGCTTGGCTCATTGAGTGCCGGGATCGTCTGCCTGATCCTCTATTATGTAATAAAAGAATAGGAGCAGCACATCCAAAACCTAAATTTCGTTTATCCCGCTTCCCGGGGGGCTAATACAATACTAATCTTCCAGGAGGTGGATGAACATGGGTTTTGAAAAAGATACCGCGATTCGTGAAGAAAAAGTAGAAGGCAAAATGGATCAGATGAGCAAGCAGGAAATGGATCAGATTCTGGAGAACTTCGAACACTTCAAAAGCTATTTAAATGACAAGGTCAGCATGGGCGAAAAAATGGGATTAAGCGAAGAAACGATGGCAAAGGCAGCCAAAACAGCTGCAGAGTATTTGGCGAATAATGTGGAACCGAAAAACCGCGAAGAGTACTTGCTCAAAGAGCTCTGGAAGGCTGGAAACGAGGAGCAGCGCGGGCATCTATCCCATATTCTCGTAAGAATGGCGAAGTCTGAAGGAAACGAATGAATGCAGGGATGAAAGGATGTTTTACATGAAGAACAAAGTAGTCATCATTTCAGGCGCCACTGCAGGAATCGGCAAAGCAGCCGCTCTCTCCTTTGCAGAAAAAGGCGCTCATGTATACGCATTGGGACGGGATGAACAAAGCGGCAAAGAGCTTGAAGATCAATCCCGCAGTCTGGAGGGCCGTATCACTTTTTCAAAAACGGATATCAGCCAGGAAAGCAGTGTACAGTCATTCTTTGAAGAGTTTGGAAGAGACCAGGACAGCTTTCATGTCCTATTTAACAACGCAGGAATAGGCAATACGGCCATAGGCCCGCTCAGCAGAATTCATGAGGACGATTGGGAAAAGCTTTTCAGCATTAATTTGAAATCCCAATACTTTATGATCAAGCACGGTGAAAAACATTTTTCGAAAGATGAGCCGGTGAGCATTATAAACAATGCAGCCATCGTCGGAACCGGAAAATTCCCGCCTGCTCTTCCTGCTTACAGCGCCAGTAAAGCAGGAGTGATTGCGATGACCAAATCATTGGCTTCAAGGTTTGCAAAACGGAATGTGCGGGTCAACGCAATTTCCCCTGGACCGGTTGAAACGAGGCTGGCTAAAAGCCTTTATCCCAATGAAGAAGCCTACGAAAAGGCAGAGAAGGATCATCCGCGTGGAAAATTCGGTACGCCGGAGGAAATTGCTAAAGCGGTTCTCTTTCTGGCGAGTCCTGACTCCAGCTATATCAATGGCCACAACCTGATTATTGACGGGGGATATTCACTATAGGCAATCAAAAAGAGGCCCTGGTAAAGGCCTCTTTTCACTGTTCAGCGGGTTGTCTGTTTTTCCGGTGTACGCTGAAACCATAACCCGCAGCAGCTCCTGCCACAGCAGGGAGAAGCCAGCCGATTCCTTCAGCAGAAAAAGGAATGGTTCCGATAATGGGATCAAGGCTTCCATTAAATAAGGATGTATTCAAAAACTCAGCAACGCTGTAAATTCCCGTAAACAAAACGGCTGTGTAATATACAGGCTGATGATCCTTAAAGACTTTTTCCATCAGGCCGATCGTGACTAAGACAACAAGCACCGGATAGATCATGCTTAAAACCGGAACGGAAATGCTTAAAATTTGATTCAAGCCAAGATTGGCAATCAGCATACTGGCTGCTGAAAACACCACTGCCCAAATCCTGTAGGAAAGTGCTGGAATGAGCTTATAAAAGTACTGGCTGCATGCTATGACAAGGCCTATTGACACACTCAGGCACGCGAAGGTGAACAAGACACCCAAGATGACAAGACCCGCATCCCCGAAAAGATTTCTTGTCAAAAGGGTCAAAACTTCTGCTCCGTTCTCCGCTGCACCATAGCCCGCTGAAGAAGCGCCGAGATAGGCTAAAACGCTGTAAACAGAAGCTAAGAGAATACCTGCTCCCAGTCCAACAGTCATCATACTGCGGGAAATTTCCGTCTTCGTTTTCATCCCTCTTGAACGGACGGTATTGGCAATCAGGACGCCGAAAGCCATCGCTCCCAATGCATCCATTGTTAAATAGCCGTCAAGGAATCCCTGAAAAAATGAGTTATCCTGATACGTTTTCTGAGGAGCTGCAAATGACTCCGGGGGAGAAAAAAGATTTCTTGCAAATAACACTCCAATAATCGTTAACGTTACCGGAGCCAGAATTTTTCCAAGCCTGTCTATAAGTTTAGAAGGAGAAAGACTAAGCCATAGAACCATTCCGAAGAATAACAGTGTATAAATCCCTAATTGAACCTGATCTCCCGCGGTTCCTTCTCCTAGAAAGGGCTTCATTCCCATTTCAAATGAGATTGTCGCTGCCCGTGGAATGGCAAGTCCAGGTCCTATACAAAGATAAATGACAATTGGAAAAACAAGAGCAAAATAAGGGTGGACCTTCTGATTCAGCTGATCGGCACTGCCATGAATGGCGATTGCCATAACGACCATCACAGGGAGCCCGACGGCTGTAGCAATAAACCCTGCAAGAGATGAAAATGTATGAGTACCGGCAGAATAGCCAAGGAATGTTGGAAAAATCAGGTTGCCAGCCCCAAAAAACATCGAAAACAGCATAACACTGATCAGAATCTGATCCTTGCTGCTAAGCTTACCCATCGTCCTCTCCTCCTCATCTAAAATATAATTATGAAGTATAACAACTTGTACAATATTTGGCTACCACTTTCGAAAAATACTAAAATTTTAAATAAAAAACATGGTGGAAGGATTGCTATAGTCTGGAATATGGGAAATTCGCAAAAATGGGTATTTAGTCATGAATGATGGTGATCTGTATATACTTTGGATATGGGTTCTGAATGAAGGGCCTGAACCTAAATTCGGGGTCTGGCTCTCACTCAGATAAAGCGTTAAAGCTTAGGCACCGGCTTTTTTGTTTTTATGCGGTGGTACTGCGTTATTTTGCCTCCGTCCCCCAGTACTGCAAAGCATTGGGGGCCAGAGGCGGAAAGCTCTTTTCCCTTCTCTCACAACACCTTTAAAGGTCGGGGTCGGAGGAAATCAAGTTGACATAATCGGGGTCGGAGGCATCCTCCGACCCCCTTTTTCCTCCTTTTCGGGGACAGAGCAGAGCAAAAGCAGTCTCTTGTGCTGCAAGCGATTAATCATGATGGGGTCAGAGCTTTAGCCCTTTACCGGAGGTGGGGCCGGAGGTGAGGCAGACCAGGCGGACTGGCGATCGGAGCTCAGCAATGAGGATAGGAGGCAAAAACACCCCCGTCAAGCTATGAATAAAATGGAGCAGAAATTCCTCTCCCTGCAGGATGCAAGGCGGGCCAAACAATAAGAAAAAGTGCTCAGAGCATGCTCTGAGCACTTTTATGGAAGGAAGGCTTTATTCCGGGGATCCAGGAAAGGAGACCCTGTCATATCCCTTTTTACAAAGCCCTTCTTTCTATCAGAATTATTTGCGGATCCAGACCATACCGGCAGAGTTATCTTTCGCTTCTCCCATAACTTGTACTTTCAAGCCATGCTTCGGAAGGATTTTCCCTGCATCCGGAAGATCGTAATCAATGTATGTTTGGGAGTCGTCGAACAACGTGTTTCCGAGCATTCCTTTGAATGTATATTCTCCGCGGGTCGGAGAGGACACGGTGAATGCTTTTGTTTTGTCCCATGAGAACGCAGCGTCTGCTACCTGATAGCGTGTGCTGTTTGCAGCACTTGGTTTGCCGTTCAGCATTCCGAATACGGTCTCCGGATGGGAATCCACTACACCGATGAAGCCATAACCCGGATGGTGTGCTGGGCCTGTCCAGTTATCTGTGTAGCTTTCATCGCCGTACCATACGAGCATACCTGTATTGTAGACAGCACCCCTGGAGTAGGCGAGAGATTTATCGGCTTTCGCGTAGTTTCTCCACTCAAGGTAGTAGTAGTTGTCTTTGTAGAAGTTTCCGTCAGAAACGATAAATCCATCCAGCATCATTTTAGGTGTTCCTTCAACGTCATCAGAGAAGACAACTTTTCCATCAACTGTCAATGTCGGGTTGTCCATTGCAAAGCCGTCAAGAGCCAGCCCGCCATCTGTTACATAGTTGAATTCAAGTTTAATTTTGCTTCCTATAAATTCGCTCAGATCATAGGACTTGTCCACCCATTGGCCTTTTGAGGATTCTGCGCGTGCATCGCTGTCAGTATCTTCGTCTCCGATCGTATCGATAAGAACTTTTGTACCGTCAGCTTTTACTGCATTCACATACAGATAATCGTAATCGAATTCGATGTCAAAATAAGCTTTGTAATCGAATTTTGCAGTTGTGGCATTCGTTAAGTCCACTTCAGGAGAGGTTGCTTTTGTATTGAGATCGTCACCTTTTGTGCTGTAGTAATATTGGTTTCCAAAAGCAGGGGCAATTCCTTTCACTGCTTTTTTCGGAAGGTTGATTTTTACGATTCCCGGGTTTTTGGACTTCGTTACACTTTGGTCGATGACTGTAGAGAAGCCATACGCGTTAAGGTCGTTATAATCCATTTCTGTGATATTGGCCCAGTTGCCGCCCATTCCTTTTTGGAAGAATTCTTTGTTCATTGGAGAAAAGCTTGTCGGCTCTGTTCCGGCAATCTTCCCATTCCAGCTTCCTCCGCTCATGATGGACCAGGAAGCAACCGGTTCACCTGCACCCGTATACTGTGTGTCATATTCATCTGGAAGGCCAAGGTCATGGCCGAATTCATGGGCGAATACACCGACAGCTCCATCTTCAGGCTGGATCGTGTAATCAAATGCCGCCATTTGTCCGCCCCAATACGGTACTGAAGATGTCGTTCCTGGTACACTGTACGGCTGATTGCCGACTACCCATCTATGCGACCAGATTGCATCATCTCCAAGCAAACCGCCTCCAGCTTCCTGACCAGTACCAGCATGGATCAGCATTAAATGATCGACAAGACCATCAGGCTCGTTTTGATTTCCGTCTCCATCTAAGTCATACTGATCGAACTTGTCATACTCGGAAAGGTCCATTCCAGCCTTAACAGCAGCATTCAGTGAATCTTTAACCAAATCACGCGGTCCTTTTGGCAATGCATTGTCATTCCCGCCATTAGGATTATCGTCTCCATATTCTTTAGCTGTTCCAGGTACCGTCAGCCATTCGGAGACTGTTCCGTCAACTGTGTAGCTTCCGCCTGACTGCTCTTCATAATATTGCTTGAATGTGCTGATTTTTTCACCGTTGAACATGGTGAATTTTTCATCCCCGAACATCAATTTTTCGTAATGTTCTTTGTTGAAGTCATCAGAGTACATGTAGCCTTCTTCCTGTACCACGTTGTTATGTTTGAAATCAGAATATTCTACTAATAGGACAAGAACTTTGTCTTCACGGACATTTCCACTATACGCTGCATCTTTTGCAGGTTTTACTTTAACGAGGCCGTTGGGTTTGCCTTTTGCAGCCTTGTTTTTACCCAGCTTCTTCTGAATGCTCGCTTTTTGTTTAGCCATGAATTCTTTTACTTTCGCATCCATCGAATGTCCGTGGGAATCTGCTGCTACTGAGGGTTTTTCCCCTTCTTTTTCCTCAATATACGATTTAACCGCTTTATTGATTTCGCTTTGTGTGGCAGATTTTGAAATTACGCCTCTCTCTTTAAGAGATTTTGCCAGTCTCTCTTCAGGAATGATATTGTAGTCTATTGGCGCCGACTCCGGAGCATGCGAATGCGCTTCAGCAGCAAGTGCTTGTCCCCCTGCTGGAAGCAATGACCCAAGCAGCAAGCCGCTTGCTACTGCCGTACCGACCGCTGCCCTTTGCCAGCGTTTGCTGTGTCTTTCTACCGATCTTTTCAATTTCCTCAACCCAAGACCCCCCGCATCTCACAAAAAAACGCACAAATTTATACATTTTTTCATGAAAATGAAATTTTTCGTTACAAAACTATTATAAATCTTATCTGAATAGATTAAATAGTCCGAAAATTCTATTTTGTAAAAGGTTCATTTCAGGGCTATTTAACTATGTTTTTCGTCATACTATGATGCTGTGCAACAGAACTGGCTAAATTCAGGCTTTCATTTCTTATTATTAGACATGGTTAAAATAGATTTTGAGAATAATATAAAAGCCCGGGGAATAGCCCCGGGCTTGGTCATATTATTATTCTGCAGATGCTGGCTTTGGAACTTGCTGCGTCTCTTCAGGCGCCGTTTTGTCCGCTGCTTTCTTCTTTTCCTTTGCTGCCTGCTGTTTTGCTTCTGCCTGCTGCCGGGCTGCAACCTTCTGCATTTCCTCTGCGACAGCTGTCTTCTCAACCGGTTCCATCACTTCCGTATGCTTAAAACCGATCATTAGAGCCAAGATTCCCATAACTGCAAAAGTAGACCAGATTCCTTTCAATACTTTCATTCCGATTCCTCCTGTAGATTATTTGGATGAACTCCACGTGCCTGTTCTCCTTGGATCAGCTGCGCCGGACACCTTTTGGCTTTTCTTATCTATAGTCAAGGCCATAACGCCTCCATAATAAAAAGGTGATTTCTTCACCCGGACATCATAGCCGCGATCTTCAAGCTTGTCCCGGACGTTTTCCGGATAACCCGGTTCCATCGTAATCTCGTTATCTTCAATATAAAAACGCCGTTCGTTTATAGCTGCCTGCCATGATGAATCAAAATATTCTCTTTGAATCAATACCTGTGCAAGAACCGTTGGAATCCTCTTTCCTCCAGGTGTTCCGATGCCGACGATTTCTTCATCATTTTCGAGAATGACAGGGGATGTATAATTGTTAGGGCGTTTTCCCGGCTCAAGCCGGTTCACTGAGTCCTTCTCATCGCTAAAGTTGCTTAGCGAATTGTTCATAAAAACGCCGTTTACTTGTTTTTTTGAACCAAAAAACTCCCCGAGCGTATTTGTGACCGAAATCATTGTACCTTCTTTATCTTTAATCACAAAATGAGTGGTATTGTCATGGTCCTCTTCGTCTGCTTCTGAATTATTCACTTCGATATCGAAAGATGCTTTATCAAAATCCATATCATCTGCCATGTTTTTCAGATGCTCATCCGATAATAGCCGGTCAGCATCCACTTCCCCGAATTCCGGATCTTGGATCTCTGTAATGCGTTCATGATACGAATGCTTCGTAAACTCTCCTATTAAATGAGTAGAATTGGTCACTTTATTGGATTGAAATTCTCCTTTATACAAATCAGCCAGTCTTGCGATTTGCAGAAGAGAAATCCCTCCAGCCGGCGGAGGAGATGTCATGATCCTGTACTCTCCAAATTTTCCTTCCAGCGGTATTTCTTCTTTTACTTCATAATCCTCTAAGTCCTCTGCAGTTACGCTGTCCATTTCCTTCGTAAAGGCATCTCCCAATTCTCCCTCATAAAACCCTTTGCTCCCGTGATTCTGAATTCGCTTTAGTGTTTCAGCAAGCTCCCGCTGTTTGATGACTTCATTTTTCTTTACAGCCTTTCCGTCAGGGTAAAAAGCTTCGGGCAGCTGTCCGTCAAATTGATCCTCCGCATCGATCAGCCGCTGAGAGAGAAATTCGTCAGCTTTAAACCCTTTGGAAGCATAGTGAATGGCCGGGTTAAGAAGCTGATCCATCTCCATCTTCCCCTGCTCCCTGTGAGCATGCTCAAGTCCTTTTATAAATCCGGGAACCGCGATTTGATCCTTTGAATCTTTCCCATCCTTTGGGGCGGAATTTTTGTAATCATATACCTTTTTCAAGTTCTTTTCAGGATTATAAACGATCATCATCCCGCCGCCACCGGGACCAGAGCCATAGGGCTCTGTAACACCAAGCACATAAGAAACCGCCACCGCAGCATCCATCGCATTTCCGCCGCTGTTCATCACTTCCATGCCTGCCTTTACAGCCAGCGGATGGTTGGCACTGACAGCCGCTTCTCCTTCAAATGATTTCTTTAGCAGTCCGGATTGTGCAACGAGCAAAATGACAATGAGCAGGATTGCCAGTGCTGTCCAGAGCCTTTTCTTTCTCATTTGCATCCCTGCTTTAATCGAGTTTATTTGAGAAGTCTTTTTCAAAGACCAGCTTCCCGTCCTCTTCATGCCAGTCCAGATTGTGAGAATCCTTCGTAAGCTGAGCTTTCATTTTTTTCATTTGAAGCTGATTCATCTCACGGATCGGAGCAGGCTGAGCTCCTTTAATTTCCAGAGGCGTCAGTTCAAATCTTGCTTTTCCGTCCTCCATCAGCCTCATTTGGGCAATGGCGCTCTCCCTCGTTCTCGTCCATCCCTGGTCAAAGATAAAGTTTCCGAGGCTATAGAAAATGACACTGTCCTTATACACCTCGACAGGAGAGAGGACATGCGGGTGGTGGCCGATGACCACATCAGCTCCTGCATCCGCGAGCGCTTTAGCCAGATCTTTTTGCCGGGGATGGGGATCCGTATCATACTCCTGTCCCCAATGCGCATGAACAAATACAAAATCGGCATTTTTCTTGGCTTCTGCAATCATGGGAACAAAGTTATCCGGCTCCATAGCCAGGACTCCGCTGTTGTATTCGGTCGCATTTGAACCTTCAGCGTAGACATCTGTAAAACCCAGGGTCGCTACTTTCAAGCCGTTGTAGTTTTCGTAATGGATGGATTTTTTGGCATCCTTTAAGTTTGATCCTGCTCCAACAGCCCCGATCCCATGTTCTTTAAGTGTCTCTTTCGTATCATATAAGCCTTGTACGTTGTAATCCATCGCATGGGTGTTCGCTAAGCTGACAGCTGTAAAATTCATGTTTTGGAGAGTCCTGGCTGTCTGTTTATCCGTCTTAAGCTGAATATGCTTTGATTCATTTTTCGGGAGTTTCTCATCCAGGACAATGGGATGGTCAAAGTTTGCTGTGATGTAGTCAGAATTCTGCAGCAGCGGCTTCACATGCTGAAACAAATAATCCTGGCCTTTCACTTCGGTAACTTTTTCCACATTCCGGCCCATCATGACGTCTCCCATGAACGAAGCTGTAAATACCTCATCTTCATATTGCGTTACCGCCGGAGCCGGGGGCCTCTCAGCGAAAGAGAACCCGAACATAACTGCAGCGGCAACTACAAGCCCTATTACAGCGTGGGTCTTTGAGTTCCGGCGGTTCTTTTTAATAAACCGCAAGAGCTTTTCTTCAAAATTCAGCTCTTTTCCTGGTGGCTTGCTCACATTTCAACCCCCTTTATATAATGTAGTAAAGTGTCATCAGCAGGAATGTAGCACCGCTCAGCAGCAGCGTACTGCCAATTGTAAGGGCCATTCCCTGCTTCTGCATCGTATTGGCAATCAAGCCGGGCACAATGATGCCGATCCCCCTGAATTCAAATATTTCAAAGGGAAGAATCGGATAAGTATAATCAAAAGCGAGCTTTAAAAGAATCCCTACCGTAAGCATCGCCGCAAATTTTCTTCTCCCATAAAGAATCACGACTTTCGCAATGCCATAGGTAACAATTAGATAAGTAAGCAAACTGATAAAAAAGACAACAGCCAGGAAAACAGGCTGGTCAAAAACGAGAGCCAGGTAGCCGGGTACAATCAATCCGGCGGGTATGATCCCCGTTTTTTCAGTAAACAGCAAGCTTAGCAGTACCCCCAATACGAGGGCTATGTATAAATCAGAACCGAACAATGACTCTCCTCCTAACTGACAATCTGCTTTATTTTATACTCTTCTAATTGTTCGATAAGCGGTGTTGCAGCACCGTGAATATTTCCTACTCCATATATTGCCCGCCCACTCATCATCGGCTCGAGCACAGCCAAAATCTCATTAGTGGAATAGCCTTCAAGATTGTGAAAATTGCCGGCAGGAATGTTACCGGCTTGATAGGAATCTTCTATCGGCTGCGTTGTATCTCCAATGATGACTACGTCTCCGGCTGGAATAAACGGCAGGACATCGTGCGCGAATTGTATGGTCCGGTCTACGCGGTCATGCCGGCAATTCATAATAACCACAGCATTTTCTGTTGGATAGCCAAGATCTTCCACTCTTTTCCAAATGTTAATGGTAGAAGAAGCATCATTCGCTGCAAATCCATTAACAAAGAAGCCTGGATTCGCTGCATCTACTAAAGGGAGGATTTTCATTGCCCCCGGATCGGGTGGAGCATTGAGCATGCCTCTGAATGCTGTTTTCTCATCAATTCCCAATGCGTCCGCTACTGCGAGTGCCAGAGAGGCATTATCAGGAAAAACCATATATTCAAAGCTTTTTAAAAATTGCTCGGAAATTCTGGTATTGTCACATACAATCAATGTCGAGTTACGCTTTTCTGCTTCTTTCCGGTAATAATCAATATAAGGGCTCTCATTTACGATGACATGCCCGTTATGCGGAATGGTTGCGACAAACGCTTCAGCCACTTCATCAAGCGTCGGTCCCATGACATCCATATGATCTTCCAGTACGTTGACGATAAGACCGATATTTGCCTGCAGCATATCCTCCTGAAAAATAACCTGGTAATCAGGATTAACTGCCATACACTCGCTGACGAGTGCTTCAGCCTTCAGATCGTAAACTTCGTGAATGACACGTTTTTGTTCCCCAATGTTCGGGCCTTCCGGTCTCCTGACGATTGGCTTTTCTTCTCTCGTGTTCCAGTACATCATCCTTGCATCGGTACCAGTCGTTTTGCCGACCGTCTTGTATCCGGCTTCTTTGACAACACCGTAGATCAGTCTGGTTACCGTTGATTTGCCGCGGATTCCATTAATATTAATCCGGACCGGAATGGAATCAATCCGCTTTTGGTGGCGGCGCTTTTCAATCATTCCCAGCAGCAGAACGAAAACAGCGGCCGCTAAAATGACCCACACGTAACCTCATCTCCTCTTAACGTTTTCATCAGCACTTTTTAATTAACCCATGTCTACTGTATGGATTTAGCGGCAGGAATAACAGATGATAAAAGTTACAAGTCCTTTTTCTGTTTCTTTCGCCGAACCATGTGCTTCGGCTCAATTATTTAGATTTTTCTAACATTTAAAGCGCTCCAGGAATTACGATTTCCATCCATCCCCCCCTTTGAATAGGAGTTTTGAAGATTTTCTGCCCCTTCAACTTCTTCTATTTTTTTCCTTCATTGAAAGCACAAGGATATCTCTAGATCTTTTCTCACTTTGTAAAGGAATGTAAAAATTTGCAGATCGGGACGAAATGAGCGCTCTCAATATGGAAGGGTTTACATACAGACTAAAACCAATCAATGTAGTTCCTTTTACTTGAGGTGCCCCTCCATTGTGTCTATGAAAAGGAATGAACAGGAGTCTAATTTCCTCTGATATGTTAAGGGATTAAAAAAGGGATAGGAAAGAATGAATACGGCCATTTGTAAGCTTAAAGAATATTTTCGGATGGATAAAGCCGCCGTTTCAGGTACAAAAAAACCCAGGATTGCTCTGCACACACCAGCAGGCATTCGTGGGGTGATACTACAATCTTGGAAGGTGCTTTTTATTCTTTCAAAAATACTTTTGAGCCGACAGCCTGCGAATGGATAAAAGCTGATTCCCGCCCTGTTGCTTTCCATGCCGTTCAGTCTGGTTTTGTTTTGTCCTGACCCAATCACCACAGCGCTGCGTCCCAATCGCCTGTACCGAAGAGCAGCACTCTGGCAGCCTTTCTTTCAGAATAAGAAAACTTCGCCTTCATGGAGAGACTCGCAAGACCGGGAATCCAGTCTTCTTTTAGAAACTCACTCCACCGATCAGGCCAGCCCTTTTAGCCCCGCTTCTTTTTAGGCCTGCTTGGCACTATTTCCTTTCAATAATTCCGATGCTCGTTTCAGGCACCCTGGTTGTCTGCAAAATGCTTAATCACCGTGTTTTTGCATACAGACGGCGAACCATCCTCCTTCTTTTACGACAGGACGGACCGAGGACACATTCATGCCAGCCTCGGCTGCCATCTCTTTCATGTCTTTTTCAGAGGGAATGGGGTGAAGATTCTCAAATGCTGAGAAGAAGCTGTTAAAGGCACTGGAAAATTGTTTCCCGTATTTCGCATGGCTCATCGGAGTAATGATTGCCATTCCGCCTCCCTCTTCAAGCCAGCTCGCCGCTTTTTTCAGCAGCAGGCTCCGCCTTTCCTGCGGAACATAATGAAGAAGATTATTAAAGAGGACCAAATCTTTTTTGGAAGGATTCTCCCATTCAAACGCATCCTTGCATTCAATATGCAGGTCCGGGTAATCCCGGCACCTCGTTCTTGCTTCATTTGCCACTCCTTCATTCAATTCAATTCCTGTCAGCTTTAGTGCGGGAAAATCTCTTGCAAGTCTTTTTAAATAACCGGCATGGCCACAGCCGACATCAAGGATGCTTTTTGCTCCCGTTTTCCTGACAAGATGATGAATTGCCGGATATGCCACCTGCTCCAGAATGGAGGAGGTTTGAGCCACTACTTCCCCGTGCTGCTCATGATCGAAGGTCTTTTTTTCTTCACTTCTCATGATCGCAGGATAGCTGAGCAATGCAGGGATATGAAGCTCCATCATTTCTTTAAGTATGACCCCGGTCGATAAGGGGTTTTTCTTCGCAGAAGGAAGCATAAAGCTTCTGGAAGTTCTAAATCTTCCTTTAGAGGCTTTTCTCATATACCGGATCGAGAGTCCGACTTCCATCCAGCGCTCCAGCAGATCTTTCTGCAAAGAATGCTGCCGGGCGACTTCTGCAATTGTCTTCGGTTTGCGAAAGTACTCATAAAGATCCAGCTCGTACCCGATATAAGCGTGCCACGTATAAAGAAACGGCATGTTTCGCTTCATCCAGCCTTTAGCCTTAAGCACTCTCACATAATCATTCAGCACCGTGCTTTCCTCCCCGTGTTCTCCAAGGATAGTCCAAATCCTGATGGAACATGTATTTTTTTTGAAGATGGGCTGGATCCGAAGAAGATCTGGCTGGAAATAACCCAATCTGAATCATGCGGTCAAGAGCATTTTCCCGCCAAATTCCAAGCCCGGAAACATTCAGCATCTGCTTCGTATGAAGCCAGTCATCCTTAGTGGTTTGGATAATGCCTTTTTTTCTAAAGGCAGGGAAATACGTAAGCGGCTTCGAATAAGTGAGCGCTGAAAAATGGCTTAAGTTCAGCACGTGACTCGTTCTCGGCTTTCTCACCCTTTCATACCACTTCAAGCATTCTGGTATTGTATTCCCAGTAGAGTACATCCAGCACAGGAGCTCACCTAAAATATCTCCGTCCTGGATAGCCAGATTCATCCCCTCTCCTGCCATCGGATGCACACTGTGAGCCGCATCTCCAACAAGTGCGATTCTTCCCTCTACATATCGGCTTGCATGATACCTTACAGGAATCATCAGCTGGATTTCACGCCATCCCTTAATCTCATCCACGTACCCATCCAATTCAGGACATAGCTCTTTATAGCATTGGTGAAAATACCCAATCCCTTTATCCTTCATTTCCTTATAGCTGCCTGCCGGAATCAGGTAGACCGTCCTGACACGCTGGCCGGGGAGAGGAAAGAGGCCAAGGAAGCCTTTAGAAAAAGAGATCATCTTTCCTTCGTTTAAATGAGCAGGTCTTCCAAAAGAGACCGTCAGAAAATGGTGGTCATACGTCTGTTCCTTTATCTCTGTCTTCATCGAATCTCTCGTTTTGGATCTCCGTCCCTCCGCCCCAATAATAAAGTCCGCTTCAATCGTCTTTTCTTTCCCTTCGTAACTGACTGCCGCTTTATGCTGATCCGTAAATCCTCTGAATCTTGCAGGCTGCAGATAATGAAAAGCAGGGTAGGCTTCTGCTGCATGTAAAAGGATTTCCTTCAATGTTTCATGCGGAATCATGAGTGAGTACGAAAACACGCTCTCTACCATTCCATAATCCATACTCGCATGGCCGATTTCCTCGTACAGCTGCCCTCTCTTTTTCATTTCATGTATATCAATACGGTGGATGCGATGACCGCAGGATTCTACTTTTCCGATTAAACCGAGGGCCTTGAAAATTTCCAGGCTTTTCGGCTGAAGGAGCTCCCCTTTGTACAGATGAGTCCCGCTTTTCGCCTGTTCTGCCACGGTCACATCAATGCCGCACATGGCGAGTTTTAAAGCAACCGTCAGGCCTCCGACACCTCCGCCAATAACGAGCACACTTGTCCTCAATTGCCCACCTCCTATATGATTTTTTTCAGCCAATTGACAGAATATGTAGTATGATAGTAGAAGGGATTAACTGAAAGGTTGTGTACGATGGAAAACGAAATTAAATCCTTCACGGACAACACCATTAAGGTTGGCGGCTTGGAGTTCAGCTGGAATCTTGATGAGGGTGTTTTTAAATATGAGAAAGATGATGCGGTCCTTTTTTGGATCGATTCTGCGATGAGAATTCTTTTTGATACGATCGAAGAGATTTCCGGCGACAAAGCCGCCTCCGTTGTTCTGGAAACGGCCGGTTTCAGACAGGGAATAATAGTAGGAGACTATTTTAAAAGCCAACGCCTTACATTGAATGAAGTAGCAGCTGTTCTTCCCAACACGTATGCTTCCGCCGGATGGGGTAAAATGGAGATTTCCCAGGTCAATCATGCCCGGAAAACCGCCATTATCCAAGTAAAAGACAGCTGGGAATTTAAAATAAACCGCGCTCAGGGAAAAACAAACCGGGGAACGTTCATCCCAGGACATTTTGCAGGAATCCTGACAGGTTTGTTTGGTGTTAATATCTGGTATAAGGTCATAAAGAGCCAGATTGAGGGTGATGCTTATTGCGAATTTGAATATTTCCCTTCCGCCACAACAGTTCAGCAGAATATTCATGAATATGCACGACAGGAACAATCTGACCAAATCAGAAAGCTTGAGCATTTAGTGGAAGAACGCACCCATGACCTGAACATACTGATCAGAGAAATTTCCTCTCCGATCATACCCGTACTTGAAGGCATCGTTGTCGTTCCTCTTATAGGGAAATACGATGAACAGCGCTCTTACGACCTTGTACAGCGCACCCTTCAGAACCTTCCTGCCCAAAAAGCTCAATATATGGTCCTGGATCTGACGGCAATGAGCGAAGACGTTACAAAAGGAACCGTTGAGTTTATCGATAAGCTTGCAACATCCGCATCGTTAATCGGCATAAAAACGGTTTTGGTCGGGATTTCACCTGATTTTGCGATTTCGATTGCTAAATCAGAATACAACCTGTCAGCTTTCCATTGCTTCAGTACTTTGCAGCACGGTATATACTTTGCTCTGTCCGAACAGGGACGGCACATTATTTAAGCCAGATTTCATTGCCTTCTGAATCATTCAGAAGGCTTTTATCTGTTTGTTTTAATGTGCTCGCATTCGTAATCCCCAAGCTCAAACCGGTCAAGCATTTGCTTGTACGCTGCGATTTTCCCCTCCAATCTGGCTCTGTCTGTGTCTCCCCAATCCTTTGAGCCAAGCTCTTCACATAATTCCTCTGCTGTTGTTTTTAAATAGGTTGCAATCGCAGATTCGTTAAACGTATTCACCATGGTTGTTCCTCCTCCCTGTATTATTCTGGATAATACCCTATAGATAACGCTTTCAAAACGTGGAACCTTCATCATAAGCGGTTGGAAGCATGGCTTTCCTGATCCTAAGGGGAGTTTGCATGACGTTCTGGATAGTGGGGGGAGGAAAATACTAGATTCCGCTGAGTGATCTAAACGAGGCTGACTTAGCATGAGCACTGCAGACCAAACATGAATTGCCCCACCTTGTCGAATCCTCCCGAAAAGTCGATATCCGCCTCGTTTCGGTCGATATAATTAAAAAATAGCCGATATATCGGAAATATGGTCGATATATCCTAAAAATGGTCGATATATTCCAAAAATAGCCGATATATCCCAAAAAACGCCGATTCCGGGTGCCGCCTTGTCCAAGTTCTCCCCTGTTTTATCCCGTTGACTAATTCGCTCGTGCAAAAATGTGCTCCCCTCCGCAAATAGGATCCATGTTCTCCCTTGTTTTATCCCGCCGCCTGCCTCACAACGCCCCACACAAATCCTAAGTCTTCCTTTTGATTTCATTTCAATCAATTTACATGTCCAAACCCGGCAGCCGTTCCTAAAAAAGCCCAATATGTTAAATCGATCTGTTTCACCCACAGCCTTATAGCCGCCCGGCCTATCCGTTATCTAACCCTCTCACCCGTTGAGCCACTTTAAAACCAAAAAAAAACCGCCCCACACTTAATCCGGGGCGGTTCGTTCACTTATCTCTCGAAGCTGATGTTGGCTTTTGAGTTGTTTTCAAACTGAGATTGCACTTCGACTTTTGTGATATCTGTTACTTTCAAGCCCAGTGTTTTGGAAAGCTGATCAAGGTAGCCGTTCCAGGTTGCGTCTTTTTCTGGAATGATGCTGTCTTTTATTCTTAGTGCTTCAAGCAGGGCATAGAAACCTTTGTATGTTTTCTTGTCGGCAGCGGTATTCTTTTCGATTACTGCTTTGATGCTATCGCCGCTTGTCAGGTAAGTTACATGATAGTAGTAGCCGTTTTTATCTTCTACCTTCATGTAAAGTCTGCTAATGCTGTACGGGCTGATTACAGCTGATTTTTCACCTTTTTTAAAGGAGAAGTCAACGCCGGCCATGTTGTTAAAGCCAATGGATACGTTCGCACGGGTAACATCGGAAGGTTTTACACCTAAGGCATTGGATAAGCGCTTAATCACTTCTTCTTTGCTCAGCTTAAGAGAAAGGTCAAGGTCTTTAACAAATTGGACAACTTTCTTATTTGCTTCTTCTCCTGTTACTGCGACGGTCTCTTTTCCGCTTTCTTTCTTAATGGCAACATTTACTTTGCCATTTTCTTCTGAGTAGCTGACCCTGTACTTTGCGTCTTTGAGCATCACTGTGCCTTTGAACGTATCAACGGTTTTCCAGATGGAGTTCACATCAATTTTCTTGGCTTGTTCAATTGCACTTTGCGGAACCTTGATTTCCGCAGCTGAAGCCGGAGCTGCTGCGCTGACAGCTACTGCTGCCGCCAATACTGCTGAAGCGATTTTCTTCATTCCTTGCACCCTCTCAAATTTAGTTACATGGATGCCAACACCTAAGCTGTAAGTTTAGTAATCTATTGGTTAAAAGGAAGCAGCAAGAATCGATTCCTGCTCTTTTTCACCCGCAGGCAGGACAGCTTCGCGTCCAATGGAGATGTATTCTACATGAAGTTTTTGCGCTTCTTCTGCTGAGTAGCAGTTGCGGCCGTCAAATACAATTGGTTCTTCCATGAAAAGGCCTGACATGAGAAGGGCTTTTTCAACAATCTCTTTCCAGTCAGTCAGGATAAAGACTGCGTCTGCTTCTTTAATGGCATCTTCAATTTGCTCTGCATAGATGACTTCTTCAGGAAGGATTTTTTTTGCATTTTCAACAGCGATCGGATCGTAGCCGACGACTTCAGCACCTTCTTCGACAAGCTGCTGTGAAACAACGATAGAAGCAGCTTCACGCATATCGTCTGTTTCCGGCTTGAAAGCAAGTCCCAGGAGGGCAATGCGTTTGCCTTCAAGAGAACCAAGGCGCTCTTTTGCTTTATTAACCAGACGTGTTTTCTGGGTTTCGTTAATTTGAATAACCGACTTCAGCAGGTGAAAATCATGTCCGTGATCCTGGGAGATTTTCACAAGTGCATGGGTATCCTTTGGAAAACAAGAGCCTCCATAGCCAATGCCCGCATTAAGGAATTGTCTGCCGATTCGAGCATCCTGGCCCATGCCCTCAGCCACTTCGCTTACATTTGCTCCTACTTTTTCGGAAAGATTCGCAATTTCGTTGATAAAGGAAATTTTTGTAGCAAGAAAAGCATTTGCTGCATATTTAATCATTTCCGCACTGCTGATGGTCGTTTTTAAGATTGGCAGGCCGAATGGCTTGTTGATTTCTTCAATAATGTTTGCCGCTTCTGCATTGTCAGCACCAATTACAATGCGGTCACCGTTAAAGGAATCGTGAACAGCAGATCCTTCTCTTAGAAATTCAGGATTGGATACAGCTTCTACGAGGTAATTGTCCTGCAGGTTCGCCATAACCAATTCGCGCACTTTGTAGTTCGTGCCGAGCGGGACGGTACTCTTTGTAACAACGGTCACGTCTCTCGTGATATTCTGGCCGATATCTCTTGCAGCTTTGAAAATATAAGATAGGTTAGCAGATCCATCTTCAGCTTGCGGAGTACCCACCGCAATATACACAACGTCTTTATCTTTAAGGCCGATGATATGGCTGTCTGTAAATTTCAGGCGCCCTGCTTCGGTGTTTTTCACCATCAGCTCTTCAAGGCCTGGTTCATAAATAGGAGAGATTCCCTTTTTCAACATTTCTACTTTTTCAGAGTTGATGTCAAGGCATGTTACGTCATGTCCAATTTCAGAAAGGCAGACCCCGGTAACCAGACCTACATAACCCGTTCCGATAATGGCAATATTCATATGATTTCCTCCTCCTATGCTTTACAGCGGGACATGCTTGTCCCAGCTGTCCATTGGATAGCTGGGACAAATGCACGTTTATGACAAAGTAATTTCTTTTTCTTTCACAAGGCTGCTTAAATATTCATGAACATGGTCTCCAAGATCGCCGCGTTCCAGAGCAAAATCAATCGTTGCTTTTACAAATCCGAACTTATCTCCCACATCATATCGTTTGCCTGCAAAATTATACGCGAGAACAGTCTGTGTTTCATTCAGAATTTTGATAGCATCTGTCAGCTGAATCTCGTTTCCGGAACCGGGAGGCAGTGTTTCAAGAATGCTGAAAATTTCAGGTGTCAAAATGTACCGCCCCATGATGGCATAGTTGGAAGGCGCATCTTCTGCAGCAGGCTTCTCTACTACGGATGAGAGGGATAATACACCATCTTCCAGTGTATGATTCTCAAGTGGGGCAATAATGCCGTATTTTGAAACATCTTTATGCTCTACTTCCTGTACACCCAGAATAGAAGATTCATATTTATCATACACGCTGATCAGCTGCTGCAGGCAGGGAGTTTCGGATTTAACGATATCGTCGCCAAGCAATACAGCAAAAGGTTCATTTCCGATAAAGCTTTCAGCACAGTGAATCGCATGGCCAAGTCCGCGAGGCTCCTTTTGGCGCACGTAATGGATGTTTGCCATGTTCGAAATGGACTGGATTTCTTCGAGTCTATCGAATTTCCCTTTTTTGTAGAGCGTTTCCTCAAGCTCATAGGACTTGTCGAAATGATCCTCAATGGCGCGTTTACCGCGTCCGCTAATGACGAGAATATCTTCAATCCCCGATTTAATGGCCTCTTCTACGATATACTGGATCGTCGGTTTATCTACAATCGGCAGCATTTCCTTCGGCTGAGCCTTCGTAGCTGGAAGGAAACGGGTGCCTAATCCGGCTGCTGGAATAATCGCTTTACGTACTTTCATTAAAACCTCTCCATTCACATGAAATTTCTCTCTATATTTTGCTTAGCCGCGTGTACCCCAAGCAGTTGAGCGAATAGTCAGAAGCGCCCAGAAGCGAAGCGGGCAAAGCAGAATTAGGAAAAGCAAACCATATAATGGTGCGAGCAAGAATGTAAACGGCCTCTTATAGGCATAAAAAACGTTACGGGCGTATGCCGATATAATAACGTAAGCCAGGTAGTAGATGAGCAAGATCCAGCCCATTGTTGTCGTCGTAAAGTAGATGGCAAGAATAAGTGAAATACCGAATGCAATCCAAAGGAACATTTCAAGCATGACCCATACAAAAACGTTCGGCTTTGTAAAACCAATTTTCAATGCAACAAGACTCTCACGGAAAAATGATTTATTCCAGCGTGATTGCTGCTTAAGCAGTGTGCGCAAATCTGTTGGAGCATCTGTAATACAGCGGGCAGTCGATTGATAAAGTGTCTTTCCTTCACGAATCGCATAGTTTGTCAGGCAGCGGTCATCACCAAGCTGAACCTGCTGTCCAAGGAACATTTGGTTTCCGTAGTGATCCAGGTTTTTCATGACTACTTCGCGTCTGTATGCACTTAATGGTCCGCTGCATACCAGAACATTATTTGTAACCGAGTGAGCAGCACGCTCTACACGGAAGGCATTGTCGTAACGCATATCAATAAGACGGGTAAGAACATTATCAGTGCGGTTTCGGATATTTACGTGGCCTGTTGTAGCTGATACTTCCGGATTGTTAAATGGTTTTAGCAATTCACGGACAGCGTTTGGAAATACAGTACAGTCTGAATCTACTGTAATAAATACATCTCCAGTTGCTTTCTCGAAAGCCCAGATTTGCGCATGGCGTTTCCCTTTATTTTGAGGAAGGCGATGAACAATCAAATTCGGCATTTTGTAGTTGCCTTTAGCCAGCTCAGCGGCTGTTTCACCAACACCTGACATAAGGTTTTCTTTAAGTTTTAAAGTCGCCTCATAACCAGAAATGTCCTTGCTTCCATCATCAATCAGGAAAATTTCATGAATTGGATAATCCTGCTTCAGAATACTTTCAATGGTGCCAAGCACAGAATCGGGTGATTCATTATAGGAAGGTATAACGACTGATACCTTTAAATCAGGCGGATCCATCATGACTTCCTGGTATTTGAAGGAAAGAAGCATTTTCCCTAATAGGTAGGCAATCATAACAGAACCATAAAGACCGATTGTTAAATTCAACTTATCAGATGCAGTCCAGTTTACATAAAAAAGGGCTGCTACTGTGATCACGAACAAAGAAATAACGAAAGTTTTTTCCCTCGTTGATAATTTCTTTTGTGTGTTCATTTCCTGCGAGCTGTTTACCGCAGACAGATCCTGTTCAACTTTAGCCATACTCGTTCTCCTCTCAAATTGATATTAGTCCCGTTCTTTCGCTTTAAGGCGGTTCGTACCGGAACTTTCATCTCGTTCAGAGTAAGAAATTTTCTGAAAGCATTCAATCTGCCGTTTTGCCCGTGACTTTATTCATCCTTGTTTTGAAGAAAACGGGAAAAATGGGTTAACTGCAAGCTTGTAAGCGTTATCTATTACACATTATCATTTTCTTCACTTTGTAACATTTATGTAATATAAAAATCACTGTATCCGTAAGGGTTTGTAAAAACCTATATTCAACATACAAGATTAAACATTAAATTCGTTGTAATTTTTGTAATATATTTGTAATGAAAAAACACCACAAATTTCGACTTTTTTTGAAAATCCGTGAACTTTTAAAATATTCGATGATAAATCAAGTTTTGTTAAGAAAAATGAGAAAACAGGTCTAAAAAAATCAATCATATTCGACAAATTTCGTCATTTTTCTACATTACTTATGAGAAGGATTTCACATATCCATTGTCCTTTTCCACTATAAAATTCCAGAGGTGCTAATTATTCACGTCTATTTTCTGTGAATATATACGCAATCCGACTTATACAATACGTTTTTGGGGGTAGGAGGCTGGTTGCCAATCTTCAAGCCACATGATATTTAATGGTATGGAGGTTTATAGATGTTGAAACGCAGACAAGCCAGAAACCGCGGTGAGGTGCAGAAATGATTGAAACGGTTGAGATTGAGAAGGTGTATGCAAACGGCCACGAGCGGCAGCATGTTCTAAAAAAAGTGAATATAGGCATACGGGCTAACGAATTTGTAGCGATAACCGGCAAATCCGGAAGCGGAAAATCTACTCTGCTAAATCTCCTGTGCGGTATTGACCAGCCCCTAAGAGGAAAGATCATCATTAATGGAACGGAAATTACTAAGCTTTCAAAACGGAAGCTGACAAAATGGAGAAACAGGGAGATCGGAATTGTCTTTCAGTCCTTTCATCTGCTTCCGACCCTTACTCTTCTGGAAAACGTAATGCTCCCTATGGCGTTCTCTTCTAATAAAAGAAACAAGAAACAGCGCGCATCTGAGCTGCTGAATTCTGTAGGACTTTTGCATAAGGCCCATATGTTCCCGGATTATGTTTCAGGAGGGGAAAAACAAAGAGCATCCATTGCCAGAGCTCTTGCAAATGATCCTCCCATCCTGTTTGCTGATGAACCAACCGGAAATCTGGATACAGAAAATGCAGCGGGTGTAATGGACTTGTTTCTAACCCTATCCAAAAATGGGAAAACCATCGCAATGGTTACACATGATCTGGAGCTCGCCAAAAATACTGACCGGATTATCACGGTCAAGGATGGAAAAATCATATCAAATCATACGGGTGTTTATCAGCAGCACGGAGCTGGCGGAACATGATGCCGCTAATGATGAAGAAACCGTTTCGCGATATAAGAAAGCATAAAGCCAAAACACTATTCATCCTTTTATCAATCTCAATCAGTCTAACGATTGCGGGAACCATTCTTCATACGAAGCTTCAATTTGAAGCAGCTTTACAGGAAAGCATGGAAAAATCGAACGCAGCGGATGCATCCTTTTACACCAACTCCTTTAAAGATATCCCTAAAGAGCTGGCAGAATTGGAAGGTCTGGAGAAAGCAGAGCCCAGGATCTCTCTTCGTGCGAGGGCGAAAACAGAGGACGGATATAAGAATATTGAAGTCACCGGATTACCTGATAAAGATAGGCTTCAAATTGGAAAAATCAACATCGCAAAGGATGAAAAATCCGATTCAGGTGTCTACGCTGAAGCTTCCACCAAAAATGAATACATTTGGAGGGAAGGCGAAGAAATCAAGCTTCTTATTCCCGGTGAGAAGCAAAAAAGCATGCAGCTATCAGGCTCAGTATCGGACCCCTCCAGAATCCCAGCAGGGTTTACCGGCACAGGCTATGTTTATCTGACAAAGGATGCCCTGAAAAAACTAGGTGTCCCACTGGCTTACACACAGATTCAGGTCCGATTTGAAGATGGAACGAGTAAAAAGGAACGGGATCAGCTCATTTCCCGGATTAACAAAATCCTGAAATCCTCAGACATTACTTCCTATCGCACTGAACAGTCAGAGGAAACCTTTTATATACGAAACACTCTTGCCTCTTCCATTTTAACGGTGCTTATCCTGTTCGGGCTTTGCTCTCTTGTTCTCGGATTCATTCTAATCATTCATTTATTTCACCGGGTCATCGCCGAACAAGTAAAAGAATTAGGGATTCAGCGGGTTGTCGGGGCATCGGCTTCGTTTATATGGAGGCAGTATATTGTTTATTTAGGGTTAATAGGGACACTGTCCTTTTTGTTATCTGCAGCAGGGACCTACTATGGAAGCAAATGGGCAGTCCGATATCTGGCAGAAGAGCTGAATATCGGATCGTACACAGAATCTATCGATTTAAATACGGTGTATTTGCTTGCCGGATTCTCACTAGCGATTCCTTTTTTCGGTGCATTCTGGCCTGTTTTAAACGTTTTGAACAAGCCGCTGACTGATTCTTTGCGGAATGTGCCGCACTCCTTTCCTTCAAAGGAAAAAAAAGGAGCTGTATGGTTTTCCCTCAGTCTATTATCCTGGAGACATGCAAGGTCTAGAAAAGCTCAGGTGCTATCCAATATTCTGATGCTCTCATTTGGAGGAGCGATCATCCTATCCTGTCTTACTCTGCATCAGACTCTGACCAATCAGCTTCAGCAAATGAATCACTTTTGGAATTATGATCAGGAATGGTCTGTCAAAAGTGATTTACCGAAGGAAGAACTGATTGGCCTTTTTGAGAAAACAGAAGGTGTGAGCGAAGCAGAAGGCTGGACGGTTCGAAATACAGAAGTTCTCTCCAAAGATAGAGGCAGACAAAATGCTCTGCTTATGTCGCTTCCAGAACAGTCCAAACTCATCAGGCCTGCCGTTCAGGAGGGACAATGGCTCAGTAAGGTAGGAAAGCCTGCGATTGTTATTAATGAGGATTTGCGCACTCTGCTTGAAAATCCAAAAGCAGGCGAGACCGTAAAGCTTAAAATAGGCAGAGAAGAAAAAGCATTTACTATAAAAGGAATCATCAGCAGCCAGTTAAAGGGACCTGCTGCTTATATGAGTTCGAATGATTATGAGCAATGGCTTTCAAGCAATGCAGCAAACCGGGTTGCGGTAAAAATGAAATCCGGTGCCGACCTTACAGAAGCTTCAGACCTGCTCGAAAAGCGTTTAGCAGCGGGTAATGTGTCAGTGGAGGGCTCTGAAACGATTCAGGCTATGAAGAAACGTCCAGAACAAATCATTGGACTGGTAGTGTCTTCCATTTTAGCGGCCGGGTTTCTCTTTACCCTTTTAGGAATGATGAATTTAATGACAGCTGCCAGCATGAACGTGTATGAACGCCAGAAAGAAATTGGCATTACAAGGGCCATCGGAGGATCGTCGGGAAAGATATTTAGAATGTATGCAGGAGAAAGCATTATTGTCTCCATCGTTAGCTGGGGTTTGGCTGGGGTGATCTCCCTCCCGCTAAGTCAATTTTTAAGTACAAGAATCGGCCTGTCATTGCTCGGATCACCTCTGCAGAATGAGATTTACCCTCAAGGTATTGCAGGGTGGCTGATCGCAAGTGTGACAATCGGTCTTCTGTCCGCAGCGATTCCTGTTGTAAAATCGCTGCGGAAGCCGCTGCCCATTATGCTTGAGGATTAGGATGCTAAAAAAGGAGGCGTTTATATGAAAAAGGTATTGGTATTGCCTTTGTTTACAATGGAATCCGGTCACCATCGGAGTGCAAATGCATTAGCAGAGGCTTTGCAAAAGCATGATCCGGAACTGCAGTGTGAGAAGGTGGATTTTTTGAGCTTCGTTAACGCCGGTTTGGAGAAATTCATATCCACACTGTATTTAACCTGGATAAAACGATTTCCAAGTGCCTACAGTACATTTTACCGGCTTTTCTTCAATAAAAAATCAGACATTGTCCAATCGGCATA
Organism: Metabacillus sp. 113a; assembly: GCF_050107635.1. Lineage (NCBI taxonomy): Bacteria > Bacillati > Bacillota > Bacilli > Caryophanales > Bacillaceae > Metabacillus > Metabacillus sp. 113a. Next base: position 196,862 of record NZ_JBNILJ010000004.1, on the reverse strand, counting down.
TGAAGCGATTTTTCTTGAAAAAATGGAACAGCTGATTGAAGTAAAGAAGCCGGACTTAATTGTCTGTACCCACAGCTTCCCTTCGTTTCTTGTAGATAAACTGAAAAGGTACGGAGTATGTGATGTTCCCGTTCTGAACCTGTATACGGATTTTTTCATAAACGGTCTGTGGGGAAAAGAAAAAGTAGATTTGCATTGTGTCCCAAGCAAGGATATTAAAAATGAACTGCTCGAAATGGGAATAGAGGAAGACAAAATTATTGTGTCTGGAATTCTTGCGAATGATCGTCTAAACCGCCGGAAAATGAACCGGTATTCGGATGAAAAAATTCACGTCATCCTCTCAGGGGGAAGCCTCGGACTTGGAAAAAACCTGCCGAATCTGCTCCAATTCTCAAACAGCGGACTGGTAGAATACAAGGTTTTATGCGGTTCCAATAAGGCCTTATTTGAAAAAGTTGAGAACCTGGGTTCTCCCCACATCACCCCTTTGCCTTATATTGCGTCAGCTGAACAAATGAATCAGCTGTATGGCTGGGCAGACGCAATTGTAACAAAACCGGGCGGTGTAACAATCAGCGAATCGATCCGAAAGAAGCTGCTGATTTTCATTCATTCTGTCTTGCCTGGCCAGGAAGAAGTCAACCTGGATTACTTAACAAATAGAGGGCTTGCTGAAAAAATTGATGGCAGCCGTCCATTTGAAGAACAGCTTCTTTCCTTTGTAAGTGATTCCAGCAGGCTTTTTGCGGTTAATAAAGCCCGCCATCAATATATGAATGAGCTTGAGGTCCGTTCCTGTGCAGATTTAGCCCTCATCATTGAGAGAAAGCTGTTTGCAGGAAGAACGACTCCGAAAGAAAAGTATTTAAATGATGTATTTTCTAAACTATACCGAAGTCTTTAAGCTTTCCCTTTTTTACGGTTTTTGTATACGTGATAATAGATGAACGTGCAGCCGACCGCCAGCACTCCAATATGCGCCCACATAAAGGCTGCACGAAAAGCTTCCATAAACGCCATATCCCTCACTCCTTTTCAGTATGAGTCTTATAGTCTTGATTCATTATGACTATAATATCGTCACTAAAGTCCAATTTTCAATAATAACCCCTAAAAATAGGTATAATTACTCATAACTTTATACACACGACATTTCTTCCTGATCGTACGGGCTTATCAATCATTTTTATCACATTTACCAGAATCAAACTTATACTGTAATGTGATGATTAATAGAGACTCCGTTTAGTTCCGCTTCCTGCTGCTGCCCGCAGAGCGGTAAACGGTTTCTATTATACAAGCCTATAAATGAACGAGAAAGGAACATCGTATGCCTGACATGACTACTCAAGAAGCGTTGGCCCTAATTAAAAAAGTCGGAACGGAACTGGAAAAAAAGCTTAATGAAACAATTCAGACTGAGCTGAATCGGGAAGATCTTTTGATCCTTGCCAATATAGCTGCTCCACTTATCAAAAAATTTTATCATCAGAGTCAGGAAATTTCCGAATTCCTCTCTGTTCCTCTGAATTACGCTACAAAAAAGGATTTTCTGCGTCTAGCAAATCTCACTATCCAGATGGAAGAAAAACTGGATCAAATCGAAAGCTTCCTGTATGAATTTGCCAAGAAGGAAAACCCGGCTGACCTTCCCCTCCCTAAGCAAGCAGACCCTGCTCCATCCGCCCTGAATAAACAGACTCAGCTTTCAGAAGGTGAAAAAAGGAAACGATTATTAAAAGAAGTTCTCCTTCACCATGCCCTTGGAACAAAGCATCCCCTCTTAAAGGAAGCATCAGAATCATGATTCCAGCTGCCGGAATAGTTGAACAACTGAAAAAGACCGCTCTTCTCCTGTCGGAGCAGGAACCGGATACTGGAATGACACCCCGGACAGCTGTCTGGAAAAAGAATAAGGCTGTTCTTTGGCATTATCCTGCAAATGAAAGGAAATATTCGATTCCGCTTTTTCTTGTGTATTCACTTGTTAATAAAGCATTCATTCTTGATTTAGCGCCGGGACACAGTATGATTGAAGCTTTTGTCAATGAAGGATACGACGTTTACCTGCTCGATTTTGGTGTCCCCGGGTATGAAGATAAGGACATTACCATTGATGAGTATGTTAAAAAGTATGTCCAGGAAGCGGCCAGAAGAACACTTCGTCATTCGGGTGCCAAAGAGCTGACGATGATTGCGTATTGCCTCGGGGGAACGGTTGCTGCCATTTATGCGACTGTAGCCGATGAACCGATCCGCAACTTCATCTTAAATGTGGCTCCTATTGATTTTCACAAGTATGAAGTATTCGATCAAATTACAGAAGGGCTTCGAAAAGGAAAAGCTGATTTGGATCCTTTATTCGACGCGGTTGGTATTATCCCTGCTTTTTTTATGAAGGCAGGACTAAGAATGGTAAGCTATCCTATTTATTACAGCCCTTATTTATCCCTCCTCAAGCGGGTTGACCATAAAGAATACACAGACTATTGGAGACGGTTCAATCGCTGGACACAGGGGCATATTCCTTTCTCAGGCGCGGCAATGAAACAGCTTATACAAGACTTGGGAAAAGAAAACAAACTGCTTAAGGGCACCTTAAAAATTAATGGCAGGGATGCCAAACTATCAAACATTAAGGCAAATCTGCTCGTAATCTGCGCTGCTAATGACAAGCTCGTTCCAATGGAATTGAGCACAGGAATGATAGACCATGTTTCCAGCACGGATAAAAGCATCCATGTGCTTCACGGAGGCCACGCTACTTTCACTGTGAAAAATGGGCTCCCTGATTATTTGGGTCAATGGCTCAGTGAACGATCGATATAACAAAGAGAGGAGGATTCCTTTTGTACCTTTTTGCTCTGTCCAATCCTGTTAAAGGCTTGGCTGCTGCTCCCGGTATGGCTTCTACTGTTTATAAAAACTTTTTAAAAGCACATTCTGAACCAAAATTATTTAAAGATTTAGCCGAAGCTTCTTACTATGACCGTACCTCGCATTTTCCTCTATATTTATAGGAACAAATATATTCCAGTTTAGAGTGCTCCTTTCTTAGGGAATTAGTAACCGACTGATTCTCTTGGAAAGGAGCTATTATGCTTGAATTTGTCATTAACATCCTAAAAACGTTCGGTATTTGGGGGCTGCTCGGTGGAATTGCCATTGAGGCTTCCTCTGTTCCATTTCCAGGAGCCCTTTTAACACTTGCTTACGGATATGTACTTGATCAGCCTTTCTCCCAGATGATTTTGATTGCGCTCCTCGCGAGTCTGGTATACACAGTATTTACTCTTATTCCTTACTGGATTGGAGCGAAGCTTGAGCATAAAGTAAAAGAGAAGTTTAACCGTAAACGGAAAACCATCGAACGGACCCAGCGATGGTTTAAAAAATGCGGGATCTGGAGTATTGCCATCTCGAGGCCGTTTGGTGTGGGGAACTATATTTCCTACGTTTCAGGATTATCAAAAGTAAAACTGCTGCCTTTTCTGCTTTTGACATTCATTGGTGTTTTCCCATTAAACCTTGCTATGCTATGGCTTGGTTCAGCCGGAAATTTAGGCTCTGTCCAAACATTCCTGTCTAGCATGCAAACCGTCATCCTTATCCTTGCAGGACTGGCGCTGGCAGGCTATCTCATATACCGGTTCTTTTTTAAAAAGAAAAGCTGCGAAACCCCGGCTGAATCTAAGTCAGCATAAAGCTGCTTTAGACGCAGTTTTAACGGTTTCTGCAACTGGTATAGACAGATGGTGTTCCGCTGCTTCAGCTGGAAAAGGGAATGCACAATAGTTAAAAACCCAGGAACTCGGCCCAAGCGAGAGTTGTTGGGTTTTTTTGATGTTCAGAAGGCATGAGCAGGCATGTAAAACCCGGATGCATCTAATGATCAGATAGTACCTGCGATTTATCCAATTCTCTGCATCTCTATGATTACCATATAATGTTTGAGTGAATATTTCTGCGGGAAACAAACCAGTAGCTTTTTTTTAAGGAGATTTGCAGCATGTCATTTTTATCGAATCGAACGATACAATTAAAAAATATCACAAAAAGGCAGTTTATCAACGAGCTGCGGTCTCAATTATGGTTTGCTCCTTTGATCTATTGCCTTTATTCCGTTTTACTTGCCTGCATCACTCTTATGTTGGATTATCCTTTTATGCTCGGTTCGAAAGTACCGTCCTTTTTAAGTGTGAAATTTGAGCTGACGAATACACTCGTGAGTACGATTGCGCCAGCTGTATTAACTCTTACAACGTTTACATTTAACCTGGTCCTCGTTGCTTTCACATCCATGGCAGGCCAATATTCACCAAGAATTTTAAAGAACTTCATTGCCTCTAAAGCTACACAGCGAATTCTGGGCATTTTTATAGGAAGCTTCCTGTACACCATGCTCGTTTTCCTGTTTACATCCAGTGAAGAAAACATGGCATTCTTTGCGATTCCATACACCGTTACGCTGCTTGTCATAATCTGTGCCGGAACTTTCGTGTTCTTTATTAACCACGCGGTTAAATGGCTTCAGGTAAACCATATGGCAAATTCTATGAAAAAAGATTCAACGAAAACGATCCTTCATTCTCTTGAAGAGGACCTTGAACCTTACAGGTCAGTTGATGCAATGAAGCTCGAACAGCAAATTCCAGAGGAGGAAGGCTTTTCCCTGCTTTCAAAAAAATCAGGTTATATTCAAATCGCCGATTATGAGAAACTGCTGGAATTGGCCATACGCGATGGACTCATCGTCAAAATGGTTTATGATGTTGGCGAATTTATTCTAAAAGGAAATCCCCTTTTCTGTTTATACAGGACAGAAGGAAAGGACATTCGCGAGAAGGATTATTACAAAGCGGTGCTTGTTGGGGAATCTGAGACAGATGTTCAGGATATCCACTACAACTTAATGAAATTCGTAGAGATTGCTATTCGTTCATTAGGAAACGATGATATGAAGACAGCCACCATTTCCATCCATCAAATATCGGATTTGCTTAGGACAATTTGCCGGGTTACTCAATTTTCTCCTTATTTATCCGATGAGGGAGAAAACCTGAGAGTTGTGATGAAGCAGCGCAGCTTTGATGATTATTTATACGATTCTTATGCGTCCATCCGCCATTACTCCCGTGATAATATTATGATCACGATTGAACTTGTTAAAGCCTTGAAGAACCTTGCCAGTTCAATTGCGCCAAACCATGTAGAACAAATTTGGTTTTTCGCCACCTTTGTCGTAAAAGGATTTGAGGAACGGTACTTATTTGACCGTGACGTTCAATTTCTTCTTACTCCTTTAAAAGAACTCTCTGAAGTCTCTGCCAAACAAATGGAATTTGTTGAAATTGAGAAGAAAATGGAAAAATCCGCAAGCTGAAGGAATCTTTCCTGCTTTTTATACGTATGTAAAGGAGGCAATGGACGAGGAGGATTCACATGGAAACCATCCAGCACAAATTATATTTGTACAAAGAAATTTATTTATCATTGAAAGAAGAATTAAAATGGAAGGCTGCGGATCAAAGGGTTATAATGATGGCGGCTTCCCTCTATGCTGTCTCCGGCAAACCTTTCCACCTTCCATCCTATTTAAATATTTGTGATTACATGAAGCAATACAGCGGTCTATTTTCTCCATTTAAATCCTATCACCGGTTTATTACCGCAGCGATGCTGGATGTCCGGTACGAAGATCCTTTTGCAAAGTTTGAAGAAATGAACCATGTGCATGATTTGCTTGCCGAAGCCGGTTTCCGGAAAGGCATCTTTACTTATATTGCAGCATTGGCCATCATGGGGACTGCTGCTGATTCGCCGGTTAGCCTGGAAAAAGCATCTAAAGCATACTCCATCTACTCACGCATGAAAGAAAAGCATTTTTTTCTGACCTCTGCCAGCGATTATCCTCTTGCCGCACTTCTCTCCCATAAAGAAGAAGCTGTAAACGAACTGGTTGAGCGAATGGAAACCTATTATGACGAACTAAACAGGCAAGGCTTTAAAAAAGGCAATGACCTGCAATTTCTCAGCCATATTCTATCACTGGATGAAAAATCCAATTTTCACAGTCTTCTGTCGCGCTGTACACAATCTGCCCGCGAACTGGAGCAGCTTGGATTTACGATTAAGAAAAAACATTATCCAGAAATCGGCCTCCTCTCCCTGGCTGGAGAAAGCAGCCGCGATTTGGCCATTCTTGCTGAAACCGTTGACCAGCTGAATTCAGACAGGGAGTTTAAATGGTATAAAAACATGAACTTTACCGCCGCCACTCACTTGTCCGTAAGCGGCTGTATTCAGCAGGCATCCGTTCTTGGAACCGGACTTTATACGTCCATGGAAATTGTGCTGCAGGCACAGCAGGCTATCATGATTGCTGCGATTGCAGGATCGGTAAGCTCATCATCTGATGGCGGGGGCGAATAGTACGGCACTGGTATGTGCAGCCTTCTTGTAAAAAAGGCAGGTTCCAGAAATTCATCTGAAACCTGCCTTTTGAATTAATTTAAGCTTTCCTCAGACTTCTGAGCTTGGATTTTGCCTTCGATTTCCTTTTTTTCTTCCTTCCACCATAGCCCCTCAGCCTGACCTTTTTTTACTGCTGCTTGAATCTCCTGCTCTTTTTCAACTGCCGGGGGGGATCCACGAAGCGGCTTTCCTGTTGGATCTTTCACCAAAAACAGGACAACCACAATGCCGATAACCGATGCAGCTGTCAAGTAGTAAGAAGGGACATAGTTATTGGCTGTCTCATTGATTAGCCATGCTACTGCGAGCGGAGTCGTTCCCCCAAATAATGAGGCGGACAAATTGTACGTGATGGAAAGCGCCCCATACCTCACATCGGTAAAGTATAAGGATGGAAGCAGCGAAGGCATTGTCCCCTGAAAGGCTGCCAAAAAGATGGCTAAAATGAGAATTCCGAGAAAAACGAGCCAAGTATTTCCGGTGCCAATCATATAGAATGCTGGAACTGAAAAAATAATCAGACCTGTAAGTCCGCCTGAGATAATATTTTTCCCTCCGATACGGTCGCTGAAATACCCCATCAATAAAACAATGGGAATCATCACACACATAACAATCAGGATGAGGAGAAGACCATTTGTCTCACCGTAGCCAAGGACAGCCGTAAGATGAGAAGGCATATAAGAAAGCACCATATAATTCGTTACGTTATAAAAAAAGACAAGCAGGATCCCAATGAGTAATGGATTTTTATGGAAAACGAGCAATTCCTTTAAGGAGATGTGCTCCTTTTTATTGTCCTTTGCTTTTTCCATCGCTTCAAAAGCTGGTGTTTCTTCTAATTGATTTCTTAAATACAAGCCTACTATCCCAATAGGTCCGGCAATTAAAAATGGGATCCGCCAGCCCCATTCAAGCATCGTTTCAGAGCCAAGTATAAAGGTCAGCAGCGTAACAAGCCCCGAGCCCGCAATGTAACCGGTTAACGTACCGACTTCGAGCCAGCTCGCCATTATCCCCCTTTTCTTATCCGGTGTGGATTCCGCAATGAACGTCATCGCACCTGAGTATTCGCCCCCGGTGGAGAACCCCTGCACAAGACGTGCAATTAAAAGCAAAATTGATGCCGTAACACCAATCGACTCATAGCTCGGAATCAGTCCAATCGCCAGAGTAGCAATGGCCATCATCACTAACGTAATCGCCAGCACTTTTTTTCGTCCCATGCGGTCCCCTAGCATACCAAAAAAGATGCCTCCGATGGGTCTCACAAGAAAAGCAACAGCAAATGTTGCAAATGCATATACCAGCTGCATCGGTCCATCCACTTCAGGGAAAAACACTTTACCGATGGTTACTGCGAGATAAGAATAAATACCAAAATCAAACCATTCCATTGCATTTCCGATACTGGTTGCTGTTACTGCTTTTTTAGCCGCCCCTATATCCACGACCGTTACATCATCTTTAGTAACTGAATCTTTTGTCCCCTTATAATCCAAATTTCATTTCCTCCTTGCCTTTATTTCCATATGTACAGATTTGGGCGGTTACGTTGGCTGTATTACCCTTTGTCTAAATGACGAAACTACAAAATGAGCCCGTTCCAGGATTTTCATAGTTTTTAGCAGCCACCTTACTATTCATTCCCCGGCATCCCTGCAATCTTTTCGAAATTTAGTATACAAAAACTTTTTAAAAATCAAAAAACCTGCTTCCAAATTAAGAAGCAGGCCGAAATAGTCTAGTATTAATGGATTGGTGATCTATTCTTGAGCAGTGAGCTTTAGTGTAAGGTCTTGTTTGCTGCCATCGCGATATACGGTGACTTTCAGGGTATCGCCTACCGATTTGCTTTCATATAAGTATTTTCTAAGCTCACTGGAATTTTTTATTTTTTTGCCATCCAAGGCGGTAATCACGTCGCCTCTTTCTAGACCGCCTTGATCAGCAGGTGAACCTGACTGAATTTTATCTAGATAAACGCCTGTTGTCATGCCTTCCGGAAGCCCAAGCTCTTCGGCAGCAGCCTGAGGCGGAATCTGTTCGATATCCCCCATAGAAATCCCCAGAAACGGACGATCAATCTGACCCTTTTCCATCAGCTGTTCTGCGATCGGCATCACGTCACTGCTTGGAATGGCGAAGCCCAGTCCTTCTACCCCGCTTTGACTGATCTTCAAGCTGTTGATGCCAATGACTTCTCCGCTCATATTAATCAGCGGTCCGCCGCTGTTCCCGGGGTTAATGGCAGCATCCGTCTGAAGAACATTCAGCTCCCATGGCCCCTGTGATGTATCAATCTGAATGCTTCGATCTGTTCCGCTGATGATTCCTTCGGTGACCGTTCTTGAGAACTCAATTCCGAGCGGATTGCCGATGGCAATGACACTTTCCCCGGCACGAAGTTTGGAGGAATCACCGATTGGCGCGACTCCAGGTGCTTCAGCAGCATCAATCCGAAGCACGGCCAAGTCTGTCAGCGCGTCTGCTCCAACGAGTTTCCCCTTTGCTTTTTCTCCGTTGGAAAGTGAGATATCCAGTGACTCCGCACCTTCCACCACATGGTTATTGGTCAAAATAAAAGCATCCTTGCCTTCCTTTTTGAAAATGACGCCTGAACCAGAGCCTGCCTCTTTCGCTGCATCACTGAAGCTCTGCTTATTTTGCTGAAGGTTTGATATACCAACGATAGAAGGAGATAGATTTTCCGCTACATCCGCTACACTGCCGGACTTGCTGACTGATGTCACATTATCTGAATTGGCTGCAGTCTGCGAAGCAGTCTGTTCGTTTGGTGCCGATTGAGAGGCCGGAGTTTCCTCCTGTTTGTCTTCAATCATTGGGTAAACCCCAAGAACAATCATCCCTCCGACTACACCGCTTGTGATTGAGGACAGTACAGGCTTCCACCGGCTTTGCTTAACAGGTTTTTTTCCATCACCATACCGGGATGGAGTTATCTCCTGATTCTCTTGGTTTGTATTGGTTTGCTGATCGTAATAACCCATCGCGAATTCCTCCCGTGTATTTTTATTCTTCGCTCTCTTAGCCCATGTTTTTATTATAGAAAAAGAATCTGGCAAGAGAATGAGAGAAGTATGTGAAATTATGAGAAATGAGGAACTAAGATCCTATTGACTTTATGTAAATCATATCAAAGAGACATCTGTTTTATAAGCGTTATGCTCACATTAACCCCAATTAAAAACCCGCTTCGCGCTCACGAAACGGGTGGAAGAATTATTTTTTTTCAGTCCATTTGGCAAACTGGGATTCCTGGCCGTATAAATCAACAGAGGTTACAGAGTATGAGGAATTTCCTGCATCAGGATCATTGTAATTTTTCCGGTCCAGTGAAGAAACACTGCCCACTTGTTCGGGGATCCCGTCTTTATTTTTCCGGTAAATCCGGTAGCCGATGATTTTTTCATCCCTGACAGCATGCCAGGAAACAAAGTTCCCGTTCACTTCTGCCTGGGTAGGCGCGGCCGGCTTCTCAGCTTTAGTTTCAATCTGTTTGACAAAATCTTCTCTAAGCTCTGTGTAGACTACGAGCCGCTCTTCATGTGTTCCGTTCTCCCTGTCGAATGTTCCTGTGCATGTAATCAGATTCAGATTCCGTTTATCGGAGCTTCCGAAAATTTCATTCAGCGGAGCGTCCGTCCGTCCGTAGCTTGCTTTATTTTTAACAACAAAAACAATCTCTTTCCCTTTATCATCCTTGACGATAATTTCGTCGCCTTTTTCCAGCTTTTTGAGATCGAAGAAGACAGCTGGTCCGGTTTTGTTATCCACGTGACCGGCCAGAACAGCATTTCCCTTGTCTCCAGGTTTTGTTCCCGGATTGTACCAGGCTGCATTGCGGTCATCCTTCGGGACATCCATCTGACCGCTCGGAAGGGTTCCAACATGCTCCATATCAGCCGAAACCTCAATGGATGGTATTTCTACTTTAGCAGGTTCTATGCCTTTAAAGTCAGAGGTTAAACCGTTCATGGATTCAATCTGGTCTTTGATTCTCGGAAACTCTTTATTTAGAGGAAGATCTGTCCTGATAATTCCAGGCTTCTCTTCCTTTTTCTCTTCCGGCTGTCTTTCGATTCCATTAGCTGTAGTAGCAGGCTGCCGGTTATTCAGAGAAAAATAGTCAGCAGCACTATAAATGAATAGAGTGAACAGTCCTATATATACAATTGACAGGAACCATTTCATGAAAGCACCTCCGCTTCAAAGGGATAGATTTACAGGAAAAAGAAGAGAAGGGAATTCTCTTCTTTTTCTCAATTCTGCTGTATTACTTATTCATTGCTTTTTTGCGGAATACAATCGCTCCAGTAAGTGCTGCGATTCCGGCAAGTGCTGCAAGCATGATGTTTAGGGATTGATTATCAGCTGCTCCGCCCATACCTGTTTTAGGCATATCAGACGGCATATTTTCTGCCATAAATTTATCCGGCATTTGCTTAACGATTGCTCCTCCAAGAGCTTCACCTACACCGTACATGTAAGCATAGCCTTCGCGGAATGAAGTGTATGCTGCATCGTAATCTTTAGCTGCATAGCTGTCAAAAGTGCTGATTACTGTATCTTCATGGCCTTTAACAGCTGCCTGTGCATCAGCAGTTGGAAGATTTTCTTCCGTTGCTGCTCCTAGGAATGCACCAAAGTCTTCAGAGAACATGCCTAGTGATTCTTTAGCAGCTTTTATTCCTTCTTCATCGCCCTGTGCTGCAGCTGCAGCAAGGTCAGCTTGTGCTGTGATGTGCTCAGACTGCCAAACCTTTTCGAATTGTGCTCCGCCTTCTTCACCGTAGATTGATACGATTGCAGCTTTGAAATCTGCTGTATGCATATCTTCTGCCCATGTTGCGAAATCATAGTCTTCCGCACCATCGAATCCTTTTTGCATGCTGATCGCTGCTAAAGCAAAGTGCTCAGAAGCAAGCATATTCAGGTTGGATCGAAGCTCTGCTGCTGGTGTGTCAGCTTTCGTGTTTTCGAATTTTTCAGGCATTTGAGCCACGATTGCTGTTGATAGCGCTTTACTGATTGTAAACATACGGGCATATCCTTCACGCATTGCTGTGTATGCTTCTTCATACTTGCCCTCAGTATAAAGATCAAATGTTTTCATTACATCATCTTCATGTGCGCGAAGAGCTTCTTTCGCTGCTGCTTCAGGAAGGTTTCCCTCTGTTGCTGTTCCAAGGAATGCTGAAAGTTCGTCTACAAACTCCTGTACTTCTGCTTCAGCTTCTTTACGTGCATTTTCATCACCGCTTTTCGCAGCTTCTACAAGAGAATCCGTATAGCTGTTATGTGCAAGGAAGATTTCTTCGAACTGAGCCGCTCCATCTTTGCCATAAACAGACTCGATAGCCGGTGTCATATCCTTAGCGTTTTGGTTAAGTGCAGCTTGTACTTGTTCTGCATCTTCTGCTCCATCAAACTTCTTGGTCATAGACATAACAGCCAATACATAGTGTTCGGATAGCAGCTGGTCAAGTGTGGATCTAAGATCCGCTGCCGGAGTTGATACTGTCGGCTGAGACTTTTCCCCCGCGGCCATTGCCATAGTCGGGATAAAAAGCAGCAAAGCCATCATCATGATCAAAATTTTCTTCATGTTCATGTACTGTTCACTCCTTTGTTTTTTGTTTTACACCTAGTAAACGGGAGCCGTTTCCTAATGGATCACACTATTTTTAAAAAAGTGCAAAAAAAAAACAGTTCTCTTGTTGAAAACTGCTTTACTTCCACGCTTTATGGAGAACATTCCTGAATAATAGATTAAGTTCCGGTGTGGGATCTTCTCCTTTTTTGTTGAAAGACTCCGCCCTTTCACGTAGATTTTCGTACTCAAGGTGAATAAACTCCTGCACTTCCCTGCTGAGAGAGATGGATAGATTGTGTGAAAGCTTTTCAGCGCCGGCCCGCGAAAATTCGTCCTTTAGGATTTGATGTGTGTTCGTAAATACTTGTTCACCGGATGGAGGGAACGTCCCTCGCTTTGCCACCCAGCTGGCTGAAGCCATCGCCCGGAGAAGATTAAGGTACGCTTTTACAGGGATTTCATTTCCAGCGAGCCTCTTCTTGTTAGAATTCAGAATGGTCAGGAAATGAAAAAGCGCAGGCTTTGGCTCAAAATAAGAATCATTTAGCATTCTTAGGCGATCAGCAAGAGAATACCGATTGACATAGACCGTCTCCGAATAAAGCCATTCTAATAGGGAAGGATTCGATTTCCTGAAAAGCCTCATCGCCTTCGTAAGCTCCCAGCCGCTCATATCCAGCGGGCCGCTGGCCGAAAGCTCAATTACATCCCTGCCCTGATCAATTGAAAGATACCAATCGGGAGAATGAATATAAATGAAACGTACATCATAGTCACTTAGCTCTGATGCATAGCCCCATATCCGGCTTCCGGTTTCAGCGGCATAGCAGATCTTAACGCTGCAGGAGAGTTCAGTATCAGCAAGAATAGAAGGAATGGAAGGCATTTGGAAATATCCTCTCTCGTTACGGCTTGATTACAGGGGAACTTAACACGCTCCCTTAATTTTTTTCCATACAAAGTGTCAGGTACCGCGCTTTTTCCGGCCGGTTCTGCCTATAGATTAAATTGGGATGTGCAATAAAGACAGTTCATCTCATGCCATGCCAGTTTAAACCGGCTGCCTCCGAAATCCCCCTTCAGAGTGGATGACTTGTCCAGTGATCCATTCGGCTTCTTCGCTTGCGAGAAAGCGTATAAGGCGGGCGGCGTCGGCTGGCTGGCCGATGGTTCAAGGTGCTCTTTGGTTTCCCGGTTCATCCATCCGCTGTCGGTCGGACCGGGATTAACAGCATTTACTGTGATGCCTATAGGGGCAAGTTCTGCTGAAAGAGAAATCGTTAGCGCATCTATGGCGCCTTTGCTGGCAACATAGGGAATTTCTCCCGGCATGGGGCCAAGTGATTGCCCGGAAGTCATGTTGATGATCCGCCCTCCATACTCCCTGGAAAACCTTTTCGCAAATGCCGTACACATCAGAACGGTTCCCCTTACATTCACTTTGTAGTGCAGATCCATGTCTCCTGAAGTCAATTCAAAAATATCTTTATTTACGCTGTAAGCCGCATTATTGACGAGAATATCCGGTGCTGCTCCAAAATTTCCGCTGACTTTTTCAATAATTCGTTCAGGAATGGCGGGATCCGATAGATCCGCTTCCATCCATTCGGCGCGAATTCCCCTGGCTTGCAGTTCCTTGAGCAGCAGCAGGGGCTCCCCTTCCCTTGAGTTTTGATACACATCCCGGTCAAAGGGTGTCCAGGATGTGATGAAGAGATCACACCCTGCTTCTGCAAGCTCTCTGGCTATAGCGGCTCCGATTCCATTTAGACGGGAAGCGCCGGTAACAATCGCAATTCGTTTCAACATGATCAGCCTCTCTTTTCCAAATCCTTCGCCGTTTGGCTCATTTCTACCTTCTTTTCATCCTTCAAAGTTCCGAACAGGATATCTCCAATCGGATTGGAAACGCCGTACCAGTAGTTTTCATTTTTAAAGTGATGGAGCTGGTGGGTCTTTTTCATCCATTTCCCAAATGCTGAGCGGGGCCTGATCGGGCGGTGTGCGACATAATGCTTCCATTCATATGCCAGCAACATGAGGATCAAACCCATTCCAAAGGCAGCCGTACCGGCTGTATCTCTGGTTATCAAATAACAAATCCCTGCCAGGACAAGGAAATTGGGAATGCTGTACCATACAGGCAGAAATAAAAGCTTTAAATCGTTTGGATGTTTATGATGATCGTAATGTAAGCGCTTTAAAAACTGAAGTAAATAACGGTTTTCCGGCGGCTTTAAATGGAACAGAAACCGGTGGGTCAAGTATTCACTAAAAACAAAAAGAATAAGACCGCCTGCGAAAAACAGAATACTATGCCAAGCTGTCCCAAGCGAAATAATCAAGCCTCCAAGCGCCGCAAAAATAGCAGCCATGATCCAAATATCCGTGTGGAGGAAAAATTCCCGATACAGGTCCCTTTGCTTCATTTCTCCAGCTCCTTTTTACAAGTATTCCGCACAAACTCTCCTCCATCATTTTTCACGCTCTAATTTCTTCTTCATCCGGTTTCCATCTCAGAATAGCATCAAACAGGTCTTTATAGCAGATTTTAAATGCTTCCGGGTGACAGGCGGCAGAAACTAGCATCTTAATTTAGCTTTATAAAGATTAATGAAAAAAAGATAGGGCCTGTCAGAAGCCTCGCCATTTCGCGGATCATCTTCCAGCTGCTCTGCACCAATTATTAAAACCCTCTCATTCTAGTTCTTTCAACGTTTCCAGAATCACAAATCGTTCAGACTCCCCCTTCATTTTACCAATTGATATGCTGTTGATTTCAAATTATGATACGATTCAAGTTTTGTCAAATGTGTCTGGGATGAGCAGAAATCTGTTGAATTTGTCAGGAAGGGGGTATAGTAAACACGAAATCATAAATGGATAGGAGGAATTTAGTATGCCAGCTTTTCAATTAGGAGAAAAGGCACCGAATTTTACACTGCCAGCAGTAACTGGAGAGGAATTTTCTTTTGATTCCCATCTAAGCGAGCATAAGAGCCTGCACCTGGTTATTTTTTTCAGAGGCGCGTGGTGCCCGGTTTGTGTGAGTGACCTGAACAGCCTTCAGGAAAGCAATGCTTATTTTCAGGATAAAAATGTTCACCTGATCACGATCTCGACTGATAAAAAAGAAGATTTGAAGAAGATGGCTGAGGATAACAGCTTAACCTTCCCGATTTTAGCAGATGAGCAATTGGAAGCCTTAAAAAGCTATGATGTTTTCTATCACGGAGAGGATGCTCCTTACGAAGACCACGGTGCTCATGGAGAGCCTGCTTATTTTCTCATTGACGAGGATGGAAAGGTCCTTTATCAGCAAAGACAAACGAGCCCATTCGGACGTCCGGCAGTCACTGAGCTTCGGAAGATTGTTCAATACGTTACAAAGAACCGGAAGTAATATGTCGCGGCTGGTGCAGCCGCCAAGCTGCTCAAATATTCCCATTTTACAAAAAAAGTGCTCAAATTTGAGCACTTTTTTTATGCGGCAGGCTGAGAAAGTCAGGCAGCACAAGCCTGGCCCTACCCTTCAAGCCCTTGTTCAGCTCCCCTTCTGCTCTTCCACAGTAAGCCTGACCCGGCTGTTAAAGATTTGGTTCCTGTTTCTCAGCACAAAGTGATTGCTGGCAAAATCAATCGTCAAATCATTGTCAAAGCTCTCGCCAAAATCTTTATCTACGATAAATGTAATTCCGTCTGCTGTCACTTTCTGTTCCCGTTCCTCCAACTCCCGATCCTGAACCCCTTTTATCTCGTACACATTGTTAACAATGTCACAGCTGCCTGGGTCAAAGGGAATGGAGAATACGGTTCCGGCAGGCGTCTGAGTGAACTGCTGTCTTGCTTGATCGGTTAGCTTAATCATGCAAATCTCTCCTTTATGATAGAACAGATGCTGCGCCATCAGCACCATTTGCGGCGAAACAGAATGGGGCTTGCGGCACACATGTATCTTCTTCTAAGTTAGCATACCCGCTTTTACATAAGCCAGGATTTGAGCTTCATGAAAGTCTCTTTTATAATGGTAGAGTCCCCCGTATATGGAAGGGATTAGAACAAACTTACAGGAGGGAACCATGACCATTCGTTTGAAAGAGTCTCAGAAACAGTGGAACCAGGAACTTGCAGCTAAACAGAATCAAGAGGCCCGTAAGCGGTACGAAGACCGTTCAGAAGAGCGCAAAAAGCTGTCAAAGAAGCTCGAGACAAAAAATCCCCTTGAAGTGGACACACCGGAAAGAGCCGCATATCGGCAAGCGATTCTCAGTCCGCGGGATGGTCTCGCCATCGAACGAATTGTCGGAGAAAACAACCTGTTTCCTATTTCCTACCTTGAAGCCGGAATTCAAGCATCAAAATCTGTATGCAGAATTGAGATTAGAGACCGAATCGGCAGAGTTCTTGGACACGGTACAGGATTTCTCATTTCCCCCAACCTTTTAATGACGAATCATCATGTTCTTACTGATGAAGACACCGCTTTAAACAGCTTGGCACAATTTAATTATGAGCTGGATATACATTTAAAAGAAAAGCAGATTAAGAGTTTCCAGATAACACCTGAACAGCTTTTTATAACAGACGAAAAACTGGATATCACGCTTGTCGCGGTTGAAGAGACATCTGCTGACGGGTCACCGCTGAGCGACTTTGGACACATTCCGCTTCATGCCAAATCAGGAAAAGCGCTCGTTGGTGAGTATGTTTCCATCATTCAGCATCCATCAGGAGCCCCGAAAGCACTGGCAATCAGGGATAACCAAATTTCAGATGTATTTGATGATTACATTCATTATTCTACGGACACGAATGAAGGATCATCCGGTTCACCGGTTTTCAATGATGAGTGGGTGATCGTCGCTCTCCATCATGCAGGCGTCCCCGATCCTGAAGATCCTGAAAAATACACAGCGAACGAAGGCATTCGGATCAGCAGCATTGTCCGTTTTCTATCTGAACAGAAGACCGTACTGAGAGGGCAAAAAAGAGAACAGCTTGCTGCCTTATTGAATGACCAGGAGATTGAAATCGAAGAAGAAAAACCAATGAAAGTGGAAAAATTAAAGCCTTCCGAGTATGAAAACAGCAGCGGATATGATCCGGAATTTCTTGGCAGCAAGCACACCGTTTCTTTACCAGAACTTGGAGAGAACATTGAAAAGGATGCAGCTCCTGTCAAATCAGGAGGAAACGTTTTAAACTATACCCATTTCTCCATTGTCATGAGCAAATCAAGAAAAATCGCGTTTTACACCGTTGTCAACATTGATGGAGAACAGATTAAAGAAGTCAAGCGCGGGAAAGACTCCTGGTATTTTGATCCGAGAATTGATGAAAACCATCAAACGGGAGAAGAGTTATACAGGCGGAACGATTTGGACCGCGGCCATTTAGTCCGGAGAAGAGACCCGGTGTGGGGCAAAGATGCCAAAAAGGCGAACGAGGATACGTTCCATTTTACAAACTGCTCTCCGCAGCATAAAAACCTGAATCAAAAAACGTGGCTTGATTTAGAAAACTATATTCTCGAAAATGCTGAAAACCATCAATTTAAAGCGACCATTTTTACAGGTCCTGTCTTTAGAGACGATGACCTCGTCTATCGCGACACGAAAATACCGGCTGAATTCTGGAAGGTTGCGGTTATGGTAAAAGAAGATGAGTCTATTTCTGCCACCGCCTACCTTCAATCGCAGAAAAATTTAATCGGGGATCTTGAATTCGCATACGGCGATTACAAAACCTATCAGGTGCCCCTTTCAAAAATAGAATCTTTAACCGGACTTCAATTCAAAGACCTGAAGGAAAGCGATCCAATCGCAAACCTTGAATCAACGGCAGGCAGAGTCATTGAAGGACCAGAGGATATCGAGTTGTAAAATAAAAAGGACTTGCCCGCGGGCGGGTCCTTTTTTGTTCGGCGTTCGGCTCTTTCTGCCATTCTTTATCAGTCAGAGCATGCACATTCTCTCGATCATTTTCTATTAATTAATGATCCCGTGCTCCGTGATTTCCACCTCAACCTTAGGTATGATTTCGACGTTCTGATAATCCTGTTCCCAGTCCATCTTCTTCCACGTATCCGGATGGTGTGCCATTAATTCCCTTCCAATCCCAAACATATCGCTGTTTGCTTCTTGGATTTTTTGAATAACGGCTTTGGCATCTGCGGTCAGCTGCTCTGAAATTTTCTTATTCAGCTCCTTTAATACTTTCTTATCCGTTAAAGAATCCTGGGGGTATTCTTTTACGTTTATCGTAGCCCTCATCGTAAGGTTTGCTTTAATCCTCTCAGGAGCCGCTTCAGCTATGTTCATTTTCGATTTAACCTTTAAGAAGGAGTAGGTTATAAAATTATTTTTTTCAGGTTTCTCCTCATCGCTCACTTTGCTCACATAGCCTGCTGATTTTGACTTTTCCCCCATTAGCAGGAGGAGCAGGGTGGATTCATTAACATTTAAGTACCCGGCTAATGATCGTTTATGAAAAAGAGCCATCCCATCCACTACGATTTCATCAAGCTGTTTTTTCAGAAGCGGCAGACCAAAATCCTTTCCTTCATCAAACATCACCGTGCAAATTGTCTGAAGGCTGTGTGCGGGAATGCTTGTCGATTTCTCATCACTCTCTATTAATTCGATTAAATACTCCGATATCAGAACGTTCTGCACCTTTGTCATATTCATAATTTCGCTGGCTTTCCCTTTGACAATGGCTACTTTTGAAGAAACAGAACTATTCGAATCCCTGTATAAAACATCCAAATAGGAATACAAATCACTTTTGGCCAAATTTTCTCCGAGCAGAAATATCCTGTTTTTCGATGGGTCAAATCTGCCTGATACTTTACGGTCCATTTTCATCCTTGATTCTCTTAATGTATCCGCTTCCGTGTGAACGATTGTATTGGTCGGCGCACCGCTCATAAAGTCTCTAATCACAGCGGAAACATAAAGCTTTTCGTTATCCATAAGATCGATTCCAGTCCCAAATACAAGGCGGCTTTCTTTCAGAAGCCTCTGATCCCAGCATCCTGCTAAAAACAGCTGCAGGGCAGCTAAGGCTGTTATTGTGAATTTTCGCATCTACGTACTCCTTTTTCTGTTCATTTTGGAAATAATCAATGAAAGGCCCAGAAGCAGGAACGGAACAAACAATAGAAAAAAAACAGTTGCTTTCAATAAAAGGTCATTCAAAAAATTAGCATGCTCCTCTTTCGTTATTAAAAGAGCGAATAAAAACGTACTTGCACAAATTAGATAAGCAAGAAAGGATCTTTTGGCCTTTTTAAAAACAGCCTTCATTCCTTCAAGCGTGAGAAACAAATAACTTATATAAGAGGTTGCAACATTTACAACCCAAATAGAGACAAAAAGCAAATCGAACCTCTCTACTACATGAATATATAGCGCCTTCACCAGATAGAGGATTGGCTGTGGAATAATCTCCATTTCTCTAGGGCTGAAAACAATTTGACATACGACAGTTAAATAGGCATAAACAGATGTGACCGTCACGTTTGCAAGCGACGCTGACTTTAAAATCGAAAGCGATGTCCTTGCCTTCATATAAGGATAAATGATCAAAAGCAGCTCGAAGCCAATCATGGAAAAATACACTTTAGTCACTCCGTTTAGTATTTCCTTCACTCCGGTTTGAGTAATGGGAAACAAATACCTTATTTCCAGCGGATAGTTGAAGAGGGCGATGATGGTGATGACAAGAAGCAGAAGGATCAGCCCTGAAACGATGACGTGAAATTTTGCAATCACATCCGGCTTCTCCTTGCCAAGATACACTCCAACTAGACAAATCATCGCGAGAATAATCCATCTAGGCGTTTCGTCAAGCACCCAATCCTTGATGACACCTACCGCAAAAATGAGGATGACAGCCATCACGGCAATCCCATAAACACCATACAAAAGATTTGTTGCTCCGCCAAAAAACCTTCCAAGAAGCTGCGGCGAGTACTCATATAGATTCTGATTCGGATAGCGCTTTGCCAATAGCCAGTACAATGTAAGGATCAGCTGAATAAGTACCCCTGAAAGGAGAATTGAAATCCATGCATTCCCTTTAGCTTCCATTTGCACCTCAAAAGGCAGGCCAAGAATGCCTACTCCAATTTGAGTCTGGATAATAAAAAAGTAAAGCTGAAACACCGTCACTCGGTTATTCATTTCGTTTCCACCCTCTGGATCTTGATTCCTTCCAAAGATAAACGGGCTTCGCATCCTCAGGGCGTTCATTCATCATCCATACAGGGAAACGCAGAACCGTATCCTTAAAGAACTTTGTGTTAAACGGGGCAAGCGGATATAAATACGGGCTGCCAAACGGCTGAAGCTTTACGAGGTGAACCAAGATGAGCATCATGGAGATGACAATTCCGAAAAAACCGAATAACGCGGACATCAGCATGATCGGAAACCCCAATATCCGGATGGTATTGCTCATTTCATTGGAAGGAATAACAAAGGAAGAGATGGCCGTTATAGCGACAACAATAATCATCGTGTTTGATACTAGATGGGCATCCACGACCGCAGTCCCAATGACCAAACCACCCACTACACCAATCGTTTGTGAAATGGCTTTCGGAAGCCGGATGGCCGCTTCCCTCAAAAGTTCAAGTGTGAGCTGCATAATCATCGCTTCCAGCACAGGCTGAAACGGCACAAATTCCAAAGAGTTTTTAATCGAGAAGACAATCTCTACCGGAATGACTTCATAATTAAAGGAAACGAGGGCTATGTAGAATGCCGGAAGAATCAGTGCAATAATGAAAGAGATGACGCGGATCAGCCTGAAAAAAGAACCGAGCACCGTCCGCATATTATAATCCTCTGATGATTGGAAAAAAGAGAAAAAAGTGGCCGGGAGAATGAGAACGGTTGGACTGCCTTCCATCAAAACCGCTATCCGGCCATCCATCAAGTTCGCTGCCGCGCGGTCCGGTCTTTCTGTATTCAAAATTTGCGGAAAAGGTGAAAACGGGCAGTCTTCAATAAACTCTTCAAAATAGCCTGGCGACTGCACTGAATCCACCTGCAGATAGCTCAGCCTTCGCTCTATTTCCTCCAAAAGGGCAGGATTTGCGATTTTCCCCACGTAAACGAACGCTAGCTTTGAACGGCTAGTTCTCCCTACAGAATGGAACTTAACAGTGAGAGCCGGGCTTTTTATCCGTTCCCGGATAAAATGAATGTTCTTCATCACGTTTTCAGAGAAGCTTTGATGGGAGCCGCGGATTATTTTCTCATTATTCGGCTCCTGCCCGCTTTCCATATCTTTTTTGTAGACATTTAGCAAGCATAGTTCTTTTCTTCCATCTGTGAAAAAAAGACAATCCCCCTCCAACATGGCTTGAACCGCTTGTTCAAGCTCATAAGTCTTTTTCAAAATGGTGACAGCGGCCAGGTCTTCAATTTTCCCCTCCGGAGTTTTCAATAAAGGCTTCAGGACATTGGTCTGGATCTGATCCCGGTCTGCAATCGAATCTATGTACATGATATAAGCAGGCTTCCCGTTAAAAATAAGCTGCTTCATTTTCAAATCATCTGCCTGAAAAAAGGCATCCTTTACATACTGGACTGTTTCCTCTGCTTTTCCAGAAGAAAGTAAGCGCTTTTGTCCTGAAAATCCGCTTCCGGAGTTATGCATCCGTCTCACCTCAATTACCCCTATCTTTCCACAGGCCGGGAAAAATATGCAGCAGAACAGCATACAAAAAGCCTGCAGCTTAAACGCTGCAGGCCTGGACATGTTACATTTCCGTTTTTGGTTTGCGAAGGAGATGCTTAATATCCTTAAAACGTACGAACGTTTTGTTTTTTTGATCCCATAAATGGAACCGCAGGGATTTCAAACTGGATGCGAGCGTAATCGTTGTCGCCTTGTGAAGCGGCGGCGTGGATTGATGCGCCTTTTCCAGGTTATAGTTTGGAACCTTCGGACTTAAATGGTGAACATGGTGAAATCCAATGTTCCCTGTTACCCACTGCAGAACCTTCGGAAGCTTGTAGTAAGAGCTGCCGTCTACTGCAGCCTTTACATAATCCCATTCTTCCTCATTCTCATAATACGAATCTTCAAATTGATGCTGTACATAAAAAAGCCAAATACCAAGTGCTCCGGATACAAATACAATCGGAAGCTGAATAAGCAGGAAAGCCTGCCATCCAATCCACCAGCACATCAGTCCATAAGATCCGGCAATCAAAAAGTTAATTAAATACGTATTCAGGCGTTCTTTTTTTCTTGCCCCTTTACGGTTAAACCTATTGGAAACAAGAAAAAGGTAAAATGGACCGAGTCCGAACATAACGAGCGGGTTGCGGTAAAGCTGGTAGCCCGCTTTCCTCCAAAATGAAGAGGCTACATATTCATCGACTGTCAGAACCCAAATATCGCCGGTACCCCGCTTATTCA
Organism: Metabacillus sp. 113a; assembly: GCF_050107635.1. Lineage (NCBI taxonomy): Bacteria > Bacillati > Bacillota > Bacilli > Caryophanales > Bacillaceae > Metabacillus > Metabacillus sp. 113a. The sequence continues at coordinate 174,331 of NZ_JBNILJ010000004.1, read as the reverse complement.
GATTACTGCTGGTCGCATGGTGGATGGAATGGGCTCTTTTCCATTTCTCATATGGGAACAGGGTTAAAACACCGCTGATAATTCCAAGAATGTCATTTCCTTTTCGGGTTTTCATGAAAGACTGATGGCAGCAATCATGGAAAATAATAAAGATCCGAATCACAAAACCTGCAGCTAGAATGGACAGGGCTAATGTCAGCCAATAGGAAACCGCAAGAGACTGATAGGCTGCAAACCAAAGGAGAAAAAAGGGCGGAAATGTATTGAATAGCTGTCGTACGCTTGATTTCACACTTGATTTTTCAAATGGGGCCATGTTCTTTTTAAGCATGAGCTGCTTTTGTTTAGACATATCTTCCTCCTCAATATCTGAGTGTATAGCCTCTTCATCTTACTATGTTTACCGTAAGAAAACCAGGTGTAAAATTCCGAACATTTTTGTGAAAGGTGCTACTTTAAGTCTTTCCTTTACATGTTAACACAATTTAACAAACGGAAAAAACTCCGTCTCCACAGCTTTTGAATATAGAATATGCAGGGTTTTCTGTTCGCTCCTCCCAAAATCCCGTGTCATTGTATCGGATAAGATTTCACATGTTCCGTCCTGCAGGCTCCAAGGAGCATGCTTCAAGTCCCCGCGGTATATTTTCCTGTTTTTCACTGTATAAAGGCAATATCTCTCCGTGAGCCAGAGGTCCAGGGGTTCAGGCTGAGTCTTAACCGGTCCTGGCCGATAGGTTAGTCTTAACTGAGCAGGCGGCTCTCCCTTATGAATCCTCCTGGAGGAAAAGCTGATCTCATTTGGCTGAAATTCCGCCCTCATCTGAGAATGAAAATAGGGCAGATGAAAAAAAGTTCTGGCAATCCATACGCCTATGGGATGACTGGCATCAAGGCTGAAAAAATAAACCCCGGGCTTTCCGTTATAGGTGACATATGTACGAACATTCAGTTCCAGCAGACTGGAAAGGAGAGGAACCTCCGGCAAGCCTCTGAATCGGATTTTCTCCATTTTAAAGGGAACAAGGCCAATCCAGGCGCTTCCTTCATATGTATCTGCCTTCAATGGGTCCGGGAGCAGGGCTTGCAGCCATTCAGCGCTCACGGGCCAGTGTACAAACAGCAAATTGCTCCAAGTCTGCTTCATGGTCCAATTGCTCATGTGATTCCCCCTCACCCTCTCAGTATATGCGGCCTTACAGACAGGCAGAAAGGTGAAATGCTTTTTGGATGCTCTTAATGTAGCCTGGTTACGTAATGTTCATGCAGCGGTTTGTTTTTAGGCTTTGTTAAAGCATGGGGATTGCGTGACACTCCGGGCTGCAAGCAGCGGGACATGGGGAGCGCCGGATCACTGCCGGCTAAAGGATGCCTCTAAAGTCAGGTTTATAGGATTACATCCTCCTGAATAAATTCGCACCATGACGCATGATAAACGAGCTGTCATTATGGGCAGGGCAGCTTTATCTTAAAGAGCTTGCATGAAATGGACTCTTCCCCAACAGGAAAAAGTGCTCAGAGCTCTGAGCACTTTTATCGAAGCTTTACGGGTGGAACGGGGCCTTGACCACTCTGTCTGTCCGCTAATTACCAGACAAACAGACCGACAACCATCGCACTGAGCAAAGAAACAGCCATTCCGCTCACTAGCAGCTTCCAGACATTTTTCCCGATCATCGAAGACTTTTCTTCACCGAGAACTGAATTGAATGTACCGTAGATCATGCCTACGGTGCTGAAGTTTGCAAATGACGTAAGGAACGTCGTGGCCACCGCAACTGTGTGAGGGCTCAGCGTATCAAGGTTATTTTTCAAATCAAGCATCGCAACAAATTCGTTCGTTGCCATTTTAATCCCCATCAGCTGTGCAACATACATCGTATCCTCGCCGGATAGGCCAAGTAAGAAGGCAAACGGACTGAATAGGATCGAGAATATTTTCTGTATGGTCAAGCCATCAACGACAAACCCAAGAATTCCATTAAGGATGGCTGTTAAGGCGACATAGCCGATCACCATCGCAAGGATGACGATAACCATGTTCATTCCAACCATCATGCTGTTGGAAATAGTAGAAAAGAAGTCCTTCTTTTCACTCTTCGGAGGGACGTATACAATGTCATCCTCCTTCGGCACTTCAACAGGATTCAGCATGCTTGCAAGAAGCAAGGCATTCAGGCAGTTTAGCGGAATCGCACTGAACACATACTCCGCAGGAACCATGGTCAGATAAGCTCCTATAATCGAACCGCTGATGCTGCTCATACTCATGATTCCAAAGGTCAGCAGCCGGTTATCCTTCAGCACCACCAGCTGCTGGCGGATCACGGCCAGTGCCTCTGTATTACCGAGAAACATCATTTGAATGGAGAAAAAGCTTTCCAGCTTAGGGAGACGGGACAGCTTGGAAATGACCCAGCCTACTTTATCAATAATCCAAGTTAAAATGCCAAAATAGGATAAAATATCAAAAAAAGTAACGATCACAATAATCGGCAGCAGCGCACTGAAAAAGAAGTCCACCTGTTCATTGGCCATAACCGACGGAAAAACGAAGGATATTCCTTCGTTTGCGCACTCGATGAGCCAATTAAAGAACGATGCGAAGGTTTGGATCGCCTGTCCTCCTGTTTTAGTACCGAGCATAAACCACGTAATCAGCAGTTCTGCAGCCAGCAAAACGCCAATGGGCTTCCACTTAATCTGTTTCCTGTTCGGAGACAAGGCAAAAATCAGCCCAATGACAAGAAAAATCCCCAACATATTAATCAAAAAATACATGCTCTCAACTCCCGGATGTCATTACCCAACAAAAAAAGCCCTAATTTTCACCCTCAGCCAGTTGGACCGAAAGCATGAAAACAGAGCCCGCATGCCGGGGTCTTGGCTAAAAAACCAGACTGAACCGCACATCTCTTCTATTCATACTTCCTTGTAGTCCGGCATTTGCGGCTGCCAGGTAGAGACTATCAGACCGAATCTTAACTGATATTATACAAGGATATAAAATTAGGATAATTGAGTACTGCTTATTGTAAAACAGGCAAAAGTAATAGGCAACCTGAAGGATAAATGTTTTAATGTTGGGAGTTTTCTTATTTTAATAGAGTATGGTTTAATGAGCCCATCCCTATGTTTACTTCTTCACATACAGGGAATCTTACGGTCAGATACAATATATAGGAGGTTTTTATAAAATGGGCAGATTAGAGAATAAAACGGCAGTGATTACAGGAGCAGCCACGGGCATCGGCCAGGCAACAGCTGAAATTTTTGCCCGGGAAGGCGCACATGTGATCTGTGCCGACATCAATGAGGAGCAGATGAAGAAAACCGTTGAACGGATCAAGGGAAATGGCGGACAGGCTGAGGCCTGGCACCTGGATGTGTCCAGCGAAAAAAACGTGATCGAATTCTCAGAAAAAGTAAAAGAAAAGCACGGTGTGATACATATTCTGTTTAACAATGCAGGTGTGGACCAGCAGGGTGGAAAAGTACATGAATATCCTATCGACCTCTTTGACAAAATTATCGCTGTTGACTTGCGCGGGACTTTTCTCACAAGCAAGTATCTGATCCCGCTCATGCTCGAACATGGGGGTTCCATCATCAACACCTCCTCCATGTCCGGCCGCGCAGCCGACCTGGACCGCTCCGGCTACAACGCCGCAAAAGGCGGCATTACCAACTTCACCCGCGCGATGGCAATCGACTATGCCCGCGACGGAATCAGAGTCAATTCCCTTTCCCCGGGGACGATCGAAACACCCCTAATCGATGAACTGGTGGGAAGCAAACAGGAAAACATGGGTGAACAATTCCGGGAAGCCAACAAGTGGATCACACCACTCGGACGCCTCGGCCGTCCCGAGGAAATGGCGACAGTCGCTTTATTCCTCGCCTCCGACGACAGCTCCTACGTAACCGGCGAAGACATCACAGCAGATGGCGGCATTATGGCCTACACATGGCCGGGCAAAATGCTGATTGAACAGGAGAAGTGGAAAAAGGGGACGGAATAATTTGAATGATGAACAGTAAAAGCTGGTTGCGAAAGCAGCTTTGATCAGGTACTGTTTGAAACTTATGCAATGAAGAATGACTTTAGTGAAAACTTATGGCGAGTGAAGGCGGCAAGACGGGAAAGTACGGAATAACAGATGGACTTAATGGTTCGAGAAAGCACCTTATGATGGGGTGCTTTTTTCCTGGAGCTCGAGTTCATATACCCGCCCCTTGTTTTGGCCGGAGGATTTTAGGTTGAGGGATTGGAGGAGTTTAGTAGCGGAGGATGGACTTAAATGTTCGAGAAAGCACCTTATGATGGGGTGCTTTTTTCCTGGAGCTCGAGTTCATATACCCGCCCCTTGTTTTGGCCGGAAGATTTTAGGTTGAGGGATTGAAGGAGTTTGGTAGCGGAGGATGGACTTAATGGTTCGAGAAAGCACCTTATGATGGGGTGCTTTTTTCCTGGAGCTCGAGTTCATATACTCGCCCCTTGTTTTGGCCGGAGGATTTTAGGTTGAGGGATTGGAGGAGTTTAGTAGCGGAGGATGGACTTACAAGGCTTAAATATTCTCTGATTTTCTTGTTCGTGATTGTTGAGCCTATTAATAACCGATAGTCATTCAATGCCTCCAAATGAGCCAATTTATTTTTATTTTGGCACCCGCTGCAAAGCCAGCCCCCTTTGTACCTTTCAAACCGACCGCGGCAATCAGGACAGAGAACTCCTTTTACTAATTCAGAATGCAGAATTCCGTATTTATTTGTTATTTGGACATCTATTTCCTCATTTGCCCTATTTAAGCTCCTTGCCATCTTCTCAAGTTCCTTTTCGGTCAAGAATACTTTTTTATATTGTGCTTCCAATAATTTTAGTTCAAAAGGGAGCATCTGTGCGTGTATGACTTTCTTAGCTAACGCAGCACTATGGGCAGAAGGGGTTTCGATAATGGTTTGAGGGTTGCTTATTACAATCAGTGTGTGGATGGGAAGAGCGGGGAAGTGGTTTTTCCTGAGCCATTCAGAGAACTGGAATTCTAAACGCCGCGACTGAAGAACAGGATCTGCAAACGCGGTTTCCTGACCGTCCTTTCTCCTTATCAGCTGATTGAACTTTGGATCAAAATAGATTGTACCAGCTATGTTTTTCACTTCAATGATCACAGCAGCTTTAGGGGATATTATCAGCGTATCCATCTGAAAGTGTGTGAAAGCATGCGGCAGCCTTAAATCCGTCAGGATCACCCGATTCGGATGATCGATCAATGAAAGCTGATAGTCTGCCGCCAGTTCACCTTTGAAACCAGCCATCCTTTTAGTTAGTTCTTCGGTAATTTGAGGAACTTTGGGATGGCTGGGAGGTAACCTTCTGAGCAAAGCCTGCAGTTTGAGGATATAGAGAGGGGTTTTTCGTGGTTTAGCGATCATTTTCATGCTCCTTTCTTCTTATTAAGGAGTATTCTTCAAAAAACGTGGTCTTCCTTCTACGGATTTACCCATGAATTTTGTGATATCGACCGAAATTCCCATAAATCGACCGAAATGGAATTTTATCGGTCATTATTTTATTTTTTCGACCGAAATAATTTTTTATCGGCTATTATTTTGATATATCGACTTTTCGACAAATACCGACTAATGCTGCTTCCTATCTATCCGAAAATGGTTTCGGTTAAGGTAGAATCGGAGGACTTGGAAAGACCCCTTGAACAGATTTTGACCACTGCTTCGATTCTGGCAATGATTGCATTGTAAGAAACTGGGAAGGCAACACGCGTTCCAAAAGGCATTCCAGAATCTCCAGAACAAATCCGCTTATTTGAGGCATCCCGGTACAAAAGGCAAACCCGAATACAAAAGAAGAAACACTCGTAACCACCCGCCAAATTACGGTATAATAAAAGGCAATGGATCTTCCATTGCCTTCCTTATTCTTACCAAAAACCTATTATAGATTTTATTACCGAAAGAGAGTGAACGTATATGGGCCGTAAGTGGAACAATATTAAGGAGAAGAAAGCGGCAAAGGACAAGAACACGAGCCGCATTTATGCCAAGTTTGGCCGTGAAATCTATGTGGTTGCCAAACAGGGAGAACCTGACCCGGAGTTGAACCAGTCTCTGAAGTTCGTTCTTGAGCGAGCGAAAACATACAATGTGCCAAAACATATCATTGACCGCGCCATTGAAAAAGCAAAAGGCGGATCTGAGGAAAACTATGATTCCCTGCGATACGAAGGGTTTGGTCCTAACGGTTCAATGGTGATTGTTGATGCTCTCACAAACAATGTAAACCGCACAGCCTCCGAGGTGCGCGCAGCGTTCGGGAAAAACGGCGGAAACATGGGAGTCAGCGGTTCTGTCGCATACATGTTTGATGCAACAGCTGTCATTGGAGTGGAAGGAAAGTCATCGGACGACGTTCTGGAGCTATTGATGGAGGCTGATGTGGATGCCCGTGATATCATCGAAGAAGAAGATTCAGTGATAGTTTATGCGGATCCCGATCAATTCCATGCCATGCAGGAAGCCTTCAAAGGTGCCGGCATTACCGAATTCACCGTGGCCGAGCTGTCCATGCTTGCCCAAAACGATGTAGAGCTTCCAGAGGATGCACTGGCTCAATTTGAAAAAATGATAGATGCCCTAGAGGATTTAGAGGATGTTCAGCAGGTTTATCATAACGTGGATTCAGGTGAATAATGGGAAAAGCAGACCATCTCAGGTCTGCTTTTTTTATTTGGCGGTTGCAAGGCCTTCACGCTAAGCTCTCCATGAAGTTTTCAGTGAAGCGTAGCTGCCGATTGCTGCACTTCCATAAAAAAAACCCATAATCAAGCCGGCGCTAAATCATGCCGGTGGCTAACAAAAATGGAGATGACAAGCCCGGTTACCGTAGCCAGCGACGGGATATAAGGCCTTGGTATAGGAGAGAAAATCTTCAGAAACTGAGTAATAATCAAGACAGCAGGGACTGCCAGGATAGCATCCCAGCAATTCGTATGAATGAGGGGGAATTGTGACAAGGCAGGATCGCTCCTTGTATGGCTGTTTCTCATACTATGAAACAAAAATGCTTTAACTATACCTAAGTGATTAGAAAAAGCCCCATCGCTTATAGCGACGGGACCCTCTTTACTCCGCCAGTTCCTCCTTGTCATCCGCTCCGCCGTATTTTTTCTGAAGCTCTGCATAGGCTTTGACGATTCGTGCTGAAATATCTTTGTTCATGTTTTCTTTTGCATAAGGTACGACGACACTGAAAGCTATTTCCGGGTCGCTTGAAGGGTAATATCCGACAAATGTGATATTGAATGTTATTTCTTTCCGATCTGAGTTCGGATATACATAGGTTGTTTGGGCCGTACCGGTTTTTCCGGCTACATCCAGTCCCGGGAATTTCCCGGCAGCTGTTCCTCCGGTTTGGGTGACAGCCTTAAATCCTTTTTGAATTTGACGGATTTCTTCTGGTGAATTGTTGACGCGGTTCAATATTTCCGGTTCCTTGCTCAAATGATACGGTCCAAGCTCGGGCTGGTTGGTTGGGACATGAATCGACTTAACCACTCGGGGCTGAACCCGGTAGCCTCCGTTTGCAATCGCAGATACATATTGCGCCAGCTGGAGAGGTGTGTACGTATCGAACTGGCCAAAAGAAAAGTCCATGAGCTGTCCTTCATTTGAAGGTTTTGACTTAAACCCTTTTGATTCACCCGGCAGGTCAATTCCTGTCGGAACCCCTAATCCAAACTGATAAAACCCGTTGCGGAGAGTCTCAAAATCCTCATAGCTTCCTTTAAACTTCATATCCTTTTTTACATAGCTGAATCCGGATATGTGCTCTATCACAGCCTTAACCATATAAATGTTCGAGCTCTTTTTTAGAGCCTCTATGTCATTGACGGGTCCGAGTGACCGGTCCCCTGCGGACGACTTCGGTCCGGTGCCCGCAAATTTCACTGGAGCATCATAGTAGGTCGTATACATCGGCAGGCCGTGCTGATAGGCTGTGAGAATCGTGGCGCCTTTTATAACCGACCCCATCTCATACTGCGACTTATACGTTCCGAATGAAAAATCGAAGGGCTTGCTGCTCTCGCTTAGCCGGTATTGCTTCCCGGCCATAGACAGGATATCCCCTGTATTCGGATCCATCACCACGGCAAAGGCAGAATCGGCTAAACGGTTGCCGGACGATCTTCTTCCCTTTAAAATCTCTTCCTCTAGAATCTTTTCAACCTCTTTTTGAAGCTCCATATCAAATGTAAGCTGGAGATCATAGCCCCTTCTTCCAGTGCTTATCACCTCTTCTGTCACATTTCCATCTTTATCGGTTGTATATTCAATTTTAGCCTTTGACGCATTCAGATACTGCTCATACTGTTCTTCGATATAAGCTTTACCGACGCGGTCATTTCGTGCGTAGCCCCGCGATTGAAAGTAGTCCAGCTTATGCTTTGGAATTCCTTCAGCTGACGATGTGACATTTCCGAGAAGGGATCCGAGGAGATTCTTATATGGATATTGCCTTTCCCAGTCTGTAATGATATTGACCCCTGGCAGCTTTTCCAAATTCTCTGAAACGCGGGCCATCTCCTCGTTCGTTAAGATAAATTCAGGGCCTGTCTCCCCTTCCTCCGCAGGCAGCTGGGATTTAATGATCTGCGGTTCATATTCATAGCCTGATGAGAACCTTTTGAATAAAACAGCCATAGACAGCTGGCGGTTATCCTGCTTCAATTTCTCAATTTCTTTCTTAGGAACTTTTTCTAACTGAATCCGGTATTGGTCTTTCCCTTCTTTTTTCAAATCGCTTTTTGATAGAAGCTCCTTGGCCTTATCAGGATAGGCGGCAAGCCAATAGTCTTTCAAATCCCTGCCGCTTTCCTGTTCTTTGATTTTTTTAACCGCCTCTGCCTCCACCTGGATAAGCTTAATCAGCTCGCTTGCTGTTTTAATTTTATCCTCAGGCTTTGTTTTTTTATCTACCGTATACGTGATTGCGGGCACTCCAATATTGTCAACAACGATTCTTCCATACCTGTCATACATTTTCCCCCTGGGTGCCGGATAGGAGGATATATTGGTCTCTGTTCTGGAAACCTCTTTAACATATTCCTCACCGCGGACAATTTGAACAATGCCTAATCGGACAATCACAAGGACAAAAATAAAAAATACAGCAAGAAAAAGAATATTAATGCGCAGCTGTCTCGTTTTCTTCAGCTCGCGGTTTTCAGAGGTATTTGTGGCCGGATCTGTCATAGTGGAGGATCTCCCTTCGAATTGAGAGGATATATTTTATCTGGAAATTTTTCCAGTCTCACTCACTCTCTTATTCTACATTTTTTTACAAGGAAAATACACCCATGAGGATAAAAAAGACCTGGCACCCAGGTTTTTTTCCTATTTTTCAGGAACGGATCAATCCATATGCTCTAAATCCAAAAGGAAAACTCCGGATGTCCCTCTAATCCAGTAAAATATTTCGGTCACACCGGTTTTTTTTCTGGATGTGACAATACAGTAAATCGTAATCATTTCTTTTTCTTCCTTTAAACGAACGCGCGTAATGCAGAGCCCTTTACTGCTTAATTCATCCAATATACCCGTTAGATTTGAGTCTTTTTCTGTATACATTTTCACCTTAAATTCTTTATGTCCGAGCCGCTTGATCAAAAACCTCTCCAGAATGTATGGAATAATGCGGATTCCCGTAAAAATAAAGACCACGCTGATCAAAGCTTCTGCATAAAACCCTGCTCCTATTGTTATTCCAATGGCTGCAGAGGCAAATACAAGAGCTGCCGTCGTCAACCCGGATATGACCTCATTGCTCCGTCTTAAGATAACTCCGGCTCCAAGAAATCCAATTCCGCTTATGACATAAGATGGAATTCTTCCCGGATCCATCGGACGGGTATATGCTTCCGCATATAGAAAAGAAGACTCAAGGGAAACAACTGTCATCAAACAAGCAGTGAGTGAAATGATGAGACACGTTTTTAACCCAAGCGGTTTCCCCTTCAGCTCCCGCTCCAATCCGATAATGATTCCCGCGGCGGCGGCCAAACTCAGCTTTAACAGTACATCGGTTTGCAAGATCCCTTCCACCGTTTTCCCCTCCTTTGCAGCTGTCTCCTGCCAGTATATGAGAATAGGGATAGAGGAAATGAGGACGGATTTTTATCGGACGCAGAGTTATAAGCAGATACAGCAAAATTTATGCTTGTGCAAGACAAGCCCGTTCGATGGAAAAACCGGGAGCCAAGTTTTCAAAAAATGCCATGCTTTATATGAAAGGAGTTTTTCATTGGAAACCGGATGGAGTTATGCACAATTGACCTTCCCATATGTTTTTTCTTCTTATAAGGTAAGGGGGGCCCTCTTGCAGTCTATCTGTTTGTTAAAAAAAAACGCTTTGAAGGATTATTTGCTGATCCTCCAAAGCGCCTCTTTTACATTTTAAAATCAAATTCATCAGGGTCTGGACCGCTGCGGGTGTTTTCGTTTAAAGCGTCCAGCTGGTCCATTTGTTCTCCGGTTAAGGTGAAATCATAAAGACTGATGTTTTCACGCATTCTTGTTTCATTCATCGATTTTGGAATCGTGATGACCCCATGCTGCAGGTCCCAGCGAAGAACGACCTGGGCAGCCGATTTGTTATGAGCCTTGGCAATCCCTTGAATCGTTTCATTTTTCAGCAGGTCCCCATTCATGAGCGGGGACCATGCCTCGACTTGGATGTTTTGCTCCAGGCAATATTCCCTCACTTCTTTTTGGGTCAGCTTAGGATGAAATTCAATCTGGTTAATGACCGGCTTCACTTCGGCATCCTTAAGCAGACTTTGTAAGTGGTGAACCTGGAAGTTGCTTACTCCGATGGCTTTTACGCGGCTTTCTTTATAAAGAGCTTCAAGAGCTTTCCAGGACTCCTGATATTTATCCTTCCCAGGCCAATGGATTAAGTAAAGGTCAAGATAATCCAAGCCCATTTTCACCAGGCTCTCTTCGTACGCAGCGACCGTTTCATCAAAAGATAACCCATCATTCCATACTTTGGACGTCACAAATAATTCTTCTCTCGAAACCAGTCCCTCTTCAATCGCCTGTCTGATTCCATCCCCTACACTTTTTTCATTTCCGTAAATGGACGCGGTATCGATGCTGCGGTAGCCCATCTGAATGGCAGCTTTGACAGCCTTCGCAAGCTCGGGGCCTTCCTCAACGCGAAACACCCCATACCCTAGCTCCGGCATCTGTATTCCATTATTTAAAGTCAATGACTGTATATTCATGCTTACATCTCCTTAATAAGTTGTACTCGTCATATGCTGACAAGATATTAATAGTATTCCCTAAAAATCAGGATATGAATAGAAGGCACTTTTTTGTGGGATAGGCACTTGGAAGTAATCATCGGAAATCTTCATCTTCTGCAGCATGCATCGCATGAGCTATAATGATAGTTGCGGGTTAGGAAAGCAGCTCTATACGGCATTTGGAAGCCGCAGCCATTATGATAGAAAGCAGGTAGATCAAGTGGTACATATTTTATGGGTCATTTACTTAGGAATTCTCGGTACAGCCGCAATCGGATTTTTATTAAAAGGCGGATATAAGACAAATTTGTTTCGCCTGGATTTTGTTATCTCTGTCATCACCTGGATCGGGTTAATGGGATATGTGACAGATTCAAACTTTTTCAGTCCGCTCTTATGGAAGTTTGTGTTTTTTGGCGGGCTGCTGTGGGATATTATTTTCAGCTTTAAACTGAAGGAAATAAACGGAGAAGCCATCTACGAAGAAATTCCTAAATCCGCGCGTCCGCTTGTCATTGGGGGAAGTTTGGTTGTATTTCTCGGGCCGTTATACTATGGATTGTTCAGGTATGCCTTTTCGTGACTGGAGGTTTAATTGAGATTCGATATAAGGATAACTGGCATTCCAGGAGCCATCTCTGCTGTGATTTTTTGCTCAGGATATAGCTGGAAGAGGTTACTTTAAAATCATCAAATTTCTTCATCCTTTTTATTTTTTCATGTAGCCATTATACTTAAATCGCTGAAGCATACAATACAGTTGGGGAGGGATTTCTATGGAAAAACAAAATTACAGCAATCATACTAGGATGCATCCGCTTTATCATTATGTATTAACCATTTTGGTTCTGGCTGTTCTTGCTGCAGCGATTATTTATGCTGCCGGAGGAGGAGACGTGGTTACGGCCTTGTTCATGTTTCTCGTCTCCATATGCTTGGTGCTGATCTTTATTTTAGTGCGAATCTATCCGCTCAAGGCCCAGGACCGCGCAATCCGGGCAGAGGAGAACCTCCGGCATTTCGTGATCACTGGAAAGCTGCTGAACCCGGCCCTTACAATGAAGCAGATCGTTGCTTTGAGATTTGCGCCGGATGAGGAATTACCTGGGCTCGCTGAGAAAGCGGCCGCTGAGAAGCTCAATCCGAAGGAAATTAAGCAAAGCGTTCAAGCATGGAGGGCGGACGAAGACCGCATCTGAAAAAAGGCATCCGTTCAGCGGATGCCTTTCTCTGTAAATAAAAAAGGAAATGCCTTAGTGAAGGAATTTCCTTTTAACAGGTATATTCTATAAAAAAGATAAGCCACCAAAGTATGTATTTGGTGGAGACGGTGGGAGTCGAACCCACGTCCAGAAATATCGGCACTTAAGCGTCTACGAGCGTAGCTGGCATATTGTTAGTTCACTGCTCCATATGCCTTCCAGCAGGCGTCCGGGCAGCTAGTCTGGTTGTTCTCTTCCTTCTCCCTCAGACGGCGAGATCCGGCGTAGCCCACTTAAAGTGAGTCCCTTACCCTACCACATGGGCGATGGAGGGAGGAACCGCTATAAACTGTTGTTACGCAGCTACAGCGAGGTTATTGTTAGTTTTGCCAGTTATTATTGGCGTTGGCGTTATTAACGAGCTCGCCGACTCGGCTCGCAACCCAAGCTCGAACTATCCCTGTCGAATCCGTAACGTCCCCATTATAAGAGTAAAAGCGGTTAGGCTTTTATCCGAATAGGAATACGGGATTGCCTGATCGGGTCCTGGCTGAAGTCTGGCCGTCACAGGGCGGGTGATAAGATAAGCTGTTGCTTATTCAGTTATCATCGGTACGTGTTCTATTATACCAAATATCCTCGATATTGCAATTGTAAAATAATGTTTATCTTCTGCTTCTGCGGAAGACAAGTACGGCGGATAGAATGAAAGCTGCTGCAATTCCGAAGTAAATCCAGGACATTTGATCTCACACTCTCGTTAAAAGTCTTTTTGACGGTCGCGGAAGGCGCGCTCAATATCACGCTTTGCTTCTTTCTTTTTAAGATCCTCGCGCTTATCATATTTCTTTTTCCCTTTTCCAAGGCCGACTAAAACCTTTGCGAACCCATTTTTCAAATAGATTTTTAAAGGAACGAGCGCGTAGCCTTCTTCCTTGGTCAATCCGATCAGCTTGCTGATCTCCCGTTTGTGGAGGAGAAGCTTGCGTGTTCTGAGCGGGTCGTGGTTGTAGCGGTTTCCCTGCTCGTACGGACTGACGTGCATATTATGGACAAACAGCTCCCCGGCCTGAATGCGGGCAAAGGAATCCTTCAAGTTGACTCTTCCCGCACGGATTGCTTTAATTTCTGTTCCCTGCAAAACAATTCCAGCTTCATATGTTTCTTCTATTGAATAATCGTGGTTGGCTTTTTTATTTTGAGCCAGCACTTTCCCTTGACCTTTTGGCATGTGAAACCCCTCTCAACTCTCTATATTCTCTCTATTTTATCATGGCACCGATCAAGCGGGAAGGGCGATGCCTGGCACCGCCCTGATCCGTTACCGCTTCTTCTTCCGTTTTGCCTTTGGTGCATTTTCAAATGTTTTTTTCTTTTTCTTCTTAGGCTTCGGTCCCCGTGTTGACCAGCCGTCTTCCGGAGAACCGCTTCGTTCCTTTGAGCTGCCGCGTTCTTTCGTAGTTTTTCTGCGGCCCTGTCCGGCACTGATGGATTTTGGCGCATCCTTAACAGGACGTCTTCTTGTTCCTTTCATACCGACGATTTCAAAATCAATGGCCCGTTCATCCTTGTTTACATTGACGACACGGACGGTAATCTCATCACCGATTCGGTAGACGTTTGCTGTGCGTTCACCGATCATTGCATAGCTCCGCTCATCATAGCGGTAATAATCATCGGTCATGTAGCTGACATGTACGAGTCCTTCAATCGTATTCGGAAGCTCAATGAACATCCCGAAATTAGTAACAGAGCTGATGATGCCATCGTACTCTTCCCCGATTTTATCCAGCATGTATTCGGATTTTTTCAAATCATCTGTTTCACGTTCCGCTTCTACAGCGCGGCGTTCCATGTTGGAAGTCTGTTCTGCAATAGCTGGAAGCTTTTCAGACCATTTCTGCTTTGTAGACTCGTCGGTTTTCCCTTGGATTAAGTACGTTCGGATAAGTCGGTGAACGATTAAATCGGGATAGCGGCGGATCGGCGAGGTAAAGTGCGTATAGAACTCTGTAGCAAGGCCAAAGTGTCCAAGACTTTCCGGATCGTACTTCGCCTGCTTCATCGAACGGAGCATGACTGTGGAGACGACCATCTCCTCCGGCTGTCCGTGAACTTCTTCAAGAATTTGCTGCAAGGCACGCGGATGAATCTCATTTCCTGCTCCTTTTACGCTGTAGCCAAAGTTCGTGATGAACTCAAGGAACCGCTGAAGCTTTCCTTCATTCGGATCCTCATGGATACGGTAGATGAACGGGACCTTCATCCAGTGAAAATGCTCAGCCACGGTTTCGTTGGCAAGGAGCATAAATTCCTCAATCAAACGTTCCGCAACACCGCGTTCGCGCAGCTCGACATCGTATGGTTTTCCGTCGCTGTCGACTAAAACCTTCGCTTCTTTAAAATCAAAATCGATGGCACCGCGGTTCATCCGTTTGGTCCGCAAAATTTGCGCAAGCTCCGCCATTCTTTCAAACATCGGAACGAGCGTGTCATACTTGGACCGAACCTTCTCATCCTGAGCCAGAATGCTGTTCACATCCGTGTAGGTCATTCTTTCTGTCGTTTTAATTACGCTCTGAAAAATGTCATGGCTTACAACGTCACCGGTTTCATCGACTTCCATCTCACAGGAAAGGGTTAGCCGGTCTACCTTAGGATTCAAGGAGCATAATCCGTTCGATAAACGGTGCGGAATCATTGGGATAACCCGGTCCACCAAGTAAACGCTAGTCCCACGGTCAAATGCTTCGACATCAATTGGCGAATCCTCGGTTACGTAATGACTGACGTCCGCGATATGGACGCCAAGCTTGTAGTGGCCGTTTTCAAGCTTTGTTACCGTCACAGCGTCATCAAGGTCCTTCGCGTCCGCCCCATCGATCGTGACAATGGTTTCGTTTCGAAGGTCACGTCGGTCTTTATAATCTTCTTCATTAATCTGATCAGGAACATCATTCGCCTGCTTCAGCACATCCGGGGAAAATCCGCCTGGAAGGCCATGCTTATGTATGACCGACAGAATGTCGACTCCCGGATCATTTTTATGGCCGAGAATCTGAATGACTTCCCCTTCAGCACTCATTCTTCCTTCAGGGTAGGTTGTGATCTTCACTACAACTTTGTGTCCTTCTACCGCTCCGTTTGAAGCATCTCTCGGAATAAAAATATCGTTCGCTATTTTTTTGTCATCTGCAATGACGAAACCGAAATTCTTGCTTTCCGTATAGGTCCCGACAACCTCTTTCATACCGCGGTCCAGAATACGGATAATGGTTCCTTCTTTGCGGGCGCCTGATGAACTGGAACTTACACGGACAAGGACCGTATCGCCGTGCATCGCATTGCCGAGCTCATTTGGAGGAATAAAAATATCGTCATCTGCCGGGTCCTCTGTAATGACAAAGGCAAATCCCTTTGCATGGCCGGATAGCTTCCCCTTCACTAAGTTCATTTTTTCAGGAAGACCGTACCTGTTGCTTCTTGTGCGAACAACAAGACCCTGCTCCTCCATATGGACAAGTGCTTTCACAAAATCCCTGAACACGTCCGCTTCGGCTACTCCGAATGCGTCTTCAAGTTCCTGGATGGTGAGGGGCTTATACGCTTCATCACGCATAAATGTGAGAAGATGGTCTACATGCTTTTGTATATCCTGGTTCAACTAAATCCCTCCTTTAACTTATATCTGCCAGTCCAGTTTCTCCAGGAATTCATAGACATCCTGATGGACCTGGTCTTTTTCTTTATCAAGGGTTATCACGTGGCCGGAGTTTTCATACCACTTCAGCTGCTTCATATCCGATTCCACTTCATCATGAATAATATCTGCACTGTCGGTATTAATCATGTGGTCATGGCGTGCCTGGACGACAAATGCTGGAGAATAAATCATATCCACGTTCTTGCGGACATCGGCAATCAGTTCCTGCAAGGCTTTCAACGTGTTCATCGGAGTTTTTTCAAACTCCTTCATCTCCTGCTCAATTTGCTCAGGGTTTTTCTCTTCAAACTTTTTGTAATTGCGTGCGTACTCCAAAATACCCTGATACATGACTTCTTCACTCTTTATGTACATGGGGGCGCACATGGTCACGATACCCTTTACTGGTACAGTGTAACCCAGTTTCAAGGAAAATACCCCGCCCAGGGACAAACCGCCGACAGCGATCTGCTCGTAGCCCTTCTCCTTCAGGAATTCATACCCTTCCATAACATCCTTCCACCAGTCCTCAGGCCCTGTATGAACCAGCTCCTCAGGCGGAACACCATGTCCTTTATATTGAGGGGCATGACATGTATAGCCCCGTTCATTCAAATATCGTCCAAGCATTCGGACATCCGCTGTATTTCCTGTAAATCCGTGCAGCAGCAGGACCGCTTTCTCTCCGCCTTCAAAGAAAAAAGGCTTAGGCATCACTTTTCTCATAGCTGAATCTCCTTTTTCGCCAGTTGAATAGTTGCTGGATCTTATGTGTATTCTCCCTCTTTTCTATTTAAACAAACGTTCGGGGAAAAGAAAAGCGCAGGGCGCTGTGGGAGAGGATGTTCTGCAAAGCCTGCGGCAAATCCGGGTGTAAGGAGGCATTTTTATAGGGAACAGAGCTTGAAAAAATGCAAAACACCCATTAAAGCCGTTCATCGACGTTTTTACACGGCTTCAACTGGTGAAAACTTCTAAAATCGCCGAAGATTAAACTTATATCGGCCGATATACGGCGGATATCGACCGAGTTTTGATTTTATCGGCCGAATTACGGCGGATATCGACCGGGTTTTGATTTTATCGGCCGAATTACCATTATATCGGCTATTCGGGAGATTTCGACAAGCATTCCAGCTGCTGTATATGTGCCGGGAAATAAAAAAGAGGTCTGTATTCAGACCTCCTTCTGCATCTTATAAGTTAAAGTAAGATATTGCAATTGTTAATACGAAGAAAAGCACGGAGAGAACAATTGTTACACGGTGCAGAATCAAATCAAGGCCGCGGGCTTTTTGCTTTCCGAAAAGCTGCTCTGCTCCGCCTGAGATCGCGCCGGATAACCCTGTGCTTTTACTGGATTGCAATAGAACTACTGTAATAAGTGCAAGACAAGTTATAACCAACAAAACAATTAGCAAGGTATGCATAGACTACACCTCCTGGAACACGTTTGCATTGGTTTAAATGTACCATAAGGAAAGCCTTAGTACAATAGGGCTCGGATGCTGTCAATAATTTTTAAAGCTGAAGCGGGAGAACACCTTCTGCTAAACAAAGAGTTTTTTATGATCCGGGCCGGTTATTCCTCGATGTGGGTCAGCTTGACAGGATACGGGCCAACTCTGTACGGATACGGGCCAGCTTTCCCCATTTGCGGGCCAACTCTGTCCGGATACGGGCCAACTCTCCCCATTTGCGGGCCAACTCTGTACGGATACGGGCCAGCTTTCCCCATTTACGGGCCAACTCTGCCCGGATACGGGCCAGCTTTCCCCATTTGCGAGCCAACTCTGTCCGGATACGGGCCAGCTTTCCCCATTTACGGGCCAACTCTGTCCGGATACGGGCCAACTTTCCCCATTTACGGACCAACTCTGTACGGATACGGGCCAACTTTCCCCATTTGCGGGCCAAGTCTTTCCTGATACGGGCCAACTTTCCCCATTTACGGGCCAGCTTTCCCCGTTTACGGGCCAAGTCTTTCCGGATACGGGCCAACTCTCCCCATTTACGGGCCAACTCTGTCCGGATACGGGCCAACTTTCCCCATTTACGGACCAACTCTGTACGGATACGGGCCAACTTTCCCCATTTGCGGGCCAAGTCTGCCCGAATACGGGCCAGCTTTCCCCATTTGCGGGCCAACTCTGTCCTGATACGGGCCAGCTTTCCCCATTTACGGGCCAACTTTCCCCGTTTACGGGCCAACTCTGTACGGATACGGGCCAACCGACACCGATCTCCTACATTCGACAAAATCAGTTATCGCACCAACCGACCATTTCCTGTAAAATGACAGAAACAAAGGAGGCTGGTAGGATGATCACCTATCCTTATTTGGATAAAGGAGCGGTAATAGGGGTTACGGCTCCTTCTTCCGGAGTAGAAAAGGAGCTGCATGAGCTGATCCGGCAATCCTGCAGCCGAATGGAGGAAAAAGGATTCGGTACAGTATGCGGGGATACGATCTGGCGGCAGAATAAAGCGAAGTCCGCCCCTGCTGTTGTAAGGGCAGCTGAGTTTAATGCAATGATGGCCAGTGACAGCATTGGCATCGTCATTCCCCCATGGGGCGGGGAGCTGCTGATTGAAATGCTCGAGTTTGTAGATTTTCAGCATATAAAACCGAAGTGGGTATTGGGCTACTCTGATTTGAGTGTTCTGCTGCTGGCCATCACGTTAAAAACCGGAATTGCTACTGCACACGGGACAAATTTGATTGACCTCAGAGGCGAGTATTCAGACAAAACTACAGCAAAGTGGCAAGATGTTTTATCCACAAAAACAGGGCAAACGGTTTTGCAGGAATCTTCCCGGCTTTATCAAGACAAGTGGGATTTTGATAACCCTTCTCCCTCCGTTTTCCACTTAACTGAACCAACCTATTGGAAAACAGTCTCTGGACACAGTGAAAAATTCCATGGAAGGCTTCTCGGAGGCTGTATTGATGTAATCCGGCATCTGATTGGCACGCCTTTTGGAGACACAGCGGGTTTTCAGGAGAAAACGAAAAATGAGCCTGTCCTTTGGTATTTGGAGAACTGCGAATTGAGCACAACGGATTTAAGAAGGTCGCTTGTTCAAATGAGGCTTGCTGGATGGTTTGAAAACAGCTCCGGTCTGCTGTTTGGCAGGAGTGCGGCGAATGAGCCGGTGAACGGATATACGGCAGAGGATGTCTACCGGGAGCTTGCAGAGGAGCTGAATATCCCTGTCATCTACGACATCGATTGCGGTCATGTACCGCCTCAAATCACGTTTATAAATGGAGCCTATGCAGAGGCAGCGGTATCGGCCGGCAAAGGAACTGTAGCCCAAACCTTCAGGCCATAGATCGTGAACAAAGTTCTTCTGGAGATCGTAATTAAAGATAAGCAGAAATGTAATAACTGCAAAAAAAGGAGCTGACAGTAAAAGGATGGTTCCATCCTTTTACGTCAGCTCCTTATTTCATCTACGCCTTATTTTTTAAGGTTGTAGAAAGACTGCATGCCATCATAGATCGCAAGACCGCCAAGCTCGTCTTCGATGCGAAGAAGCTGGTTATATTTTGCGATACGGTCTGTACGGCTCATAGAACCTGTTTTGATTTGGCCAGCGTTTGTTGCAACAGCGATGTCAGCGATGGTAGCATCTTCTGTTTCACCTGAACGGTGGGATACAACAGCTGTGTAGCCAGCGCGTTTTGCCATTTCGATTGCTTCAAATGTTTCAGTAAGGGAACCGATTTGGTTCACTTTGATCAGGATAGAGTTTCCTACACCTTGCTCGATTCCTTGAGCAAGCTTTTTCGTATTCGTTACGAATAGGTCATCTCCAACCAATTGTACTTTGCCGCCGATGCGGTCTGTAAGAAGCTTGTGGCCATCCCAGTCGTTTTCGTCAAGTCCATCTTCAATGGAAATGATCGGGAATTCGTTCACAAGCTGCTCGTAGAAGTCTACCATTTCAGCAGAAGACAATCCGTTGCGGCCTTCGCCTGCAAGATCGTATTTGCCGGTTTCTTTGTTGTAGAATTCAGAAGAAGCAACATCCATGCCAAGCATGATGTCTTTGCCAGCTTCGTAGCCAGCTTGCGTGATGGCTTCAACGATTACTTCAAGAGCTTCACGGTTGGAACCAAGGTTTGGAGCGAATCCGCCTTCGTCACCAACAGCTGTATTAAGGCTTTTGCCTTTAAGAACGGATTTAAGAGCGTGGAATACTTCCGCTCCCATACGGATTGCTTCTTTAAAAGTAGGTGCTCCAACAGGAAGGATCATGAACTCCTGGAAGTCTACGTTGTTATCAGCATGAGATCCGCCGTTGATGATGTTCATCATTGGAGTTGGAAGCTGTTTCGCGTTGAATCCGCCAAGGTAACGGTAAAGCGGAAGGCCAACGAAGTCAGCAGCAGCATGAGCAACAGCCATGGAAACACCAAGGATTGCGTTAGCGCCCAATTTGCCTTTGTTTTCAGTTCCATCAAGCTCGATCATGATTGTGTCGATTCCAACTTGATCTGTTACGTCAAGACCGATGATTTCTTCAGCGATCACGTTGTTTACGTTCTCTACTGCTTGAAGAACGCCTTTTCCAAGGTAACGGTCTTTGTCACCATCGCGCAATTCTACTGCTTCGTGCTCTCCAGTAGAAGCGCCGCTTGGAACTAGTGCGCGTCCGAATGCGCCTGATTCTGTGTATACTTCTACTTCAACAGTCGGGTTTCCGCGGGAGTCAAGGACTTCACGTGCATATACATCAACAATAGCTGGCATTTAATTTCTCTCCTTTGAGTTAAAAAATTTTTATTTTAATTGGCTTCAGATTGCAGCTGGCAGGCGTTCGCCTTCAGCCCAATCAATCTGTGGCAGCAGCTTGTTTTAACATAGCCTTTATTTGATTAAGGATTTACCTGTCATTTCGCCCGGCTGATCCACTTCAAGCAGGTCAAGCATTGTAGGAGAAAGGTCTCCCAGGATTCCGTCTTCACGCAGCTCCAATCCCTGTTTTGTTACGATAACCGGAACAGGATTCGTTGTATGAGCTGTATGAGGCTCGCCGTTTTCTGAAATCAGGACATCTGCATTCCCGTGGTCTGCTGTGATAATCGCAGTGCCGCCTTTTTCAAGGATGGCATCCACTACTTTGCCTAAGCATTCATCAACGGCTTCAATCGCTTTAATCGTTGGTTCCACTTTCCCTGAATGGCCGACCATATCAGGATTGGCAAAGTTCAGAATGATGGCATCCTGCTTATCGCCGTAAATTTCTTCAAGCAAAGCATCTGCTACTTCGTACGCACTCATCTCAGGCTGCAGATCATATGTGGCAACCTTTGGCGAGTCGATCAGAATTCGCGTCTCCCCTTCGAACTCCTCTTCACGTCCTCCGCTCATGAAGAACGTAACGTGCGGATATTTCTCGGTTTCAGCGATCCGAAGCTGTCTTAAGTTGTTTTGTGCCAGTACTTCCCCAATTGTATTATCCAGGTTTACAGGCTTGAATGCGACAAATCCTTTAACGGTCTCACTGAAGCGAGTCAGGCTGACAAAGTGAAGATTCGCAGGTGCTTTTTCGCCGCGGTCAAATTCTCTGAAATCAGCATTCGTAAAGGTATTGGAAATTTGAATCGCACGGTCGGGACGGAAGTTGTAGAAAATGACACTGTCATTGTCCTGAATCGTTCCTACCGGTGTACCATCTTCCTTCGTCATGACAGAAGGAATCACGAATTCATCATGGATTCCGTTTTCGTAAGAGTCTTTTACAAGCTCCATTGGGTCACGGTAGTCCGGGCCCTCGCCGTAAACCATTGCACGGTACGCTTTTTCCACACGGTCCCAGCGTTTGTCGCGGTCCATGGAATAATAGCGTCCAGAAATAGTTGCAAGCTCGCCGCCATACTCTTCAAGTTTTTCCTGCAGGGCTTTGATATACTTTTCAGCTGTTTGAGGGCCGACGTCTCGTCCGTCAAGGAAGCCGTGAACGTATACTTTTTCAACACCTTCAGATTTTGCAAGCTTCAGCAGGGCAAAGAGGTGTTCAATGTGGCTGTGAACTCCGCCGTCTGAAAGCAGGCCTGCAAGATGAAGGGCTGTGCCGTTTTTTTTCGCACTTTCCATCGCATCCAGGAAGGTTTGGTTTTTTTCAAACTCGCCTTCACGGATTGCCACATTTACACGCGTTAAGCTTTGGTACACAATTCTTCCTGCACCGATATTCAAGTGTCCTACTTCAGAGTTCCCCATCTGGCCGTCAGGAAGGCCAACTGCTTCACCGCTGGCAGTAAGAGTTGAATGCGGGTATTGCTCCCAGTATCGGTCAAAATTCGGCTTTTTCGCCTGTGCTACAGCATTTCCTTCTGTTTCACCGCGAAGGCCGAAGCCGTCCAGGATAATCAGTGCTACGGGTTTCTTACTCATTCTTTCCACCCTCAAGCAATTGAACAAAAGATTGAGCTTCAAGGCTTGCTCCGCCGACAAGTGCGCCGTCGATATCGGATTGGGCCATGTATTCCTTAATGTTGGCAGGCTTTACGCTTCCGCCGTATTGAATGCGGACTGCATCTGCTGCCTCCTGTGAAAATTGTTCTGCTACCGCTTTGCGGATATAAGCACATACTTCGTTTGCATCCTCTGCAGAAGAAGATTTGCCTGTTCCGATTGCCCAGATTGGCTCATAGGCGATAACCGTTTGTTTAACCTGATCTTCTGAAAGACCGGAAAGTGCCGCTTTAACCTGGTTTCCAACAAGCTCGTTTGTTTTTCCGGATTCACGCTCTTCAAGCGTTTCTCCGCAGCAAACGATTGGTGTCAGGCCGTGGCTGAATGCAGCAAGAGTTTTCTTGTTTACTGTTTCATCTGTTTCTGCGAACATTTCGCGGCGCTCAGAGTGGCCAAGGATGACATACTCTACACCAAGATCTTTAAGCGCAACTGGGCTTACTTCTCCGGTAAAAGCACCATTTTCTTCGAAGTGCATGTTTTGCGCACCGATTTTCAGATCTGTTCCCTTTGCAATTTCTACAAGACGGTCAAGGAATAGAGCCGGTGAACAGACTACCGCATCTACTTGTTCAGATGAAGGAACAAGGCTTTTTACTTCTTCAGCAAAGCTTTTCGCTTCTGCCATTGTTTTGTTCATTTTCCAGTTACCTGCAATGATCGGTTTTCTCATAGCTAAGCCGTCCTTTCATGTTAAAAGGTCATTGGGCTGCGCACACAGCCTTTTTGCTAAAAATGAGCTGCTGATGAAGAAGACTCATTTGTGACCGGAATGATCCAGGTCATGCTTGCAGCGCTTCGCCGTTCAAGGTCACGATCCTCTTCAGGCAAAATTTGTTTCAAGGCGCTTCAGCATTTCTTATTTATCGTTAAGTGCCACTACTCCAGGAAGTTCTTTGCCTTCCATGAATTCAAGGGAAGCACCGCCGCCAGTTGAGATATGGTTCATTTTGTCAGCAAGACCGAACTTCTCAACTGCCGCAGCAGAGTCTCCTCCTCCAATGACCGAATATGTATCGTTTGCTTCTGCAAGAGCATCGGCCACTGCTTTCGTACCGTGGGAGAATGGTTCAAGTTCAAATACTCCAAGCGGTCCATTCCAGATCACAAGCTTTGATTTCTTGATAACGTCTGCGTAGATCTCACGGGATTTAGGTCCGCAATCAAGGCCTTCCCAATCCTCCGGAATGTTATCAATTGACACAACTTGAGTGTTGGCATCTTTAGAGAAATCATCTCCAACAACGATGTCAACTGGCATGTAGAAGTTTACGCCGTTTGCTTTTGCTTTTTCCATGAAGGATTTAGCCAAATCCACTTTGTCTTCTTCAAGAAGGGATTTTCCTACACCGTGTCCAAGAGCTTTGATGAAAGTGTAAGCCAAGCCGCCGCCGATGATCAGGTTGTCCACCTTGTCAAGGAGGTGATCAATGACACCGATTTTGTCTTTTACTTTCGCACCGCCGATGATTGCCGTGAAAGGGCGCTCCGGGTTAGAAAGTGCTTTTCCGAGAACATCCAGTTCTTTTTCCATAAGGAAACCGGATACTGCCGGAAGGTGCTCTGCAATTCCTGCTGTTGAAGCATGTGCGCGGTGTGCTGCACCAAATGCATCATTTACATACACATCTGCAAGGTCTGCGAACGCTTTTGCCAGCTCAGAATCATTTTTCTCTTCGCCAGGGTAAAAACGCACGTTTTCTAGAAGAAGCACATCGCCGTTATCAAGCTTTGCAATTTCTTCTTTCACGCTGTCGCCATGAGCTTCATCTGTTTTTACTACGTTTTTGCCAAGAAGCTCCTGAAGACGCTCTGCAACCGCATTTAGACGAAGTTCTTCCACAACCTGGCCTTTAGGACGTCCAAGGTGGCTTGCAAGCAAAACTTTTGCTCCCTGCTCAACCATGTACTGAATTGTCGGCAATGCCGCACGGATGCGCGTATCATCTGTCACTTTGCCTTCTTCCATCGGAACATTGAAGTCAACGCGGCAGAATACAACCTTACCTTGAATCTCGATGTCTTTTAAAGATTTTTTGTTCATTTCAAAGGCCTCCTTCTTACGGATAAAAACCATAGAAAAAGGGAGGGGGAATTGCTGTAAATCCCCTTCCCCTTTTCGGTTTCATTATATCGTTTCTTCTTCGGTTCGTCCAAACGTAACCGAATCGCGTTTATTAAAGTCCTTTAGAAGCGATGTAGTCAACAAGGTCAACTACACGGTTTGAGTAGCCGCTCTCGTTATCGTACCAAGAGATTACTTTAACCATGCTGCCTTCCATAACCATAGTGGAAAGAGCGTCTACAGTAGAAGAGTTGATGTTTCCGTTGTAATCTCCGGATACCAATGGCTCTTCGCTGTAGCCAAGAATTCCTTTAAGATCGCCTTCAGCTGCTTCTTTAAGCGCTGTGTTTACTTCGTCAGCTGTTACTTCTTTTTCAAGCTCGGCAACAAGGTCAACCAGGGAAACGTTAGGAGTTGGAACACGCATTGCTCCTCCGTTTAGTTTGCCTTTAAGCTCAGGAAGTACAAGGGAAACAGCTTTAGCAGCACCCGTTGTAGTCGGGATGATGTTTTCAGCAGCTGCACGCGCGCGACGGTAGTCTTTGTGCGGAAGATCAAGGATCTGCTGATCATTAGTGTAAGAGTGAACCGTTGTCATCATACCGCGTTTGATGCCGAACTTGTCGTTCAATACTTTCGCGAATGGTGCAAGGCAGTTCGTTGTGCAAGATGCATTAGAGATGACATCGTGGCTTGCAGCGTCATATTTGTCATGATTAACACCCATAACGATTGTAATATCTTCGTCTGTTGCAGGTGCAGAGATGATTACTTTTTTAGCGCCGGCTTCGATATGTTTCGCAGCGTCAGCACGCTTTGTGAAGAAACCAGTTGATTCAACAACTACTTCTACTCCGCGGTCGCCCCAAGCAAGTTTAGCAGGGTCGCGCTCTGCCGTTACCTGGATAGTTTTTCCGTCCACGATCAGGTTGTTGCCGTCTACAGATACTTCTGCGTCAAGCTTGCCGTGTACAGAGTCATATTTTAGTAGGTGAGCAAGCATGTTTGCGTCAGTTAGATCGTTTACTGCTACTACCTCTACGTTTGAATTTTTCAAAGCTGCGCGGAAAACGTTACGTCCGATACGTCCGAAACCGTTAATACCAATTTTAGTTGCCATGAATGTTTCCTCCTTTTAAAGTGAGAAATATTTTTATATTTAGGGATGATTAATCCCTTAATAACTCTTTTGCTGCGCCTTCATCCGTTACAAGGATGGAATCAAGCGACTGTTTCATATAGGCGTGGATGGCTTTAGCTTTTGAAGATCCGCCTGCGACTGCTATGACGTGCTTAAGATGGACGAGGTCATCCAGCTGAATCCCTACTGTATGAACCTTGTGAACCACTTTCCCCGTTTCATCAAAATAATAGCCGAATGCTTCCGCGACTGCCCTTCCATGTTCAATTTTCCCCATGTCAAAAGCAGCAGTTTTCCGCCTTTCTGCCATTGTCATAGCATCTCCTATTCCGTGTACGACCATACTGGAAGACTTGATGATTTTCAGAAGTTCTTTAATTGAAGGTTCTTCTATTAAAGATTGCCAAGCTTCAGCGCTTAACTGGTCGGGAACATGAAGAAGCCGGTAATTTCCCATTGCGCGCTCCGCCATTTTCGCGCAAATCGTATTGGCCTGATTTTCCACATTTTCACCCAGTCCCCCTCTTGCAGGAACGAAAAGCAAATCGCGGTTTGAATCAGGGGTCATCATCTCTGCTACTGCAGCAAGGGTTGTTCCACCCGTAACAGCGACGATATGATCTCCGGAAAGACGTTCTTTTATGCAGGTGACACATGCGCGCCCCATTTCTTTCTTTACCCAAGACGAATGGTCACTGTCCCCGGATACGATAATGACTTTCTTGAGATTAAGCTTCTCTCTAAGTTTATTTTCCATTAGAGTGAGGCCTAAAACATCTTTCATCATCTCTTCCAGAGCTTTTAAAAGCACTTTTCCGTCTTCTGTCAGCGTCATGCCTGAAGTTTCGACCGCAATCAGATTTTGGTCTTTTAGAAACTGAACCTCTGCCCGCAATACGCGCTCAGTGATGCCAAGGCTTATGGATAGGCTTCTGCGTCCAATGGGCTGCATAAGTCGTATGTACTGCAAAATCTGATACCTTTTTTGCATCGCGCTAAGCAGGTCAGGAACTAGTTTCTTCTGTACCTCTATCATTTCTCTCATTTTTGCGATCCTTTCAAACGTGTCATCGGGACTTTTTGCGTCCCTATGAGACATATTATGTCCCGCTTACTCAAAAAAAATATCCCTGCTGCAATTTTTATTTTAACAGGGGGATAAAGTTTATTCAATGCTAACGTGTTCATGTATCCGCTTACTTAAAAAATCTTTTTTAATCCTGCCATACGCCAGCTCGATTCCACTGTATTCGATTACCGGAATCATCAATCCGTACTTTTCGGTTAATCCATCATCACTGCCTATATCGATAACGGTAAAAGAGAGGTCCCACTCGTTTTTCATTTCATTTAACAGGGCTGCCGCTTCCTCACATAAATGGCAGCCCTTTTTGGAATAAAGAATTAAATCAATCATTGCCTGCCTCCGTATAGCGTCTGCGTCTTGATGAAGATGGGATTTTAAGCTGATCCCTGTATTTTGCCACCGTTCTTCTTGATAGTTTAAGATCATGCCTTTCGAGCAGGACTGCTGCAATCATCTGGTCCGAAAGCGGTGAAGTTTTATCTTCATCCCTGACTAGGCGGGCCAGCATTTCTTTTGCTCCGGCTGCAGACTGACCGGCCTCATTTTCAGAGCTGATTTTGTTCGTCAGGAACGACTTCATTTCAAGCGTTCCAAACGGTGTCTGAACATATTTTCCCCTCAGCGTTCTGCTGACTGTCGATTCATGAATGCCGCAAGCTTCTGATAGATCGCTCAGCGTAAGCGGTTTAAGCGTTTCCTGCTTTCCGGTTCGAAAAAAACGATGCTGGACAGCAAGAATTTCTTTCATGACTTTAACCATCGTTTCTTTTCTCTGATCTATCGTTTTCACCAGCCATATGCACTGCTGCTGTTTTTCGGCGAGGTATTTTTTCAGCTCTCTTTCTTCTGAAGATCCCTTTAATTTCTTGTATACGGGACTGATGCCGATTTCCGGAAGGGCTTCATCATTACAGCCGGCCTCCCAGCTGCCCTCGGAACATTTCACCACAAGATCAGGGATTACATAAGACGTTTGGTTCCCCCCATATACACTGCCCGGCTTCGGATTAAGCGTCTGAATAAAGTCATATACCTCCTGAATATCTTCCAATCTGCAATTTGCCAATTTAGCAGCGGTCTTCCAGGAACGTTCTGCAAACAGCATAAAATGGTCCCGGATTACGTTGATTGCAAGCTCCGGTCTCTCTTTTATCCGCTCTATCTGCAGAAGCAGACATTCCTGCAGGGTCCTTGCCCCGACACCTGCAGGCTCTAAGCTCTGCAGGGCCAGCAGACTGCACTGAGCTTCAGAGACGGAAAGACCTGCTCCGCCCAGCAGCACCACGGCATCCTTCGTTAAGTAACCGTTTTCATCAAGCTGTTCAATTAAAAGGCGCGCACCTGCCAAAACACTTCCGGACGCTTTGGTCATTCTCAGCTGACTGTGAAGGTGATCTGCCAGACTGGCGGAACGGTCATGGACCAGCTCAATCAAGTTGGCAGCCCCGCTTTTTCCCTGAGGATTTTTTTTATGATAAAATACACTCAACTCTGAGTTCTCTTTTATTTCAATTAACGGATTATCAAGAGCCAGCTCCTGAATATATTGCATGAGCTCAGCGGAACTGTATTGAAGAAGGGTGATGGCTTGTTTCAGCTCCTGTGATAAATGCAGCTTCAGTGATTGCTCCTGTGATAGACCTGCTCCGATTTTCATAATTGCACCCCCTCTCCACATTTTACATGAAGACGGCTCGTTTTAGGAGAGAAAATAAAAGCATGCATCCGGTAAGAATATCCGCTGTATGAACCCATCCCAAGCAGGTGAAAGGAGGACCCTTTATGAGTGATTTATTTTCCATCCCCTATTTTGAACAAAATTTCAGACAGCACGCAGATCTGAATCAGGGCAAAATGGGGAAGACAGATGCCATGAACAGCTATTACCGTTCCGTTGTCTCCACCCTTGTCCAGGATCAGCTGACTAAAAATGCGGAAGTGCTCAAACGAATTCAGCATTTGGATGAAGCATATAATAACGTGAAATCCGAGCAGAGAAAGTAGCAATTTTTGCCTCTTCCTTTTTCAATCAAGATCTGGTACAATCCTGTAATCAGCAGTCAATGCTGCTGCACACTCCATTCATTCCAGCCAGTGCCTATGTGCACTGGAGTGTACATATCGGGAATGGAGCTTTGAAGGAAAAGCTTTGAAGGAAAAGCTTATAATATTCATAAGGCTCTGCCAATCGGCAGAGCCTTTTCATTTACACAGGCTTGTTGCCAATAAATAAAAATAAAAATCCTCCTGAAATGAGGTGTTTGACTCACTGCAGAAAGATTTGGAAAGGTTACCCTTTAGTTTATGTAATTGGCGCGCTCGGAGGGATTCGAACCCCCGGCAGACGTGGTACCGGAAACCACCGCTCTATCCGACTGAGCTACGAGCGCCTTTAGTGTCAGCAAGGAATATTATATGACACTAAAATGAATAAATCAAGCTTTTTATGAATCCAGCTTTCGTTTACGCAGCGGCTTCTCCAGAGAATAGTACTCTTCTTCCAAATCAAGAAGCTTTTCATTGAGCAGGGAACGAGCATCCTCTACCCCTTTATTATAAAAATACGGCCCAAGCTCGCTCGATATATAATCTAGAAAGATTTCTGCAGCCAGATCCCCGATTTCTTCATCCCACTCTTTATACAGATAATCCTGCAGTTTAGTTGCCATATCTGCTTTTTCCTCTTTTTTAAATTTGATCATAGGTCCCCGCCCTTTCTTTTCCCGCCAAACGATGGTATGGTCTTTATCTTACCAGATACGCTCCATTTTTTCTGTTTATGACAGAGAATCTCTTTTTAAGGGCAGAACTTTTGTTTTTGCCTGTTCCGCTGTTTAAATACCGTGCGAACGGGTATCATGAATACAGTCAGCATAGAGTAATAAAAGCGGATGATATCCGGTTGTTTTTGTTTGACCTTTATTGACCTTAAATGTATGATGAGAGTACATAAAAAAATTACATATTATAAGGGAGGCTATACTGTGAATTTAATTCCTACAGTAATTGAGCAAACGAACCGCGGAGAACGTGCATACGATATTTATTCCCGCCTGCTGAAAGACAGAATCATCATGCTTGGAAGCGGAATTGATGACAACGTGGCAAACGCTGTAGTTGCCCAGCTCTTGTTCCTGGAAGCAGAAGATCCGGAGAAGGACATTTCCATTTACATCAATAGCCCAGGCGGATCCATTACAGCGGGTATGGCCATATATGATACGATGCAATTTATTAAGCCCGAGGTGAACACTATTTGTATCGGTATGGCTGCATCAATGGGAGCATTCCTTCTTGCAGCGGGTACTAAGGGCAAGCGTTATGCCCTTCCAAACAGTGAGGTTATGATCCATCAGCCGCTTGGAGGAGCACAGGGACAGGCAACTGAAATTGAGATTGCCGCTAAACGCATTCTTTTCCTTCGTGAAAAGTTAAACCAAATTCTTTCAGACCGTACGGGACAGCCGCTTGAAGTCATCAGCCGTGATACAGACCGCGACAACTTCATGACAGCTGAAAGAGCCCTTGAATACGGCTTGATTGACAAAATTATGAACCGCAACATCCTCGATAACAACGAACAGAAATAAGACCTCGAACCGGATCGGCTTTATAAGCCATCCGGTTTTTTTATAAACAAAAGCACCTGCCGCAAGCAGATGCCCATTTTCTTAAACTTCCTGATGCACATATTCAGATAAGGCTTCAAGCGCCTCTTCCTCATCATGCCCCTCTGCAATCAGCGTGATGGTGGAGCCTGTGCCGATGGCAAGGCTCATTAGCCCCATAATACTCTTCGCATTGACTTTTTTTCCTTCTTTTTCAAGAAAAATATCCGAGCCATAGCGGTTCGCTTCCTGAACGAACAACGCGGCAGGGCGTGCCTGCAAGCCATTCTTCAGCCGGACCTCCACTGTTTTTTCTGCCATATGAATCCCCTCTCCCAATCGTAATTATGTTAAGCGCATACTTGCCTTTGAAGCAAGTATGCACTGCATCCCGTTATCTATTTCATCGTTACCGGCTTGCCTTCGCGGAGCTGCTCAGCAATTTGGTCCAGCTTTCTTAACCGGTGATTTATGCCGGATTTGCTGATGGTTCCGCTCGAGACCATTTCACCGAGTTCCTTTAATGTGACATCCTGATAATCGACACGGAGTCTCGCAATTTCCCTGAGCTTATCGGGAAGCATATCAAGTCCGATTTTGCTGTCAATGTAGCGGATGTTCTCAACCTGTCTCAAAGCCGCTCCAATGGTTTTATTCAGGTTAGCGGTCTCACAATTAACGAGCCGGTTCACTGAATTTCTCATATCACGGACAATCCGGATATCTTCAAACTTCAGCAGCGCTGTATGAGCACCGATAATGCTGAGGAATTCCGCGATTTTCTCCGCTTCCTTTAAATATGCGATAAATCCTTTTTTCCGCTCAAGCGATTTGCTGTTTAAGCGAAACGTATTCATCAATTCACTTAAAGAGTCACTGTGCTCTTTATATAGAGAAAATATTTCAAGATGGTATGAGGAAGTTTCCGGGTTGTTTACCGAGCCTCCGGCAAGAAAGGCACCTCTCATATAGGAACGCTTGCAGCATTTCTTCTGAATGAGCTGAGGGGAAATTTCCCGGACAAACGTAAAGGATTCTCCAAGGATTTTGAGGTCCTCCAATATTTCCCTTGCTTGCACTGTCAGCCTGACAATGTAGACGTTATTTTTCTTGAGCCTCATTTTTTTTCTGACAAGCAGTTCTACTGAAGCCTCATATTGCCTTTTTAATAATATATAAATACGGCGGGCAATTGCCGCATTTTCTGTCTGAATATCCAGAACCAATTTTCTGTTCGAGAAGGAGAGGGAGCCGTTCATTCTGATTAAAGCAGATAACTCTGCTTTCAGGCAGCAGCCCTTAATTTCAACCTGCGTCAGTTCTTTTTTGGTTTCGGATGCAAAAGACATATTCTGCACCTCCATTTTCCGTTGTGCACGCGATTGCTCTAGATGGACTATTTGAGAATCCCGTAAAGCAGCTTGGCAACTTTATTCGTATCATGCCGAATGACATCACGGTCATCCGTTATTAAATGGTCATGCACGATTGAAAGCCCAAGCCGGTTCAGTTCATCCAGGTCTGCGTGCACAGGCTGGGCCAGTTCCGCAGCATACCGCTGTTTAATCGTGTCAGGAATCGTATCTGCATTGACAAGGATTGTGTCGATAAAAGCACAGTGCATGTGATCATATAAAGCCTTTATGTGATCGCTCGCTTTGTACCCCAGCGTTTCACCCGGCTGGGTCATCACATTGCATATATATACCTTCTTCGCCTCTGCCTTGCATACTTCCTGTCCAATTTTCGGAACGAGCAAATTCGGCAGGATGCTTGTGTATAAGCTTCCCGGTCCGAGTATAATTAAATCCGCTTCCTGTATAGCCTCAATCGTTTCCGGCAATGGATCAATGTTTTCCGGAGTCAGAAACACCCGCTTAATTTTTTTTGCTGAAGCAGGAATCTTTGATTCTCCTGAAACGACGGATCGGTCTTCCATTTCTGCATGCAGCATGACACTGCTGTTGGCTGCCGGAAGGACCCGCCCTCTCACATTCAGCACTTTGCTCATTTCTTTAATGGCATGGGTAAAATCCCCGGTAATATTGGTCATGGCAGCTAGAATGAGATTCCCCAAAGAATGGCCGGTTAAGCTGTCTCCTTTATTGAATCGATGCTGAAACAGCTCTTCAACTAAAGGCTCCACATCAGACAGTGCAGCCAGGACATTCCGTATATCCCCAGGAGGCGGAATCTTCAATTCATCCCGGAGGCGCCCAGAGCTTCCTCCATCATCAGCAACCGTTACAATCGCCGTTATATCTACCGGATACGCCTTAAGCCCCCTCAGCAGCACGGAGAGCCCGGTGCCTCCACCGATAATGACGATTTTAGGCAGCACGTCTATTTCCTGCTTCTTCTTTCAATATCGCGGTGGGATACATGGGCTTTGTAATCCTTCTTATAAAACGCCGCGATATGTTCCGCCAGAGTTACAGAGCGATGCTGGCCTCCTGTACAGCCGATCGCTATAACAAGCTGGCTCTTGCCTTCCCGTTTATAATAAGGAAGCATAAAGGTCAGCAGATCCAGAACCTTTTCCAGGAACTTGGAAGTCTCATTCCATTTCAGCACATAGGAGGATACTTCTTCCTCGAGTCCCGTTTTCAGCCTCATATGCTCGATGTAATGAGGATTTGGCAGAAACCTTACATCAAATACAAGATCCGCATCAATTGGAAGCCCGTACTTAAAACCGAACGACATAATGTTCACCGTAAAGGTTTGCTCTTCGGCTGCGGAAAATTGCTTTAAAATCTTTTCCCGCAGCTCACGCGGCTTCATTTCTGTCGTATCATAAATAATTTGAGCCCGCCCCTTTAATTCTTCAAGAAGCTCTCTTTCAATGCGGATTCCCTCGAGCGGAAGTCCGGTAGATGCCAGTGGATGCGAACGTCTCGTCTCTTTGTAGCGTGTAACGAGCGCAGAATCCTTGGCATCGAGGAAAAGAATCTGTGGAGTAATCCAAGCGGAATTACCA
Source organism: Metabacillus sp. 113a (assembly GCF_050107635.1). NCBI lineage: Bacteria > Bacillati > Bacillota > Bacilli > Caryophanales > Bacillaceae > Metabacillus > Metabacillus sp. 113a. The sequence goes on along the minus strand of NZ_JBNILJ010000004.1, from coordinate 140,730 downwards.
ATTTCATCAAGAGCCTGAAGCAGGCTGTCAAAAAACTCCCGGCCTCTTAAATCCATAACCAAAGCGACCTTATTCATTTTCGACCCTGATTCTTTCATCAGCTCAAGAAATTTAGGCAGAAGAGTCGGCGGCAGATTGTCTACACAAAAAAAGCCTAAGTCCTCGAAGCTTTGAATGGCAACGGTTTTCCCAGCCCCGGACATTCCGGTAATAATGACCATTTGAATGTCTGAGTGGGTCTTTGCAGTGTTTTCCTGTCCAATGTTCTGGCTTGTCAGTTCCATCCGGAATTTCCTCCTCCCCTTCTTATAAGCGTAAAGGGTTTTTTTATTGGGGATCCAGCCTATAACTCAATAGCTTAAAATCCTTTGTATACGTAAACGTGCCATAAATGACACCTGAACCCTTTATCACAAAATCCAGAATATGATGATCTCCCGGAGCCATCGGCAAATCGGCAATTGCATCAACTTCATGCCAGGCGATCAGGCCTTCCTCAGACTCATCCACATGTTCGCCGCTGTAATCCTCTGCGAAAAAGGTGAACATCATCCATTCAGACACAATCTGATCTTCTTCTTTAATCAGAAATGTGAAAATTCCTTTTATTACAGGGTTTTTTAAATATATGCCTGTTTCTTCGCGATATTCGCGGATAACGGAATCTTTAAGAGATTCCCCCTGCTCCATTTTCCCTCCGGGAGCGACCCACCAGCCTCTTCTCGGCTTCTGAAGAAGAAGGACTTTGCTGCCTTTTTTTAAAACACAATTTGCTACACGCTGCAACGTCTTTCACCTCGTTGTTATCACGCCAGATTTCATTCACTTAATTATACTATTTAAACAGTTCTCCCACAAATTAAAAGCGAAACACCCGGGCCCGCTCCATAACCTCCCTAAGCCGCAGAGGAATCTTACAGCCCCGGTTTGCCACAACACAAAAAAGGAGCGCAGGAAAGGGCACCTGCGCTCTAAACGTATTTATAAAAGGGGGTCAATTACTATTCTTATTCTACCCCTTATTTATTTCACCTGTGTTACAGAAGAGTTAAAACATAATTACGGTTTTACTTTACGGCTTTCAGCTTTTCCTGAAGCTCTTCTACATAGTGCTGCGCACTTTGGGCAGCTATGCTTCCGTCTCCTGTAGCTGTTACAATTTGACGAAGGGTTTTTTCACGAATATCGCCTGCAGCAAAGATGCCGGGCACTTTCGTTTCCATCCGTTCATTTGTTTCGATATATCCGTTTTCGTTCGTAATTCTTAAGTCTTCAAACGGCTTGGATAGAGGAACCATTCCGATATAAATGAATGCTCCGTCTGCTGTGAATGGCTTCTCTTCGCCTGTTTGTGTATTAACAAGCGTGACACTGCCCACTTTCCCGCCGTCCTCATGAATCTCTTTCACCGTGTGGTTCCAGATAAAATCGATTTTATCGTTATCAAATGCCCGCTGCTGCAGGATTTTTTGAGCTCTGAGTTCATCGCGTCTGTGAACGATTGTTACTTTTGAAGCAAACCGCGTTAAATATACGCCTTCTTCAACAGCCGAATCTCCTCCGCCTACAACGACAAGTTCTTTGTTTTTAAAGAATGCTCCATCACATACTGCACAGTAGGATACTCCGCGTCCGCCAAGCTCTTTTTCACCCGGAACATTCAGCTTTTTGTATTCGGCACCTGTCCCGATAATTACTGCACGGGCTTTATACTCTTTGCTTCCTGCACGGACGATTTTATACTCTTCGCCGTCCACGATTCCTTTTATATCGCCATAAGCATATTCTGCACCGAACTTTTTCGCATGGTCAAACATTTTTGTAGAAAGCTCAGGTCCGAGAATGTGGTCAAATCCTGGATAATTTTCTACATCCTCTGTATTAGCCATTTGGCCGCCAGGCACACCGCGCTCAATCATCAAAGTTGAAAGGTTTGCGCGGGAAGTATAAACAGCTGCAGTCAGTCCGGCGGGGCCGGCTCCAGCAATAATCACGTCATAAATTTTTTCTTCCGTCATGGTTTTTCACTCCTTACAATCAAACTGGATTGGTTCGCTTGGATGATCTTGATAATCCTTAGTATCATCCTATTAAATAATAAAAAAACACGCCATAATTTTGCTCAGAAAAAAAGCACAGCTTCTGGCGTGAGGAGTGCTTTTTAACACTTTATAGATCTTTTACAAGGCGTTCGTATTTCGTTAAGGTTGACACTGTTACCCCGAATACATCGGCGACTTCCAGTTTCGTCACCCTCTCCCCGTCTTCTTTTTTCATAATGTAGAAAAAAGCAGCGGACCAGGCCTTCGTGTTCTTCAAACTGTGTTTAGCAGAATTTGCTTTAAGCATCGTTTCAAAAAAGGATAAGAACGTCTTCTCTTCTGCAGACTGAAGCTGTTTGCCGAGTGCTTCCGCCGCAGCAAACAAATAAGCGCCAGCCCCCTTCTTCTCCATATCCGGAGAGAGGGTATGCCTTAGAAATTCCTGCTCAAGATCGGATTGGGGCCTTAACGCATGATGATGCCTGATTTCTTCAAGCTGATTGGATTTAGCTGCAATATAAACCAGCGTCAGCCGTTCCTTCAGCGTTATGCCTTTAAGAGAAGATTGCTGCTCCCAAGGCTCAGAACCTACCTTGGACGGATTTTCTTTTAATACCCGCTCCCAAGCCGATTTTGCCACCTCTTCCTGGCCAAGATGCCAGGCTGAGTAGGAAAGCCAGTAAAAGAAGGTATCATCCCCTTCAAATCCTTGACGCTGCAGACTCCGCAGCCATTTAAAAGCCTGCTCGTATTTTCCGATAAGCGCAAAAGTTGCTCCGAGTTTATAGCGGTGCTCAATCATAATCGGATGAACGTTGGACAGCTGTTCCGTCAGCGCTGCAACTTTTTCATCCTCACGTTCATAATAATAAAAAACAAGAAGATTGCAGAGCGCATGCAGATTGCCTTCATTCAATTGAAGCACAAGCTCAAGATAATGCTTTGCATTTGCTACATCCCCTGAATAAAAATAAGCGAGAGACAAGTTGTTGTATGCTGACCAGAATTCAGGAAACTCTTCAATAATTTCATGCAGCAGGGAAATTGCTTCATCGAGCTTTCCATTTTCCAGAAGGGATCTTGCCGTCTCTTGCTTTATGATCAATTCATCTGAATCGCCAAAGGAGGGATCTTCCTCTTCTCCTTCAATCATCAGCAGTTCCAGCAGTTCTTCGTTGTCTTCTATAAAATCTCCATCGGGAGCTTCAGCTGAATAAGCAGCAGCACATTTGTATGCCTGATGAAACAATCCAAGATGGGCAAAATTATTAGCCATGAAATAGTGGCAGTCCGTCATAGCCGGATCCACTTTTTCAATAATAGCAGTCAAAATTTCATTTGATTCCTGATAATTTCCCATTTCCGTATGAATCATAGCAAGCTGGGAAAGAAAATTGGAGTTATCAGGCTCCAGGGCTGCCGCCCGTTTTAAAAGCTTGCTCGCTCTATCCAGATTGCGTTCTACCCGATAAGCCTTGAGAGCTCTCCTGTAATAGTAGGCACCATTCTGGAAGAAAGGAACAACCTGTGCTTTTTGCTGTCGATCAAATAGTTGTTTTCCCACGGAAATCCTCCATTTCATACAGTTAACCGTACGTTAGTATACCATAATTCAACCTGTACACAACAGGGCTCAAGATGATTCATCCACAAAAAAGGAAAATTTCCTTTTTCTTGGATTGGAGAGGGACAACTTGATGCTGGAGAGTGGGAAAGATTACGCGGCGGTTTGGGAAAGATCACTGAAAATTTATGGGGATTGGGGTTTTGCTGGCAACGGCCGCGAAATACTATAGAGCATGGGTCCAGCACAAAAACCCAAAAACGCTCCTGCACTCAGCATTTTTGGGTCCTTTAACATTTTAAAGAGCTATTATTTTCGTTCTTCAAGAGCCTTCAGTACATCCTGGAATGGAAGCTTTTGTTCCCTCAATAGGACCAGAAGATGGAAGATCAAATCAGCCGCTTCCCATTTAAGCTCCTCATGGCTTCTGTTTTTCGCAGCAATGATCACTTCGGCCGCTTCTTCTCCCACTTTTTTCAGAATTTTGTCCGCTCCTTCTTCCAGAAGATACGTGGTATAGGAGCCTTCAGGTCTCTCTGCATCGCGTTTAGCGATCACGTGCTCAAGCTCACTCAGGATGGCATATGGATTAGGTACTGCTTTCGTCTCTGTGCTTTTTTCAAAACAGGAGAACGAGCCAGTGTGGCATGCCGGTCCATTCGCTTCAACCAGTACGAGCAGGGCGTCCTGGTCGCAATCCCAGCGCAGCTCAATAACTGCCTGAGTGTTGCCGGACGTGGCGCCTTTATGCCAAAGCTCATTTCGGGACCGGCTGAAAAACCACGTTTCCCCGCTTTCCATTGTTTTTTGAAGCGATTCTTTATTCATATAGGCAAGGGTTAGAACTTCCTTGCTGACTGCATCCTGCACAATTGCGGGTACAAGGCCTCTTTCGTCAAAACGGATTTCTTCTATATTCATCGAATGTTCACTCCTCTGTCTCTTAGCTGATTTTTCACTTCCCTGACGGATGTCTCTTTATAATGAAAAATAGAGGCAGCGAGAGCCGCATCCGCCTGCCCTTTTGTAAAGGCCTCATAAAAGTGTCCGGCATTTCCGGCACCTCCTGATGCAATGACAGGTACCGGAACCGATTCACTAACCATTTTGGTCAGGTTAAGATTGAATCCCGTTTTCGCTCCATCCTGATCCATGCTTGTGAGCAGAATCTCTCCTGCCCCCCTTCTCACAGCTTCTTTTGCCCAGGCCGTCACTTCCCACTCCGTCGGCTTCCGCCCTCCGTGTGTGTACACCCTGAAGCTGCCCAGTTCTTCGTCATACTTAGCATCGATAGCTGTTACCACGCACTGGGAACCAAAATAAAGAGCACCTTCTGAAATGAGATGCGGATTCAATAAAGCGGCCGTGTTCACGGAGACCTTGTCCGCTCCCGCTCTAAGTATCGCCTTCATGTCCTCCAGACTGTTGATGCCTCCCCCGACCGTAAACGGGATGGCAAGCTCCGCAGCTGTCTGTCCGACAACCTCAATCATCGTTTTGCGGCCTTCATGGGAAGCGGAGATATCCAGAAAGACAAGCTCATCCGCTCCTTCTTCATCGTAAAACTTTGCCAGCTCCACCGGATCGCCGGCGTCCCGAAGTTCAACAAACTGAACCCCTTTTACAACCCTTCCATCCTTAACGTCGAGACAGGGGATGATTCGTTTTGTGATCATCTGCCCGTCACCTCATTCAGTGCATCCTTTAAGCGGAAGCGGCTTGTATAGAGGGCTTTTCCAATAATCGCACCTGCTACGCCATCAGATTGGCAGTCTTTTAATGCAAGCAGGTCATTTATAGAGCTTACCCCGCCTGAGGCGATAACCGTCTTCCCTGTCGCACGTGCAATCGCGGCTGTAGACTTTACGTTTGGCCCCGAAAGCATCCCGTCCGTTGCTATATCTGTATAAATAAACGTTTCAGCTCCGTAACCGGCCAGTTCTTTTCCAAGATCTTCGGCCTGAACCTGTGATGTATTCAGCCATCCCTCAGTGGAGACAAAGCCATCTTTTGCATCAAGTCCAATAGCAATACTTTTCCCATGCTGGCGAAGCATGGACTTGACGAAATCAGGATTCGAAATAGCGGAACTTCCCAGAATCACACGGTCCACTCCTTCGCTGAGATAGATTTCTGCATCTCGCTCAGTCCTGATTCCTCCTCCAATCTGGACCTTTACATCCAGTTCACGGACCGCCTTCAAAACATGCTCATGATTTACTGGCTGGCCGTTCTTCGCTCCATCTAAATCGACCATGTGAATCCATTCGGCTCCATCATCTGCAAACCGCCTTGCCATTTCAAAAGGGGAATCTCCATACACCGTTTCCTGATTGTAGTCGCCTTGAACGAGCCTGACGCACTTACCGTTCCTCATATCAATGGCCGGGTATAAAATAAACGGATTCATCCAGAGGCCTCCTCTTCTACTTTTTCTGAAAACCGCTTTAAGATGGCAAGTCCTGCTTTGCTGCTTTTTTCCGGGTGAAATTGAGTTCCAAAGATATTGCCCCGCCCTACAACCGCAGGCACCTCTACCCCGTAATCAGCACTTGCCAGCACCGTTTCACTTTTGTCTGATTTTATATAATAAGAATGCACAAAATAAGCATGCTCTTCATCAAGGTCTGTAAGCAGGAAGGACTCATTCTTGATCTTCAGCTGATTCCAGCCCATGTGGGGCACCTTTTGTTTGCCGTCTGCCGTTTTGGAAGGGATCTTTGCTGCTTTGCCTTCCAGAAGGCCAAGCCCTTTCGTCCTTCCATTTTCTTCACTTTCATTAAAAAGCAGCTGCATCCCCAGGCAAATCCCAAGAATTGGCTTTCCCTTATCCGATTCTAAGCGGATAAAATCCACCAGCCCTGCAGCGTGAAGATTTTGCATCGCATCTTTAAAAGCACCTACGCCCGGAAGAATGTATCCGTCCGCTTCAGCAAGCTCCTCCCGGAGGCCAGAGACAAAATGGGGGATTTCCATTCGTTCCAGCGCTTTTCGGACACTGAAGATATTCCCCATTCCATAATCAATGATTCCGATCATCTACAGCAGTCCTTTCGTTGAAGGCACCCCTTTTATTCGGGGATCGATGGCGGATGCTTCGTCAAGGGACCGGGCAAGCGCCTTGAAAATGGCTTCAATAATATGGTGGGTATTTAGCCCGTAATGAATGATCACATGAAGATTGATGCGGGCTTCAAGGGCAAGCTTCCACAAAAATTCATGAACAAGCTCGGTATCGAAGGTTCCTGTTTTAGCGCTTGGAAGACTGCCCTTCATTTCGAAATGAGGCCGGTTGCTTAGGTCTACGACTACTTGCGCAAGAGCTTCATCCATCGGAACAATAGCTGAACCGTAGCGCTTTATGCCTTTTTTATCCCCAAGGGCTTCACGGAAAACCTGGCCAAGGCAAATCCCGATATCCTCTGTTGTATGATGATCATCTACCTCTGTATCCCCTGTTGCGCGAATCGTCAAATCAAACTGCCCGTGTTTTGCGAAAAGGTCCAGCATGTGTGTCATAAAGGGTACACCGGTTTCAAGCTCGGACCGGCCTTCTCCGTCAATATTCAGTTCCAGGCTGATTTGCGTTTCATTCGTATTCCGTTCTATGGAAGACTTTCTGGACATTTTAAGATTCCCCCTGTTTCAATCGTTCTTCGATTGCTCTCGCATGAGCCTCAAGCCCTTCATATCTCGCAAACTCAGCAATTTTTCCGGCATTTTTCTCAAACGCTTCCCGGCTGTAGTAGATCACACTGGATTTTTTCGTAAAGTCATCCACATTAAGCGGACTTGAAAACCGGGCTGTACCGCTCGTCGGCAGCACATGATTCGGTCCTGCAAAATAGTCCCCAACCGGTTCAGAGCTGTATCGGCCCATAAAAATCGCGCCAGCATGCCGAATCGAGCCAAGCCATTCAAACGGGTCCTCCACCAGCAGCTCTAAATGCTCCGGTGCTAATTCATTCACAATCCGAATCGCTTCTTCCTTTGATTCAGCCACTAAAAATTGCCCGTTTTGATCCATCGAAGCCTTGGCGATGTCTCTTCTCGGCAGGTCCTCCAGCTGTTTTTCCACCTCTAGCTTCACCTTTTCTGCAAAATCACTTGAGGTGGTGATTAAAATACTTCTTGAAAGCGGATCATGCTCCGCCTGTGACAGCAAATCCGCCGCAGCTTCATTAGCTTTCGCCGTTTTATCTGCAACGACAGCAATCTCGCTCGGACCTGCAATCATATCAATGTCCACGTCTCCGAAAACTTCCCTCTTCGCTGCCGCTACGTAAACATTCCCGGGGCCAACAATTTTATCAACTTTTTGAATGGACTCCGTTCCATACGCCAGTGCCGCAACCGCCTGGGCACCACCGGCCTTATAGATTTCTGTAACACCGAGCTCGCTGGCAGCCACAAGAACACCGGCCGGAATTTTCCCTTCCTTGGAAGGAGGGGAAACCATGGCAATCCTTTCGACCCCCGCCGTCTGCGCTGGAATCACGTTCATGAGAACAGATGAGGGATAAGCAGCTGTCCCGCCAGGTACGTAAACTCCGGCCGAGTCAAGCGGTGTAACCTTTTGACCTAGCACCGTTCCGTCCGGGTTCGTCATGAACCAGGAATCCCGCTTTTGCTTACTGTGAAAAAGCCGGATATTTTCAATCGCCTCGCGAATCACAGCAAGCAGCGAGTCTTCGATCTCTTCATAGGCATCTTGAATTTCCTGTGCCGTCACACGAAATGAATCAAGAAATACACCGTCAAACTTCTCCGTGTACTGTCTTAATGCCTCGTCCCCGCGCTCTCTGACCGAATCAATGATTTCTTTTACCATTCCAGTCCCTCCCTACCTTTCAGCAACGGCCCGTGACAGCCGCTCAGCCAATTCATCAATTTGCACATCTTTCATCCGATAGCTGACCGGATTAACAATCAGCCTGGAGGTCACTTCGCATATATGCTCATACTCCACTAACCCGTTCTCCTTCAAAGTCCGGCCAGTAGAGACAATATCAACGATCCGGTCAGACAGTCCGATCATCGGTGCCAGCTCAATCGAACCATTCAGCTTGATAATCTCAACCTGCTCCCCCTGCTCTCTGAAATAACCGGAAGCAATGTTCGGATACTTCGTAGCAATTCTTGGCGCCACATCACTCATTGGATGATCGGGCAATCCGGCAACGGCTAAATAGCACCGGCTTATTTTAAGATCCAGCACTTCGTACACATCCCGTTCTTCCTCAAGAAGAACGTCTTTCCCTGCTATTCCTACATCCGCAACACCATGCTCAACATATGTAGAGACATCCATTGGTTTCGCAAGAAAAAAACGAAGCTTCTCCTCAGGGATATCAAGAATGAGCTTCCGGCTGTCATCAAACTCCGGTGGAAGCTTATAGCCCGCTTCTCTAAGCAAATGCGCTGCCTCTTCAAAAATCCGGCCCTTCGGCATCGCGATTGTAAGTACATCACTCATTATACTCCCCCCTTTTTGAACCGATGAAATACACAACCTCTTCAAACTGTTTCGTAAAGGCATCCACATCCGTAACCCCGGACAGGTTTTGAAGAACCGTCTGCTTTCCATCGCCGCGCAGCTCTCCGGCAAAATCAATCGCTTCCTTCATCCGCTCCTGGGAAAAAATCACACAATGCTTACACTCGCCTTTTTCCATCACATCCAGCGCTTCAAGAAGGTGTCCAAGCTGCAGGCCGAACCCTGTCGCTGCTGCAGGCCGGTCAAACTTCTCCATTAAACGGTTGTATCTTCCCCCGTTGCCAAGAGGAAAGCCTGTTTTGTCTGTATACACTTCAAATAATATCCCTGTGTAATAGCTCATATGGCTTACGATATTTAAATCAACCCTCACATATTCAGCAGCCCCAAATTGCTCCAGCATATCCCAAAGCTTTTGAAGCTCATCTATCGCCTGCCTGCATTCATCCGACTCGCATATCGAAAGAGCCTGCTCCATTTTCGCAGCATCTCCCCGAAAAGTGAGGAAATCTAAGAGCCGTTCCTTGTCAATCGATGATAGAGCCAGTGATTTTACATGCTCACGGTACCCTACATAATTTTTTTCATATAAGAATCTTCTCAGTTTATCCGCCCTCTCCTGATTGCCCAGTATTTCTTTAAAAAGAGCATCCGCAAACCCTATATGACCGATCGCTACCCTGAAGTTCCCCAATCCGGAAGCTTTAAGAGCAGAAATCATCAGAGAAATGGCCTCCGCATCCGCGCTGATTGAATCATCTCCAATCAATTCGACACCAATTTGTTCAAACTCAGCGGCCCGTCCTCCTTCTCTCTGCTGCGCCCGGTAAACATTCGCCTGATACGCCAGACGCAGCGGAGACGATCCCGTCAATCTCGAAGCAGCTACCCGTGCAATCGGCGCCGTCATATCCGGGCGCAGCACCAGCGTCTTCCCCTGCTGGTCCAGAAGCTTAAACAGCTGCTGATCCAAAATTGCCGACTGAACGCCGACCGTTTCATAATATTCAAGCGTTGGAGTCTCAATAAAATCATAGCCCCATCCGCTGATTTCCGACGTAATCTTTTCCCTCACTGCCTTCTTTGTTTTATAAAGAGCCGGCAGCGTGTCTCTCATGCCAAGCGGCTTTTCAAACATAAACATCGAATCAGTCCCCCCGTTTATACGAAATGTTCCAAATGCTTTAGCTCGCTAATATGTTACCATACTAACAAAATAAAGATATCTGTTCAAGTATTCGTTCTGCCCTGAATGTATGCTTCCCTATTTTGGGCGGTTTTGAACTTCTGAAGCGTAAGTGAGTTTTTTTAATGGGAAGGATGTTGTTAGGGGGAGGGGTGGCGTTGTCTGACATTGTTGTCTGACATCTAACCCCTTTCAGGTGCGTTGTCTGACATTGTTGTCTGACATCCACCCCCTTTGGCGTGTTGTCTGACATTGTTGTCTGACATCGACCCCTTTGGCGTGTTGTCTGACATTGTTGTCTGACATCGACCCCTTTTAGCGCGTTGTCTGACATTCTTGTCTGACATCCACCCCTTTGGCGTGTTGTCTGACATTGTTGTCTGACATCCATCCCCTTTAGCGCGTTGTCTGACATTCTTGTTTGACATCCAACCCCTTCAGGCGCATTGTCTGACATTCTTGTCTGACATCCACCCCCTTTTAGCGCGTTGTCTGACATTGTTGTCTGACATCCACCCCTTTTAGCGCGTTGTCTGACATTCTTGTCTGACATCCACCCCTTTCAACCGCGTTGTCTGACATTCTTGTCTGACATTCTTGTCTGACATCCACACCTTTCAAAGCGTTGTCTGACATTCTTATCTGACATCCACACCTTTCAGCGCGTTGTCTGACATTCTTGTCTGACATCCACACCTTTTAGCGCGTTGTCTGACATTCTTGTCTGACATCCACACCCTTTAACCGCATTGTCTGACATTCTTGTCTGACATCCACACCTTTCAAAGCGTTGTCTGACATTCTTGTCTGACATCCACCCCTTTCAGCGCGTTGTCTGACATTCTTGTCTGACATCCACACCTTTCAGCGCGTTGTCTGACATTCTTGTCTGACATCCACACCCTTCAGGCGCGTTGTCTGACATTCTTGTCTGACATCCACACCCTTCAACCGCATTGTCTGACATTCTTGTCTGACATCCACCCCCTTCAACCGCGATGTCTGACATCCTCGTCAGACATCCACCGGTCCAAGCATCCCCCAAAATCACAACCGTCCCCTACCCGCCAGTCTCTTTTCCCCGATTCATCACCCATATAGGAAAAAACCCGCTAAACAGATTAATCGTTCTGTCCGGCGGGCTCCATGAGTGCTCGTTTTTCCATTTCTTCTTTTGTGTAAATGATCTGCATCGGGTTTCCGCCAGCAAAGGCTCCATCCGGAACGTCTTTGTGGACGAGGGTTCCGGCGGATACAATGGCACCGTGGCCGATTGTGACTCCGGGTAAGATGGTGCTGTTGGCTCCGATCATTACTTCGTCCCCTATGATCACGTCGCCAAGACGGTATTCTTTAATCAGGTATTCGTGCGCAAGGATGGTTGTGTTGTAGCCGATTACGGAATTACGCCCCACTTTAATTTTTTCCGGAAACATGATATCCAGCATGACCATGAGGGCGAAGGAGGTTTGGTCTCCAACCTTTACTTTTAAAAACGTCCGGTAAAGCCAGTTTTTCATCCCGAGAAATGGGGTGTATCTGGCAATCTGAATAACCATAAAGTTTTTAGCTACCTTCCAGAATGGCACAGTTTTGTAAATGTGCCAAAGGGAATTAGAGCCGGATACAGGGTAGCGGGTTGTTTTCCTCACCTTTCCTCCACTCCTGCGATTGGCAGCAAATCACTCATTTGCTCCAGCATAAAGTCGGGTTTATAGCCTGACAGGTATTCTCTTCCTTTAATGGTCCAGGCAACACCGGCTGTAAGGGTTCCGGCTGCTTTTCCGGATTCGATATCATGGTGGTTATCTCCAACCATGATCGCCTCTTCCGGCTTGGAATCGAGCAATTTAAGGGCTTTAAGCACTGGTTCGGGATGGGGCTTAGCGTTTATGACATCGTCTAGCGTAACGACGACATCGAAAAACTGATCCAGTTTTGTCAGCTTCAGCCCCATGTTCACGGTGTCTCTTATTTTCGTTGTAACGATTCCGAGCTTATAGCCTGCCTGGTGAAGTTTTTCGACCGTCTCGTACACTGTTGCGAATTCGGTTACAAGCTCATCATGCCGTTTATGATTGAAGGCTCTGTACATTACGATCATTTCTTCCACTTTTTCCGGATTCACTGCGGTGAACGTATCAGAGAGAGGCGGACCGATGAACGCAAGCACGTCCTCCCTCACATATTCACCGGGCTTATAATGATTGAGTGTGTGTAAAAAGGATTCGATGATCAATTCATTCGTATTAATTAACGTTCCGTCCAAATCAAACAGAATGGTATTTCTTTTCATTTGCGGGTTCCTTTCTTGCTGAAGAATCTGGCTGTTTCCATAGCTTTGCAATAATTACGGTCAATAATACCGCCGTGATGACTCTAATGAGAAATAGAGGAAGAACAGGGATGCCAAGCGGAACAAATATCAGCGTATCCTCTACTACGGCATGGCAGGAAACGAGAAAAATAAAGGCGAGTGTCAGGTCACGGTAGCTGACCCCATCTTCTTTTACCGCTTGGATCATCACTCCAGCTCCATAAGCAAGACCAATTGTTAAACCTGCCACAAGCGTCATAGAAGTGTTTTCCCTCATTCCAAGGAATCTTGTTACAGGCGCCATCCACTTTGAAAAAACCGTCAGCCAGCCATAATCCTTTAACAGCTGCATGATCAGCATTAGAGGGATAACAATGGCCGCCAGCTGAACGATTCCAAGCAGGCCTTTTCCAAATGCATCGAGTAAAATTTCTCCCCAGCCGTTCGGGGCGGCTTCGCTCTTTTGGATAAAGCCGTATTGTGCCATTTCACTTCCGCCGCGCCACACAAGATTAATAACGGCAGCGGATAGGAGCGCGAGGCCGATGCGGACAGCGAGAATCAGCCAGAGCTTGATGCCTACCTTTGCAGCAACTGTAGATTCAATGATCAGATTATGAGAAAACGAAAGCATAACGGCGAGGATGAATACCTCTTTAACGGTTAAATCAAGTGTTAAAATACCGGCAATTCCGGCATAAAGGTTCAGAAAATTACCGAGAACCAGCGGTATGGCCGCTTCTCCTCTTAGACCAATCAGTCCCATCAAAGGGGTGATGGCCTGAATAAGATAATCCAGAACCGGTGTATGGCGAAGAATCCCTACAAGCAGCGTGACGGGAAAAATCACTTTTCCAAGTGTCCATGTTGTAGCCAGTCCTGCCTTCCAGCCTTTTGCTAAGCTCCCCTTCAGTCTAATCACTCCCCCTTATGCATCAAGATAGTGCTCTTTTGCCGATCCGCTTATTCTTCTGTAAACGATAAAGCCAATAGCGATTAGAATCAGCACGATTGAAATCACCTGAGCAATTCGCAGTGATTCCGTCAGCATTAAACTGTCGGTTCTCATCCCTTCGATGAAATACCTTCCGATGGAATACCAGATGACGTAGGATAAAAACAGTTCTCCTCTTCTTAAATTTACTCTGCGCAGGAATAGGAGCAAGGCGAAGCCTGCGAAATTCCAAAGCGATTCGTATAAGAAGGTCGGGTGATAATACTGGCCATTTATGTACATCTGATTAATGATAAATTCAGGCAAATACAGGTTTTCCAGAAATTCTCTCGTAACCGGTCCTCCAAAGGCCTCCTGGTTGATAAAGTTGCCCCAGCGTCCGATTGCCTGACCAAGGATAATGCTTGGGGCTGCGATATCCGCAAGCTTCCAGAATGATAAGTTTTTGATTTTCGCAAAAATAACCGCAGTGATCACGGCACCAATCAGACCGCCATGGATCGCAAGGCCGCCCTGCCAAATTTGAGGGATCATTGCCGGATTTTGAGAATAGTAATCCCACTGGAAGGCAACGTAATAGAGCCTTGCGCAAATAATAGCGATCGGAATCGCGAAGAGAACCAAATCGACAAATGTATCCTTATGGAGACCCCTTCTCACACTTTCCCGGACCGCTATCCATAATCCGAGAAGGGCACCTAGGCCTATTATTACTCCGTACCAATGGATCTGCAGCCCTCCCAGATTAAGAGCAATCGGATCAATTGGCTGAATCGTTCCAAACATGTTCTTCAACTCCTGTTCTGATTCTTATCGTTCGCCTTCTTCAATTACATCGGCAAGCTTTGTCGTGAATTGCTCTGCTGCATTGTGTCCCATTCGTTTCAATCGGAAGTTCATGGCAGCCACTTCAATAATAACAGCTAAGTTTCGTCCCGGCCGAACCGGTACCGTCAGCTTTTGAATGTTTGTATCAATGATTTTCATCGTTTCTTCCTCTAGACCAAGGCGGTCATATTGCTTTTTCGGATCCCACGTTTCAAGATCGATGACAAGCGTAATCCGCTTATTGGTGCGAACCGCTCCGGCACCGAATAATGTCATGACGTCGATAATACCCAGACCGCGGATTTCAAGCAGATGTTCAATTAACTCGGGTGCATTTCCGATCAGCGTATTCTGATCCTCCTGCCTGATTTCCACACAGTCATCGGCTACGAGACGATGTCCCCGTTTAACCAGCTCAAGGGCTGTCTCACTTTTCCCCACTCCGCTTTTTCCAATAATCAGCACGCCTACTCCGTAAATATCAACGAGCACACCATGAACGGCGGTCGTAGGAGCAAGCTTGCTTTCAAGAAAATTCGTTAAATGACTGGAAAGGCGGGTTGTTTTCATTGAGGACCGTAAAACGGGAACTCCGCTTTTTTCTGAAGCCTCCATGAGTTCCTCCGGGATTTCCAGCTCCCTTGAAACAATGATAGCCGGTGTAATAGAGGTGCATAACGCATTCATCCGCTCTTCTTTTTCGTGCCGCTGCAGCTTCTCAAAAAAAGAGAGCTCTGTTTTTCCCAGAATTTGGACGCGGTCCTTTGGATAATAGGCAAAATAGCCTGCAATCTCAAGACCTGGCCTTGACAAGTCACTCGTCGTAATCGGCCGGTTAATGCCTTCCTCACCGCTCACCAATTCCATAGTGAATTTCTCCATTAAATCTTTCGTTCGTACTTTAGGCATCATGAGCCCTCCTTTTGCCAAACCACCATATGTAAAATCTTCTTCCATTTTAGCACTTTTATTACGGACCACATAGCTTTTCAGAATATTAAATCCCTCCAGATAGAATCGGGCTCACAAGGGGTTAAGTTCATAAAGCCTAATGGGACATTCGGCAGTTGGAAACGCTTCTCAGCTTCCCAGGTCTTAATGCAAGGGCAGGTACGATGGACCTGGTCCGGAGGAAACCAAAAAACCTCCTGAAAAGGAGGTTTATTCGTACTTCAGCTCAAATGGCTTTCCCCGTTCTTTATTTAAATAAGGAGAGTAGGTTCTGACCCGGATTCCTGAGGGATTCCATGTGAATATTTTCAAATAGCCACCTCCGCCTTTAGAAAAGCTTTGATAGTTGGAGAGCATCTGAAACACTATTCTCCCGCTTTGAGGAATGTCCATTTTCATAGCGGTCCCATAATAATGCCCGCTCAGCACGAGCTTTACATTTTTGTTTGGAACGACGACGTGTCTATATATTTTTTCCCCATTCCGGCTGCGTGTTCCCTTAAAGGTCAGGTAATCATGAAACGCCAGAACGGCCTCCTTGTCTTTATGATGCTTTAAAACCCGATTCATCCACTTGAGCTCTCCCTTTCCTGCTTTGCACCATCCCATATATATAAAGACTTTTCCACCGGCCGTGTCATAATGGCCGCAGTTATCAAGAAAAGAGCCTTTGTAATAGGGCTTTGATTTAAAGCGATGAGCGCCGAAAAATTGATAATAAGGCTGATGGGAACCATATTCAATAAAGTCATGGTTTCCTGGTAAAACGCCGTATGAAAAACCATGAGTCTCCAGCTTCTGAAAAGCACGGTCGGTTCTTTCCCACTGGCTGAACTGATCCGGGTTATGAACGAGATCACCGGTATGGACTAAATAGGAGAGCCGCTCTGTTCTTCGGCTGTTGACCAGCCAATTCATTTGGCTCGTTAAAATTTCCGGATAGCTTTTCGCGTAATACTAGGTATCCGACATCCATACAAAGGAGAAGGAATCTTCGTCTGCATGCCCTTTAAACGGCAGGGCGGTTAAGAAAAAAACGACCAGCACAATGAGAAGAATGCGAATGTATTTCATTTCATCACCTGATCGTTATTATTCCCACATTTTTGTGAATTTACAGGTGGAAAAATGAAGGAGTCAGGATAAGAAAAAGACCAGCGTTTGCACGCTGGTCTACTTTTCTTTCCTCATTGGCTCAATGACACCCTTCTGCACCACAAGATGCAGGAGTGAAATGACAATCGATGCCAAAATGGCGGTTCCGAATCCGTCAATATTAAAGGCATCTCCCATGAGCCCCTGCGTAATCATCAGGGTAATGGCATTAATAACAAACAGGAAAAGCCCGAATGTCAAAACCGTTACCGGCAAGGTCAGGATGACCAGGAAGGGTTTGATTAAAAAATTGATAATTGACAGCACCAGGCTTGCTCCAACGGCAGCCCAGATGCTGGCGATATAAAAATTGTCTTTAAAAATCAGCGCACACACCATTAAAATAACGGCGTTAATGAGAACGCTGATGATCCACCTACCCATTAGATTCGTTTCCTTCTTTATTTAATAAAAGAACGAGTACGAAGTAAGCAATGATTAATGGAGCTCCTCCCGTCGGAAATAGGGCGATGATAAAGATGACACGCAGCAAATCCGCATTCCATCCGAATCTCTGCGCAATGCCGCCCAGTACTCCAGCAAGTTTTTTGTTCGTCCGTGATTTTGTCAGCATCTTGATTTCACCTCTCAATATGTTTTAATACAACAGAGCCGGTTTTCGAATCAGCAAATACAGAAAGATCTCCAGCAGCATGTTCATTGGACCGGAATTTCAGCTCTTTGGCGATGGTTTCATGTTTTTCTCCGGTAATCTCAAGCGAATCCAAATAGCAATGCAGAGAGCCGAGATTGGTTTTCAATTGCCCTGCGGATTTGATGGCTTGAGGGATTGATATTTCAACGCTGCCTGTTGCTGCGCTGCAATGAATGGTTTTGCATTCCGGATCGGACACCTGAAGCTGAATCCTTCCGTTAAAGCTTTGCAGGTCCAGCTTGCGCCCCGCTCCGCTTACATCGATCATTCCATGGATGGTCTCTGCCTCGACGGTTTGAAATTCATGCTGTGCCAGTTTAATCTGACCGTTTGCTGTTTCCAGCTCTGCTTTTTCACCAGTGAGTGAGGTTAAGGAAATCACTCCATTGGCGGTTTTAGCTTTAAAATCCTTCACTGTTAGCTGTTCCCCTCTTATCGGGCCGTTAAACAGCTTAACTTTTGCCGATTCATATACCTTTGCAGGCAGGAAAATCACCACATTTGCCTTCATGGCTTTTTTATCGCACTGAACCCTTAATTTGCTTCCTTCCAGGTCGCAGTAGAAATTTTTCAGGAATGCCTCCTTTGCCTGATCCGCATCCTCAATCTGATAAACTTTCGCCTCGCATTCAATTCTTACCTCATCCTCATGCCACGGCTTGAATGTGACGTTGCCATTTACAATTTGAACATCCCATTCCATAAGGCCTTTCCCGCTGTACTGAAATATGTGGCTGACATCAAAAGCAGGACCAATTGCCAAATCCAAATCGAGCTCTTTCACTTTTTTCACTGCAAAGTCAACCCAGCCCATGAGTTTGG
This sequence comes from Metabacillus sp. 113a, assembly GCF_050107635.1. Classification (NCBI taxonomy): domain Bacteria; kingdom Bacillati; phylum Bacillota; class Bacilli; order Caryophanales; family Bacillaceae; genus Metabacillus; species Metabacillus sp. 113a. The sequence continues at coordinate 122,758 of NZ_JBNILJ010000004.1, read as the reverse complement.
ATGCGGTTTTGCTGCCGGACCCAAACCCCTCCTGATTCTCTGCAGAACCTGATGTCTGTCCTTCTTTTTCATCCTTCTTCAACAGGATGGACGGTGAAAAGGAAGCCCATTTCTTTTCATGGCTCTCTTTTTCATGATCCAATTTTTCAATAAGGGCAAGAGCCTCCTCTACTGTCAGCTTCCCTTCCTCAACGAGCCTAAGAATTCTTCTGCGTTCTTCCTGCACAGTTATTCCTCCTTCAATTGGCACTCTTATTAACCCTATTCGGCAAAATGAAAATCAATCCCTTTATACGGTCTTTAAAATCTTGATTCCTTTCACAATGTTCCAAACAAATACAATAAGGTTCACAATCAGGACGACCGGAAAACCGGATAAAAATACAATCCCAACAAGCTGATCCTGCTCGGCAAAAGCGGCGCCAAAGAAAATTAGAATGTAAGCAGCTACTGTTACAGCGGGGATCACATGTGAGAAAAACGACTTTTTCGCATGTGCTTTTGACTCCGGATGATCTACGGCAAAATAAACAATCAGCGGAAATAAGAATGGGGCAAACAGCACACTGAAATAACATAGGGACGATAAGACTTTATTTGTTTTCATTACGGTTCAGCTCCTTTAATGAGTAGTACGGAATACTGCTTCAGTAGGTTTCGTTTTTAAGGGGGTGTGTCAGCCTGGTCAACCAGCAATGGGCTTGCCAGCCGCACAGGCACACTGCATTAGAAAAAGACCAGCCCCATTAAAAGGGCTGATCTCCTTTATTTCGCTACCGCTTCTTTAACCAGGTTATTCATGCGTTCCCGTTCACGTTCAATGATCGGTTTCAAATAACGGCCGGTATAGGAAGCTTTTTCCTCCATTATTTGTTCAGGGGTTCCTGCAGCGATAATTTGTCCGCCGCCATTTCCTCCTTCAGGTCCCAGATCCACAAGATAGTCGGCGGCTTTGATCACGTCAAGATTGTGCTCGATAACGAGAACCGTATCACCGTTTTCTACAAGCCGCTGGAGGACTTTCAGGAGTCTTGCAATGTCATCGACGTGAAGACCGGTAGTCGGCTCATCAAGAATATACAAGGAGCGGCCGGTCGATCTGCGATGCAGCTCCGAAGCCAGCTTAACCCGCTGCGCCTCTCCTCCGGACAGTGTGGTAGCCGGCTGGCCAAGCGTGATGTAGCCTAATCCTACATCAAATATGGTCTGGAGCTTACGATGAATCTTCGGGATGTTCTCGAAAAATTCCAGAGCATCTTCTACCGTCATTTCGAGAATGTCTGAGATGTTTTTCCCTTTATACTTTACTTCAAGCGTTTCCCGGTTGTAGCGTTTTCCGTGGCACACTTCGCATGGCACATAGACATCGGGAAGAAAATGCATCTCAATTTTGATAATTCCGTCCCCGCGGCATGCCTCGCAGCGGCCGCCTTTAACGTTGAAGCTGAATCGTCCTTTTTTGTACCCTCTCACCTTTGCTTCATTGGTTGAAGCAAATACATCGCGGATATCATCAAAAACGCCCGTATAGGTTGCCGGGTTGGAACGGGGTGTACGCCCGATTGGAGATTGGTCGATATCAATAACCTTATCCAGATAATCGATCCCCAGTATTTCCTTATGCTCGCCGGGCTTTGTTTTCGCTTTGTGAAGTCTTTGTGCGAGCGACTTATGAAGTATTTCGTTTACAAGGGTGCTTTTTCCTGACCCGGAAACACCCGTTACCGAGATAAAAGTCCCCAGCGGGAACTTAACGTTCACATTCTTCAGGTTGTTCTCATTTGCTCCCTTGACCTCAATATAGCGGCCGTCCGGCTTTCTTCTTTCCTGAGGGAGCGGTATGAACTTTTTACCTGACAGATACATTCCGGTTAAAGAATTTTTATCTTTCATTACCTGCTTCGGGGTGCCTGCAGAAATAACATTCCCACCATGGACTCCTGCACCCGGTCCTATATCAATTAAATAATCTGCTGCGAGCATCGTGTCTTCATCATGCTCGACAACAATCAGCGTATTTCCGATATCTCTCATGTTTTGCAGTGTTTCAATCAGGCGGTCATTGTCACGCTGATGAAGTCCGATTGATGGCTCATCCAGAATATAGAGAACTCCGGTCAGCTTTGAACCAATCTGGGTGGCAAGCCGGATCCGCTGGGCTTCACCCCCGGATAAAGAACCGGCAGACCGGTTAAGCGTCAGATAATCAAGTCCGACGTTTACAAGGAACCCGAGCCGTTCCCTGATCTCTCGTAAAATCAGGTTCGCAATCTTCAATTCTTTTTCTGTCAGATCGAGACTTCCAAAAAAATCGTATGCATCCTGCACAGAAAGTGTGGTGGATTCGCCTACATGGCGTCCGTTAATTTTCACAGCCAGCGTTTCTTTTTTCAGGCGGTATCCTTTACATGCGGGACAAGGCTGCTGGGCCATATATTTTTCCATTTGTTCACGGATGTAGTCAGAGCTTGTCTCCCGGTACCGGCGTTCGATATTTTTCATAACGCCTTCGAATTTTATATAGTTTTCCCTTACCTGTCCAAAATCATTCTCATAGCGGAAGTATACTTCTTCCTTCCCGCTCCCGTGAAGAATTTTGTCGAGCTGATGCTTCGGCATGTCTTTGACCGGAACATCCATATCAATTCCGAAATGGCTGCACACTGCTTCGAGAAGCTTCGGGTAGTACTGCGAGCTGGTCGGTTCCCACGGTGCGATCGCATTTTGGTTAAGGGTTAAATGATCATTTGGAATCACGAGATCGTAATCGACCTCAAGCTTAGACCCAAGGCCGTCACAGGAAGGGCAGGCGCCGAACGGGCTGTTAAATGAAAACATTCTCGGTTCAAGCTCGCCGATTGAAAATCCGCAATAGGGGCAGGCATGATGCTCACTGAAAAGCAGCTCCTCTTCCCCAATCACGTCGATCATGACCTTTCCCTCTCCTAAGGCGAGGGCCGCTTCAAGAGAATCGCTCAGCCTTGCTTCAATTCCCTCTTTTAACACAATCCGGTCGATCACGACTTCAATCGAGTGCTTTTTATTTTTCTCAAGGGAAATCTCCTCAGAGAGCTCCTGCATCTCGCCATTGACCCGGACCCTCACATAGCCCTGCTTTTTTATGTCCTCAAGCGTTTTGGCATGTGTGCCTTTTCTTCCTGAAACAATTGGAGCGAGAACCTGCAGCTTTGTCCGCTCCGGGAGCTCCGTGATCCTGTCCACCATCTGCTGAATCGTCTGGGAAGTAATTTCAATGCCGTGATTCGGGCAGACCGGGCGGCCGACACGGGCATACAGCAGTCTCAGGTAGTCATAGATCTCTGTAACGGTTCCAACGGTGGATCTCGGGTTGCGGCTCGTGGTTTTCTGATCAATGGAAATAGCAGGAGATAACCCGTCGATGGAATCTACATCCGGTTTATCCATTTGCCCAAGGAACTGTCTTGCATAGGCAGAGAGCGATTCAACATACCGTCTCTGTCCTTCCGCATAAATCGTGTCAAATGCAAGGGAAGACTTGCCTGATCCCGAGAGGCCTGTCAAAACGACAAGCTGGTTCCTCGGAATGGAAACATCTATATTTTTCAGATTATGGGCCCTGGCTCCCTTTACAACAATCTCTTCACTGGCCATACATTTGTCATCCTTCCGCTTTCAGCTCTATTAGCAAGTCACGAAGCTCGGCAGCCCGTTCGAAATCGAGGCCTTTCGCTGCTTCCTTCATTTCCTTTTCCATTTGGGCAATTACTTTTTCGCGCTCTTTCTTAGTGAGCTTCGCTATTTTCGGTGCTGCCTGATCGGTATCTTCCTCCACCGCTTCCATTGTGGCACGGATTACATCGCGAATTTCCTTCTGGATTGTCTTTGGTTCAATTCCATGCCTGCTGTTATATTCCTCTTGCGTTTCACGGCGTCGCTGTGTTTCTTTAATGGCAATATCCATTGAATTGGTGACTTTATCGGCATACATAATGACGTGGCCGTTTGAGTTCCTCGCTGCCCGGCCTGTAATCTGAATGAGAGACCGTTCTGAGCGGAGGAAGCCTTCTTTATCGGCATCAAGAATTGCCACCAGCGATACTTCCGGTATATCAAGTCCTTCTCTTAAAAGGTTAATGCCGACAAGAACATCGTGCTTGCCGAGTCTCAGATCCCGGATAATTTCGATCCGCTCAAGCGTTTTGATTTCAGAATGGAGATACGTGACCTTAATGCCGATCTCCCTCAGATAATTCGTCAGATCCTCTGACATTTTTTTCGTCAGGGTCGTGACTAGAACCCGTTCATTTTGTTCCACTCTTGCATTGATTTCTCCGATTAAATCATCAATCTGCCCCTGGATCGGCCGCACTTCAATGTTCGGGTCCAGCAATCCGGTCGGGCGGATGATCTGTTCGATCATTTCATCTGTATGTTCGATTTCATAAGGACCTGGAGTGGCTGAAACATAGATCATATTCGTCATGTGCTCCTCGAACTCATCGAAACGGAGCGGTCTGTTGTCCTTAGCCGAGGGCAGACGGAAGCCATGGTCCACTAAAACCTGCTTTCTTGCCTGGTCCCCGTTGAACATGCCGCGCACCTGCGGAAGAGTTACGTGGGACTCATCCACTACGATCATGAAGTCATCGGGAAAGTAGTCAATCAGGGTATAAGGGGTTGAGCCTGGAGGCCTCAATGTAAGATGACGGGAGTAATTTTCAATGCCTGAACAGAATCCCATTTCTCTCATCATCTCAAGATCATAGCGTGTCCGCTGTTCAAGCCTCTGGGACTCAAGCAGTTTACCGGCCTCGCGCATTTTGGCTAATTCTTCATCCAGCTCTTTTTCTATGTTTTCAATGGCTACGCGCATTTTTTCTTCTCTTGTGACGAAGTGGGATGCAGGGAAGACAGCGACATGCTCGCGCTCGCCCAATATCTCGCCCGTCAATGCATCCACCTCGCGGATCCGGTCAATTTCATCTCCGAAAAATTCAATCCGGATGCAGTGCTCATCTCTTGAAGCCGGAAAAATTTCCACTACATCTCCCCGCACTCTGAACGTTCCGCGCTTGAAGTCGATGTCATTCCGTTCATACTGGATATCTACAAGGCGTCTTAAGAGCTGGTTGCGCTCAAGCTCCATTCCGGTCCGCAGCGAAACGACGAGTTCTTTATATTCCTCCGGTGAACCGAGGCCGTAGATGCAGGATACACTGGCAATGATGATGACGTCTCTGCGCTCAAATAATGAAGTCGTGGCCGAATGGCGCAGCTTATCAATTTCATCATTGATGCTTGCATCCTTTTCGATGAAGGTATCCGTCTGCGGAACATAGGCTTCCGGCTGGTAGTAATCATAATAGCTCACAAAATACTCTACAGCGTTGTTCGGGAAAAACTCTTTGAACTCGCTGTAGAGCTGGCCGGCCAGCGTCTTATTGTGGGCAATGACAAGCGTTGGCTTGTTTACTTCCTTAATGACGTTTGAAACAGTAAAGGTTTTCCCCGTTCCTGTTGCACCAAGAAGCGTCTGATGCTTCTTGCCCTCATTAATTCCTTCAACCAGTTTTTTAATAGCCGCAGGCTGATCCCCTTCCGGCTGATATTTCGAAACTAATTCAAAGCGCTGTTCCACAAAAAGGCCTCCAATTCACGCAATATCGTAATCATATTTTACCATAGTCCGTGGAAGTTTTTCCAAACATACGAACTGACGTTTGCGGTATTTTTTCATTCTGTCTTACAGGTTTCCCGCTTTTAGTGTTCTGCAATCTTTTTAATCAGAAATTCCGGCACATAAGAGGGTGCCCGCTTCGGCTTTTTTGTTTTAGAGGGAAAGTTAATCAAGCCGAAAGGCAGCTGCTTTGCTTTTTGGTTCGGTAATTGGGGGGTATTTTCTCTATTTGCAATGGCGGAGATTACTCAATGCAATAATGCAAAGGAGACTGCTGCGCGTTATAGGTTTCAGGGACGGGTTTGAAAAGGGGAACGAACCTTTGGGAATAGACATAATCAAATTAAAATACCCGGGAATGCTCAATCAGCTTTCCCGGGCTTGCTTCTCTTTGAAAGGTTTTTAGACAGCGCCTGTGTCTATTTATTCAAATGGTTTGGCTTTCGCGTCATTTTCCTCGCATACATGGCTCCGGCTACAAGGGATACAGCATCCAGCCCCACGATGTAATCAAACTGGGTGTAGCCCTTAAGGTAGGATGCAATAATTAATGCCGCAGTCAGCAACGTTCCGACAATATAACTGTATGTGACTCTCGTAAAGAGCACAACGAGAACAAATAGAAAAATCAATGCCAAGATCGCCTTCGTCAGCATTGGGTAACTCCCTCTTCCCTGTATAGTAATAGATTTATTCTATCACGGAAAAAAAAGTTTTGCATGCAGGCCTCTCATCATTGAACAGCTTCAAGGCCTTTCAGGTCCCTGAAAATATATTCTGGATGATAGCCGAGGCTTGAGACGGGTTCGTTTTTCCGGTTGATCCAGGCTGTTCTGAATCCGAAGCTTGCGGCACCTGCAATGTCCCATTGATTGGATGAAACAAATAAAATGTTTTTTTTATTCAGCCCGAGCTTTTCCATCGCGTAGCTGTAGGCGGCCGGTGAGGGTTTATACTGCCGGATTTCATCTGCACTTAAAGCTCCGATCCAGTCTGTTAAGCCGTTATGTTCAATCAAAGGATCAAGCATTTTCTTCGTACCATTCGAGTAAATGTACGTTTGTCTGCCTTTAAGACTTTTTAAGACCTCTTCTGTTTCTTCAAATGGAGTGAGCTGTTCATATGCTTTCATAAGCTCGCTCATTGTATTCCGGTCTGCTTCTTCTCCATGAAGGTCCAGTGCTGCTCTTAATGCTTTTTCTGTGAGTTCGTCAAATGGTTCGTATTTTTGAAGAATTTGGCTAAGAAAAAAATATTCCATCTGCTTTTCCCGCCAGGTTTTGCTTAATTCCTCTCCTTTACCTTCGAAAAATTGTCCGCATTTTTCTTTTACTGAAAACACATCAAACAATGTTCCGTATGCATCAAATAAAATGGCCTTGATTGTCATTGAGTAAGCCTCCCTTTTGTCTATTTCTTTTATTTCACAATCTGCATGTACGCAAACACCCCAAGGTGCCAGGATGTGATTTTTTTCGGAAAAAGGGTATGTGTGATTCTAGACGCAAAATTAGGAGGAATGACGATGTCTACCTATTCTGAGCTGTTTTCAAGCCAGCTTCTAGGGCCTTATAAGTTAAAGAACCGGCTGCTTGTTTCCCCTATGACGAGAATAAGTGCTGATGAGGACGGGATGGCCAATTCCCGTATGGAGCGGTATTATAAGCGGTACGCCAAAGGGGGCTTTGCCGCTGTCATATCAGAAGGAATTTATACGGACGACCTTTACAGCCAGGGATATGAAAATCAGCCGGGTCTTGTGTCGGCAGGACATATTGCTTCTTGGAGGCCCATTACGGAAACGGTCCAGAAACATGGAGCTTTAATGATTGCCCAGCTTATGCATGCCGGGGGGCAATCACAGGGAAACCGCTATACAAATGAAACGGCAGCTCCTTCCGCCATCCCACCGCGTGGAGAGCAGCTCGAATTTTACGGGGGCAAAGGCCCTTATCCGACGCCTAGGGAAATGAGCGATCATGACATCACAAATGTGAAGAGAGGATTTGCAGCAGCTGCAATGAATGCCCGTCAGGCTGGCTTTAACGGAGTTGAAATCCATGGAGCCAACGGCTATTTATTGGATCAGTTTTTAACCCCCGAATTAAATGCGAGAGAAGACTCATACGGGGAGTCCTTGCAAAACCGCTTGCGATTCCTGCTTGAAATCATCTATGACGTTCAGCAGGCAGCAGGCAACGATATGATCATCGGCATTCGGATTTCACAGGCAAAGGTCTCGGATCCCCGCTACAAATGGAAGAACGGTGAAGAAGATGCGGAAGCCATTTTTTCAACTCTCGGAAAAGCACCGCTGGACTATATTCATGTAACGGATGCAGACGGAACCGCCTCATCCTTCGGTGATGGAACAAAATCACTCGCCGCGGCTGCTAAAGCATTCAGCGGATTGCCTGTGATCGCAAATGGACAGCTTCAGGATCCGAGGAAGGCTTCTTCCTTACTTTGTTCGGGGGATGCTGATTTTGTAAGCCTCGGCACTGGTGCATTGGCCAATCCGGATGCTCCCAGGAAGATAGAAAAAGGGAAAGAGCTTGCTCCGTTTCACCCAGAAGAAATCCTGATGCCGCTTGCACATATTAAAGATTCAGAGCTTTAAGCGAAGCAGAACCGCCATCCTTTGATGGCGGTTTCGTATGTCCGCGCCAGATAAATGATATAATATAAGTATTACATAAGAAGGAGGTGAATATGGGTGCTAATGGATCTGGATTTTTTGAATGATGTCAGCCACTTTATTATGCTCATCAGTCTTATTGTTTCAGCCGGCGGAGCATTGGCTCTTACTTTTGCAGCCGGCAAAAACGTTCATGCAGGACTGCCGTTTAAAGACGGCTTTACACCAGCGGTTTCCGATCGAAAACCGCCGCGGTTATTTACCGGCGGACAAGACAAGGTTCACGCGTGGATCATAAACGTGATGAAAATGGCTGCCGCTCCGGATGATGATGGCGACCGCCGCCCCTTCTCGTATATCCCAGTTTATCCAACCATACGAGGAGGGCACACATGCCAAACCAATCACCCATATTCACGTTCCTTAAACGGTCTAGCTTTTTCCTGATCATCATCCTGCTTTTAAGCGGCTGTCAGGCGGATCATACACCGATCAGCAGCGAAACGGCAGGAATCTTTAATCATTTTGTTGTATTCCCTTTGTCCGCATTGATTACCTATACCGCTTCCCTGTTCAGCGGCAGCTATGGAATAGCGATCATCCTTGTCACCTTTTTTGTCCGCCTGCTTTTGATGCCATTTATGATGAAGCAATATAAAAATCAGCAGGAAATGAAAAAGAAGATGGCGGGGCTGCAGCCTGAAATGAAAAAACTTCAGGAAAAATACAAGGATAAGAAAAAAGATGCGGATGCTCAGCGGCTCATGCAGCAGGAAACTTTGCAGCTCTATCAAAAGCACGGGTACAATCCGCTCGCAGCCGGCTGCCTGCCCATTCTTATACAAACTCCGATTCTTTTTGGTTTTTATTTTGCGATTCAAAGGACTCCGGAAATTGCCGCCCATTCTTTTTTATGGTTTGATTTGGGAAGTCCGGACCCAATTATGCCAATCATTGCTGCTGCTGTTTACTTCCTGCAGGCTAAGGTCTCCCAGATGGATCAGCCTGCCGAACAGCAAAAGCAAATGGCGGTCTTTACTTATATCATGCCCATTATGATGGGGGCTGCTTCTTTTGGAGCAGCAGCGTTCCTCCCTCTATATTGGGCCATCGGCGGATTATTCGTTATCCTGCAAACGCTGCTTGCCAGGCAGATCTATAAGGACAAGAACCTGCCCTCTGTCCCGAAGACATTGGAATATTAAATCCCGGAAGCGTCCCCAGGCTGCGGGGACGCTTTTCATTATGGGATTCGACTTCAGGCACAATTACCATTTGGATCATATTCGACAGCATCTGGATCGCATTCGGCAAAATCCCGCTCATATTCGACAGCATCCGGATCGCATTCGGCAAAATCCCGCTCGTATCCGACAGCATCCGGATCACAGCCATCCACATTATCTTGCCCTGACGGCTAAAAAGCAAAAAAACGTGCCCAGAGCATTATGCTCTGGGCACGTTTTTCATGCCTACCTTTTATAGCTTTGGTAATCGTTGCTTTCAAGCAAGTCGATCAATTTGATATCCTTGTTGTTGTCCCGGAAATACCGGTACGTAAAGTCATTTTCAAATAGAACCGCATACTGTCCATAACGGTCTTTGACAAGCAGACTGCGGTTATCAAATTTTTTGCGGTCGACTTTTTCGTCTTCAATCCAGCGGGCGATCCGGTCGCCGAGTGAACTGAGTTCAATTTCCACATTGTACTCAGAGCGCATCCGTTCCTCAAACACTTCAAACTGAAGCTGTCCGACTGCGCCGAGGATAATATCATCGTTCAGCTCCTGGCGGAAAAACTGGATGGCTCCTTCCTGTACGAGCTGATCGATTCCTTTCTTGAATTGCTTCGATTTCATCACGTTTTTCGCACGGACCTTTTTGAACATTTCAGGCGGAAATTGCGGCAATTCCTCGTATTCAAACCGGTCTTTCCCGGCGACGAGTGTATCGCCGATTTGATAGGCGTTTGGATCATAGATGCCGATAATATCCCCTGGATAAGCTGTATCCACTGTCTCCCGGTCTCCTGCCATAAAGGACTGTGACTGGGACAGCTTAATCACTTTATTCGTTCTGCTCAGCGTCACGTTCATTCCGCGTTCGAATGTGCCGGAGCAAATCCGCAGAAATGCGATCCGGTCTCTGTGCTTCGTGTTCATATTGGCTTGTATTTTAAATACGTAGCCCGAAAATTCTTCTTTCTCAGGCTCCACAAAGCCCTCGTTAGTTCTGCGGGGCTGCGGAGAGGCAGCAAACTGAAGGAATGTGTCAAAGAAGGTTTGAACGCCGAAATTAGAAAGGGCGCTTCCAAAGAAAACAGGCGTCAGCTCGCCATTTTTCACACGCTCTGCATCAAATTCGTTGCCCGCCTCATTTAAAAGCTCAAGCTCCCCAAGCGTATCCTGATAAGTCGGATTCTCGTAAACATCCTCCGCTTTTTCTTCCATCTCCCCTGCTTTGTATACCGTTTCTTCTTCGTTTCCGTTAAAGCGGACGAAAGAATCGGAATAGCGGTCATAAATACCGAGGAACCGTTTTCCCATTCCTACCGGCCAGTTCATCGGATAAGATTCAATTCCAAGAACTTCTTCAATCTCCTCCAGCAGTTCAAGCGGATCCCGGCCTTCGCGGTCCAGCTTGTTCATAAATGTAAAAATTGGAATTCCACGCATCCGGCACACTTTAAACAGCTTAATCGTCTGAGGCTCGACCCCTTTAGTCGAGTCAATAATCATGACTACACTGTCTACAGCAGTCAATGTGCGGTACGTATCTTCACTGAAGTCTTCATGTCCGGGGGTATCGAGAATGTTGACGTGAAAATCATGATAAGGGAAGCTCATGACGCTGGAAGTAACGGAAATTCCCCGCTTTTTCTCGATTTCCATCCAGTCGGATGCTGCAAACTTGCCTGATTTTTTTCCTTTAACCGTTCCTGCTGACCGGATCACATTTCCAAAAAGAAGCAATTTTTCTGTGAGCGTTGTTTTCCCGGCATCCGGGTGGGAAATAATCGCAAAGGTTTTGCGTTTATTAATTTCCTGTTTTAAGTTCATGTATATACCTCGTTCTATATCAATTTATTCAGCTCTGACCTGCAGAGCGGCTCTCAAGTTAGATGCACTTCAAAAAATATACCATAAGTGAAGGACAAAAAGCTATTGGCTCCAATGCCCAATTATCTTATTCATTCCATCTGAATTGGTTTCAATCCCCGACTTCTCTTTTGCAGCTTCCTTCTGTGATTGCGGCAGCTCACGGGTCATAGGTCTGCAGCCGGGCACCAAAGCATCTTAAAGACAGGATTTACGAGGAATTTAAAGGATTTCAGCTAAAAATGTCTAAGTTTTCATTATGGAATGGGGGAGTTGTACATGACAGCGTCTTTGAAAGAAGGATTAAGCGTCCGATATCCGATTATCCAGGCTCCTATGGCAGGAGGCATAACCGGGTCGGAGTTAGTTTGTGCGGTGTCACGGGCCGGCTGTCTTGGCTCGATTGGAGCAGGGTATATGAACGCGGAGGATCTTGCTGATTTAATTTCTGACATTAAAAGCAGCATGGAAAGGCCTTTTTCTGTCAACTTGTTCGTTCCTGAACAGACGGATACTTCCGCAAGCGAGATTCAAAATGCATATGAAGCTCTTCGCCCTATCCGCAAAGATTTAGCCGTTCAGGAAAGCCCTCCTGCAAAGCTTGGAGGAAAAGGGCATTATGAGGAGCAGCTGGAAACGGTTTTGAGAGAGAAGGTTTCAGTCTGCTCTTTTACATTTGGGATGCCGGCTAAAGAAGATGTGGCCGAGCTTCAAAAAAACGGTACGTTTGTCATTGGAACGGCCACATCCGTGATGGAAGCCATTCTGCTGGAAGAGCAGGGGGTGGATGCCATTACTGCCCAAGGCAGTGAAGCGGGAGGACACCGGGGTACGTTCTCCGGTCCGCCCGGGCAGCATATGCTTGGGCTGATGTCCCTTGTTCCGCAAATCTGCGATATCGTCAAAGTACCTGTAATCGCTGCAGGCGGCATCATGGATGCAAGGGGTTTTCGGGCGGCATTATGCTTGGGGGCTCAAGGAGTCCAGATGGGAACAGCCTTCCTGACTACCTTTGAAAGCCAGGCCCATCCCCTTTATAAAGAAGCCGTTTTAAACGCAAGGGAGGATCAGATTGTTTTAACCAAAGCTTTTTCCGGCAAAGAAGCACGGGGGATAAAAAACCAGTTTATTTATGATATGGAACAGGAAACAAGAATCCTGCCGTATCCGATGCAGAATGAGTTAACGAAACCACTGCGCAAAGCGGCGTTTGATCAGGACAATCCGGAATATATGTCATTATGGTGCGGACAAAGCCCCCGCTTAAGCCGCAGTCAATCCGCTGAGGAACTCATTCATTCCATTGCAGCCTTTGCGGAAGAAATAACGAAATGATCATTATCGCCGCTCTTTAACAAACCACTCAGTAAATAAAGGGATATATATAATAGTAGAAAACAGGCTCACCTATCCTTGCCAACGGCTCTTTCGGTAATAATGCTGGCGTATAGACTCCTTTTTTCAGACTAGTTAAGTGAGGGCAGTAATACCGGCACCCCATTGCAAAGATTTAATAATCGAGACTATGGAAAAGGCGAGGTGAAACACTTGAAAAGGGACCTCCTGGCAGTCAGCTGCCAGGACAAATATCCAGTACAGAAGGGCATTGTGAAGGGAGTGCAACCGATTTGGCATTTTTCAGCGCTGTCCAAAGGACCATCTATATGAACAGCAAAAAAAGAGATAAAAACCCCGTTTCTCCCAGCAGAGAAATGAGGCGACGGTCTATCAGATTTCCAGGTGCTTTGTACAGTTGTATAAGCCGCAGGACCATTTTTCCTTATCTGCAGTCAAGTGGGTAATGGACGTGTTCTTAAGTGCTTCCTGCTTTTCACCCGACGGCACGAGCTCCTGAAGTACATGCCGCAGAAAGGAGCCGTGGGATACGACTAGGATCTGTTTGTCAGGGTGCTTTTGCACCACATCTTCAATAAAGTGCAAACCTCTCTCTATCACTTGCCTGGAAGTTTCCCGGTCCAGATCAAGCTCTCTCCATCCGCTGCCCCATTTCTCCAGCCGTTCTGCCTCCGTGGTTCCTTCAATCTGCCCGCCGCCCGTTTCACGAAGCCGTTCATCTATTGCCACTTCTATACCGCCAAGCTCTGCACTGATGATGTCTGCAGTTTGCTTTGCTCTTTTAAGCGGGCTCGAATATAGCAAATCCCACCGCTCTTCCCCTATCCTTTGGGCAAGCCTTTTTGCCTCCAATATCCCTTGTTCATGCAAAGGGATATCAGAACTTCCCTGAGCCCTGCCCTCCATATTCCATTCTGTAATTCCATGCCGGATCATCCCAAGCGTCGTCATCGCTTTCACTCTCCTTCAGTATCCTATTTTTCCAGTTTATCATTTCCTGGCAAAACTGCCTTCTTCCATTCTGAATAATGTCTCATTGACAGTTCCTGTCATCCATGCTAATGTGTTTAAAACCAAGTATTCTTATATGATTTAAATAATATTGCACCATCGTTTTCAGCATATATGATAACAGGCAAGGAGGCAGAATGATATGCAAGAATTAAAGCCGGTCCTGGCAGGAGCCCATTCCTTTTCCATACAAAAAAGCACGGAGGAAGTGATTCTTTTATGCCATGGATTCAACGGGACTCCGCAAAGCATGGAATCTCTCGGAGAAAAATTCGCTGAATTTGGATATTCGATCCATGCCCCCCGACTTGCCGGCCATGGCACTAGCCCGTCTGATATGAAGGCTTGCACCGCGCAGGATTGGTATCACTCATTGGAAACAGCTTATCTCCAGCTAAAAAACCGCTACACAAATGTGTATGTGATCGGGCAATCAATGGGCGGAAGCCTGACAATCAAGCTCGCCGGCAAATTCCCGGATATGGATGGAATCGGCTTAATCAATGCCGCTCTTGAAGCTCCCTGCTATGATGCAATCAAAGAACCGACAGGATATGTAAAAGAAGGAAGACCCGATATCAAAAATCAGGCAGCGAAGGAAATTGCTTATGATCAAGTACCTGCTGCAGCTGTTTACGAACTGAAGAAGACAATGGCCGAAGCAGCCGGAATGCTTGAGCAAGTCTCGTGCCCCGCCGCTGTTTTTTATTCTCCTGAAGATCATGTAGTTCCTGCAGCCTGTTCTCAAAACATTATTGCAGCCATTTCTTCCAGCAGGAAAAAGCTAATCCCGCTGCCCAATTCCTATCATGTTGCTTCTATGGACTATGACCAGGATGTAATCGTACAAAATGCCGGCTTATTTTTTTCATATAAAACAAATAATGAGTTCTGCCAAGGCCGCAGCGTCCTGCCGCTCTCCTGAACTGACCCGCGCGCTGCGGGACTCGCATGTTGAGGGACTTAAAGCCTCGAAGGACTAAGCGCTGGAGCCGGGTGAAGATCCTTTTATCATAAAGTCTCATTACATCGTGATCTAAACAGCAAAAAAGCCCATTCAGGAATGAGCTTTGAAGATTAAGCAGCTTCCGCCTTATGTTCAAGCAGTTTTGCCAGCACAAGCCGCTTTCTTACAGCAATTCCAATCCAGCTTGCAAGAAAGGCTTTAATGAGCCCTACAACGATAAACGGTGCAGTACCAGCTGCGAGTGCCTGGTCCCATGAGAATGCCATGACAATTTTAAGCCAGACGGTTCCAAAAAGTAGCGTGACCGCCATACCGATGATATTCGCAGCCAGTGCAAATCCAAATGTAAATTTCGTTTTTTCCAGGAATAGCCCTGTGAGAAAAGCTGCGGCAACGAAACCTGCAATATAGCCGCCGGTTGGTCCCGCCAGGATATGAAGCCCGCCTTTTGCCTCCGCAAAAACAGGAAGCCCAGCCGCTCCAAGCCCCGCATAAACAAGCATAGCCATCGCCCCGTAACGGCTCCCGAGGATGGTTGCCGCAATACCTACAGCCAACGTTTGTCCACTGATCGGAACAAGCGGCAACGGAATTTCAATCTGCGCAAACACCGCGGTAATCGCGGCAAACATTCCGCATAAAATCAGCATGCGGAGTTTCTTTCTTTCATTCTCCACCCTTTTTCCCCCTCTATATGTTAACCTTTGTGTTTATAATGTTAACATATAGAGGCTGTTTAGAAAATATAGTCTCAGACAAAATATGTCCCCCCGAGCCATTTCTTTTCACGGAGCTCTTTCGTTTTTCTTTCACTAAAAGAAACGGCATACATTCCAGGCTGAACGTGCTTTTCCCTTTGCTGAAAAAGCAGGTTTTGATCCCCAAGGCGGAGCTTCGCTTGGCCGCTTTCCGCGGACTGCTTCTCCAGGCCAAACCATTCAGACCATCTGGAGGCAAGTTCTAAAGGATTTTCTGTAAAAAACAGAACCTCTTTAATCGCTTTTATTCCATTAGGATGAGGAGCAAGTGCACCTGTCCGGATCAAGTCTTCCTTCCTGACTTGATCCGGAGTCCCCCATTCAATGAAAAACGGCAGGGAACAGTCCGATTCAGGATGGCCGGCAAACAGCATCCTCCAGGAAATAACGCTCCCATCCTCCCGCTTGCGGCTCCCAGGGAACGGACCTGATACAGTCAAACCCTGATGTAGCAGAAGGTCCGCCAGCTCTTCCATTTCCTCCGTTCGAATCCCCACTTGGCACAGCCCCTGCTCTTTTAAAGAGGCACACATGCTGATAAGCGGATTATCGGACGCTGCTGCTTTTTCCTGGTTTTCTATGGACAGCAGTTCAATGTATTCCAGGCCAAAATAACTTAAGCTATTGGCTGTCCCCCAATCCTCATGGCGTCCCCCTGGAACCGTATGAAACCCAAGCAGCTGAAATTCAGCTCCTGCCTGTCCGGCAGGCTTTTGCACATAATGAACAATATGATCAAGCTTCATCCCTCTTCATCCCCCCTGCTTTTGCTTTAATAGTAGAGTGGATTTATTGAAAAACAAGGAAGACCTAATTTGCGTCTTCTCTTTCCTCCTCTCTTTCTATTAAGAGCTCCCATGCGCTTAAACCGCGCCAGCCCGGTTTCCACCAGGACTTAAGAATCGATACCGTCGCACAGATAAAAAGAAAAGCCGATAACACAAACAAAAATGGAAGCATACGCATCCCCCCTTGTACAAGTTTATGGGGAAAAAGCGCAGCTATAACCCAGAACCAAATGCATATTCATTCATTAAGTGATTATCCTTCTATCAAAACATACAGAAATAATTAAAATTTTATTATCTGACAATACATATTTATAAAATTATATGTATATAAAACTTCTTTTCCTTTCCAGATTGTGTTAATCTTTTTATACGCTTTACCTTTTTGGAAGATTACGAGAAAGGAAGGGGAAACATGTATAAAAAAAGTGTAACGCTGCTGTTTGCTTTTATGCTGTTTATCTCAATGGCGATGCCGCCCGCTCAGGAAGCAAGCGCTGTACCTGAATCCGCCGCCTCACTGAAGGTCGACCAGCCTCTCATTTCAATGACCGAAGCACGGGAGATTGAAGCAACAATGGATCTCGGGTACACCGTGGATCTAAACAAATTGGAATGGACATTTGGCGGAAAACCGCTGAATGAATGGAAGCAATGGGATGCGAAGGCAAAGAGTTACTCAGGCGCCCCATACATCACTTTTTCAGAGAAGCCCTCCTACATAGAAGGAACCACAAAAGTAAAAGCCAAACTGAAATTCAGTCTTCTTTACGGGACTGAAGACGTCTCCCCGAGAAGTCTGCGCACGCTTTACCCTGCTCTGATCGGCAACTATGAATTAGCAGCAGCGGATACCGAAAAAGAGCAAACCGCAAGCGTTCCCCTTAAGCTGAATGTTTATGATGAATATTTAAAATGGGAGGAAATCAAGCCTGCCATTGATCAAATCAGCAAAGAAGCCATTAATGGACGCTTCGTCTCCTATCAAAACCTCGGAAATTCGGTCGAGGGCAGACCGATGCATTTTATGGTCCTGGCTAAGGACAAAGCCTCTGTAGACCAGTATTTGAATGAGATTGCCAGCCAAAAACTTGAAGATCCCATGGACTTAAAAGAACAAATTGAAAAAGGAAAGCTGAAGGATTACAAAGTCCCGATTTGGATTAACAATATTCATCCGGACGAATCTCCGGGTGTAGACGCGATCATCGAGCTGTACCGGATTTTTGCCACTAAAGAGAACAGAGCCTTTAAAACGACCGGAAGCAGCGGGGAAGAAAAAGAAGTCCGCCTCGATATCGATGAGGTTCTCGATAACGCCATTTTCCTTTTCAACTTCACCCAAAATCCGGATGGCCGTGTCCACAACACCCGTCAAAACGCGAACGGATTTGACCTGAATCGGGATAATACGTACCAGACACAAATTGAAACACAGCATCTATCAAAGGCCATGGCTAAATGGTCACCTATATCCATGCTGGACTTTCATGGTTTTTATGACGAATTTGTCATCGAGCCATGTACCCCTCCCCACAATCCAAACTATGAGTATGATTTGCTGATGGATGGAATGCTTGAACAAGCCGAGGAAATGGGAAAAGCAGGGATCGCGAATACGAAATATGACAGCTACCTCATCCCGCTGAATGACTGGCCGAGCGGCTTTGATGATGCGACCCCTTCCTATACGTCGACCTATTCCATGTTTCACGGAGCAATGGGCCATACAGTGGAAATCCCGGACATTAATTCTGAGTCCTATGACGCTCTGGTAAACGCCGGCCTGGGTGCTGCCAAATATGTCTCCGACAACAAGGAGAAACTGTTCAGCAGCCAGCTGGATGTATACGCCCGGGGTGTACAGGGTATTGATGACCGCGCAGTGGATAAGTGGTTTGTCAATCCTGAAGGAGAAGCGATCGGCCGTGACCGCAGGAACAACGAGAGCTTTTTCCCTGATTATTACGTTATTCCCGTGGACCGGAAGCTTCAAAAGAATGTGATGGAAGCGCACAACATGGCCGAGTATTTGATTCGCAACGGCATTGAAGTGAGCCAGTCTGTCAAAAAAATCAAAGTCGGCAAGCAATCGTATCCTGAAGGCTCCTATGTCATTGATATGAAGCAGGCGAAGCGGGGCTTCGTCAATGCCGTCCTTTATGATGGCGAAGATTTATCTGAATGGGACGAAATGTATGCAGAAGTGATCAATAACTTCCACGACCTCCGCGGCTTCACACGGATGGAGGTTAGATCCGAAGATGCCTTCAGCAGCAAACTGAAGCCAGTGAAAAAGGTAAAAGCTCCAAAAACAGAATTAAAGGGCAATACCGAGTATTTTGTTATCAAAAACGTGAACAATGAAGCTGTGAAAGCAGTAAATGAACTGCTGAAAAACAAGAAACCGGTCCAGCAGATACTAGAACCGGAAAAAGGATATGAAACGGGTGACTTTCTCGTTCTCACTAAAGATCTGGATGCAATCAGGAAAAAATATTATTTGGAAACCACTCCTTATACTGGAACAGGCAGCAAAAAACCGCTTAAGCAGCCGAAAGTATTCGCCGCCGGTTCAGCGGCATCCAAATACGTCCTTAGGCAATTAGGTTTTGAGTCTGCAGCAAGCGAAGCGGAAGCGGACGTGATCGTAGACGATGCAGGGCTCGGAAATAAAACACTCATTCAAAATGGAAAACCGTATATCGGAATCGGAAGCAGCTCCTTAAATTTTGTTGAAAAAGAGAACCTTTTACCAGGCTTCGATTATTCAACGACCACCGGGTCCCGCGCTTATCATGAAGGACTGCTCTGGACAGATGTCGCAGCAGGACAGCTGCTCACAAGCGGATACAGCAACAAGGAAAAATTGTACATTGCAAGCGGCTCTTATATGAAAGCTGTACCGGAAGATGCATCCGTGCTTGCCCGGGTTTCAAAACAGGACGACTTTTTCGTAAGCGGCTGGTGGCCGAATCACCACTCGTTAAAGGGGCAGGCTATAGCGATCTCAAAAGACAGCATCACTCTCTTTTCAACGGACCTGACGAACAAAGCACATCCGCAGTATAGCTACCGGCTGCTGGCGAACTCCATTTACGCCGCCGGGAAATAAGCGGCATAACGGACCGGAGTGGTCTCTATCCTCACTCTGATAAAGTGCTAAAGCTCCGGCACTATGCTCCCCCTCAATTGAGGGGTCTGGCCCTCACTCTGATAAAGTGCTAAAGCTCCGGCACTATGCTCCCCCTCCCTTGTGCCGCAAGGCTTTGGGAGCATAGGTCTCCGTCCCGCTATGCGTTAAAGCGGGGCGGGTCTGGCACGGGGCCTGTCCCGCTGTCCACTGCCGTACTAAAGCTCCGGCACCTGATCCTCTAGCCCTTGCTGCATAAGGCTCGAGCGGGGCATGTCTCTGTCCCCCGACCCTTTAGAGCAATAAAGCTCCGGCACCGATGGCTATCTTCATCCTAGAAACTAGGAACATACTAAAAGAACCCTCTGCGAAGGGGGTTCTTTGTATAGATTAAAAGAACAAGTCATAGATCAGGTACATAATCGCTGCGAGCAATGCAGAAATCGGAAGAGTGATGATCCAAGTGATCAGCATCATGCGCGCGGTTCCCCATTTTACCCCTTTAACCCGATGTGCAGATCCTACTCCAAGAATCGATGAGGATATAACATGGGTAGTACTGACCGGGAGGTGAAGGTATGTAGCTCCAAAGATGATGGCCGCTGAGGTTAAATCGGCTGCAACTCCATTCACCGGACGGATTTTCATAATTTTCCCGCCAACTGTTTTGACGATTTTCCAGCCTCCTGCGGAAGTACCGATCCCCATTGCGACCGCGCAGGAGAATTGCACCCATAGCGGGATGGTACCCGGACGGGTATGAAATCCATTGGCAATAAGGGCAAGCGTGATAATCCCCATCGCCTTTTGGGCATCGTTCGTGCCATGCGAATAGGCTTGAAGAGCTGCTGTTGCAATTTGAATGCGGCGGAAGCGGCTGTTGGTTTTGGTCAGCTGATGATTTTTCCTAAAGACGGCCTTGAAGATGCTGTAAACGACAAATCCGATTCCGAAAGCCAATAGCGGTGAGATAATCAGCGCCTGGATAATTTTAATAAAACCTGCCCAGTTTAATGCGCCCAGCCCCGCCGCTGCTATTACAGCGCCGGCGATCGAGCCGATCAGAGCATGGGAAGAACTGCTTGGTATTCCGTAATACCAGGTAATTAAATTCCAGGCTATAGCGGCTGTCAAGGCAGCAAGGATGACGATGGATCCATTTTGAAGCGTGAATGGGTCCACAATATCCTTTGTAATCGTTTTGGCCACTCCCGTAAAAGTCATTGCCCCGATAAAGTTCATGACCGCCGCCAGAATAATTGCGTGGTGGGGTTTTAGAGCTTTTGTGGAAACCGATGTGGCAATGGCGTTTGCTGTGTCATGAAACCCGTTAATAAAATCGAATACCAAGGCTCCGATTACGATAAGGATGGTAATGACTAAGGCCATTTCCAAAGGATCAGCCCGCCCTTACGCGTTTTTTATGATGATGGTTTCAAGTGCGTTGGCAACTTCCTGACAGGTGTCAGCGATTTCCTCCATCGTTTCCAATATCTCTTTATGCTGGATGAGTTTAATCGGATTTTCCCTTTCCACAGCAAATAGATTCTTCACTGAAGTGCGAAGAAGGTTATCACAATTCGACTCTATTTCTTTTATGCGGATGGAGCGCGCGCGTACAAGCTCCAGCTTGCGTTCGGAAAGCAAGTTGATGGCTTTTGAAATTTCTATAACGGCTTCATTCAGCAGGGCGGCAAATTTTCTCATATGATCTGTAGGCTGAGTCACAGAATACATTTCGAATAAAGCTGCGGCCTGCTCAAATCCGTCGATTACATCATCCAGAATCAAAGCCAGCTGGAGGATGTCTTCACGTTCAATCGGTGTTATGAAGGCTTGGTTTAACTCTTTATTGAGGGTATGAACCAGGGTATCCCCTTTAGTTTCATAATCCTTCACAGTTTTAAAAAACTCTTTTAAATCATGGGCATTTGAGATTTTATATGTGACGAAGTATTCAGAAGCTGTTTTCATGTTTTCCGAAATATCAATCAGCATATCTGAAAACTTGTCCTTCTTTTTTGAGAAAACCATTTCTCGATCCCTCCACGGAGCCAGTTATTTATATCTATTAATTTTGCATCCTTAGGCAATAAATAAATTTGCCGAATCACGAAACAGATCCCTTTAACTTTTTTAAACTCGTAATATTAACAATCGTTGGTTTGAATATTTATTTTCTCTAAACGATGTTTCCTCTTTTCTCAGGATTAGCAACCCGATAACTTATTATATTTAACCCCTGTCTAATCTATTCTGGTACCGCTGAAATGCGTTCTTATTCCCTGTTCATGACAAAAACCCCGGACTGCGCTCGGCGATCCGGGGTTTCGATTTTAATCTCTATTCTTTCACAGATCCGGATGTGAGTCCTGAAACAATTCTCCGCTGGAAAAGCAGCACGAGAATGACAAGCGGAATCGTTACAATCACTGTTGCAGCGGAGATCTCACCCCATGGAATCGAGAACTGCCCCTGGAACAATGCAATCCCGACGGGGACGGTTTTGTACGCCTGATCGGTGTTGATGGTCAGAGCGAACAGGAACTCGTTCCAGGCTGCGATAAATACGAGAATGGCCGTCGTAAACAAGCCTGGTGCAGCCAGAGGGAAAATGACTCTCCAAAACGTCTGCATAATGGTTGCTCCATCCATTTTTGCTGCTTCTTCCAGTTCAAAAGGAATTTTTCTAAAGAAGGTAACAAGCAGCCAGATGGAAAGCGGTAAAGCAATCGTTGTGTAAGGGATGATCAATCCAAGGTAGGAGTTGGTCAGCCCTAAATTTTTCAAAATGATATAGATCGGTGATATCGTTGCAATCTGGGGAAACATGGTAACGGATAACACGAGTCCGAGAATGACTGTTTTCCCTTTGAACTTCAGCCTTGCGATCGCATAGGCGGCAAAGGAAGCGACAAAAACGGTGTAAATTGTTGTGCTGATGGCCACCACAAAGCTATTCCACAAATACTTTAAAAACGGAAAATCCACGAATACGGAAACATAGTTTCTAAAGGTTGGATTGTCTGTAAAAGGAGTAAAGGCTTTCTCGCCGAACAATTCCGTTGCCGGTTTTACGGATGCGAGCAGGATCCATAGAAACGGGAACATGACCACAAATACAAACACCGCCAAAAACACGTAGAAAAGGATACCTGGTTTTTTATTCATCTGTTTTTCCCTCCTACTTCCCTGGTCCGTCGTTTAATAAATCTCTTCCGAGGAAACGAATGAATATCATTGAAATAATCGCGACACAGATAAATACTATGACGGAAATCGCGGAGCCTTCTCCAAAGTTCTGCTGGTTAAACATATACTTGTAGGCAAGCAATGAAATTGTTTCAGTGGAGTTCGCCGGTCCTCCCCCGGTCAGAACGAAAATCAAGTCGAATACCCGGAATGCATCCAGCGTACGGAACAGCAGGGCAACGAGAAGACTTGATTTAAGCAAAGGGAGCGTGATGCTCGTAAACTGCTTCCATTTAGATGCTCCGTCAATCGATGCTGCTTCATACAGCGAGCCTGGAATCGTCTGCAATCCTGCGAGGAGCAGCAATGCCATGTAAGGTGTCGTTTTCCACACGTCCGTAAAAATGACCGAAAACATGGCGCCTGTATTCGTTGTAAGCAGGTAGGCCATTTTATCCACTAATCCGACTTCTTCAAAGATTTTCGCGATGATCCCGTTTTGACCATCGTACAGGAATTTCCACATCAGGGCTGATACAGCGGTTGGGATCGCCCACGGAATTAAAATCGTTGCCCGGATGAGTCCTCTTCCGAAGAAGGCTTTGTTGATTAAAAGAGCAATCGCAAGACCGATGACCAGCTCAAACCCGACAGAGACGATGGTAAATACCATTGTATTGCTAAGGGCTTTCCACATTCTTGCATCGGTTAGATTATCGGCGTAATGCTGAAACCCGATAAAATTCGGCTGCCGGATTGGATCCTTCAGTCCATTCGCAAGTCCAGTAATCGTTTTTTCATCTTCCAGTTCAAGGTTTTTCAGCGTTTCTTCCGCTTCCTTGGACTCTTTGAGAATGTCCTTGGCTAGCGCTTCATCTATCTTAACAACTGCTGTATCTTCCTCTACTTTTTCAAAGTTCATCAATTTGTCGTTCACAAGGTCATAGTTCTTTTTAATATCCGGATTATCCTGCAGCCGCTTGTCCAGCGCAGTCAAATCCTCCTTGACAGCCGTCAGCTCTTCCTGGGGATTCGCCCCGATTTCCTTATCGATCCCGCTGATCAGAAAAGGATACGTATCCAAATATCTTGAGAGATCGATTTCATAGCTTAAGTGAGTTTCGGATTTAGCCGGATCACTGAGCTTTAAGTCAAACATACTGTAATAGAATGATTGCAATACAGGCCAGATGGCAATGGCCAGAATGAGAATCAGCGATGGCGCGATCAGCGTATACGCTACAAGCCGTTCGGGATTTTTTTTCTTCCTGTGCTTCGGTTTTTTAGGTGCATGGGCAGAAGTCGATGTTTTCGTTTCCATTCTCTCACTCCCTTATGGTAGATCCGGCGGCCGTACAGCCATAATGTCAATCAGCAGTGCTGCTCTCGATCTGCTGTCTTAGATAAAAAGCGCCATTGCCCTTCATACAGGGCAAAGGCGCGCCTCAAATCCATTAAACGTTATTTTACTTGACCTTTCATATCTGTTTCCATTTTTTGGGCAGCTTCCTCCACCGTCATGTCGCCTGCGATTGCCTTGGAAACGTTGATCTGAATGATTTCAGAGATTTCCTGGTAGTTAGCTGCAACCGGACGCGGTACTGCCGCCATTAAGCCTTCTTGGAAATTTTTATCTCCAAATGTAGGATTTGCTTCAAGCACTTCTTTATCTTCAAAAAGCTTGTTGATGGTTGGAGCGTGTCCGCCATGGATGGCATCGATTTTTTGTCCTTCTTCTCCTGCCATAAACTTAAGGAATTCCCAAGCTTCTTTCGGATGCTCAGAGTTTTTGTTGATTCCTGCCTGCCAGCCGCCAAGTGCTGCTGCAGAGCCTTTATCCCCTGACGGAAGCGGAGCAATTGCTACTTTACCGGCGATTTTTGACTTTTCCTCATCGTTGGCACTTGCGTACTCATATGGCCAGTTGCGCAGGAACGCGGTTTGGCCTTCAATGAACGCCTGGTCGGATTCAATCTCTGTAAATGTAGTCAGGTTCTCCGGTACAAAGTCAGATTTCGCAACTTCTACTAGTTTGGAAAGACCTTTAATGGTTTCAGGGCTGTTAACGACGACTTCGTTCTTTTCGTTAATAAATTCTCCCCCGTAAGCTGCCACGAATTCGATTGCGTTACAAACAAGTCCTTCATATTGCTTCGCCTGCATCACATAACCGAATTTCGTTCCGCCCTCGCCCTTTTTAGCGGCTGCCTGCTCGATCAGCTCATCCCATGTTTCAGGAACTTCTTCTTCACTCACAAGATCCGTGCGGTAAAACAAGAGTCCTGCATCAACGAATTTAGGAAGCGCCCACTGCTTGCCGTTGAATTGAGAGGCAGCAAGTGCTCCTTCGTTGTACTCGCTCAAGTCAATTCCATCCTGCTGGATGTAGCGGTCCAGCGGAAGAACGTAATCGGCTTGTGCAAACTCAGCCGGCCAGACTACATCCATATCAAACACGTCAATTTCAGAGGAGTTTGCATTGAATGCGGTTACATAAGCATCATGCTGGGCTCCTGAATCAGCTGGCATTTCACGGAATTCAACATCAATATTTGGATGTTTCTTTTCAAATGCTTCAACCATCTTCGTGGTACCTTGTGTAACATCCTTACCCCGGGCATACGTAATGGTTACTTTTTCGCCTTTGCTGCCTTCTTTTTCTTTTGAATCCGATTCACCTGAAGATTGATTAGAGGCACAGCCTGTTAATGCCAGTGAAAGAGTAAGGGCTGCAGCAGCAGCAAAACGTGTCTTTTTCATTTTCATCTTCATTACCCCTTTTAATTTTTTTAATAGGATCTTCTTTCGCCGATTCCCCCGTAAGTGTTATTGAGGGGATGAAAACAGATAGTTTGTAAGCCCTTTCATTAATGCGCGCTAGGTAGAAGCTCTTTCCACAATTTCAAGCTGGAGAGGATTTTCCGGAAGATCAGGGGCCTCTTCAGGGGGCAGCAGGAGATTCAGCATCAGCTTCATAGCCCTTTCCCCTATTTCATGAGAGGGCTGGCGGATGGTTGTGAGCTGCGGAAGCGTCATTTCTGCGATCGGCTGGTCATCAAAACCGATAACCGCCAAATCCTCCGGAACTCTGAATCCCAGCTGTTTGGCCTCGTAAACAATCCCGGCCGCGACCTGATCACTCCCTGTGAAAATTGCGCTTGGACGATCTGCCATCGCCGCGATTCTTCTCATCACTTCTTTGCCGTCATGGTAATCCGCCGCTATCCTGAACGCCCATTCATCATGAGCCGGAAGATGGAACTCCTCCATGGCAAGCCTGTATCCTGCTTCCCTTGCTTTTGAGATAAAGCTGTGGAAGCTCCCTTGGCAAAACGCAATTTTTTTGTGGCCTTTTTCAACCAGATGCCTTGTCCCTATATAGCCTCCGTAAACTTGATCAAGACGGACGTTTGGAGTTTTTGATGCATGGTCATACTCGTTGCACATGACAACCGGTCCGTATGACGTATAATCCTGAATAGACTCCCAGGGGTTTTCAAGAGAAGTAAGAATAATTCCATCCACTTGCTTAGACTTTACTAGATTAAAAAACTTCATCTCTGTCTTTCGGTCATATCTGGTCTGGCATACCAGCAGCCGGAACCCGTTCTCAGTTGCCACTGTATCAATACCCTCGAGCAAATACGAAAAAAATGGATTCGTGAGCATTGGAATAAATACAGCAACGGTATCCGTCTTTTGGCTTCTCAGATTTTGAGCAGAAGAGTTTGGATAGTAATTCAGCTTCTTCATCGCTTCCTCTACTAATCTCTTCTTCTCATCCGACACATAGGGATAATTATTCATAACCCTTGATACGGTTGACCGTGATAATCCTGCAAGATTTGCAACATCCGTAATAGTTGCCAATCGAGATCCCCCTTATCCATTCCCCCCTTGTTTCTGAAATCGATCTTTGAAATCGTTTTCAAAAAAATTGTATATGAAACTTCAGAAAATTACAATACAAAATTCGGGAATTTCCCAAGAATTTTATCAAGATTAGCACAAAAGCTGGATGGGTCGGCACCATCCTGCTTTGAAACTTGAAATCGGCGGGGTCTGACCCCACTTTCACTACAGGATGAAAGCTCCGGCACTCTTCCCTTGAACCTCTGGCGGACAGCGGATGGCGGAGTCATGTCTCTGTCCCCCGCTGCGGTGAAGCAGCAGGGGACAGGCACCGTGCCTGGCCCCAATTTCGCTAATGTGTGAAAGCTCCGGCACCTCATTCGCAGCGCCTTGTTACACAAGGCCTTGCCAATCGCTGCCTCTGTCCCTCACCCCTTTACAGCACGAAAGCTCCGGCACCACCTCCTGAACCCCTTTATCAAAAACATCCGACAAAAAAAGACTGGCTCCTATAGAGGAAGCACTTTCCTCATGGGCCAGTCTCTAAACTTTATTCTCCGCCGCCGTTCAGTCCTTCTTCAATAAGAGGCTGAACTTTGCTGCTGTATAGAAAACCGAAGTGATCAATCCCGCTGATTTGGATGTTTTTTGCTCCATCCAGCTTGGATAGTCGGTTGTTTACGATAAAATCTGTTTTGCTGTAGATGGAGGTGTACGAAACCTGTTCCGGGGCTTCACTCGCTGCAAGGCGATTAGGGGCGCCGAGTGTGACGATGTCTTCCACGTTTTCAGCGCCGTCAAGGTTTGCTGCGTAGTGCAGAGCGTTCATGCCGCCTGCACTGTGGCCAACAATGTCCACTTTGCTTTTCCCGGTCTCCTGCTTCACTTTTTCAACAAACTCAGCCAGCTGTTTGCCATTCGTTCGATTGTTTCCTGTTTTATCCTTCATTTCAATGGCATAGAGCTCGTCCCGGTCCCAGCCGTTTTTCACCAGTCTGTTTTCGATTATTGTGAAGCTATGACCGATCCCGCCTGCTCCATGAATAAAAATGACCGGATCGCGTTCCGATGCAGCAGCCTTTGAAGGGGCAGGATTAAGGGCACTTAGAGACAGAATACATGCAGATGTGATGCCGAATGTTACGGCCTTCTTCCAGTTTTTCATGGTGTCCTCCTTTTGAATCGTGGGTAATTGCCTGCTTCTATGGTCATACATTATGGACGTCTGTTCAAGCGGCAATATTTACTAACCCCCGTTCAAGAAAGATCGGACTCCCGGAAAAAGCTACGCTGCCCCTGATTGCTTAACGAGCGCGAACTTTTCCCATTTCCTGCTTTTCCATCTAAAAAACATAATAACCGCGCGGGTCCATTCATCTGCAGCTATCGCCAGCCAAATTCCCGCGAGTCCCATATCCAGCTGGAAGACTAAGAAATAGCCAAGAGGCACGCTCATTCCAACCATTGAAATCATTCCCATCCATACCGGGAATTGGGCATCGCCTGCAGCTCTTAATGAATTGATCAGGACAATGTTCATCGTCCTCCCTGTTTCCAGAACGACACTGAGCAGCAGGACACTTGCACCGAGCTGAATGATCTCTTCGTTATCCGTAAACATCTTCATGAGCGGGTAACGAAGCAGGATGACGACTCCAACCATACCCAGTGTAACGACACTGGCCCATTTAACGCTTTTCCATACCTGCCCGTAAGCGGAGTCATTTTGACCGCCTCCGACAAATCTTCCGACCAATATCGCTGTCCCCATACCGACGGCTATGGCAAAAAGGAATATGAACATCGATAAATTGGTTGCGTATTGCCTCGCTGCAAGGGAGGAGGCTCCGAGAAACGTCGCATAATACAGGAAAACGATTTGGCATGCCTGGTACATGACTTGTTCAAAGGCTGAGGGAAGGCCTATTTTAAATATTTTTAATACATATTCTTTTGAGAATGAAATGTAATCCTGTATTTTAATACGGACGTCCATGATCCTGTACAGGAGCCAGAAAAAGACGGTCAATGCTGCGAACCGGCTGACAGCAGAAGAAATAGCCGCTCCCTCCACTCCCATTTCCGGAAAACCGAAGGTGCCGAAAATCAGCAAATAGTTACCCGCAATGTGAAGCACGTTCATTCCGAGTGAGACGAGCATGGCTTCTTTTGTAAAACCGTGAACTCGGATAATGGCTGCGAGTGAATTGATAATGGCCTGAAGGAAAATAGCCCCGCCGACGATATGCAAATAATTTTGAGCATTGTTCAGTACATCACCTTGCAGATTGAGAGCCTGGAGCATACTGCTGCTGAAAAAGAGAAAGCATGCACTAATGATAAGCCCGGCAGCGAGATTGAGCACAACGGCCAAAGCCGATATTTTTGCAGCCTCTTCAAATCTTTTCGAGCCAAGGTATTGTGCGACTACAATCGAGGCTCCGTTCCCGATGACCTCCAGGATTAGAATGGCAATGTGCAAATACTGGTTAGCGGCACCGACACCTGCAACAGCATCATCCGAGATGGCGCTGAGCATAAAGGTATCCGCGATTCCCATAAGCATAAATAAAAAAACTTCCAGAAAAATCGGCCAAGTCAGGACAAAGAGAGACCATTCCTTCGCCGGCTTTTTGTTCACTCCTGCATCCTTCTGCAAGTTCATGCTGTCACCTTCTTTACCCAATTGGAAATGTTAAACAAACAGTATCGTATCACAGTTTCTTTCTATCCGGCACTTCTTTTTTATCATTTTTTATTTTTGAAGCGAAGGAATCATGTCTGGTAAGGAAAAGACCCGCTGCATGCGGGTCTTTTAGGCCTGTTACTTGTATTCAGAAACCTTTATGCTTTTCACGGTTTTATTGCCGCTCTCATCTATTGCTGTTGCAATGATGATCCGGCCGGTCTTTTGAGGAGGAATCTCTGCTGCAAATTTCCCTCTTTTGTTTACTTGAGCTTTGTATGTTTTTGTTCCGGTGAAAATATAAACAGCTGCACCTGCTTCAGTTCTCCCTTTGACCTGCCTGTCATTTTTACTGATGCTCTTAAGGGTCAGTTCAGGCGCCATTGTATCAGGTACAAATGGAGCAGTTCCCATTTGGTTAACGGCGACCGTTCCGCTGACTTCGTGGCCTGCAAGAATCAGCTGGCGTTTCGTCGGGCAAAGGGAATTTCTAAAATTACCGGATACAGCACCGGTGCTTCAGACGAAGAAGGCGAGATTGGTGAAATTGCAAAATACAGTCCGGACAATCAAAAATTCTACTTAGTAAACGGTAAAACACAAACGGTCGATATTGTAAGCTTAAGCGGTTCTTATACAGTAATTTGTCATTAAGTGTAAGAAGGGAATATGGACATTCAGCCACAAACAGGTTAAAGATTTGTAAACCTTATCAAACAACGAAAAAAAAATGGAAGCGCCCTCGGCACTCCCAATCTTCTAGTTCGCTGTTTCCAGCCCCAGCGGCAGGCCAATCCTTTCAAACCTCTCCACAACAGCGGGAAGATCCTGCCTGGAAATGTAGTTCAGGTGAATATTAAAGGCAGGAAAGCCGGTGCTTTTATTGATCTTTACCGCTCTCTTAAGATTGGGGGGAATCTTTTCCAGCTGCTTCTCTTCATTCTTCAGCACAATCCCGATAAAATTTTGTCCATTAATAGAGTAAGGGATGACCCCGTCGATATCAGCTAAAGAAAAACGCAAATGCTGCTGAGGATATGGAGATATAGTAATGCTCTCCTCATCAAAAATGAGGTACGGCAGCTTGGCGTTTATACGGGAAATAACTTTTACTGACCCCCAAACAACAGCCGCTACAACAAAAATCGAAAGGATAACAATATACAATTCTATCGAGCTTTGATCCATTGCATAAAGGACAATCGGTATCATAAATCCAATAGCCAAAATCACCATTAACGAAAAAAACAACCAAAGCTTTTTCTTATTTTCATAAATCTCCAGCCTATTCATCAGCCATCCCTCACCATTCTAAAATATGATTACCTGCCTTATTTACCCATATAAACTCCAAATCTAACCTTTTTTTAGGTGATTCCCCTTATAATTTCCTCGACGGGGATACTATCAGTTTTTATTAAGACCAGCGGATGAAGTCTTATAGTGGGAGAGGTATAAATGAGTGTAAATACAGAGTGGAAAGAAAATCGAATCGCCTCAGCTCACCGCGGAAAACCCAATGGTTATAACAGAAATGCGCAGCGGTTCTGCAGTGATTGGGGACACTCAGTTTCTGCCGGGTTATTGTGTGCTTTTACCCTTCAAAGAGTTTCACACACTCGTAGAACTTCGTTTCACCCAGCGGAGTGAATACCTGTTAGACTTGAGTTAAGTCTGAGAAGCCATCCAAAAAGTGTGCACTCCAATAAGGGTAAATGATTCTATTTACGGAAATACAGATGCCTATTTGCATGCCCATGTGTTTCCCAGGTATCATTGGGAGCCCGAAGAACGAATTCCTTACCCTGTCTGGCAGTATCCAGCTTAAAAGTCGCGGAATTCCGAATATCACTATTCAAAACAGGAACACGGAGAAATGAAAGAGAAATCACCCTCTTCCATTTACCAGTTAATGGAAATTACAAAAAAGGCCTGCCCAAAGCGTTAGTGGGACAGGCCTTGAATCTTTATGCTGTTTTCTTTTCCAGCTCCTGATGCTTCTTTTTCAGCGGAACCCCGTTAAAGAGGAGACGCAAATATTGGTTTCTGCGGATAATGGCCCCTATCAGCAAGCTGCCGGTCACACCGATTAAAAATGCAACGCCCCAGTTAACCGTAATGGACTGCGGGTACCTCTCATTAAACAGGGTAAGAAAATAAAAGATGAACCCGACGTGGAATAACAGCAGATTAATAGAATTACGGCCAATATAGCTAAGGACGAATGTAATAATTTTGCTTTTAGTAAAGAGACGGGTAATAAAGAAGACGATAAAGGCTCCTGTCACGCCATTTAAATAAAACAAAAAGAGATTGCCGTATTTACGATAGTTCATGTCAGCAAAGTCATTCATTCCGCTTGTAAAAGGATAAATACAAATTGACAGCAGGATCAAAGAATAATAAAGCTTGGGATTTGAAAAGAACTGAACCCGTTTCAGCTCATTTCCGATAAAGAGGAAAAACATCGCAACCATTGCGAGATCCATATTCCAAGGGAGGAATACACTTTTCCCAATCCATGCACCCGCAGCACCTGCAGCTGCAAAAATGACGAACTTAAGGACAAACGGTCTCCCGTGGAGCAGCCTTGCCATCAGCAAATAGAAAAGCTCCGTCATAAAGAGACAGATGAGGAACCAGGCCGGCCCATCAACGACGAGATATTTTCCATTGCCGTTAAAGATACCGAACAGCAGAAAAGATAAATCGGCCCCTTTATCTATTTGATAAAACTTCTCCATCCCAATCCGCATGCCTAAAAGCAAAAAGCACGCAGAGAAATAGGGCAAAACCAGCCTCATCAGCTTATTTTTAAAAAAGAGCTTCACGTCACTTTCATATTTTACAAGGCTGAACAAATACCCTGACACAATAAAAAAGAGCGGCATTCTAAAATGTGAAAAGAAAACATCATATCGATCAGGCATGGCTGTATGGCCAAGCACGACAAGTGAGATCGTAATCCCCCTGATTATATCTAATTCAGCCACACGTTTTTTCTTTTGGCTCATCATAAAGCTCCTATCTATTAAATCGACTGATCACCAAGTATTAGTCTACCAAAGTTAGTGAGGGATTTCATTGTGAATTACAGGATATTTCATGAGCTTTTACTGGAGAGCGAAACGAGCAGGACGAAAGGGACCGCCAAATCAGAAAAACCAAAAAAAAACGGGGAAATGTAACTCCCCGAATAGTTTAAGAATTATACCGCATCCAGACTCTTTATCCGCGGTTGTTCCACAAACAGCAGACCAAGCTCATGGTGATCCCCTTCGTATGTAGCACGCTGTTCGTAGCGGATTTCTCCATTGAGCCCAATCATTTCAAGCTTGCATAACGCTCTGTTTTTTTGCAGCGCCTCATAAAATTCTCCGGTGTTTTTAACAGGTGTTCCGTTCACCTTAATAATGGTCTCACCAACTTTAAGGCCGATTTTGTCAGCTGGAGAGCCTGGCAGAATCCCTAAAATCATCAGTCCTCTGTCTTTTTTTGAGAAAAAGAAGGAGGCAGAGTCATCATTCATTTTCTGGCGGATAATCAGAAATGATCTTCCTGCCACCGCGCACAGGATGGAAACGAATGCGAGCGGCTGCCACCACACCGATGCACAGGCAATCACTAACGTAAGAAGCCCGAGCCAGATAATCCGTTTAGCGGAAACCTGAATGCTTTCTTTCGGAAGAGATCCTCTCACTGATTGGCGGAATCCAATTAAAAACGGCGCGATGATTAGAGAGAAGCTTTGTCCGTTCATTTCAAACACTGGCCACCATGAAAAAACAGAAGTCAGCGCTCCCCCCGGAACAAAAAAGATGACCGGGAGCATCCAGGTGCGGTTGGCGATGTGCCTCCCGATCGGCAGTCCTCTGCTGCTGACCATAATGGCCGGCGAAGTGCGTATATGGCCCGAGCGATATACCAATAAGCCTTCCGCCAACAGGAGAATTCCCGTCAGAATCGTAAGAGCAGAAAGATTCGTCTCTTCTATTCCTTCAAAAAAACGTAAAATGGCATCCGTTGGGAAGCTTGGAAGGATGACAGCGGCAGCAAAAGCAATTCCCATTGTAAAGGCCGCTGACAGCAGCTGAACTTTAAAGAATAGACTTAATCCCGCTGCCGCAATTCCCGCTGCAATCAGCAGGCCGAAGGGGAGTGACAGCCCTGTAAGGATTATGACGGCTGAAACCATCAATCCTATAAACAGTCCCTTCGTAAAAGTAAATTTCAGGTCATCGTAAATATCTTCTACCTTTGTATGAAAGGCTGCACGCTCCCGTTTGACACGAAGGGTCCCTAAAAAGAGGCTGTACAGCACTATGTAATACACAAGC
This sequence comes from Metabacillus sp. 113a, assembly GCF_050107635.1. NCBI lineage: Bacteria > Bacillati > Bacillota > Bacilli > Caryophanales > Bacillaceae > Metabacillus > Metabacillus sp. 113a. Next base: position 89,283 of record NZ_JBNILJ010000004.1, on the reverse strand, counting down.
GGATGCAGGAAAAAACGTCCTGCCCCTTTTAGCAATTCTATCGTCCAATCCATATAGGATCCACCATCCCGGCCGGCGGTACACCGGCAGTATTCCGTACACATTCATCCTGAACGTATCTATCTATTCCTTATTCTATCAAATGTTGAATGGAATGAATATGTTACGGAACCGGTTTTTTGAAGCGATTATTTAAGGTTGCCCCAAAGGGATGAATTAGATAGCGAAAAATCCAGCAGCGGCGCTTCAATTTTTATATGTAACGTATCTTCGAGCAGCTGCATAGATCGTTTAATGTCGCTGAGACCGAGAGACAGCCTTTTGTAATTGGCCGTTAAATACTTGAAGTACTCCTCTATGATCTCCTCTTCAATTTCTCTCATTTCTTTCACTTCCGTGTAATTAGCCAGATACATGCAAAAAAGATGCAGCCATTTTGAAATCTTGGCATTTGAAACAAGTGATGGCTGCAGCTGGCCCTTTAACTCTCTCATCAGCTTGCGGTATATTTGTTCTCTCATCACACTAGCCCTTTTCAATGATAAACCCCCAATATCGTGTGTTGTAGAACAGCGTCTCCTTCCATAGTAAATACAAATTCCAGGTTCAACAACTTTCGAAAGATGCATTTTTTATGTAAAAGCGCCTAAAATACGGCATGTAAGGCAATTATAACTAGGAAAAAATGGATTAAACAATTCTTCCCTCTTAAATATGTTTCGTAAGTATGACATATTTTACGATTTTTACATGTTTAACAGGTCTTTTGTTGCCGGCTTCTTTCCAGCTGCTATTCTTTATCCGCCAGAGTAATGTCTTCCATGTGTCAGAATCTGTGACTTGCTTACCGGTCAGCAACTCCCACCTGTACTATGGCCATGCAAAAACGAGCAGGCATCAGCCTGCTCGTTTAAGATTTCATCATTTAGAATAAAACCTTCATTGCTGCTTGAAGCTGTCGGTCCTCTTCTTTGTTTAGACGTTTCAGTGCCGCGGTTTCATTAATTTTTGAAACGGTTTTTTCATCCAATATTCCAGAGGCCGCTAATCCATTCTTTTTCTGGAATAGCTGAACAGCTGCTTTTGTGGAGCTGCTGAAGTACCCATCTGTCCGGCCGGGGTCAAACCCCAGTGCTTTGAGCAGTCCCTGGGCCAATTGAATCTGTTCTCCATTCGTATCCTGAGCAAGCGGTTTATCCGTTTGAATCGGAGCGGCGTAGTAGTATTCAGGCTGTCTGACCTCGACAGTTGGAGCGACACCCTTTTTATGGATCCAGTTTCCGTCCGGCGTAAGCCATTTGTAAAGCGTTAATTTGATATTGCTGCCATCTCCCATCGGCACAGCCTGCTGAACCGTTCCCTTGCCGAAGGACGTTTCACCGACAATTGGATATCCGCCGGCTTCCTTCAGAGCGCCAGCCAGAATCTCCGAAGCAGAAGCACTGCCTTTGTCAATAATTACACTGACAGGATAAGCTTTCTTTTCTTTAAGTGTCGAGAAATACTCCGTTTTTTCTCCAGAGCGTTCAGCAATTTGAATATATGGATGACCCTTTGTCACAAATTGCTTCAGAATCTCCTCAACACTTTGCAGATAGCCGCCTGGATTTCCTCTTACATCTAGGACAAGCCCTTGAATTTGCTTCGCTTCAAGATCCTTTAGCTGCTTAATAAAATCATCTGCTGTTTTCTCTGCAAAAGAGGTGATTTCCATGTAGCCCACTTTTTTGCCTTCATAGGTTTTCACTTCACTAAAAACGGTCTGAACCGGAATGGTGTCTCTTTTTACGGAAAAAGTTAAATTTCCCCTGGTTCCCGGACGGTTCACTTCGATTATGACATTTGTCCCTTTTTTTCCCCGAATCTTAAGCACCGTTTCATTTAAATCAAGATTCCTTATAGAGTCACCGTTAATGCGGATGATTTCATCATTAGGCTGCAGCCCTGCTTTTGCTGCCGGAGAACCTTTGAATGGGGAAACGATAATGATGTGATCATCGCGTTTTCCCACCTCAGCCCCAATCCCTTCAAAGGATGAGTCAAGCGAGTCTGAAAACTGCTTGGCTGTTTCTTTATCCATATAAACGGAATAGGGATCCTCGAGCTTTGAAAGCATGCCTTGAATGGCCCCTTCCATGAGTTCTTCCTGATCGATTTTCTCCACATATTTAGATGAGATCAGCTCGTATGCTTTTTTGATTTTTTCCATGCTCTCTGCAGCATCCGCATTGGTGTCAGCCGCCGGCTCTGCCGAGGCAGGCTCTGCATGAATCTTTTCAATTGCTGATGATTCTGCTTGCTTTTCCCTTTCGAGAAGCTCTATGCCGGCATACATACTTCCAGCTCCAGCCATCATGGCTGCCGCGAGCATTAGAGCGGTTATCTTCTGATTCATCCTGGTCCTCCTTCTGTCTGCCCTTAAACAAACGTTTCATTACATTTCGTACCGGTGCTCCTGATAGTATATGCAGGCTTGTACAAAACATGTAAAAATTGGGAGATGTTTAGAGTGCAGCGAATTGAGGAAATAAAAAACAGACGCCCTGTTAAAGGACGCCTGTCATTCTATCAGACCATTAAGGCAAATATTTTCTTGGGTTATCAGCGCTTCCTTTACCAGAGTATCCTCCTGGATGCACTTCAAAGTGAAGGTGAGTTCCTGTAGAACCTCCCGTTGTTCCCATGATTCCAATCTGCTGCCCCTGGCTGACAGATTGTCCGCTTCTGACATTCATTGAATCCAAGTGAGCATAGACCGTTGTATATATTTTCCCGTTAATGCTGTGAGTGATAAAGACAACATTTCCCCAGCTGCTGGAATAAGCTGCACGGACTACTGTACCTGATGCTGCTGCGCGAATTGGTACATTTCCATTTGCGATATCAATACCGCCATGGAGCTTCTTCTGGCCAGATATCGGATGCACACGCATGCCAAATTCAGAGGAATGTCTTCCCTGTGCGGGCCAAATGAACATACCATTTCCGCTCGGAGTTGGAGCTTGGGATGCTTTTGGAGCGGGTGCACTTGAAGAGCTGCCTGACGACCTGCTGTTTGACTGGCTGCTGCTGGAAGAACTGCTATTTCTTGCTTCCGCTGCTTTCTGTTCTGCTGCTTTTTGTGCGGCTGCTTTTTGTTCAGCTTCTTTTTTAGCTGCTGCTTCAGCTGCCGCTGCTTCGCGTTTGCGTCTCTCTTCTTCTTCTTTCGCACGCTGGATCTCCTGCTTAACAGCTGCTTCCTGATCCTGAAGGAATGCGGACTCATCTTCCAGCTCGTGCATTTCATGTTCAGTTTCTTTGTTTTGTTTTATAACTTCCTGCATCACAGAGTTTTTCTCTGCTGACTTTTTATTCAGTTCATCCTTCAGTCCTTCAAGCTCTGTTAAAGAATTCTCTAAAGATTGAAGGGTCGAATTTAGTTTTGCTTCTGTTTCCTCAAGTTTCTTTTTATCATCTTCATGTGCTTTTAAGATATCATTGTCAGCTCCAATAATCGTGGACACTGCGCCGACTCTTGAAATAAAGTCACCAAAGTCCTGAGCACCCAGAAGCACATCTAAATAGCTTCCCATGCCGCCATTTTCCTGCATTGCACGTGCGCGTTCCCTTACTATTTCATTTCTTTCTTTAATCCGCTGCTTAATTTCCTCAATTTCCGTTTTCAGGTCTTCTATGTCTTTTTTAGCCTGATCAACTTCGGTCTGCTTATCCCGGATTTTTGCGTTAGTTTCAGTCATTTCCGTATCAATTTGCTTGATTTCTGCGTTAAGCTCTTCTTGCTTCTTTGTTAATTCATCTATTTTCTTTTTCTTGCCTGAAAGGTCAGATTCGACCCCGGATTGCTTGTCTTGAATGTTTTTCTGTCTCTCTTCTAAAGTTTCTGCATGGACCCGATCGCTGCTAAGCGGTATTAGAACGCCATTTACCGTGACGATGGCAGCGACCCCAAAAGTTAAAAGCTTTCTTTTCACCTTGTTTTCCTCCCCTGTCTCTATGTAAGGCAGCGGCAGACTGGCCTTTGAAGCCAGTCCGACCCTTTTTGCCTTATACTCTCAAAAACTTTCTTACGGACATCAGACTTCCCCATACTCCTATCAGCGCCCCGATAAGAAGCAGGATGAGGGATACCTGCCATACGAACGGATAGAACGGCAGCAGCTCGGCAAAAGAGTTGGCCAGCTGCGGTGCGGCCCATTCATATAAGCTGCTGTAGGCAAAGACGAGTATAACGATTGGAATGGCTGCTCCAAACGTTCCGAGCATTAGTCCTTCCAGGAAGAACGGCCAGCGGATAAACCAGTTCGTGGCCCCTACCAGTTTCATAATCTCAATTTCCCGCCTGCGGGCAAAGATTGTGATTTTAATAGTATTTGATATTAGGAACATCGCTGTAAAGACTAAGCCGATAATAAGCCCGATCCCAATATTTCTTGCTGTATTCAAACCGCTGAAGAGCTTTTTCACTTCATCCTTGCCGTAATTGACTTTATAGGCGCTGTCAAGTTCTTCGATCTGTTGAGCTATTTTTGCGGTTTCCTGAGGCTCTTCTGCTTTCACAATATAAGCATCTCTGAGCGGATTTCCCTGATCTCTCAGCTCCAGGGCTTCTCCCTGCTCGCCAAAGTTCTGCTGAATTTGGTCAAGCTCCTTTTCTTTTGATGAAAATTCAACACTGGCAATTCCATCTACACCGTTGATATCCGTTTCCAGCTTGGTTCGTTCCTCTTCGGAGGCTGTCTCATCCACCAGCACTTTGATCAGCACATCATTTTCGATGTTATTCGCAAAGTGGTTGAGGTTCATCATAATGACGAGGAAGGTTCCGACCAGTATAAGCGTGACAGCAACTGCACTTATGGATGCAAAGGACATCCATGCATTTCTGCCGAGGGATTTAAGACTTTCGCGGAAGTGACGGCCCAGGGTTTTAATCATAAATACCATACTCCCCTCTGGCCTCATCACGGACAATCTTTCCGTCTTCGACTGCAATGACCCTCTTTTTCATCGTATTGACAATTTCACGGTTGTGCGTCGCCATAACCACTGTCGTGCCGCGGTTATTAATTTCTTCAAACACATTCATTATCTCCCATGATGTATCAGGATCCAAATTTCCTGTAGGCTCATCCGCAATCACCACACCCGGGTTATTGACAATGGACCTTGCCAGAGAAATACGCTGCTGCTCTCCCCCTGAAAGTTCATCAGGAAAACTTCTGGCTTTATGTTTAAGCTGAACTAGATCCAGCACTTCCATTACGCGTTTTTTAATCGTTTTGCTGTTCTCGCCGATTACTTCCATAGCGAACGCAACATTTTCATAAACCGTCAATCTTGGCAAAAGCTTAAAGTCCTGGAAAACGACCCCGATGCTTCTTCGCAGGAAGGGGACCTTGCTTTCCTTCAGCTTTCCGAGATTCACTCCGTTTATGACTATTTTACCAGAGCTTGGCTTTTCCTCACGGTACATCATCTTGATGAAAGTAGATTTTCCGGCTCCACTTGGTCCGACTACATAAACGAATTCACCCTGGTTAATCTTCACATCAATTCCATTGATGGCGACTACACCGTTTGGGTATGTTTTAAATATCTTCTCCATTTCAATCATGCAAATCACCCAAAACTAGTTTTTTTGTGTCATTTATTTCAACTGCGATTATTGTTGCTTATTGTCGATTGTATAAACATAGTCCTATTACCAAATCTTTTCTCACAACGTCCATTATAACACCAACATTCGCCAAAAATAGCCCCAATTATATTACATTTTCATTTCAAGGCTGTAAAAACAGTAATGTTTTTATTGAATTTGGGTATAGGTATTTGGAGGTTTCTACAGAAAGAAAGTTCCATATTTCGACATCCACTCTAAAAAATAAGAGATTCCCGGGTCGGGAATCTCTTATTTTTTTTCAGCAAGCCATTCTGCCACTTTTTTAGCGTCTTCACCCTCCAAAATCCCCCTGGGCATATTGCCCTGGCCGTTTTGAATGATACTTTCAATTTCTGCCGCATCGTATTCTGCTCCGACCTTTACCAGGCTGGGGCCGGAAGATCCTTTAAGATCAGCTCCGTGGCAGCTTGTGCAGTTTTGCTTAAATAACTGCTCGCCATCTGTTGCAGACGGTTCAGAAGCAGATTCTCCGCCTCCACCGCAGGCGGTTAACATGATCGATGTGCCGAATATAAGTGCAAATGCTTTTCTTTTCAATGGAGCAGCCTCCTATCAAGCTGTATATCGTTACCATTATAACCTAGTCACGCCCGCTTGAAACCCTCTCCCAGCACCTCTGAAGCATCCATAACGACTACAAAGGCAGACGGATCAATAGATCGGACCAATTGTTTCAGTTTTGTGAATTCGGTCTGATCCACTACGCACATGAGAATCGGTTTTTCTATATCTGTATATCCTCCGAAAGCTGATACCTTCGTAACTCCTCTGTCAATCTTCTTTAAAATGGCTTGTTTAATTTCTTCTTCATGGCTCGTGATCACCATCGCCATTTTGGAACGGCCGAGCCCGATCTGCACTATGTCGATGGTTTTGCTCGTGACATACAGCCCGATTAAGGCATACAATCCCCCTTCAATGTCAAAAGCAAAGGTAGCGGCCAGCACAATCATTCCGTCAATAATTGCTACACACGTTCCAAGCGTCAGGCCTGTGTATTTATGAATAATTTGAGCAGCCAGATCGGTCCCGCCTGTGGAAGCCTTTCCTCTGAACACAAGGCCTAACCCGAGTCCTACTCCTATTCCTCCAAAGAGTGCTCCAAGCAGCGGGTCTCTCGTTACAGGCTCCATATCCTTTGAAAGATAAACGATGAAAGGCAAAAAGAGCGTACCGATCAGGGTTTTAAAACCGAACTGTCTTCCTAACAGTACAACTCCCGCTACAAACAATGGAATATTAAAGGCCCACTGTACATAAGCAGGCTCAAAGCCGAATGCATCATTTAAAATCGTGCTGATCCCGCTTACACCGCCGGAAGCCACCCGGTTCGGCAGCAGGAATAGGTTAAAGGCAAGCGCTACGGCAGCTGATCCTGCAAGGATATATACATACTCCAGAATTTTTGCTGTGATTGGTTCCTGAGTAAAAGACCGCATCCGCTGTTTCATATTAAATTGTCCCTCCAATGGAATACTTAACCAGACAAGAGTATAGCACCGGTGAAGCGCGGTGTAAATGAAGGCAGAGTAAAGTGATAAAGTGCCAAAGTATTTTCCCCCGGTGATTAAAGAATTATACGGCTTTAGACCTGAAGCTCCTGCCAGGGAGGGGCATGGCTGCGTCGAATTCGGGGCGAGATGATTGAGGGGGCGAGCCGGAATACTTGCTTTACGAGCGGCTGGAGCGACATTTCCAGCGGAGCCTTCCCGGTTGCGAGCCGGACGGGGTTTCCGAAAAGGAATGCTTAGTTTTCGAACGGCTGGAACGTGGTTCCGAGCAGAGCCTCTCTTGCTGAGAGCCGAGAGCCAAACAAAAAACCGGCTTTTGCCGGCTTGTCCAAAAATGGTTTATATTTTTTTCGGTGCTTTTCCTCGAAGGCAGGCTAACAGGGTGAAAACTGCTAGGATCAAAAGACTCGCATCCAGACATAAGAATCCAATTCCCATGGCCCATTCGGAGGCATGAAAGCAGCGGTATACGATGACAGAGAAAAATAGCGTCCCGCTTGTTGCCAAAAAGGTTAATCCCCAGAGATAGACCGTTTTTTTGGCCCAGATCATGAATAGTAAACCGCCTGTCCCGAAAGCAATAGCTACTGCGTAGGAGGACTGTTCTGTATGATCGGCAAGGAAAATCCCCGCTGCGCCAAATAGAAATCCGAAAAACAAGAGCACGGATGCAATCACTTTTATGACAGATTTCAACCTTGTCACCTCCCGGTTCGTTCGTTTGTATAGTCTATTCATACCCACCTGTAACCAGGGTGGAAACATGAAAAAATCTGTTACATGCACCTGCCTCTGTAAGTTTAAAAAAGAAAACACCCGGGCAAGGGTGTTTTCCTGATTATAACTTAGATCGTAAATAGGAATCAATGAAGGGATCAATTTCTCCATCCATAACGGAATGAACATTTCCTATTTCCGTGCTTGTTCTATGGTCTTTCACCATAGAGTAGGGATGGAAGACGTAGGAGCGGATTTGACTTCCCCATCCAATGTCTTTTTGTTCTCCGCGAATTTCAGCAAGCTGTGCTTCCTGCTCCTCAATCTTCTTTTGGTAAAGTTTCGCTTTCAGCATTTTCATGGCATGCTCGCGGTTTTTAATTTGAGATCGCTCGGTTTGGCAGGATACGACCACCCCGGTTGGGAGATGGGTAATCCGGACGGCGGAATCAGTTGTATTGATATGCTGTCCGCCGGCTCCGCTTGCACGGTACGTATCGACCTTTAAGTCTTCCGTGCGGATATCAATTTCGATCTCCTCATTAAATTCCGGCATGATTTCGCATGACACGAATGAAGTATGACGGCGTCCGGATGAGTCGAACGGAGAGATGCGCACGAGGCGGTGGACTCCTTTTTCCGCCTTTAAATAGCCGTATGCATTGTGCCCCTTAATCAAAAGCGTCACAGATTTGATTCCTGCTTCATCTCCGGGAAGGTAATCCATTGTTTCAACTTTAAATCCTTTTTTCTCTCCCCAGCGGGTGTACATGCGAAGCAGCATAGAGCCCCAGTCCTGAGACTCTGTTCCGCCTGCTCCAGGATGCAGTTCCAGGATTGCGTTGTTTTTATCATACGGTTCACTTAGCAGCAATTGCAGTTCGAATTCATTCATTTGGGAAGACAGCTCTTTCAGTTCCGAGACGAGCTCTTCCTGCAATTCTTCATCCGGCTCTTCTTTTAAAAGCTCCAGTGTAACCTGCAGATTTTCGTATGACTCACTCATCTCGTAAAACTGATTCACTACATCCTTTAATCCGTTCGCTTCATTAATAACGACCTGTGCTGCATTCTGGTCATTCCAGAATGCAGGATGAGCCATTTCTTCATCTAGTTCCTGAATGCGGGCTTCCTTTGATTCCAGGTCAAAGAGACCCCCTGAAGTCAGCTAATCGCTTAGCTGTTTTATCTAATTCCTGACGAATTTCTACTAAATCCATTTCAGTCACCTCGGGTATTTTTTTACGCTATTGTTTAACATAAACCACAGAGATTAAAAAGTCCAGCGTAGCTCGTACCTGTTCCCGAACCCATGGTCTTTTCCCTTTGTTCCTATTCAGAGCATTCTTTCAAAAAAGACACGATTCGCTGTTCATATTCCGGTTTGTTCAGACGGTATGCTTCAATATGCCCGCCCATTTCAGGCTGCCAAAGCTCCAGTGAATCATTTGCCTGCTTCATCTTTTCGCTTTCAGTGCAGGAAATAGCCGGATCATTTTTAGCATGAATAATCATAATTTTTTTATCTTTCGCCTCTCTTACCACCTCAATCGGCTTCACCAAGTGAGGCTTAAAGCCAAGGAAATTCAGCTTTGTTACATATGAGGAAACTCTGCCGATAAAACGTGGGAGCTTTGTCCAATATTCGAACGAATCCATTACATACGTATCGAGACTCGCAAATGGACTGTCAGCAATAATCCCTTTAACATCACTGTGCATACATCCCGTCAGCAGTGAAGTACTGGCTCCCATGGACCAGCCGATCAGGACAATATGGTCCATTTCCTTCACATGCTTTACAAAATCAATCGCACCATTTAAATCAAGCTGCTCTTTTAAAGCAATCGTTGTTTCATTCCCATCGGATTCACCGGCATTCCGGAAATCATACATAAGGACATTGTAGCCTTGAGACTGAAAAACCTTTACAAGATCAAATATAGGAAACGGCATATTATAGCGGTTCAGTCCATAGGCATGAGAGAAAATAACTGTTTTCCTGCTATTCTCAACCGGCATCCACCAGCCTTTAAGGGTTAAACCATCCGAGCTTTTAAAATGAATTTCCTCTGTCCGGATTCCAAAATTCTCCGGGTGTTTTTTCAGGGCAATCTTTGGAGGGTGCATGGCTCTCCAAATGATATATGAACTTAAACCATAAAACGCATTCGCTGCAACTAATCCTAAACCCGATCCCAGGTAGGCTGCCCTTCTCCAGCGGTTTGCCTTCTGTTTAATCGGAAGTACTGCTTGCTGTTCCACTTTCACATTATCCTTTCATTATAGTCTTCACGTATTTATCGCCATCATCGATCTACTTATAAGTAATTTCGTAAATTTATTGTAAAGAATACTATTATACAATGAATCCTGTGGTTTTGCCAATCTTCGACATTAAAAAAGACCTATCCGTTTGGACAGGTCTCTATTGTTTTACTGCATTATTTACCGCAGCAATTTTTATATTTTTTTCCGCTTCCGCACGAACACATTTCGTTCCTGCCGATTTCAACTACTTTACGGGCTGGTTTTTTCTTTGGGGCTTCGCCTTCGCCTTCTTTCGGATGAACAGCGGTTTGGCCTTTAGCCACTTCTTCACGCTCAAGGTTGCTTCGGATTTCTGCTTTCATGATGTACTTGGCAACATCCTCTTCAATCGAAGCAATCATCGCTTCAAACATGGCGAAGCCTTCCATTTGATATTCACGGAGTGGATCGTTTTGTCCGTACGCACGCAGGTGGATTCCCTGGCGAAGGTGATCCATTGCATCAATATGGTCCATCCACTTCGAATCAACGGCACGCAAAACGATAACCTTCTCGAATTCGCGCATTTGTTCCGTTCCAAACGCTTCTTCTTTTTGATCGTATTTCTCCTTCGTTTTTGCAAGAATCACTTCTTCAATTTCCTCAGTATCCTTGCCGCGGATCTCATTCAACTCAAGTGCGCCTTCTTCGAGCAGGTTTCCATTCACATATTCCACGAGCGATTCAAGCTCCCACTCTTCCTCAACGACCTCTTTAGGAGTGTAAAGGGCAACTGTCCGCTCAATAGCAGATTTGATCATTTCTTCGACAATACCGCGGAGGTTTTCAGAGTCGAGTACGTCAAAGCGCTGTTTATAAATGACTTCACGCTGCTGGCGAAGAACATCATCATACTGAAGGAGCTGCTTACGGGCATCAAAGTTGTTGCCCTCCACCCGTTTTTGGGCGGATTCTACAGCACGTGAGACCATTTTGCTCTGGATGGGCTGAGTATCGTCCATTCCTAGACGGTCCATCATGTTCATCATATTTTCAGAGCCGAAGCGGCGCATCAGTTCATCTTCCATTGAAAGGTAAAATTGAGTGATACCCGGGTCTCCCTGACGTCCGGAACGTCCCCGGAGCTGGTTATCAATCCGGCGGGATTCATGGCGCTCCGTTCCAACAACGGCTAAACCGCCTAAATCCTTTACACCTTCACCGAGCTTAATATCGGTACCGCGCCCTGCCATATTGGTAGCAATCGTAACGGCTCCTTTTTGACCAGCCTTCTCAATAATCTCCGCTTCACTCTCATGGTTTTTCGCATTCAGCACATAATGCGGCACGCCTTTTTTCTTAAGAAGCTGAGAAATGAGTTCAGACGTTTCAACGGCGACCGTCCCAACCAGAACAGGCTGTCCAACATCGTGGCGCTGCGCAACTTCCTCTACAACTGCCATGAATTTCCCCTTCACGGACCGATACACAAGATCCGCACGGTCATCACGGACGATATCGCGGTTCGTCGGGATCGCGACAACACTCATATTGTAGATGTTGCGGAACTCTTCTTCCTCTGTTTTTGCTGTACCTGTCATCCCGGCAAGCTTTTTGTACATACGGAAATAGTTTTGGAAGGTAATCGTTGCGAGCGTCATGCTTTCATTTTGTATATCAAGGCCTTCTTTTGCCTCAATTGCCTGATGGAGTCCTTCACTGTAGCGGCGGCCTTTCATCAAACGGCCGGTAAAGGAATCAACGATCACGACTTCTCCATCCTCCACAACGTAATCCACATCATTCTGCATGACAACCTGCGCCTTAAGGGCCTGGTTTATATGATGGTTTAACGTAACGTGGGAAATGTCAAAAAGGTTTTCAATTCCGAACGCACGCTCAGCTTTTGTAATCCCGTCCTCTGTCAGCTGAACGCCTTTCGTTTTTACATCAAACGTATAATCGTCTTCTATTTTCAGCATGCGCACAAACGCATTTGCCTGCATATAAAGCTTTGTGGATTTCGCAGCCTGTCCGGAAATAATAAGCGGTGTACGCGCCTCATCGACCAGGATGGAATCCACCTCATCAATGATGGCATAGTTAAGCGGCCGCTGAACCATTTCTTCTTTATAAAGGACCATGTTGTCGCGAAGATAATCAAACCCAAGCTCATTATTCGTTGTGTACGTTACATCGGCGGCATACGCAGCACGTTTTTCATCTTTTGTAAGCTGATTTAAATTCAAGCCGACCGTTAGACCGAGAAACTCAAAGATTTTCCCCATTTCAACGGCATCACGGCTGGCGAGGTATTCATTCACAGTTACAACATGAACACCTTCACCGCTTAACGCGTTTAAATAAACCGGCATCGTGGAAGTGAGAGTTTTACCTTCCCCGGTTTTCATTTCAGAAATATTTCCTTCATGAAGGGCAATCCCCCCCATGAGCTGTACCTTAAATGGATACATGCCGGTTACCCGGCGGGATGCTTCGCGGACTACCGCAAAAGCTTCATTTCTAAGCTTATCAAGTGTTTCCCCTTTTTCAATACGCTGTTTAAATTCTTCTGTTTTAGCCTGAAGCGCCTCATCTGTCAGCTGTTCCATCTGAGTTCCGAGCGCATCTATTTCATTCGCCATTTTCTCATAGCGGCTGACTGTGCGTTTATTTGGATCGAACACTTTATTCAAGATACCAAGCATATATAAAAACGCTCCTCTGCTGTTAAATATCAATTCGTTCTTACAAATTTTGAAAACACATCGAACTATCGTTAATTCTAACACTATTCATTCCCGCGGACAACAATATACAGAGGGATGGAAGATGGCGGGATACAGGCTTTATGGAGAGATTTTAGATTCAGAAGCAGGGCTGTTTGAGAGGATGGAGAGGCACTGCCGGAGATTTCATGCCGCAAAAGCGTGAGGATCGGCACGGTGTAAGACTTTGTAAACGGGGGTACCGAATGAGGTTCCAAAGCTTCCATCCTTTAGCGAAAGCAGAGTCAGACACCTCTTACGCCGAAGTCTCAGTTCAAATATCAGAGTATGGCCGCGCCAAATAAAAACCGGCCCCATTACAGGGCCAGCCATTTTAAATATCTTCACGAACCAGCGGCATACTCATACAGCGCGGACCGCCCCTGCCCCGTGACAATTCAGAGCTTGGAATATCGATGACTTCAATGCCATGCTCCCTCATGATCCGATTCGATACGTAATTCCGGTTATAGGTCACGACTACTCCAGGCGCAATCGCAAGCGTGTTCGAGCCATCGTTCCACTGCTCTCTGGCAGCAACGATCGCATCTCCGCCTCCACAGGGGATCAGCGTTACATCATCAAGGTCAAGCACTTCTTTCAGTGTCGCAATAAGATTGGTGCGTGAGGAAATCGCTACCCGATTTGGATCTTCCTCATGCTTTTCTAAAACGTAAATGTTCATATTGCCACCCGGTCCCAGGATAGCCGGATGAATCGTGAACTTATCATAATCGACCATCGTAAATACAGTATCTAAATGCATAAAGGCACGTGACTTTGGAATTTCGATGGCAACGACCTTTTTCACCCGGTCCTGTTTTTGGAATAAGTTTAAGGCAAGACGTTCAATTCCCCGCGCGGAGGTCCTCGCACTTACCCCGATGGCAATCGTATCCCCGCTCAAAACCAGTTCATCCCCGCCCTCAACCGGGAAGTCGTAGTCGCGGTCAAGCCAGACTGGCACATTGGATGCTGAAAAGCGCGGGTGATAGCGGATAATGTAATCCATGAAGAGGGATTCCCGCCTTCTTGCACCCTCATGCATTTTATTAATCGTAAGCCCGTTTCCGATGACAGCGGCCGGATCCCTTGTAAAATACAGGTTAGGCATCGGGTCTAAATAGAATGGATATTGATCTGCCATAAATTCGTATAAATGCCGTTTCCGTCCCTCATCGATTTCAGACGTCCTGACGCCTGCCATGATTTTGGAGACGAGCTGTCCACCCGGCAAATCCATCAAAAACTCCTTAAGGCTCTCACTTGCTCCATTGATGTTGGACTTGCTCTCCTTTAAAATCCGGTCAATAAAATCTTCTCTTGCATTGCCAAAATGAAGCGCTTCTTCCACCAGCTTTTCAAGATACAGAACCTCTATCCCTTGATCTCTCAGAGTTTCTGAAAATTGATCATGCTCTTCCTGTATGACAGGCAGGTATGGAATATCATCGAACAGCAGTTTATGTAATAGCTCAGGCGTCAAGTTTTCCACTTCTCTGCCAGGCCTGTGCAGCATAACCGTTTTTAGTGTTCCTATTTCAGACGTTACATGTAATGACCCCGTTGCAGCACCTGCGGTTACTGTTTGATTCATCGTGTCCTGCCTCCTTTTTATCTCCTTGTCTGTACCCGGAATCAGCAAAGTGATAACTTTCACAATGAATAATATTCTTCATCAGTAAAAATAGGATATTTATCTATATGTATATGAACAAAAAAACTTTTTCCACCAATCTGTTATTTTTTATTACAAGGGGCTATGAATACCTATGGAATGAAGAAGCATTTCTTCATTCCTGGAAATAAAAAAAGACTCCGGATTGTATCCCGAGCCCTTAACTCTTCACTAAGAGTAATTGATTTGCTTCTTCTAATAACCGCTTATAAACATCCTTCTCAGGAGAATCCACAGATTCAAGCGCATGCTCAATCCGCTCAAAATTATCGATTAAATGCTCACTTTTCATGCCTCTGGAGGTCAAAACGTTGTTCAGCCAGAGAGCATAATCTGTGAAGATTTTCGGCATATCCGCTGTATAGGCAGTTGCCAGATGCTTAAAATGATGCTCATTGTCTTCCCGGCACTTGCGTTTTCCAGCTTCCCCATAACGCTCATGCAGCTCTGGATAGTGCTCATAAATGCCAGCTACAACCTCGTCAATCACTTTATTTTTATGCTCATCCTTCATGTTGCAACCACCTCATACTTTTTTACAATCGGAACAATGGACGCAAGCTCTTGATCAGGATAGTTTTTTTCATGCTCGTGCACCTTTTTAAAGGCGTCACTTTGAACCCATTTCATATAATGATCCTTTGTTTCCCATTCTATTTGAACGGTCAATTCCCCTTTTTTCTTTTCATTTTGAAGCAGCTGGAAGGAACGGAACCCTTCGTACTGATCAACCATTTTAGAACGGGTTTTATAGATGGAAATGACCTCATCTGCTTTATTCTCAGGTACATGGAATGTAGAATGAACGATATACAACAACTTCATCTCCTCTTTTTGTATCCCTTTCAACCTACCATACTTTATAGGGCTTGCCCACAATGATCAGCCTCAAGATTTTTCCATTCTATTCACCATTATAAGGTATGAGATACCAATTTTCTAGTCAAATTGAACCACAAAAAAGAGGCACCTCATGACTCGGCGCCTCTTTTTCGGTTGCATTCAGATCTTATTCGTTCGGCTCAATGACGCCGTATTTGCCATCTTTACGTTTATATACTACATTGGTACGGTTTGTCTCTGGGTTCGTGAAAACGAAAAAGCTGTGGCCGAGCATATTCATTTGAAGAATTGCTTCCTCGCTATCCATCGGTTTCAGGGTGAATCGCTTCGTTCTCACAACCTCCATGCTGTCCTCATCTTCCTCTTGAGTCTGAACAGCGGTTGGCGTCTCGACCGGATTTCCATTAGCGAACATGAATTTAGCAGAATCCTGTTCACGGAACTTGCGGTTCACTTTCGTTTTGTGCTTCCGGATTTGGCGCTCAAGCTTGCTAGTTACAAGATCAATGGCTGCGTACATATCCCCGTTATGCTCTTCGCCGCGAAGGACGAGATTTGTCATCGGGATTGTAACCTCTACTTTGGATTCCATATCGCTGTAGTAGCTCAGATTCACGTGCACGTCAGCATCTACGGACTCCTGAAAGTACCTTTCAAGCTTCCCAATCTTCTTCTCCACGTAATCTCTTAAAGCTGGAGTTACCTCAATATTTTCCCCTCTGACATTGTATCTCATTAAAAACTCCTCCTTTGTAAAGGATATGTAAACTTACTTCTACTTTCCCCTCTAGTATTCCTGCTCAAACGTAAAATTAATGTGAATAAATCGTGAATTTTGTAAAAAAGTGTTGAACAGGCAGGAGGAAGGTCCTTACCGGGTGGGCAGGAAGCTAGAAAGGAAGGAATCACTTAAGAAAAAAACCGCTCACCTGAGATAAGCGGCTAATGCAGAATATACGGCTGCAGTCTTGTCTGAATTCCTTCCCTCCAGGAAATGAAGGCGGGGGCCAGCCGATCCTTTAAATACGTTTCGTACGTGAGGGGCTGAAAATACATAAACTCCAGATGATCCAGTTCATTAATGACTTCATCAAACCTTCGGATTTGAAGGGTTAGCTGAGGATCCTCTTCAGCCGTTTTATCCAGGATCAGCACGTTGGAGCTGTCAATATGATAAAAAGCCCGCATAATATCCGAAAAGACTTTCTCCGCTTCGTTCAATTCTAAACAATGGAAGCTCTCCAGCACATAATCAAGACCTTCCTGAACTGTGTTCAGCAAGTGATAATAGAAATGATAAAGTTCAAATCTCTCGTACTCGTTCAATTTATCCACCCTCGATATAGGTCTCTTATACTATATTTAATATCGGTTCAGGGAGAGAATTGTTGAGAGGAAAGAGCATTCAAAGCTAACATGTTTATCCAGTATTCCCGTTGATTCTATGAACCTTTCGAATCGTTAAGAGCCTTGTACACAAGTTATTGTTAAGCGGGATGCAATGAACTCCTATCATGTCTCACACGAAAGAAAGGAAGAGCAGTGGCGGGCAGTTTGGTCATTGCCTTATGTATTCTTACTTTTTGTGAATGGGATCTTTCTCTTTATGTATACTTTTGCCTTTATGACTCTTATCTAATCTAAGATTCCCGATTTTCATAGGGGACTGTTATGAAGCAGGCGGATTTGTGTTTATTCTGGCGGTTATGATTCTGTTCAATTACGGGCTGTAGCCGCAGATGAAGAGTATGCTACTGAAGAACAGGTTCAAAAAAACATCAATGATTCTCTAAGACACATATAGGAACATCCGATCAGGCTGCTGCACCAATTTTCCTGGAGTCAGGCAGCCTAATTTTTTGAATTTAGAAAAGTTTATCTATCAGCAGATACCCTGCTACAATCGCCTGGGCTGGAAGCGCAATTAATACCATACAGCCATCAAAGCTGCAGCAGCCGTCTCCACAGCCATCCAGTCTATCCTTCTTCTCTTCTTTTTTATTTTTTGGAGGAAAAGGCTGCTTCGGTCCCTGGTTATGGTTGTTTTGATGATTGGTATAGTTCATATTCATCTCTCCCTCTATTTTCATGTAAGCTTTGCGCTACTCATTTCCTATAGGTTAATTCCCAGCGATAAAGGATAAAAAACCTAATTTATCCAACAAATTACACCATAACTCATTATAAGGAAAGAGTCTGAATGCCAGCAGTCCAAAAAGACTCATTTCCCAAAGCTTGTGAAGAAGAACAAATACCTAAAAAGCTCCCGGTTAAACACCCGGGAGCTTTTCTTTCATTTCCGCTTATCATAAAACATGCCATCAGTCTGAACAGATTGATAGGGATTTACATATTTGTTTGCGCCGTCTTTTGTTTTCTTCAGCCGCTGCATGTCTGCTTGGATAAATGTTTTAATGGCGGTCATCTTTTGGATGATTTGTTTATTCCACCTGTTCAGCTCCTGAAGAAGCTCCTGCTCTTTTACTGAGAAAGGGGGAGCCAGCTGTTTCATGATGGCTTCTCTTTCATTCAGCTTTACATCAATCTGCTCAATTAACGGGTCCCGTTCATCTTTTTCTGAGGATTGATCGAGCAGGTTCAGCAGCTGATGTGTAAGGGAGTGGACATCCGCAACCGAGCTCATTAGACAGAGCCGCCTTGCTTATATTGCTGCTGGCGGTTCATTTGGATGACTTGCTTCCATGTATCACGGAATTCTGTAACATAGCCTTCTACCTCATCCAGTATGGATGTGTCGTTCCCCAGGTTGGCTTCCATAAGACGGCGGTTTATATATTCATAGAGTGCCATCATATTTTGAGAGACTTCCTGGTCCATATTTAAGGTAACCATAAGCTCCTGAATAATTTTTTGTGCTTTTTGAAGATTGGTGTTTTTCAGTTCAATTTGCTTTTGGTCCATAGCCGCACGCGCCTGCTTAATGAATTTAAGGCAGCCGTTGTACAGCATAAGGGTCAACTCACCGGGAGAAGCGGTGGTCACGGAATTTTGCTGATAGGCCTGGTATGGATTATTTACTGCCAAGTTGATTCACTCCTCATTAATATCCGCCGTTAAAGTTCATTAGCTGGGCGGATTGCTCGTTGGCGCGCTGGATGGCGGTTTCCATTGCCGTAAACTGGCGCCAGTATCGGTCCTCAATTTGAATGAGGCGGTCTTCAAAACGGTCGATTTGATTGTCCAGATTGTCCAGGTTTTTTCCAATCGAAAATTTCTGTGTTGTCATTAAGCTGTTTCCAGCCTTCGTTTCCACTTTTGTAATCGTATCTTTAATGGTGCTGCGCAGACGCCCCGCTAGACCAGTGGTTTCGGGGGTTGCTCCTTTTGCATTAAAAAGTTCATAGACGGCATTCGGATTCTCTGCTATCTTTTCCCGGAGCTTCGTCTCATCGATGACGAGCTTTCCTTTTTCCATATAGTTCGAGGTCGTTTTGATGCCGATATCAGCTAGCTGGCCAAACCCTGCAATGTTTCCTGTACCATTTACCGGAGAATAAAAATCGGTTCTCATTTTGTTCAGACCGGAAGCAAGAATGGAGTCATTTTTAAGCAAGCCGCTTTTCGCTTTATCCTCCCACTGCTCAACCTGCTTATCGGAAAGCGAATCACGCTCTTCATCGGTTAACGGCTGGTAGCTGCGGTAGCGGTCTTCCGTAATTTCGCCATTGATTTTCCCGATGATTTCATTGTACTTATCAACGAACTTTACAATGGAATCCAAAATTCCATCTGTATCGGTGCTGCTTGATATGCTGACAGGCTTTGTTGTTTCCTGTTTAATTGTGTATTCAACGCCGTTCACATTAAAAGTGTTGGAGGTTTGCTCCATCTCATAGCCATTAATCGTGACAAGGGCATTTTTCCCCTCTTTATCCTTAACCATTGTATTGCTGGCATCAACTGACATTCCGAGACTTTCCAGAAACGCTTTGGTCGTGTCATCGGAGGCCTTAATTGCCCCGCCGGCACCTGCCTTATTATTTGAAAGAATGACACTTTCAAAGCCTTCACCATTTACAGTTGCCTTCATGGCAGAGACACCAAGTGAAGATGAATTAAGCTTCGACAGAACCTGTTCTAGCGTATCGGCTGCACCGATGGATACCTTCACTTCTCTTTCAGCAGTGGTTCCCGGATCGGTTACCTTAAAGACAAGCTCTCTTTCTCCTTGAACATAGGCATGCCCTGTATCGGATTTCCAAGAACCCGATTCTGCCAGGCTCGTCACACCGATGGAAGAAGAAAAATTTGCAGAGGCACTGATCGCTTTTGCACTAACCGCGGCATCATTGGAGCTGCTGACCGATTTTTGATTAAAGGTTGACTGCAGGCTCAAGGAATTTTTGTTAATCGGACTGAGCATATCATCCAATTCCTTCAGCAGTTTATTCATGTCACGGTAGTTATCACGCTGCCATTCCAATGTGGTTTTCTTTTGCTTCAGTTTATCGACGCCCATCCGTTCTGCTTTCATCAAATCGCTTACCATCTGGTCAATATCCATACCGCTTGCCAGACCGCCAATTCTCATTGTCATTATGATTCACCGCCTCATTTAGCTTTTTTCATCTACAAACAGACCGACAAATTCCGTCATGGCTGCATACATATCCAATACCTTTTTGTTCGGAATCTCACGGACTACCTCTCTCGTCACATCATCTACAACGGTCACGTAATACTCATTCAGCTTTTCATGAAGCACAAATTCTGTATGAGTATTGGCCGGTGCCATAAATTCATTCAAACTCGCTACAATTTTTTCAAGCTTTTCTTTTGAAGCCGGTACCGCTTCCTTTACTTGAACTGCCGAATTCATCGCCTGCACAGGATTCACTATCACTGATTCTGCTTCTTGCGTACGTGGCATAGCTTGAGCAGAAATTGAATTAACCGCCATTATGGACACTCCTCAATTTATTCATCTAATGGTTATATCGGAGCGTTCCGGAAGTTGTTTATACGAATACGAAAAAACCTCCTTTTGGATTAGGAGGCTGGTAATGGTTGGATCTATTTAAACCCTGATTTGCTCATGATTCAAGTATGGAAGGATATAATCCCGTTTATAGGAGTTAAATTCCTGATCATTTAAAACATTGTAGGTTGGTATTCTAATTTTTTTATTTTGCTTTGTCAGGATGACCAGGTCATAGTAAAGCCAGGATCGAAGGGTCATTCCCCCATGCTGGACCGTAATATCTTTTATGTCACGAAGAGGCACGGATTGTTTTTTCGACTCTATTCTCCCGTCAGGTCCAGGAATAATTTTGAACAGAACCTTATCTCCAAAAAATACAGGCCCAGAATGGATTAAAAAGTATAAACCTAAAAAGGTTCCTAATACCCCCCCTGCCAGTCCGAGAAGGCTTGTTTTTAATCCTGAATTAAACGCGTCAATCATAAGCCAGCCGCAAACCAGGATGGCCACTGCTATTGCTGCTAATCCAAAGCCCACTAACCTGGGGTTTGCTTTTACTTCAATGGTGTCGGTTTGATTAATCTGCTTCAATAATATTCCCCTCTCAAGCTAACTGAAAGCTTCTATTTTCTGTAATGATACTTTTAAACAAGTCAGGGGTAGCAGAATTAAGCGTGAAAGCATTTCTCGCACTTCCAGTAATGAACCACGTATGATTAACACCTGGAACTATAAATGATAAGTTATGCAGCGCTTGGTCTTCCCCTTTATTAGTTTCAAAACTCATTACACTATCCATTTTTCCATTTCTTAGTTTTAAGTCATTAATAAATTCATGGACTTTTAGATTTTTAATCTCTGCAGAATTAATAAAGTCATTTACTTTTTGCTCATCCTCCTGAATTCCAACTAAAAGAGTTTCGAACAGTTCTCCGGTACATACAAATAGATCCTCTGCTGTGTCTGATGAATGCTTTACATCCATTAAAGCAGTTAAAACATGAACTAATTTATCATGATCTTTAAAATACTCAATCATATGTACCTGTTGATTATCCATGATCGAATGGAGATAGCACTCTGCTCCATTAAAATACCCGTTCCATGAAACCTGGTCTTGTTCATCTGAAAATCTGGAAGCTTTAATGCTATAGGAACTAAAACTTAAAACTTGAATAAATCCCGAATATTCCTTCTTTAGTATATACTTATTTTCAATGTATTCTACCATATCTTTAGAAAGCAAAGACCGGCAGGCCACTTGAAAAATAAGATTTAACTCTTCATCACTAATATTTGGATAATACATTTGTTTCATGGAAATACCCTGTTCAAATAAATTCTCACTATATAAGCAAAATAGCAATTCGTCTGAACTTAATTTAATTTTAGTTGTCATAATATTAGCTCCTTACCCAAATGAGAATGGATTTGATAAAAAGTCTTTTGCTCCATTAACCATAGAGGCTGCTGTATCTTCAACCTTCTTCAGTTCATTTTTTACTTTTTTTCCAGCATCATTGATCCCTTTTTCAACCATATCTATGCCTTTATTTAAGTGTTTATCCACTTCTTCAGTAACCTTGGACGCAACCGCAGAAGCTTTTTCGATCCCTTTCGATACATCTCCACCAAGATTCCTTATTCCAGTTATCCCGCTTTGAATTGTATCATCGTATTTTAGCGCCAAAGACTCTGCAGCACCTGCAGTCGCTTCGGCTATTCTTTCACCTACATAAGCTCCGGCAGCACCTCCTGCTGCTCCTCCTAAAACCGTACCTACAGGTGTACCGAAACTTCCTAGAGCTCCTCCAATTACAGTACCTACACCTGATCCGGCAGTAACCCAAAACGTTTTATTCGCAGCTTTCCCTACAGCTTTTGCATTTTCTCTTTTTAACACCTCTGGATTGTCCCCATATTTATTATAATTATCAGCGATTGTAACTCCTGCTCCAAATGTTTCCGAACCAGCTGTAACCACGGTAGTCAGGAGAAAGTTACCCTTAGCAAACTTTCCACCAGTTTTAACAACATCCATAAAAGATACTTTTTTTCCTAGATCGTCAACGCTCCCGTTAACCCAGTTCCGAACATTATTATTGAAATTTGCAGCATCGTCTGCAAAAAAACCAGTCATTCTCTTAAAGAGAAGTTCAGAAACTGACTTGTTTTTAAATCCCATCATAGTAGGAGATATAAAAGCTTTAATGATAGTTTTATATTTCGATTGATCAACCATTCTTCCGAAATCATCTAAAAATTGCATGTTTTTTACAATGAAATTCCCATCCGCATTGAGCAAAAATTGAGTTACACCTGAAGCCATATATTTGCCTGCCCCTAACATGGAACCGCCAAAAATCATCGCTGTGTTGTATTGATCGTAAAAATCATACAATTTCATTAAAATATCGTCCTGCTCCGCAAGCTTACCCCCGGCATCCCGAATATCCCTTTCGTGCTTATCCAGCCGCTCAATGACCTGATCGCTGGTAGCTGCCGTATTTCCCACACCGCTGAAGCAGTGTAAGTACTCCGGGGAGCAGTATTTAATGATGTTGTCCAGCTCGTCATTCAGTGTATCCGCCTGTTTTTCCAGAAAAGCCAGTTCTTTTACAATGCTGTTAGCAAAAGCCTCCAGTTTATCCGGATTGGCTTCTATTTTGTATCCCACTTTGATTAAGCTCCTTCCCCTTATGCGAATGTATCGTTTAATTTTGCATTGATCATTGCCTGTCTTCTCAATTCTTCCAATCTCTTTTTCTCTTCGTTTACCTTCTCGATTTCCGCCGCTGCACTTTTCAGTTCCTCGCTTGTTTCCCTGCAATCTTCCGCGTGCTTTGTAAAGGCTTGAAGGGTCTCCTCGAATTCTGAAATAAATTCATCTCTTCCTTTGCCGCTCCAGTCTAATGACAGCACATTTAATGCGTTTTTCAGGTTATGAGCGGAACTTTCCACTTCGTCAGCCGCGGCACTATATTTCCCTGCTAATGCTAATACCTGCCCTGTATCCATTTCGTCACCTCTGCAAACTTTTCGTATTTTCCCTATTACCTTTTTACGGGGCATAAAAACCTATTTTTCCAAATTTTTATCTTATTTGATAAATAACCCTAATACATTAATTTTTTCCTTTTATGTAAAAATAGTTTTTAAAGCTTACCAGGCTGATATTCAAAGCTGTATAAAGCTTCCGCACATGGAAATAAAACCTAAATCATCTATATAAAACAGTACCAAAATAGCTTTAGATTCTAAATGATAAAAAAGTCATGTTTTCATCCAATGATTGACAAGTACAAAAAAGCATTTGGCTGCTGACAGTCAAATGCTTTCACTCGTGTTTATGGTCATGCTCCGGATCATGGCCGCACCAGGCTGTAAAAACCCCATTCCGAACATGCCATACGCAAACCGCCCGTCTTCACCCTGCAGGATCGGGGTCCCGTCTATTAAAAAGGTGAATAGCGGTCCAGAGCAGTTAATTTCTATATGATAGGCTCTTCCAAGCTCCCATTCAAACGAAACCGTTTTCAATTTCTCCAGCCCAAAATCGTTTCTGTACAAGGAAACAAAGCCCTTTCCGTCAAAGCCTGCCAGATAGTGGCGCATAATTCCCCGGGCCCTGAACAGCAGGAGGTGGCTCTCTCCTTCGAGGGCGGTCCATTCAGCTGACCAGCTGTAGTTTTTTGCATAATAGTTTCCTGTGTAGGAGGAGCAGTTCCCCTCCGCTCTGCAGAGTAAAGCATCTCCTTTAAGCTCCCAGCTTCCCCGGTGATGCGCAAAGGGGGTGACGGATTGAAATTCTTTGCTTTGCTTGGAAAAGTCGATTGTGCAGCAGGCTGGGCCGAAAATGTGAAACTCATCTAAATACAGTTTTCCGAATGCCCGGTTATAAACAGGAGAGGGACTGCTGATTTTGCAGCCAATCTCGTCAATCAAATCCCCTTCCGTATCAGGAATCCTGAATTCAATCCTGTTCCATGCCTGATTTTCAAGACAGATGACGGGAAGCTCAAGGTCCTTTTGGGCAAAGGTGGTACGAATGTAAGGAGTGAGGTGGAGCGGCTGGCCCCGCCATTGATCCAGGAAGATTTGGAAGGCGGCTGTTTGCCCGCTGACGGCCTTTGGAGAGAAGACGGGCTTGTATTTCTCGTCGTTAAATTCTGCTCTTCGGTAAAAGGGCTTCCAATAAATTTTGCTGCTGTCGCCTGATGTCATCCGGTCAAAGAGCACTTCAAGCGAGCCAGGCTGCTGAAACCCTTTTCCCTGTGTATGCCTTAAGATGGTTTTAAACGGATTGTTTGTTTTGAAGCCATGGGTAGCGCCGGGCAGTGAAAAATCGAAATACACCTCTCCCTGCTTAACCGCTTTTTTCAGGATGACCGGCGGCTGACTTCTCTCCTGCTCGTATTTAAGGAGCGCCAGCTCTTTTACGAAGGTAGGAATATCTACGATATTTAAATAGCCGGATACACTTGAGGCGACGATTACATCGTTGATTGGAGCCCGGTAGCGGCGCGGAATGCCATCGAGGCCACCAAACACTCCGCTGATTGTTCCAACGTTTCCAGCGTTGCAATCCGTATCCCACCCGCACATCACTGCAATTTCCACCGTTTTGGCAAAATCCCCTTCTCCGTAAAGGAGGGCCAGCATACAAATACCTGCATTCGGAATGATGTGGCATTCGCCCGGATATTTATGATAGCCCCAATATTCCTCAACATAGTGATAGCCGATTCGGAAGTTCCCCGGGTTTTTTTCGTAAAAATGCTTAACCGCCTGTACAAGCCTAGCATATTCGCAGTCAACGGGAATTGCAGACAATCCGCTTTCAATGATTTCCTGCATGGAGGACGCGGTAAAGGCACTGGCAATGCAGGCAGCAATAAACCTTGCTCCATAGATTCCATTTCGGTCATGGGAGACACTGGCCGCTTTTCCCGCATAATCGGCGGCCTTCTTTGGCTCCCCTGGAAAAATAAGACCCCACGTATCAATGAAGATCTGGCCGCCAATCTGCTCAGCCAGGATGAGGCCGTTCTGCTCAACTGAACCGGATTCCGGTGCAGGGATTCCCTTTTTCAAGTTGGTGTAAGCACGGTGCTCGGTGCTTACACTTTCTCCGCCCCACCACAGCATTCCGATGCCTTCACGGCAATAATTGAGCCAGGCGTTTCCGACATCCTGCGGCACCAGCGCACGGCCTGTGGCATCATCATAAAGTGCTCGTATAAAAAACACGGGACCGTTCGCATCGTCATCCGCTGAAAAAATCCGGTAGTCCTTTAAATACCCCGTAATTTCTCCGTAAACATCACGGATCTTCTCATAGGTCCATTCGCGCGGCTCAACCGGCGCCCCCAGACGGATTCCAATATTCATTCCGAGAAACCCTGCATATACCTTTTCGAGGTACTGTTCACTCTGCAATCAGACCCCTCCCTTTTTCTAGGTCAGGTGCTTCTTTCTATAGGTATGCAGTTCAAGGTCTTTCCATATTATTTTTTTCGCCGTTTGAGCAAACCTCTCACAGCGGTCTGCTAAATTCAATTGGTTTACGTCCTCAAGCAGCTGCACGTCTTCTGCGCGGATCGCTGTTTCTCCGTACATCGCTCCGAGGATGACGCCGATCATGACTCCAATAGAATCCGTATCTCTGCCTGAATTAATCCCATCGTATATAGAAGGGTAAAAAGCCCCGTCGTTCAACACGATAAAAGCGAGGGCCATCGGCAGTTCTTCTATGGAAAACAAACGGCTCGGCGTATAGTGATTTGAAGGGATCCCTGTTTTCGAATCCATACGGTGGACATCATTTCCCATCGGTGAAAACGGCTCGATTGTTTTCTGCAGGGCGGACACGGCCTCGTCCATACCGGCACCCTTCTCCCTCAGCCGGCCCGCCTCTTCTGTCATGGCTTCAATCGCCTTTTTTGTTCCATCCTTTGCGAGAGCAGCGGCTGTTTTGACGATCTCCTCTACGGTGGCATCCTGATCGAAAGCTCTTGCGACACACGCTGCCAGAACTCCCGCCGCTTCCAGACCATAGCTGTTCTGATGGCCCATCGCAAAAAGAATCGCTTCGTCGTAAGCCCCTTTCGGATCCCCTGCATTCACCATTCCGACCGGAGCGATGTACATGGCTGCTCCGCAATTGACCATATTCCCGATGCCGCCCTCCCTTGGCTCGCAGTTGGCGAGAACGTGCCGTGTAAACAAATATTTCTCCGGGTAAAAAAGGCGCTCCATTAAGAGTGCCTTTCTGCCAAACTCAGGAATATAGGTCTCCCGGAACGCGATCTCCTTCATAAACTCCTTGCCGAGATCATAGGCGTCCAGGTGCCTTTCCTCTTTCTCATAAACCTTCATAAGGGCGCACATCATGAGTGTATCATCGGTGACAATGCCCGAACCCCTCCTTTTTCCTAAAGCGGCGGCTGTCCCTGTTTTATACCAGGGGGTTAAAAGGGACTCTACCCGGCCGTACTGTTCTTTGATTTCCTCATACGACTGCTTCTCAACGGCCGCCCCGAGAGCATCTCCCAGAGCGGCGGCAAAAATCGAGCCTCTAACGCGCGATATAAAGGGAATCATCTATCGAACTCCTTATTTCAGTTTTCCGTTAACAAACTCCGTGATCTCCGCCCCGCCGGCTTTTTCCCAGTCCTCTGCAAACTTCTCAAAATCACTGACCGGCCTTTTTCCCGTGATTACATCCGCTGAAAATTCCTTATACAGGTTCTCGGTTGCATCCCATTTAGCCGATGCCTCTTCATCGAGCATCACTTTGTTATCCTCACTGTAATAGTCCCGGACCAGCTTCGCAGATTCCTCGGCAGGCTCAGATAGAAGCGGGGTTTTCATAGGCTTTTCTGTTTCAAACGCTGCAGGCTCCCAAAATCTCGCATACCACTCGCTGTAATATTTTTCTGTTAGCTCGAGCTGATCACCGGATTGCTGATAATGCTCCCCTTCAAACCCGATCCGGTCAAGCATCTGGCCCTCCGGACTTGCCAGGTAATCCAGCACTTTAAATGCGAGCTCTTTATTTTTTGACTGGGAGGAAATCGCAATTCCCCGTGACTCTTTTGATACATCCGTCGCCCCGTAGCCCTGGAATTCTCCCTTTGACGGCGGAAGGACCGTAAGCGCTGCTTCTTTTCCATTTACCTGTGTCATTTTTCCGTTGTAAATATCAATGACCTTGCCGTTCGTACCGGTGATCACCCCGGCTTCGCCGTCATAAAACGCTTTTTCCTTCGTATCCCATTGCTTTGTTGCAAATTGCGGATCGAGAAGCCCTTCTTTATACAGCTCGCTGTAGAACTCAAGCTTTGCTTTTTCTTTTTCTGAAACCTTTGCGTATTCATAGGTGCCATCGCTTTTTTCAAGCCACGTTTGATTGATGCCGAACGCCATATTAAAGATGGAATCAAGCTCGGCAATATCGCCTGCTGCAGTGATCGCGTATTTCGGATTCCCGCCGCCCGGGGCTTTCTCTACAAGCTCTTTGAAAAACGCTTTATAATTTTCGGGACTTGGGTCAGCCATCAGTGCTTTCGATGAAGAGAGCTGATTGAACCAGTCACTGCGGATGACGGGTGTCTTCAAATCAAGCGGCTTGATCCAAAGCAAGTACGGATAATTTTTCATCCTTTTTTCATTGTATGGCTCCATAATGGATTTTAGATGCTTCGATTTTTCCAGATAAGGGGTTAAATCTTCAAGCAGGTCCTGCCCGGAAATTTGCTGGTCCCCGCCTTGAAAATAAATCATATCCGGGATGTCGCCGCTGTATAAAAGCAGGTTCAGCTTTTCAGCATAGTTGCCCTGAGGCATTTGCACAAGCTCAAACTTCACGTCCAGTTGTTCATCCTCTTTCAGCGCCTTCTCCAGATTGCTGAAATACTTTTTTGTGGCCGGATTGGATGGATCTTCATCCTTCAGCACAAGTTTAATGGTTCCCTTTTTACTGTCGGTCGTTGAAGCTTCCTCACCCGAGCACGCCGCGGCTGTAAGCGTCAGCATCGCGGCTGCAAATAATGCTGCCAGCTTTCTTTTCATTTCCCTTCTCCCCCTTGTTCTTCATTTTTAAGCCCCCGTTTAATCCTTTACACCTCCTTCAAATGCCCCCTTCGCGTAAAATTTTAAAATAAGCGGATAAAGGATGAGAATCGGCACCATGGAAAGAATGATCATTCCCGCTTGAAGGGAGGAAAAATCAAGGCTCGCTACCTGGTCATAGGAGAGAACATTTTGCGTACCGAGCAGCGAAGCATTGTCCTTTTGAACGACAAATTGACGAAGCACGACCTGCAGCGGCCATTTATTCGGATCTGTAATATAAATCGTGGCCCGGAAATATTCATTCCAGTGATAAACCGCGTAAAACAGCCCGAGAGTAGCGAGGCCCGGCTTCGACAGCGGAAGCATGATTTGTGTGAAGATTTTAAAGTGGCCTGCGCCATCCATTCTTGCCGCTTCAAGAATGCTGTCCGGCACGTCCTGGAAAAAGCGGATCAGAATGAACAGATAATACACATTAATGGCTTTATAGAAAATCAGAGACAGATACGTATTTAAAAGCCCCAGATCCTTGACCAGCAAATATTCCGGAATCAGCCCCGGCTCAAAAACCATAATGATAATCAGCAAAACGAGCACCACCCGTTTGCCTGGAAAATACGTTCTCGACAGCACATACGCTGCCATCGCCGTTAAAAGGAGATTGAGCGCCGTGCCTGCAACCGTTAAGAAAATCGTATTAAAAATGCTTCGAACGATAAGCGGGTTGGAAAACAGCACCTGATAATTAATGAGCGAAAATCCCTTCGGCAAAATATCCAGGCCGCCGAGAGCCTGTACCTGCAAGGGGTCCGAAAACGACTTGGCAAGCAGATTCAGAACCGGAATCAATACGGAAACAGACAGCAGCACCAAAAGAATGTATACGGTTACAGAGAATGGCGTGAGCTTCTTCATCCTTACCACACCCCTCTTCCTGTAACCCGTTTCGAAATAAAGTGAGTTCCCAGAATCAGCACCATTCCAATGATGCCTTTAAATAAGCTTGCGGCAGTTGCGTACGAGTACTGTCCGTTTACTAAACCAATCCTGTATACATACGTATCCAATATATCAATGACGGAAATGACAGAGTTGTTCATTAGGTTGAATACCTGATCAAAGCCGGCATTCATGAAAAACCCAAGATTCAGTATAAACACCGTTACAATCGTTCCTGAAAGCTCGGGGATGGTAATATACCGAAGCTGCTGCAGGCTGGATGCCCCATCGATCTTCGCTGCCTCATAAAGCGCAGGACTGATTTTCATGATGGCCGCCAGATAAATAATCGAATCCCACCCGGCACTTCGCCAAATTTCCGAGAAAACCAGCACCCAGCGGATGTGGTCTTTGCTCGTCATAAAATCAATGGACGGCAGCTGAAAAAAGCCGCGGATCAGATTAACTCCTCCGTCTTCCGGGTTAAGCAGGCTGATCCAGACTCCGGCGATGACGACCCAGGACAGAAAATGAGGAAGATAAATAATCGATTGGACGGAATTCCGGAACCTTCCGCTGCGTACCTCGTTAATAAGAATAGACAGAAGAATCGGGACCGGAAAAAAGAGAATCATTTTCATTGTGCTGATGATGACCGTGTTTTTGAGGACGGTTAAAAAAGCGGGAGAGCTGAACAGCACGTCAAAATGCTTCAGCCCCACCCATTCATGTCCGCCGAGGATTCGGTAATCCTGGAAAGCAAGCTTCATGCCAATCAGCGGAAAAATATGAAACGTAATAAAATAGATGAGTGCCGGAATCAGCATCGCATAAAGAACCCAGTCTCTCTTCATCAGCTTCCACTTTTTTTGAAACATCGCCGGCCAGCTCCTTTTCAGGCGGTATAGTATGGTTGGATTTTTCATCATGTTTTGCTCTTTCGTCAACCTGTTAAGGATGGAGAACTAGGGGATGTCAATCTGGAAAAGCAGGGCGTGCTGCTGTGCCCCATACACATCCCGGTCCCCGGCCGTTCCGGAAGAAACCGGCCGCGCCATGGTAATTTTGATGCCGAGTGCCTGATCAAAAAAAACGAGATGATGGATATGCGACTCCTCCATACCATAGAGGCGTGAAAGGGTCTCACAGGTGATCCGCCCGGATTTTTTCACCCGTTCATACAAAGACTCTGATTCAAAAAGGATATCCAGTGTTAACTCAAAGGGACCGGAATTTTTGCTCCGGATGATTTTCGCCAGTTCATATAATGAGGCCATCTGTTACCTCCGATGCTCCGTATAATAGACTTGAAAGTAATCCCTTGGCACTTCCATCAGATGGTAGATGGAAAATTCATAAACGGGTCCAAATTCAATATCGCTGGGTGCAAACGGGAAGGCGAGATTGCCGGCTGTTGATTTTCGATTTTCATAGCCGTAATGCAGAAAAGTGGAACGGACGGTCGCGCATATACTGCTCGCCAGCTCCTGAGTAGACGCCAGCACCTCAAACATAACGCCAACCTCATGCCCCGTGAACGGTTCCGGCTCGCGGTCGCCAAGAACTCCGTTTTTCCCGTAATGGAAGAAACGAATCTCATAATCCTCTGAATCTACCTCTTCATAATACTCTCCCGTCTGCCTCTTCACCTGCTCCTCCACTTCCTCTAATTTCTTAAGGAGGAGCGGGTCCCGGATGCCCGCAAGCACAAAAGTCCGGTAGGCGATCCTTCTCGCTCCCTCAAGCTTAATGAAAAAAGTATCGGACTCCCTGTATTGGCTGTTTTTAACCTCCACAACACCAGGCTCCTTCTCCT
This sequence comes from Metabacillus sp. 113a, assembly GCF_050107635.1. Lineage (NCBI taxonomy): Bacteria > Bacillati > Bacillota > Bacilli > Caryophanales > Bacillaceae > Metabacillus > Metabacillus sp. 113a. Next base: position 58,063 of record NZ_JBNILJ010000004.1, on the reverse strand, counting down.
CGAACCGGCAATGCTGCAAATCCAGAATAAATCCAGGTCCATGAAGAATATACGGATGCTCCTTCTCATAGAAGGTATGCGCGGCCACACTGACCGGGGTACAGGCCCGGCTTTCATTTAAGGACTGAACCGTAAACGAATCGTCTCCCAAGGTTCCAAGAATGCTATCCTTCGTCGTCCCCGGCTCGGCGCAGAGCGCACCGCATTCCAATATCTTACCAAGATGGTAGCTGAGGCCGGGATCCTTGCCGTAAAAAATTCCGACGGCTGCAAAGGGAGATGGATCGTACGCCCGGCCGCAGACAATAATATCGCTATGATTCTGCAAAGCTTCTAAAATCGGTCCATGCCCCATTTGCGCAACGATGTTCTCCGTTTCAAGAATGGCTTGGGCAGTGAGAGGCGGAATATTCGGCGAAAGCGGCTTCGTCTTACTATTCAGGCATGCTTCCATAACGTAATCCTTGGGAATATCTGCCGGAATCACGGCGATTTTTGCGGCTAATGACTGCTCGCTCAGAACTTCATGAATGATATCCAGCGTCCAATCCAGATGGGGCCTCGCCCCGGCACCTCCGGCAGAACCGATGATAACCGGAATCTTACCCAGAACGCCGTTTACAATCATCAGCTCCAAATCCTTTTTAGCGGCCCGCCTGCTCACGATGCTGACCCCGGCACCAAGCTTATGAGGACCTGCATCGGTTGAACCGGCATCCACAACAATGGCATGAACACCCAGCTCCAGTCCCTTCAAAAATGAAGCAGCTGGAAAACCGTAGCCTAGCATGCCGCACGGGGAAAGAATTTTAATGGGCTCAGACATGGGAGAAAGCCCCCTTATATAGTAATAGACTGCTGTATTACTATACGTTATGTAATCGCTTACAAATAATAGTAGTTCCAATTCTTTTTTCAGTCAAGCAAGACTGAAAATCTGCCGGCATAACCAAACAAACGTTCATGACCCTTTTCTCTCGATCGAATATATTTAATATGGAAGGAAAACGACTGGAGGAAAACGAATATGGAGTCGTACCCATTCTTTTAATCCATTAAATTTAAGGGAGAGTTCGAGATGAAGCATCAAGCTGTTCCTTATTTATCATTTAATGGAAACACAAGAGAAGCATTGAATTACTACAAAGATGTATTCGCAGGAGAAATCAGCGAAATACAAACCTTCGGCCAGGCGGACTTCCCGACACTGCCGGAAGCCGACGAACGAATCATGCATGCGAAATTAACTAAAGGCCCCCTATTCTTTAAGGCGTCCGACTCCTTCCCTGGCGATTCCGTTACGAGCGGCTCTAACAAGCCCTTGTACTGGAGCTTGAAAGCGATGAGGAAATTGAAACCCTCTACGCAAAACTCAAAGAAAAAGGAACCGTCCGTATGGAGCTTGAAGACACGTTCTGGGGTGCAAGATACGCGAAAGTCGAAGACCCGTTTGGGATTACGTGGGATTTGAATTTTGAAAAGGGACAGGGTTGAGGGGAATTTAATTTAATATCTGATAAGTCAGCTTTCCCAAACTGGACAAGCTGACTTTTTTTTTATAAATTTCGTTTTTTATTGTTAAATAAAGGGAAAGTTTACTATGGGTAAAAATAAGAAATAGAACCGGAAGGGAACGAGTTTAAGGTGAAAACAGTAAAACACGCAATTACGGAGATCCGAGCTGACATTAAAGAAAGCTGGCAGCTGCTCTTTTGCTCAGACACACTTGAAAACAAAGCCCGGGGGCTCATGCTTCTGCACCTGAATGTTATTCTTGCCGTCATCCTTTTTACTCTGCTCATAAGTATAATATTTTTAATAGGAGCAGGACTTTTTTATCCGTTAACCTTTTCAGGTCTTATATTTCTTATACCGTTTACTCTTGTATTTCTTAAAATCAGACCCGTTTTTTCAAAAAAGGGGAAAGAACAGCATTTAAATACATCCTATAAATTTCCTAAGGCATTCGAAGCTGATCCCGGTGCACGAACTGCCTTGCTTTCACTATTCCACATTTACCCATACATAGGCAATGAAATCAGGCAGCTGCGTCAGGAACAAATCAGCTCTGATAACAAAAAGGCGTACCGGAACTTAATCTGGATTAACAGAGGGGCCCTTTTGATGTATTCTATCGCCATGCTTTTAATCCCTGTCTCGCTCCTGTTAAATGGATATTTTTTAATCCACTCAAACGGAGGGTATTGGCGTGGATTTATTAAAACGATCTTTCAAGCTGTAATTTTTTTAGTTCCTATGTTGTTTTTTGTAATATTTTACCTCAGTCGGTACCCTGATAAAAAAAACAGCATGTTAAAGAGAAATAATCAGATTATTCTTATAAAGGAAAGGCAGATCTAATCAGGGGACGTTCACCATTGTCCGGGATTCGCCAGTCTGGCCTGTTTACCAAAATATCCCCTGGCAATCCCTGTCCAAACTGTTCACCCCGCAATCAACATTTCAGACCTTTTTTAACATCATTCAACCATATAAGAGTTTGATAAAAACATTGACGCGTGAACGGTATAATTTGTACGATTACTATAGCATCTGTCGACATTGTAAGCGCTTCAATAAAACAGCACAAGAGGAGGGAACATTATTAATACAACAACAGTATGGGAGTCCATGTGGAAGGCTCATGACAGAACGAAGCAATTGATTTCATTCGCCATTCCAAGCAGAAAGGGAAAAACGTTACCGGGCAAGGAAACGAATTCTATTGAATCCAATGATAAGAATCCAGAACACCGGAGTTATAAAAAAGGGCAAATCATCGGATTGATTCTTGGCCCGCTGCTCTTTGTGCTTTCCATTCTTTTCTTCACTCCGTCAGAATTGGGCAATGAAGGGCGAATGGTATTCGCCATCACACTCTGGGTTGCTACATGGTGGATCACCGAGGCAATCCCGATCCCCGCTACCTCTTTATTGCCTATCACTCTTTTACCTGTTACGAATGCCCTCCCAATGGACGATGTCACCGCAAGCTACGGAAATCCCATCGTCTTCTTGTTCCTTGGCGGCTTCATGATTGCCCTTGCCATGGAAAAATGGAACCTTCATAAGCGGATTGCTTTGAATATCATATCGGTTGTCGGAACCAGCACTTCGAATATCATCCTCGGGTTCATGATTGCTACCGGATTCCTTTCCATGTGGGTTTCCAACACAGCGGCCGTTATGATGATGATTCCAATCGGGACGGCCATCACGTACCAAGTATCCCAAGCTTTGAAAGGAAGCAAGGAAGACCTGTCGGCTGAAGAGGAAAAGTTCTCGAAGGTGCTCATCTTTGCTATAGGCTACGCAGGAACGATCGGGGGACTTGGGACTTTGATCGGCACACCGCCGAACATTATTCTGGCCGGTATTGTATCAGAGCTGTACGGGGTGCAGATTTCCTTCGGAAGCTGGATGCTGTTTGCCGTCCCAATCGTCATCCTGCTCTTGTTCTCTACCTGGATTTACTTGATCAAAGTTTCTCATCCAGTGAAGATTAAAAAGATTCCAGGCGGCAAAGAACTCATCAAGAACGAGAAACGTGCCCTTGGCCGCATGAGTTTTGAAGAGAAGGCTGTCAGCGTGATTTTCATCTTCGCGGCCTTCATGTGGATTTCTCAATCATTCCTGTGGAAAGACATTATTCCAGGCATCGATGATACAATGGTTGCCATCACGGCCGGGGTTCTTTTCTTCTTGATTCCTTCGAAGAATAAAAGCGGACGGCTTTTGGACTGGAGTGTCGCTAAGGACATTCCTTGGGGCATCCTTCTTCTATTTGGAGGAGGTCTTGCGATCGCCGGAGGATTCAGCTCCACGGGTCTCGCTGAATGGCTGGGAAATCAATTGAAGGTGCTGGATGGGGTCAACTTCCTCGTCATGATCATCGTCGTGACGATGTTTGTATTATTCCTGACAGAAATCACGTCCAATACAGCAACGGCAACCATGATCCTGCCCGTACTTGCCTCTTTGGCCGTGGCGATCAATGTCCATCCTTATGCGATTATGGTCCCGGCCGCCATGGCAGCGAACTGCGCTTTCATGCTGCCTGTGGGAACCCCGCCGAATGCCATCATCTTTGCGACGGGCAAGCTGAAAATCACCGAAATGGTAAAAAATGGATTCTGGGTCAACATTTTCTGTGTCATTCTCATTGCCGGGGCTGTATATCTGCTGTTGCCTTTACTTTGGGGAGTGGACCTGCATATCTTGCCTGATGCCTTTAAATCATAGGAAAAGAGCGTGACAAAGATGAGAAAAATCGAAATAGCCTCATTACCGGGAGATGGCGTCGGGATCGAAGTCACTGAAGCGGCAAAGGATGTCCTGCACACGCTCACTGATGCCCATGGAGGGCTCCGGTTTTCCTTCTCCTCTTTCCCGTGGAGCTGTGATTATTATAGTGAACATGGAGTTATGATGCCAAAGGACGCGATGACAACCCTTCGCCAGTTTGAGGCGCTATTCTTAGGTGCTGTTGGAAACCCAGCCCTTGTTCCTGATCATATCTCATTATGGGGGATGCTCATCAAGATCCGCCGGGAATTCGAGCTTTCCGTAAATGTCCGTCCTGCCAAAAGGCTGAAGGGCATTGCTTCCCCCCTGGCCAATCCAAAAAGCTTCGATTTTGTCGTCGTCCGGGAAAATAGCGAAGGTGAATACAGTGAAGTTGGAGGACGCATCCATCAGGGCGAGCATGAGGTGGCAATCCAGAACGCGGTCTTCACAAGAAGAGCAACAGAGAAGGTCATACGATATGCGTTTCAGCTGGCAGAAAAGCGGGACAACCGCTTAGTCAGCGCGACCAAATCAAACGGCATCGTCCACTCCATGCCTTTTTGGGATGAAGTGACCAAGTCCGTAGCAGGCGAATACCCCCATGTGGACATGCAGTCCTCTCATATTGCCTTTTTCGTAACGAAACCGGCTGACTTCGATGTCATCGTGGCCAGCAATTTATTTGGGGATGTGCTAACAGACATAGGCTCCGCCATCATGGGAAGCATCGGGATTGCCCCGTCGGCCAACATCAATCTTGAAGGCCGCTATCCATCCATGTTCGAGCCCGTTCATGGATCGGCTCCGGATATTGCAGGAAAAGGAATCGCAAACCCTATCGGTCAGCTCTGGACCGCAAAGATGATGCTCGATCACTTCGGCTATGAAGAGCTCGGCCAGACCCTCATGGATGCCATTGAGAACGTAACAGAAGCAGGTATCAAAACCCGCGATATCGGGGGGACATCCAGTACAAAAGAAGTTACGGAAGCGGTGAAACAGAAGATTCTCCAGTCTGCACGGGGCTAGGACGCCAAAAGGTGTGCCTCTCGTTTTCTTTAGATTTCCCGCTGCCATGAAAACACTTAATCACTCTGGACTTTCACCCAATCGATCTTGATTTTCAGCAAATAAGAGGGCCGCAATAACTGTATAGCCCTTACTGCCCGCTGCAGCTTTATCAACAGCAGCAAAAAACCAGTTTGGATTCCAAACTGGTTTTTCCCCTGTTCTCTACAATGCTTTAAGACTGAAGAAAGCCCACCAAAGCACGGTTAAACTCATCCGCATGTGTTGCATTAAAACCATGAGGCGCACCTTTAATTTGTACAAGCTGGCTTCCCGGAATCATCTCATGCGTCCGCTTGCCGCTTACTTCTAAAGGAACGATCCCATCTGAATCGCCGTGGATAATCATCGTTGGAACAGTGATTTTCTCCAAGTCCCCCCGAAAATCTGTTTTCGCAAAAGCGGTGATGCAGTCAAGCGTTCCCTTAGGAGATGCCATGGCGGCAATGTCACGGTTATAAAGGCGGAACGGCTCACTGACAAGGTCCGTCTTGTCGCCGGCTGCAAAGAAATTTTGTGTGAACGTATCGAGGAACGCAATTCTATCGCCCTTCACACCATTTTGAAATTCTTCAATAGCCCCATCATCTAAGCCGCCCTCAGGATTATCCGCAGCTTTGTAAAGATAAGGAGGAACTGCCGCAGCAAATACCGCTTTGCTCACCCGGTCTGTTCCATATGTGCTGATGTAACGCGCAACCTCCCCGCCGCCCATCGAAAAACCAACAAGCGTCGTTTCCCGAAGATCCAGCCGCTCAAGCAATTGATTCAAATCCGCTGCAAAGGTATCGTAGTCGTATCCGCTATAAGGCTGAGAGGACTTCCCAAACCCTCTGCGGTCATATGTAATCACTCTGTGGCCCGCCTCAACCAAAGCAGGAATCTGTTTCTCCCAAGAGCGCCCGCTCAGTGGCCAGCCGTGAATAAGCACAACCGGTTTCCCCGTTCCATGATCTTCATAATACAGTTCAATTGGAGCATCATTTTCATTGCCAACCTTCAGCATTGCCATTGTAATCCCTCCGGGTAAAAGTAGTATTCAGGAAACTTGCATCCCTTTTAATTCCAGATACCCGGATTTTTGGAAGGGTAATCTTTTGGGTGTTTTTGTTCTTCTTCTGAAACATCTTTTTCTAAGTGTGCAGCCGTTTATGATCACCATTTTCGTGTCCACGAGCGGGCCTTTTACCATTTTATTGTAGGTCCACTTTAGGGCTTTATTGATTTTTGATGGTTCAATACGTTCTTGCCTGTCTGGATGATGTCGGTCATTTTTCCGCTGAGCACTTTTAGCTGAACAGCGGTTTTCATGACTTTTGATTTGCGGTGGTTTTGAGCGTTCCAGTTTTTTTCTTATTTTCAATTTTTTTTAAGGTTACTACCACCTGTTTCCTCAGAAATGTTTTACTAATTCGACTGTCTCCTCTCTCAATACTCCAAGTTGCGGAAAAAAAGCTCTGCAGAAATTAACTCTACAGAGCCTTTCGATCAAATTGATAAGAGACAGACACCAGCATTCTAGATTTAGATGAGATTAGGGTCCTGTTCTCCTAGCCCTTATTTAATTGCCTTAGATAATAATTATTCATTAATGGAAATATGCTTCTCTAAATATTTTTTCCCTGAATTGCTTTTGGGGATAATGCCAAGATTCTCATATTTCCAGATAGTTTTTCTTTCATGAGGATCTCTATTTGAGAGTTCATCATAATTAAAAACAACTTTAAACTTTCCCACCTTATCAAAAATCATAGTGAAATTTGTCCAAGGTTCTTGACCATTTTTATTAAAAGCTTTCCAAAGTTCTTGAATCATACCAATCAAGTTGTGCCATTTTTCTGAGTATTCAAGTTCGGTAACTGTAAATAATTCAGTTATCTCATGACTGTATATAGCGTTATCGCTACCTTCCGGAAGATAATAGAAGTAAGCAGTCTGAGATCCTTCAACGACCTCGCCGTATAAATAAACCTTACACCATTCTTCTGGAATAGTTTCTACGACAATCTCTGCTATCTGTTGATAAAATCGATGAAATTGTTTTTCACTCAACTAGCTTTCTCCCTCCCTTAACATTGTTCCCATTCATCATCACCAATTTTATACTTTATGTCAAAACTTTCTGGACTTTGTGAATTACCTTTGTAATTTGGGGTGATCTTCACCTCTACCTCATCACCAAGCTTGATGTGTTTTGATAAGCAAAACCTTAGGTTTCTATACAGCCGTTGCAACTCTCTATAAAAACTTTAATTGCCTCGTTTCCATCAACAAATATTGGCTGTTCCAAAGTTCCCTTATTAATTCTTTTTATATGATCATTAGCATTAAAGGGATGGTTTTTAAATTTGATATTGTTAGTTACACACTCCCAAAATTCTACTCCCCCGAACTTACAGTCTTCGAACTGAACCTGATTAATTTTACTATTTGAAAAAAAATCATCTATTATACAGCTTGTAAAATTCACATTTTCAAAATAAGTTTCAAAAGAATTTACTTTAATTAGGTCACTTTCATCGAAAGCACAGTCTGCAATATGGCTATAATTCATTTCAGCCTTACCAAAGTTTGCTTTTCTGAAAACGATATGGTTTAACTTACAGCCATATAATTTGGCTCCTCCAAAATTGGTATTCTCAAAGACATGGTTTTTGAAAAAGGAGTCTGTAATGTAAACATCTAAAAAATTCAACTCTGATAGGTTATTGTTTGAGAAATCTATTCCATCTAATATTAACCTATTGCCTTCTAGCTCATTTCTTTGAACGGAATCAATATATTTATTATGGTCGTTTATTAATGAATCAAGCTCGCTTTGTTCAATTTTTTCCATGATCATCACTCCGGCCACCAAAATATCTTCTTCTCTAACCCTAATTTTTTTATTGCTGCTATGTTGGCGTGAAGGGTAAAGAATTCCTTCGCCTTCTGCACGCCGTTTATGATCGCCATTTTGGTGTCCACGAGCGGGCCTTTTACCATTTCATCGTAAGTCCACTTTATGGCTTGGTGGATTTTTTGAGGGTTTAAGACGTTTTTGGCAGTCTGGATGATGTCGGCCATTTTCCCGCTGAGCACTTTCAGCTGAACGGCGGTTTTCATCACCTTGGATTTCACGAGATCTACGGCATGGTCTGTCATCTTGGTGACGTTGCGGACGACGGCTTCTTTCATTTCGTTGAACAGCTGCTCCGCGTTCATGACGTTGTAGGGGATGGCGGTTTTCGGTTTTTTCGCTCCATCCGGATCATCGACGTCGGATACTTTCTTGCCGGCTTTGCCGAGAGAGCCTGCTTTGCTGACCTTGCTGAGGCCTTTCGTTCCGAAAATCGATAGGACTCCATAGGTGACGAATCGTGCCCGGCTTCTGGCGTCTCCGTTAATGAAATCCCGCTCCCAGGCGACGACGAGTGCGTCGACCATGGAGTAGAGCACTTCATCCAGGTTCATCACGGTGGTGATGACTCCGTAGGCAAGCCCAATTGGGTCGGTGAACAGGGCTGCCAGGAGATCGAACAGGCCCACGATAATTTCGGTCAGAATTTGAACGATGGCTTCTCCGATTCCGAGGAAGACATCTCCCAGGATTTCAAGCAGGCTCTTGTCTGTCTCTGCTGCTGTTTCTGTGTTCGCCGGCTTTTCGCAGCTATTCTGCAAATGTGTTGTTGTCAAGCTTAGGCAGTCCGACAAGATGGGATATGCGACCCGAGTTATATTGTTTGTATTAATATGTGGGGGCTTAATCTATTCTATATAGCCTAAAAAGAAGCGTGAGTACCGTCACGACGCTTCCGGTGATTTAATGACTTCAAAAACATTTGATTCAAAAATGTTATTTTTTAAATCATAAAGTTCTTGATGTAAAAAACCTTGAAAGGCATTGAGCCACTTAAGGTCTTTAATTCGCTTAATTTAAGTTACATACTTTTTGGTTAAAAAATCACCATCTATCATCAACAATTATTGTATATTGAGCGACACCGATAAATTTCAATTCACTATTTTTATATTTACTCTTTATTTTTTTAGCATCATATTCCATATTGTAAATCAGTATTGCAGAATTAAATTCTTCACTATAGTTTATAGTATCAAATTGTTCTAAAAATTGATCTGAGTAAGAAAATCCATCTAATAAATCCTTCACACTGTTTGTCGATTTACTAATCCATTTCTTTTCTACTAAATCGCGATCATAATAATCTAAGTTAAAGTCTTTTTCGAAAACTGAAGAAATACTGTCTCCATCTTCTGTATATTCAACATTTGTATAATTCATTAACTCTTCCTTGCTCCCAAAATTCCCAATCCATATTGATACATGATCATTCATAATTTTACTACCTCCCTATATAAATGTTGATCTATCAACGGTTTAAGCCGCTGATGGGGTCTCAAAAAAATATTTTTCGACACAATCCCTAACAGGATTTATAAAATATGTGATTCTAAGACAGGTGCTGGGTACACTTCGTGGTCTCCACTGGGTATATCTGGTTGGTGGAGCTGAACTCAGTATGTGATGCACATTGGATTTCTGCGTTGCTTATGATGATGTACCCTCCCATGTCTCTTAGCATCCGTGTGCCTACATTCCTTCGTTCGGTCTAGTCATAAGGCAGAGGCTGGCGAAGCTCCTATAGGGACCGAGGTCGAATGGATATGCCAGCTTCTCCGTGTCATCCTTGTGATTTAATCGGAAGAAGAAATTAGGCGGCTTGCCTGACCTGGGTGAAGTCCTGGATCATTCGCTGCGCATTAAACACCATGTGCTTCGTACTAAGGGCGTGAAGCACTTTCAACAGCTTTCCGCATAGAACCACAATGGACTGCTTTTTCTTGAGCGGATTCTCCCGCCTTGTCGTGTAATACTTATGCAGCTTCCGAAACGCCTCATTGTGACGAATCATCGGCATCATTACTCGGAAGAGAAGGGCTCGAAGCTTTCGCCTTCCCCGTTTGGAAATGCGCTTTTGTCCTTTGTGAAGACCGGAGGAATTCTCTTTCAGCGTTAACCCCGCGAGTTTGACTAGTTGGCGTGGGTGCTGATAATGCGTGAAACTGCCGATCTCGGACAAAAGCTCTACAATGGTGACATCCCCTAAACCGGGTACCGTTTGGAGAAACTCATACTCCACAGACAATTGGAGCAGGGCTGTTAGCTGCTCGTTTAACTCCTGAATTTCCTTCTCTGAAACGGAGTCATTTCCAGCGCAGCCAGCGCCATTTTCCCGAAGGATGGAAACACCTGTGCAAACTCAGGAAAATACTTGTCAGTCCAGCGAATCATCTTATTCCATGTCATAACTACCCCTGTCATGTAAAATGTCATCTCGCCCATATATCGTTCTTGTTCAGTTCCTCCAAGTGTTAACACGATACTCCATGATGGTACAACCATCATGAGCTTTCGATTCTCAAACAAATCACATTCCTATTGTCTCACTCAAAAATCTTCATATTTTATTATTCACTATCTTTATGTATCCGTATTGTTACCATCTTTAGCATTACGAGCTTTGTCATTGTCTTTAGTTTATGGGTTTTGCAGTATCATAAGTCTTCCTGTCACTTAAAATGTCATCTCGACTGTTTATCGTACTTCTCACAAAATCCAAATATATAAATCAATACTCCATGATGGTACTACCTTCATGAGTTATGAATTTCATACAGTTATTTTGTTGTTGTCCAAAGCAGTGACTCCTTACAAAAAAGCACTCGCTGCCTTTAGTTGACAATCAAGTGCTTGAAGTTCATATATTTTTAAGTAGCATAAATTTGTAAGATTTATATTAACAGTATGACACCTTTGTAGGTCATTACTACTGCATAAACTTAAGAGTTGGTACGGGTCCGTTAATTGATTCATTGATTCATAAGTATCCCCTGGATTAACCTCATTGTTTTTTACCAGTTATCAATTCCTTCTTGAAATATGTCTATTACATAGTCATCAAATGTATTATATCTTGGGTGTAAATTTGTCCCACCCCTTTCCCAACTAAATACTCTGTCATCATTAATATCTGCACAATACATACATCTAGCAAATTCTCCCGAGTCCTCTAAAACAATTAAGTTCATATTCAACCCTAATTTTCTCCATCTCTCTGTTGCATCAACTACAGATGCTCCTAAATTATCCTGAACACCTTCAAGCTCAACTCCACATATCCCCCCCGAACCATATTTTTTTATAAAATCACGATAACTTCGAGGAAATTTAACTCTAAGTTTTTCTTCAGCCTTATTAATATATTCTTCTGATACTTCTCCAAAAAAATCATCTTCTTCACCATAATTTTCGATCATCTTAATAATTCTTTCATCCATAGATTAAACTCACTCCTATTATTCACTAGCACGCATTTTCCAATAGTTACTTCTAAAATTATTATACATTTTTTCAAGTTCTGGATTATTTCTAAAACTATTTCCATTTTCAACCAAACCATGTAACGTCGAATCGTATTTATCATGAGTTAACTCCGCAATTTCGACCATTCCACCAGGTTCTTTTTGAAATGGTGTAATTCAACTTTACTTTCCACTCCATCCTTTACAATATATGGAGATTTCCCCTTTTTCATTAATTCTCCATTCGACTTTCCTAGTGCCTTCGGATTATTAGGTACATAATTTTTATCAATCTCAATTTGGTACACTCTTCTCGATACATCTACTTCCTTTCCACCAATTTTAACTGTTCCTTTTACTTCTACAGCAGTATACTTGTCAGCCAGCCAATCTAATTCAAGTTGTTCAGAAGATAATTTTCGGGATTTAAGCCCCGCAACTTTACCCGTACCCTTACCCCCACCAACCACAATCTCCGAAACATTATCCCCAATCTCCTCCACAACATCCCTAACCCTATTCATCGCAGTCCGGGTCCCGCTGCCAACCCCAACTGCGGCTTCTGCAAGGCGTTCGTTGATGTTGGCGAGAAGGGTAAAGAATTCCTTCGCCTTTTGCACGCCGTTTATGATCACCATTTTGGTGTCCACGAGCGGACCTTTTACCATTTCATCGTAGGTCCACTTTAGGGCTTTATTGATTTTTTGAGGGTTAAGTACGTTCTTGGCAGTCTGGATGATGTCGGCCATTTTTCCGCTGAGCACTTTTAGCTGAACGGCGGTTTTCATGACCTTGGATTTCACGAGATCTACGGCATGGTCTGTCATCTTGGTGACGTTGCGGACGATGGCTTCTTTCATTTCGTTGAACAGCTGCTCCGCGTTCATGACGTTGTAGGGGATGTCGGTTTTTGGTTTTTTCGCTCCATCCGGATCGTCGACATCGGATACTTTTTTGCCGGCTTTGCCGAGAGAGCCTGCTTTGCTGACCTTGCTGAGGCCTTTCGTTCCGAAAATCGATAGGACTCCATAGGTGACGAATCGTGCCCGGCTTCTGGCGTCTCCGTTAATGAAATCCCGCTCCCGGGCGACGACGAGTGCGTCGACCATGGAGGAGAGCACTTCATCCAGGTTCATCACGGTGGTGATGACTCCGTACGCTAGCCCAATTGGATCGGTGAACAGGGCTGCCAGGAGATCGAACAGGCCCACGATAATTTCCGTCAGAATCTGGACGATGGCTTCTCCAATTCCGAGGAAGACATCTCCCAGGATTTCAAGCAGGCTCTTGTCTGTCTCTGCTGCTGTTTCTGTGTTCGCCGGCTTTTCGCAGCTATTCTGCAAATGTGGTGTTGTCAAGCTTAGGCAGTCCGACAAGATGGGAGATGCGGCCCGAGTTATATTGTTTGTATTAAAATCCCAAAAGGAAGCGTGAGTACCGTCCCGACGCTTCCAAATTTCTACTCTAGCAGTTTTATTCTTAACCTAAAATAAAAAGCACTTATTGCCTTCAATCGACAATCAAGTGCTTTAAAGTTCATCTATTCATTTCATGTCTACATAACGGTACAACCATCTTGAAGTTTTGACTTACTAATTAGAACCTTTAAGAGTTCTCTTATTCATAATTTGTAGTAGCAATAAAATCAAAAGCACCAGTTGAACTAATTTCATTGTTATATTCAAAATTATATATTAAAATTACTGCATTATATGATTTCTTTAGGTCTATACTTTTCTGGATTTTCGGGATAACAATTTCTTCATACGAACACCCATATAATAATGCTGAAATATCACTACTATTATACTTATGAACAGCTTTTTCTATAGTATCCTCATCTGTTTCATCCATATCAATATTAAAATCGATAAAGAATTGGGAAGGGACAGACTCGCCATCCTCATCATACGTTAAATCTACATACTCTCCTATAGAGTCCTCATCTTTAATATTCCCTAACCAAATAGAAACCCATCCTTGTTTTTCCATTATAGTATCCTCCTACTTTAATCTTAGACCTTCCGGTAAAGATGAAACCCCACCCTCTAGTCTATAATTAGCCCAATTATTAAGTCGTCTTACAAATGTATTATAGTCGCTAGAAGTATCTATTATTGCTAACAATTCATTATGCGCTTTAGTCGAGCCTAAACCACCATGAACACCGTTTGGATTGACGAATTTAACATCAGATATAGCTGTTCGTAAATCTTTTATCTCTTCAGCACTAATATTCCAATGCTTAAATTGCGGCGCTCTTGAAACTAAGTGCCACTCATGTAAACCTCCAGGTTCTCTAAGCTGACGTTCAATTTTCTTTCTAATCTTTTTATCTTTCCAAAGTTCGTCTAGTTCACTACTTGTAAGGGAATTGAAAAATTTATTAAAGTTTCCACTCTTTGCAGTTGGTATATCATCGACAGTTAATTTGGTTATATCTTTAGCATTATCTATACCCTTACCCCCACCAACCACAATCTCCGAAACATTCTCTCCGATCTCCTCCACAACATCCTTAACCCGATCCATCGCAGTCCGGGTCCCGCTGCCAACCCCAACTGCGGCTTCTGCAAGGCGTTCGTTGATGTTGGCGGGTAGGGTAAAGAATTCCTTCGCCTTCTCCAGGCCGTTTATGATCGCCATTTTGGTGTCCACGAGCGGGCCTTTCACCATTTCATCGTAGGTCCCCTTTAGGGCTTTATTGATTTTTTGAGGGTTAAGTACGTTCTTGGCAGTCTGGATGATGTCGGCCATTTTCCCGCTGAGCACTTTCAGCTGAACGGCGGTTTTCATGACCTTGGATTTCACGAGATCTACGGCATGGTCTGTCATCTTGGTGACGTTGCGGACGACGGCTTCTTTCATTTCGTTGAACAGCTGCTCCGCGTTCATGACGTTGTAGGGGATGTCGGTTTTTGGTTTTTTCGCTCCATCCGGATCGTCGACGTCGGATACTTTCTTACCGACTTTGCTGAGAGAGCCTGCTTTGCTGACCTTGCTGAGGCCTTTCGTTCCGAAAATCGATAGGACTCCATAGGTGACGAATCGTGCCCGGCTTCTGGCGTCTCCGTTAATGAAATCCCGCTCCCAGGCAACGACGAGTGCGTCGACCATGGAGGAGAGCACTTCATCCAGGTTCATCACGGTGGTGATAACTCCGTACGCTAGCCCAATTGGATCGGTGAACAGGGCTGCCAGGAGATCGAACAGGCCCACGATAATTTCGGTCAGAATCTGGACGATGGCTTCTCCGATTCCGAGGAAGACATCTCCCAGGATTTCAAGCAGGCTCTTGTCTGTCTCTGCTGCTGTTTCTGTGTTCGCCGGCTTTTCGCAGCTATTCGTCTGGACCGCTGTTGTTCCCATTATATCAATTCCCGCCGAGCGGAACATGTCCTGCATGGCGTTTACCCGTTTATTTACGTCTTGAAGCTGTTTTTCTAAGGAGGTTAGGGCGGTTGTTTGATCGCGGTCGAATTCTTCCAGCAGCTCGATTGTTGAATTTTTTTCCTGTCTTGCTTTTTCAACCTTATCTGCAAATGTGCTGTCGTCTAGCTTAGGCAGTCCGACAATATCGGAGATGCCGTCAATTGTAGCATTGGTTTCATCGGTCATATCGGAGGTAGTGTCTTTCACAACGGTGAGGTCCTGGTTCAGCTGGAGCTCAAGGAAGCTCTTCCGAATGAACCCGCTCTCGGCAGGCTCCAATGCTTCAAGCGCACTCTTTACTTTTCCGAGCGTTTCCTTATAGCTTTCCAGGAAGGTCGAGTAGCTGGACATAAGCGGCAAGTGATGGTCTTCATAGAACAGCTTAATGCCCTTTCCGCTCTCCCCTTTAAAAGCCTCTCCAAGATTCACAATTCCCTTCGCTGCGCTTTCCAAATCCTTAATCTGCTCTTCCTGAGAGGTCAGTTTCTCCTTCGTTTCCTTAATCCCTGAATGAAAAGCATCTGCGTCTAATAGTTTTCCCATTCAGTCCCTCACCTTCCAGCGGCAATCGACTGCGAAACGGTTTCATCCGCTTCCTTCATCTGATTCGCCGATTCCTGTGCCGCCGCTGCATTGATCATCAGCAGCTCTTTATATGCCTCAATGAGTTTGTGGCAGGCATCATTCAATTCGTTGATCTTCACCATTGAATCCATCTCATTCTGTCCGCCCACATAAGCAGGAAAAGCCGTGTTGAAAGATTGAATCGCTGTATTCATCGTCGCAATCGCCTTCTCGACATCCTCATACTGAATTTTAATCTCTGTCGTCAAAACTCTCACAATCCCTTTCTCGCAAGCCTGGATTCCTCGGCCGCTTTTCTTTGCTCCTCTGCTTCCAGAGAAGCAATGGAAGCCTTCATATCCTTAATCTCCTGCGTCACCTGTTCTATTTTATCCCCCAGCGCCTTAAACACATCGTCAAACTGGTCAATTCCAATTTCCTGATAGGCATCCGTCATTCCGCTCTCTCTCAGCCCGTCAAACTGCTCGGAACGATCCCCAGCCCATGTCGTCTCCGTCAGCTCAGGCTTCATCACAAGCCCTTTATTATCCAGAAACTCCTCCTGATGATCATACAAATCACTCTCACACTTTTGAAGCCTCTTCAAATCCTTCTCTTTTTCCCGGAGTGTTGCTTGAAGACTCGCAATCGACAAAGTTCCTGCACCTCCTCGAAAATTCATGCTGCACCAACAAGCAGCACCTTCCATATTTCGCTAAATTCATACCCTGTAAAATTTTATCATTTATTTCCAATGGGGGTAATTGGCAGAAAGTCCTTGTTTTGGGAGAGGGACGCATTGTATGTAGGAGATATTGACCAATTCTTCGTTCGATCCCACTCTCAATT
The DNA here is from genome assembly GCF_050107635.1 of Metabacillus sp. 113a. Taxonomy (NCBI): domain Bacteria; kingdom Bacillati; phylum Bacillota; class Bacilli; order Caryophanales; family Bacillaceae; genus Metabacillus; species Metabacillus sp. 113a. The sequence continues at coordinate 41,500 of NZ_JBNILJ010000004.1, read as the reverse complement.
GGAGGCTATTGTTCCTGCTTTCTATCAAAAAAGGAACGAATGCTCGCAATACTCTTACTAGGGTGGTGAGTAAATGATTGAAAAACAATGATTCTTCTAATTGAAATAGAGAATGAAACTTGGTTCATACTGAAGCATGTTTGAATCAGGGTCACCATTTAAACACATTCAATGACTCATCTTCTTGTTTTGTATCGTTATCCTGTGGGAAAATGTGGTAGTAAGTAAAATTGATTTGTGATATTTTAGGGGGCTTCCGCTTGAAGTTCAATAAATCTATTCCTTTATTTATAAGTTTATCGATTATTGCAGGCTGCGGAATGGACGGAAAACAAGTTCAGGGAAATAATAGTACGCCAAAACCAGCGGCACTGAAAGATCGTTTTACCAAAGGGTATTTAACTTCTAATAAAGTTAAAGAAGGTTATTATGAATTCAAATCTAAAACCAATGGATATACTATGTTATTTCCTAAAGACGCTGTAATATCAGATAACTTCGGCAATGAAAAGCATGGGAATAAATATGAGTCTATTTTATATGGTGCAAAAATAGATGGTGCTGCCATTGATACTCAAGTTACATATGAGAACAACACCAGTACTCAAAAAATCGAACCAAATCTAAGTTTGTTATCATCCTCTATAGGCTATAAAGGCACTTATAATGAAGAAAATAAAGCTGGAGCAACACGATACTTCGCTGAGGAGACCATCGATATAAGAAATGCAGTTTCCTACAGTTATTTAAGTTTTATTAAAGCTGACCATACCAATCAAGCTGTACGGATTGTATATACTGTCACTTGCCAAAAAGATGACAGGAACTGTCTATCAAAAAAAGATACTTTTCAATTAGAAGCTGTAAACGTTATGGACTCTATTTCCTTTACACAGGAATGAGAATATATCAAGATAAAAACGTGGCACTATCCTTCATTTACATTTTATTAGGGGCTGCGGCAGGGCACGTTCTGGGGTGCGAAAAGTACGAAGGTGACAGATCTCCATTTGAAGGAACGCGGGATTTGAACGTCGAAAAGGGGCACATGTAAAAAGCAACGGAAACGCCAGCTGCCCCTACATTGGGGAGCTGGCTTTTTAAAATCGTGGAGGCGTCACCGGGCTCCAAGGTGATCCTCATCTTTATCCGCTATACACACTTGCACACGTTCCGGCTTTCGGTTCGTAATAACAATGTTTTTTGTACTGGCCGGATTTAGGCTGACCATACCAGGTTGGAGGACATGGGGCATAAGGGTTAAAATACCACAGCGCGTACTTGCCCGGGTGCTCCCGCCAATAATCCAAATTTTTCTTTGCGAGTCTCTTTTCCACCGATCTCGCCCGGTTATAAAAAACATTCCCCTTTTGGACAGCTTCAAAAGAAAAATTCCCGCCTTGCACCTGAAAAATGACCTTCCGAACTGTGCGCACATCTTTAAAGTCCAAACAGGCAGCCTTTACACGGTTTACAATTACATTCCCCACATACAGCATTCCCTGCTTGCCTTCTCCTTCTGCCTCCGCTCTCATCATCCTCGCCATCAAGGCAACATCCGCATCCGTGTATTTGACTCTGGGCATTTTCATCACCTCAGAATAGTTTATGAAGGGATGGGGGATTGATGTCACAATGGACATTAGGGAGGGTGTTTGCACAATTTCCGGATTCATCTTTAAACTTCAGATGCTGTCAAAGCAAAGTGAGTTTGAACAGGAAGTTCGTTAAAATAATGAAGTCTGTTGCTTTTAAGGAGTAAGGGGGTAACATTTTGAAGAGTCTCATGAAGGTTGGCATTATTTTTAGTTTATTCATGAACGTTGGCTGCGGTATAAGTAAAAATCCTGATGAAAGAATTGTTCAGGAACGAACAGCAGCTGAAAAAGACCATTTTACAAAAGGCTATCTGTTCTCATCAAAAGAAACGGAAGACGGGTATCACTTATTTAAATCAAAGACTGGCGGCTACACCATGCTGTTTCCTGTTGATGCAATCATATCTAAAGAATTTAATGAACAAAGAGAAACGTCCTATGAAACCATCGTTTATGGAGCAGAACGAAAAGAGACAAAGATTATGGCAGATGCCACCTATGAAAACAAACCGGAAACTCAAGATGTAGAAGCTAATCTGGATTTATTATCAAACACTTCGGGCTATACAGGCGAATATGAAGAACTTAAAGAGGAGGGCAAGAGGATTTACTATGCAAGTGAAGAATCTGAAATTGAAGGAACTATGAGTTATAACTACTTTGGCTTTATTAAGTCTGCGGACAGCAATCAGGCATTAGAGTTCATCTATAATGTCAGCTGTAAAAAAGCAGATAATGCCTGTCAATCTGCTGAAGCAGAGCATGAAAAAACAGCACTCAAAATCATGAAGTCTGTGACTTTCAATAGAGGATAGAATGATTGTAAGATGTCTGCTTTCCCCGCATTGCAATCTCATTTTATATCGTAGGGCAGGGGAAGTTTATTATCTATGGATGCGTGCATTTGAGGGGGTTTTTTATGAAATTAAACAAAAGTATTTTTACACTCATAAGTTTATTAATTATTGGAGGCTGTGGATAAAGCACAGAATCCGCTCAGCAAGAAACACCAGCATTGAAAGATGACTTTACCAAAGGATATTTAACTTCTACTAAAGAAGTGGAAAAGGGTTTTTATGAGTTCAAATCAAAAACAGGCGGTTACACCATGCTTCTCCCCGTTGAAGCTGTTATTTCAAAAGACTTCGGAAACCAATTAGATGAAAATATTTACGAAGCTATCATCTATGTTGCTGAAATTGACCATGCCAGCATAGATACTCAGATTACCTATGAAAACAACCCAATTACAAAAAATCTAGAAGAAAACTTAGAATTGTTATCAAGTTCATCAGGCTATAAAGATTCCTATAGTAAATCTAAGGAAGACTCTAAAACAATCTACTATGGAAAAGAGACGATGGAGTCAGAAGAGTATACTACGTACAAGTATATAAGTTATATAAAAGGAAACGAATCGGATCAGGGTGTTCGTTTCATCTATGGAGCATCATGTAAGAAAAGCGATGAGAGCTGCCTAGGGAATGCGGAGGAACAAGAAAGAATAGCAAAAAAAATCATACATTCCATCGCTTTTAATAGGAAGTGAATAACGTACTGCAAAACCGGAATACGTTCAGACCAATCCTTATCTTTAAAAAGATCGAGGTCTAAATTAATTGTGACATTTGAGGGGGCAAAATCTTGAATCGGCTCATTAAATATGGCATTATCCTTCATTTACTTATTCTTGGGGGCTGCGGCATGACTGAGAATCCTGAGAAGAAAGCTGTTCAAGGGGAAGGCACTTTAAGCGAAACCCCTGCATCAGCAGCCTTGCAAGATGAGTTTACAAGAGGTTATTTAACTTCCACTAAGGAAAAGGAAAAAGGATTTTATGAATTCAAGTCTAAAACCGGCGGCTACTCCATGCTTTTTCCAGCTGATGCAGTCCTATCCAATGGATTTGGCAATGAGAGAAAGGGAAATAACATGGAAGCCGTCATGTTTACCGGAACTCTGGAAAAGGCCGATATGATCACTCAAAGCATTTACGAGAACCTTCCCATCACAAAAGATATCGAAGCCAATTTGGATTTATTATCAACTTCAGTAAGTTATGATGGAAAATATGAAGAAGTAAACAAACAGAACCGAAGCATTTACTATGGCAAAAAAACCACTGACCTGGATGATGCAATTGCCTATAACTACTTTAGTTTTATAAAAGCCAAGGAGGGCAATCAAGGTGTACGCTTCATGTATAGTGCAACTTGCAAGAAAGCGGACAAGTCATGTGTTTCGAGTATGGAAAAGCATGAACAAATTGCTGAAAAAATAGTGGAATCTATTGCGTTTGAGTAGGTGCAGTAAATGGACTGGGCCATTCACTCGGGGGAAATCTGATTTAAATGCTATTTCTTCAAAATGGGGGTTTAAAAAGGGCCTCCAAGCGCCTATTAACTTGCTTATATTGGCCACGCTTTCCTGCTGAATGGTAAGAAGAAACTTGCTATTATAAATCCTAATGACAGCTACTTCACCCCAAGCACCAACCTCGAAAAATTCGCTACCGATTATTATGAAGAATACTATCAGCTGTTAATCAGCTTAGACAAGCCACGGAAAAACTGCTATGAAAATAATAAAGACTGCGAGTTTTATGAAACGCACTCATTTACTTCATGTCCCTCTTGACCAACCCCCGACTAAAATCCTAGACCGCATTAAAATTTATGTATAAATACCTGAGATAAAAGAAGTGAAAATAATGCAAATATCCGTTTTGTATTGTGAGCCAGTGGGAATACGTGGTAATAATTAAATGACGTGATTCGTGGCATTTGAGGGGGCAAAATCTTGAATCGGCTCATTAAACTTGGTATTATCCTTAATTTACTGATTATTGGGGGCTGCGACATGAATAAGAATCCTGAAGAGAGAACTGTTCAAGGGGAAGGCACTCCCAGTGAAGCCTCTAAAGCAGCAGCAGTACAAGATGAGTTTACAAAAAGCTACTTAACTTCATTGGAAGAGAGTGATAAGGGGTATTTCACCTTTAAATCTAAAACAGATGGTTATACGATGTTCCTTCCTTCGGATGCTGTGATTTCTGAAGATTTCGGTAATGAAAAACGAGACAATGCGTTCGAGGCTATTATGTATGGCTATGAATCAAATGGAGCATCCATAACCACACGAATAACCTACGAGAATAAACCAAGCACACAAGACATTGAAGAAAAACAAAGACTGCTATCTGTTTCAGTAGGATACGAAGGAACATTTGAAGAGATAAAGGCTAAAGGAAAAACAATGTATTTCGCAAAAAAAACCTCTGAATTAAAAAATTCGAATGCCTTTGTTTATTTCAGTTTTATAAAAGCAGAAAACAGTGATCAAGCGGTTGAATTTATTTTTAACACAAGATGCAAAAAAGAGGATAAAACTTGCAATGCCAACGTAAAGAATTTGGAGAATACAGCAATTAAAATCATGAAATCTGTCCAGTTTAAACAGGAGCAATGACAATGGTAAACAGTGAAAATTCCCATGAAGTTCTCTCCACCGAAATGCTGCGGGCCAGGATTGCTAAACTTGAATACAGTATTCCCAAAGATCCTTCTAAGGAAGAAATTAAAGAATTTCAGGACAAAATCAGGCAAATATACCTTGAAGAAACAGGATCTCCTCCCCCTATACATATTACTATTTACCATTCAGGATCCAAGGGGTACAGCGAAGGCAAGGATACGGGCTTTGATGGCACTGTTATTCACTTTTTTGATCCTGAAAAAGGAATCAATCAGTCTTATACAATAACTAGAGGCAGTGAAATGGGAGAAGATAGCGGTACAGGGGAGCCATTAGACTGGCTGTATAATACGTTTGGAATATATACAGGCAGGAATCGGGAACAGTATGAAGCTGCATCAAGCTTTCAAAACAAGGTGAACAAAGAGATAGAAAGAAAGATTGCGAAGGAAATTGAAACTGGAAAAAACAATGGTCACTCTTACGATGATCTTGAACTATCCCGCTACGGAATTGGACATTCTCTTGGAGGGAATTTAATACAAATGCTGCAGCTGCAAGAAGGCCACTTTAAGGAAGTATACGCATTTAATGATGCCCCTCCAAGTGCCTATCAGCTTGCATATATCGATCAGGAGTTTTGGTTACAGCTTAGTGATTACTTCAGCATCCCTGTAAACAATTTCGACGACATCTACTCCATCCCAAGCGCCGATCTCGAAAAATTCGCTACCGATTATTACAAGGAACGCGGCAAAAACATCCACCACACTACATCCGCTGATGAAATTCTCTATGCTATTTCCGGCTTTCGCGGCTTTCTGTTTTTCGGGGACCGGAATATTATTGAGACGAATCCTGATTTTGATGGACTGAAAGGCGTACTCGATAATGTGTCGGATGAGGACCTCGCGGTGATACAAAAGAAGCTGGCCGAGATTGCGCCTTATTATGAAAAGGACGGGATTGACGGGATTGTTTTTGGGGTAACCGGCTATGATAAAAAGTTCTGGGATGATTCTTTTGAAACGCTTAAGGATCTGAACCTCACTACTTTGAATCCTGTTGAGCGGGCGGAGAATGCCATTACTGCCGCGAAAACGATAAATTCCATGAAGGACCATGTTGTTCTCATGATTACAAGGGTGACAAGCCTGAAGGATGAGCTGCCAGCTTTGTTGTCCATCGTTGGCACCGTATCCTCTGAGGAAAGAGAAAAAATCGAGTCGGTCATAGATGGGATGGTAGAGAACCTGGAAACGATAAAGGACGCCATTGGAAACATTGGGGATGTCGCCTCTTTAGAGAAGCTTCTCCACGGGGATCTTATCGGGTTTTTACAGCAAGTCGACATGCTGATGAACACCTCCGACATTATCAAAACCGAGTTCAACGAATTTAAGGCTGGCTTTGGCTCCATTAAAACGATCTTAGAAGAACTGCTGGACAAATTTGGGATGGCGACAGAAGCACACCTCCTGGACGCTGTCATCAGTGCACTTTCGATAGATGGCTTCTCCTATGAGGGCGATGATATGTACAAGGCTAAAGTCGTGAACGGCAAGCCAATCATTATCAATCTTTCTTCAGCCCTCCGGCTTTTTAAAAAAGGGCTGGCCATTTATGAAGAAAAAGAAAGCATCCTCAAACAAATAAAAGAAACGTATCAAAGAGAATATCATGACGATTACATCTTTAGAAAAGACACATTAATGAGAGCGATTGCCACAACAGAATCGGATATCAGCTGGGCCCAGAGCAAGCTCGGATATAGCACGACCGCATACAAAGTAACCAAAATCGATGTACAGGAAAGCATTTATCCGATTCCTCCCGCCAACACCGCAGCTTTCCAGGAGCTATTCCACTACCACGAGAACGAACAGGAAGCAGGAGTAAAACAAATCCAGCAAATTAAGTCCTCCCTAGAAGACTTTTTCGATGAAGACAAAAAAATCGCTCAAATGTTTAAGCTAATCTAAGAAAAGAGGGATCACCATGCCAAAGCAGTCCTTCCTGCACCAGCTCGTACCGGAGCAGGACCTGACCAATAAAGCCAGCACCTTCCAAAACCTGCTGGATGAACTAAACGCAGCCGGAATGAAACTCACCCAAACCGTCCAAACGGAAATGGAAGCCCAATCCGGCGAACTCATCGACCAAATCAGCGACAAAATCCAAAAAAATCAAACCCAACAGCAGGAAGCCATCACCCAGCAAAAAGCCTCCATGACCGCCCTCGCAAACCAATACAGCAGCTTCGTCAGCAGCATGAACCGGCAGATGACGACGATTTATTATGAGGAGGATGAGGAGGCGGTGGTGTTGGTTTAATAGACCGTTCACCACTAAAAAGAGTGGTGAACCATGGTATGTTAGCCTGCTATTTCTGCAGATTCAAAGGTTCCATCGATATTACCGGCTACAATGATTGTATGACCTAAAAATAAATCTCCATCCTCAAAGAATATTGTGAAATCCCCACCAGGATAGACTGAGATATTGGTAATGCAGATCCGGTCTGTGAACATATCAGATGTAATCTCTTCATTGATGTTATCCAGCCAATCATTCGCCAATTCAAGAAGTTCACAAGAGGCAAACTTTTTCATTCTCGTATCCCAGTTATTTTGATCTGAAAAAAGAAGCTGTGCCGTACGCAATGCAGAAGCCATATTTTCTTTGTTTTCGTCATAATCAAATGTTAAATGACACCTGTAATTTCCCCAGATTTTCTCTGCGTCAAAACTCTTCACCCTTTTATCTAATTCAAACCGGCCCAGCAACTCATCATCATAATAAACCGGTTTTTGGGCCTCCCCCAAAATTGTCTCAAGCTCCTGTTCCTTAAAGTGTGCTTCTACAATTTCAACCAGCATCATGGAGGTTTGGGATTGGCGAACCTTTACTTTGATAATGGAATAAGGGTCCAATAATTTTTTCGATTGCTCCCATTCCTCATCCGTCACGAGCCATTGCAACCGGACTTCTTCTCTTACAGCAGGTTCAGATGAATTTATATCTTTCCAGGCAATCAATTCAATTGATGCTGTCCATAGCTGATCATCACCTGCTCTGCCCGCACCGATGCCAGATGGGCCAGTAACCGCTGCAATTTCAACTAGTGTATTAGAAAAATTGTTTTCAAATTTCACTTTTTCATCCATAATTGCCATAATCGGTTCACCCCTTCAGTTATTTTTCTTTACTCTACATCCTCTTCTTCTATCACTGCCTACGCACGATTTAGGTAGGTGCGAGCTGATTCATGACTAGAGCGGATTGTTTTTTTAGCTTTTAATAAATTTTATGAGACATCATGGTGTATCAATGGGTTCAATCTCGTTTGGGAGGCACACCTGCGTTATATGATTTGTACCTTTACTGATTCTATTATATTTAGTATACCAACCTCTGGGAATTTCTTCATTTTTTTAGCCGACTTTTATTTCTTTTTTGTCATCGGAGCTATATTGAAGGGTGTGTTAGAAAAAATAATATATACTATAAGAACAAACGTTCTTTAGGTGGTGATTGTTTTCAAACAATGGATTTCTGAAAAGTCTATGGAATTTATTACTGGAAAGCTTTTAGGAGACGCCAATATTTCTATACAGCCAGGGAGAAAACCCCGGTTTCGGTTCTCTCATTCAGCTAAAGATAAGGAGTGGTGTACTTATTGCTATGAGATGCTGAAAAATGAACTGCCTTTGAATAAGCCGGTCTATAGAAAAGTCCCAGACCCGAGAGTTAACTCCGGGTTTACAGAAGTATTTTACGTACAAAGCAGGACTTCACAATCTGTTGAGTGGCTTAAGGAGAAGTGGTATCCAAGTGGAAAGAAAATTTTACCCTGTTCATTATTGGAACAATACTTGAGCCCGCTTGCCTTAGCGCGATTTGGTATCAAGATGACGGCAGTTTAAAACTTAATAGAAATATTCCTCAGAAAATCATACTATCTACAGAGTCCTTCACAGAAATAGAGATCCAATTCCTGCAATCTCTTTTGAAGGAAAAATTCTCTTTATCCTTTTCTGTAGATTCGAAGAAAAGGATGCTGCTGTACGACCAGCCGCAAATCTATCATTTTATGAAATACACGGCTCCTTACCTGCATCATAGTATGAAGAGGAAGCAGCTTACTCCTTTTGTTATTAAAAAGAGCACTTCAGCTAGACGAACCTCCATTTACCTACCTGCAAAAATTAAGCTGGTTAAACCTACATTTCAAATTCATCAAGCTTTAAATAACCTTCAACTAGTCAGGAAACAGTTGTTGTCCGTTTCAATGTATTACCAAAGAGAGACAGAGGAAGCGAAGAAGTCTTATCAAATCGTACTGCTGCCGCACCACCTGGATGAGCTGCTGGAAATCCAAGCGATGACGGGATTGAGGATAAGCAAGGTGATTCAATTTTGTTTTGAAATAGAAAAGAAGCTCTCGGATTGAGAGCTTCTCTTTGTTATTAACGAAGAAGTTGAAGTACACCTTGTGGTTGTTGGTTGGCTTGAGCCAGCATTGCTTGTGCTGCTTGAGAAAGAATAGAATTCTTTGTTTGGTTCATCATTTCTTTCGCCATCGTGCGAACATTTACTTTCATAAATGACCAGACTATATCTTCACCCTCTAGCATTCCAGTAGGGGTCGGGCACTTCGGATTCGCAATGCTGATGACCATTGCTTCACCTACGGATTTCATCACCATAGCTTTTGCCTTAGATGGTATATCCTAGTCGTTGAACCTTCTCCAGAGTTTCCTCACAGGAGCTTGGCTGCTGATTGCCCAATCTCTTCTTTTTTTAAAGCCCTCACGTCTGCCGTTTCCAGCTGCGTTGTGGCAAGAAAAGCTTAAGGGGTTTCCAGCAATTCACCCGATTATGATCTCTAGCCGTTACCAGCTAGGACGACTGTGCTTCTCACTGCTTATGCAGCTAAAGCATAATCTACGTCGCGAATACGAGATTCTGCGGCAGTTAGGTTTTCGGCAGATGTGTCAACATTATTAATAGCGTACTCTAATCTGTTTTGGTAAGCACCTAAGTTTGAACGCTCACCTGAAATTTTCGTGATAGCAGCATCAATTGTAGTAATTGCACCAGTTGCAGTAGCAGCATCACTTGAAATATCAATTGCACCATCAGCTTCAGTATCTCCAGCCGCAATTGACAATCCCGTGCCACCGGTCATATCTCCAACAGTTAACGTAATTTGTTGGCTTTCGTTTGCACCAACTTGAAATGCAAATGTTCCGTCTCCATTTGGTCCACCTGCACCTGTCAGTAAAGATTGACCGTTAAATTGTGTGTCTTTTGCAATTCGGTTTATGTCTTTTGCTAGCTGGTCAGCTTCCTTTTGAATAGCTCCTCTGTCATCAGTAGTATTCGTATCATTCGAAGCCTGCACTGCTAATTCACGCATACGCTGAAGCATTGCATGTGATTCATTTAAAGCGCCTTCAGCTGTTTGGATTAATGAAATACCATCTTGCGCATTTCTTGAAGATTGCTCTAGCCCACGAATCTGTCCACGCATTTTTTCGGAAATTGAAAGACCTGCAGCGTCATCTCCAGCCCGGTTAATACGAAGACCTGAAGATAATTTTTCCATAGATTTACTTTGAGCGTTGGTTGCACTACCCAACTGACGGTAAGTGTTAAGCGCAGCAATATTATGATTAATTCTCATTTTATTATTTCCTCCCTGATTTTCGGTTCCACATCCATGTGGTTATTTGCAAGCAGTGCTTTCAAGTCGGCCGCCTTTAGGTACTGCTTGTTACATAGTTTATATCGGATTTTTTGGTGGGGGTTTAATAGGTTTTTGGAAAAAAAATAAAAACCTTGAGTGTTTGGCTCAAGGCTTGGGGTTCTTCAAATGTTTAAGCAGGTCTGCTGATAGGGAAGCAGCGCTGCTGTTTTCTTCCTGGATGGATAAGTAGATTTCTTTGCGGTGGATGTCGACGTGCTTCGGGGCGCTGATGCCGAGCTTGATTTGGCCGTCCTGGATGCCGACGACGGTGATTTCGATGTCTTCGCCGATCTGAATGGTTTCATTGAGTTTTCTTGTCAGTACGAGCATAGTCCTGCCTCCCTATTGCACGATGCTGTGCTTGGTTTTGTAGGATGGGTGGTTCAGGATGACTTGTTTTGCCTGCTTGGTCACTTCGTTGACGACAATCGGTGCCTGCAGGTTGGCGGTTGTTTTGTCAAATGGGTCCTGAACGGTGAGGATGACCATAATTTGCACTTGCTGGGCGTCTTCGATGCTCAGGGCTTCCACCGTGTTTTCGTCTAAATCAAATTCATAGTCTTTGAAGAAAAGAAATGGGCTTGTGACGACGAAGGCGAGCTCCGGTGTCGCGGCTGACTGGAGAATCAGAAAGGGCGAGTTCTCTTCTAGCGGGAGAACGGCGAATTCTTTTTCCTCCACAAACCCGGGAATGCCCCCTTCAAACTTCAGGATTTGCGCTTCGTTGATATCCACTTCACCGTGATATTTCGTTTTGAGCATGATGTCCCACCTTTTTGTTATTCATTATACCTTGATGTCGATGCTGACAAAATCAATCTTGAGGCTTGGATACTGCAGCATGCCGACTTGAACTTCCCCGGGAGTATAGTCAAGAACTGGTTTGTTTAGCTGGACGTCGATTTCCGGCTTGCGGGGCTCGGCATCGATTTTCACTTTTGCCGGTTCGTACTGGACCTTCACGCTGCTGGCTCTTGGTACAAAGCCGATATTGAAGTCGTAGACTTGCGGCTCGCTGTTTTGCCTGGCCTGCTCTGGAATGGGGTTTCCTCCCGCTTCAATCCGCATCAGCTCATCCCCCTGGGCCGCTACTCTTGCCATGCCATCCAGCCACCCCTGGTACCCCTGCTGGGCGAATTCCTGAACTCTTCTTGAAAGATGCTTCAAATCGACGTCTGCCCGGGCTTCTGTTGTATCAATGGTCAAAATGCCTGGAAGCGTTTCAATTGACAGGTCGGCCTTTGGCTGACGAATGGAGAGATCAGCCTTTGGCTGCTGCTGCTCCATTTTTCCTTGGATAGTCGTTAAACTGATTTTCCCGTGTGTGCTCTCAAGCCGGATTTGCGGAATCTGCATGTAGATCAGCTCCTAAATGAAAAGCTGCCTTCTAAGAAAGACAGCTTTTGGTTTTATCTGAGAAAGTCCATTAAAGTAGGCTGAATGATTCTGGAGCTCACACTGAGTGCAGCACGGTGGACGCTTTCCTGCATTTTTAACTCCGTGATCACCCGTTCGATATCCGCATCTTCATTGTCGGAAAGAACACGGTTTGCTGTTACTTCCTGCTGTCCGATGCGGTCGTCAATTAATTCAAGGCGGTTGTATCTGGCTCCGAGAACCGCCCGTTCAGCGTTCAATGTATCAAAATGCTGATCCATTTTGCCAAGCAGCTCATCGGAGTTCGACATATCCGCATTGTTGATGGCGTCTTCAATGCTCTTAAAAGTCGCAAACAGGTTGTCCCCGCTTACTTCTCCACCGAAGGCTTTTAATGGGTTGGTGTTCACTTCGAGCTGAACCCCGTTGGAAATCGCGATCTTAACCTGATTCGTATTCGGAGCAAAGGTGACCGTTCCATCCGGATTGACCGTTGCCGGCGGCTTGTTCGTTGCATCCCCGTTAAAGATGTAGCGTCCCGCTACCTGGGTATTGACGACACTCGCCAAGTCTTCCTTCAGCTGCCCAATTTCCGCACCGATCGCTTTTAAATCCTCGTCACTGTTTGTTCCATTCTTCGCCTGTAAAAAGAGCTCCCGGGCGCGCTGGAACACCTGGGTTGCGTGTTCAATCCCGCCTTCTGAGTTTTCCATCCACTGATACGCTTCGGAAAGATTCCGCTTGTATTGCTCAACCTCTGTCAGCCCGGTCCGGTACTGCATGCCCTTCATCGCGATAACAGGGTCATCAGAGGGCTTGGTGATTTTTTTGCCTGTCGAAAGCTGATCCTGCAGGTTTCCCATGCGATCATAGCTCGAGCTAAGGTGGCGGAGTGAATTATTGGCTAGCATTCCTTGTGTTACGCGCATGTTCGTTCACCTACAATCCCATTTTATTGATAATCGTATCCAGCAGCTCATCCTGCATCGAAATCATGCGGGCAGATGCGTTATACGCATGCTGGAACTGAATCATATTCGTCATTTCCTCATCCAGAGAGACTGCGCTGACCGATTGGCGACGGAGCTCGACGGAATCTTTAAGGATGGTGCTGTTGCTCAGCATCCGGTTTGCTTCCTGAGCCTGTACGGCCATATTTCCGATCATGCCCTCGTAGTAATTCTGGATGGTCGTGCTCTTCCCGTTGATAGAAATCGTCCCGTTTTTCACTTCGCCTAATGCAATCGCGTTGTCCCCGTTTCCAATCTGTCCGGAAGCCTTGCTGGAAGCAGCAATGTAATCAGGAGATTCCATAATCTTAGCTGAAAGCTGCAGGCTTTCGGCTGCCCCTTTGCCGCCCGTGTAAGTGAAGAAGTCCACTCCCGTTCCATCTGCTTTTGGAGGGGTTTCAAAATGCTTCAGGTTATATCCATCGCTGTGGACCTTATTAAACTCCGCAGCAAACGATTCCGCGAGGCTGTCAAGGTCGTTCAGCATCTCTGTGTAGACCCCTTTTTCGGCTCCATTATCGATGTAGCCATGGGTGTTGGCGAGACCCTGAATTTTTCCAGTGTTTTGAAGCTCCGTCAAATTAATAGCCGCCCCGTTCAGGCTGATGCCGGACACTAGACCATCCTGGTAGTTCACAGCCACTGTGGAAGCGGAGGTCCCGTCGACAAGCTTGCCGAGTGAAGCTCCATCCTTGCCGACGATTTCGATGACAGCCATTCCTTCGGCGATCGGCAGGGCATTTCCACCGCTTTTCTTCGGCTCGCCTACTTTGATCGGAACTAAAGTGGAGAGCTCATCGATAATACGGTCCCGCTCATCATACAGATCGTTTGGAAGATAGCCGTGCGGTTCAATTTCTGAAATCTGCTTATTGATATTGCCGAGCTGGGCGGCAAGAGACTGAACCTGCTTCGCGGACAGATCCAGCTCGCTTTTCATGTCTTCCTGCACTTGTTTTAAGGAGGTTGATAAATATTTAAAGGTTTCAGCTACAGCCGTTCCCCGTTCCTTTACTACAGAACGGGCACCTGAATTGGTGGGATTCGCTGCAAGATCCTGAAGCGATTGCCAGAACCGGTCCAGTGTTTTCGATAAGCCGGTCTCAGAAGGCTCGTTCATGATCTCTTCCATTTTTTCAAGTGCCTGGGCTCGCGCATTGTAATAGCCCGTCTTTGTATTCTCGCCTCTAAACTGAACGTCCAAAAAGCTGTCGCGCACCCGTTCAACGGTAGCCGCTTCCACTCCTGTTCCAAGCTGTCCAGCGATGGCTGGATTTTCAAGGCCGGGATACGGGAAAGGCTGGGTGGCTTCAAATGATACACGCTGGCGCGTATAGCCTGGTGTATTCGCATTGGAAATGTTGTGTCCGGTCGTGTAAAGAGCGGATTGCTGTGCGGACATGCCGCGTTTTGATATTTCGAGCCCTGCAAAGGTTGAACCCATCTTTGATCTCCTCCGTGATTATGCTTTCGAATCAAAGAGGGATCTTCGATTCGGTTCCGTTTTTTTCATTGCATCTGGCCGCTGATAGTTCGGGGTCTGTTCTCTCGGCAGCAGCATGTCGAGGGACATCGTGACAAACTGAAGGGCCTGCTGGGTCATTTGCTGGTTCAGCTGGTTCGCTGCCTTCAGCTTGTCCAGGACTTCGGTAAAATCATCCTTTAACCCGGTCAGGCGCTCCTTATCCGTTCCTTCTGCTTTTTCCGCGCATGCACGAAGCGTCAGATCTGTGTGCCTTCCGAGAAACAGGGAAGCCTCGGTGATCCGTTCTGCTTCCGTCTGTTTAATGGCCTGCACCAGAAGCTGTTCCTGCTGCAATACTTTCTTGAGCTCTTCCGTTTGATTGTGCTTCAGATGCTCTGTTTTATCCAGAGCTGTCTGATATAAGTCCAGATGCTGCTCAAGGAGCCTCTCTAGTGCCAGTATGAGCTTGCCTGCATGCATGGCGGTTCCTCCCTCTTAGTGCTGTTTATAATAGTCCGCAAATTTGCGGGCAATTTCCTTCGGATTGATTTCATACGTGCCATTTTCGATTTTCGCCTTCAGCTGGTCCACTTTCTCCTGTCTTGCTTCAGCGATCTTATTTGTTGATTGAAGCTCCTTTGCTGCGCTGGAGATTTCAATTTTGTCCTGCTTTGCCTGAACCTGGCCTGCCTTCTCCACCTGACTGTCCTTGCGCTTGTAAGGATTGATTCCGTTGACACTATAGTTATTGATTTTCATGCTTACCGCCTCCATCCATTAGAGTTAACGTGCTTTCTACCGTTCTTATCGTCTATTCTATCCGGTAGTTTATAGTATTTTCAATTTTTGGGAGTAAAGGAGTAGAACGTTTTTTGACTGTTCTGGGCCATTTGACGCTGATGCTCCTCCTCACGTTGGAGCCTGCCCAGCTGATCATGCAGGTCTTTCGTACAGGATTGGCAAATCTTCCCTTCCCGGATTGCCCCTCCGCATTTGTCACATGGGTAGCCGAGATTTGGAAAATTTGAGAGCTGCAGCCTTCCGAGCCGGATGAACTTTAAGATCATCTCTTCCGGTACACCTGTTCCTTCCACAACCTCTTCAAGCTTCGCCTTCCGGTTTTCCCGCTTTCTTAAAAAGCTGTACACCGTTTCAAACTGCTTTTCTTCTATTTTATAGCAATCCGCGCATACTGTGCGAAATTGTGTCTGGACATAGAGAGCATTGCATTTCGGGCAATTCGCTAACTCATTCATTGTACATTCTCCTCATGATCTTACTCTACCTGTAATATCGGAAGAAGGAGAAAAACCTTTAGCCCCTGATTAACGTAAGAGAGGAAATGTCTTGAGCACCGGCTTTTTTAAGTAGCTTTGCAGCCTGGTAAACAGTGTTTCCTGTTGTATAGATGTCATCGATGATCACGATGCAGAGGTTCTTTACGGTCGCTTCCGGATTTAAAGTAAATAGCGGGGCACCGGCCAGCCGTTCCTTTCTCGATTTTTTCGACTGCTTTTCCGATGTGAGCCTGTTGAATGGCTGAACGATGGGACGTCGAATGCAGCCTGCGATTAACTCGGCCTGGTTAAACCCTCTTTCCTGCAGCCGTTCTGCTGAGAGCGGAATGGGAACAAGCACGGCCTTGCGGGGAATTTTTTTTGCCGCTGTGCGGATGTCCTGTTCGAAAAGACGGATGATCTCTGCATCACCTCTGAATTTGAAGCGGTTCATCACTTCCTTCACGGTTGCTGTATAAGAGTAGATAGACCGGTTCTCCTTTAAAATACCCTCTTCCCTTTCGTTCCAGCTGACGCAGTCTGTACAAAGGCTCGCACTATCCATCGGCCGGCCGCATTTCGCACACACCGGCCCCGTTATTTTCGTCATTTTTTCCAGGCAGGGAGAGCACGCCACAGGATCGGGATCTGTTCCAAGCAGCATCCCCCACGTGACCTGCTCCTGCATTTTACTGTGGCAGAGGATACACCAGCTCATCGGGCTGCTTCGCGATTCATGCTGAGTATATGCATTCTCGCTTCAAGCATCGCGTTTGTTTTCCCGTGATGAAAAAAGACGACGTCTCCATCCGGAAAGTCTTTATGCCGGCCCACCCTGCCGGCTATTTGCACGAGGGCGCTATCGGTGAAAATCTCCTCCTCCGCTCCGAGAACCCCAGCATCCGCTTTCGGAACCGTCACTCCCCTTTCGAGAATAGTGGTCGTGACAATGATCGGAGAAATTCCATCCCGGAACCGCTGGACTTTTTCTTTGCGGGCGGGATCCTCAGAGTGGACCCCTTCAATCGAGGGGTGCAGCGTTTGAAGAATGGAGGTCACTTGCGTAAGAACCTGGATACTCGGTACAAAAAGAAAAGCCTGCTTTTCATTGTCCAAACGATTTGTGATCCATTTTAATAGAGGCTTCGGAAGCTTATTTTTTTGAAGCGTCCCCTTCCACCTCCCAATCCATTGAAAACGGGGAACCGGCAGAGGATGGCCATGGTATCTGGCGGGGATCCTAACAGAGGGGAGTTTTTTGGAATGGGCCCGTTTTTGCATGTCCCGGGATGGGGTAGCCGTCAGATAAATGAGCGCACTCTCCGGCTTGCGCGCTTTCTGAACAGCGGCATTCAGCGTCTCGTCCATCGAGAAAGGAAAGGCATCCACCTCATCAATAATGATGCAATCAAACGTTTGTTTAAACCGGAAAAGCTGATGGGCCGTGGATAGAAGGAGGAGGGAGGATTTGCAGCGGTCATCACTTCCTCCGTACAACGCAGCAGCATCGGCATTCGGAAAAGCCTTTTTAAAACGCGGATATAACTCGAGCACCACATCCGTTCTCGGAGTGGCAAGGCAAATCCGCTTGTTTTGCTTCAGCGCTTCTTCAATGCCCTGGAATAGAATTTCCGTTTTCCCCGCTCCGCACACGGCCCAGACGAGGAGCTCTGACCGATTCTCCATCGCCTCCATAATACGATTCGATGCATTGCTTTGAAGAGGAGAAAGCGTGCCGGTCCAGTCTAGTCCCGAGTCAGACTCGATAACCGGAGGATCCCCAATCCAGCTATAAAGCGTTTCACACTCACTGACCCGCCCCATCATGATGCAGGACCGGCAGTAGGTGCAAAGCCTGCCGCATTTGGCGCAGTGGAAGGAAGCGAATAAATGACGCTGGTTATTGAGGCAGCGTGCGCATTGGAATCTACCTTTTGTTCCTGTGAGGCCTTTCTCTTTTTGGATGTTTTCGTTATCGGGCATTTCTAAGGGGAATGGAATTTCGGAGGCAAGAAGGTGGCGGCCGAAGAGATGGTGCTGTAGTGAGGACATTGTTTTACTCCTTTTTCTTTTTATTATGAACAGAAGGAGAGACCATTGTCTAACCTGTAAAAAGATATTATTAGGCAGTAAATTAAATTTTCTAGTGTACTAATTGGTGTATTAATCTTTAGTTGTGACATAAAATAAAGTACAAAATAAAGTACTCTTTGGAGTTGACGAAAATGAAAAAACTAATGCCCATGATTGATCCTAGAAGCTTGGATATGATGATCGATGCTGAAGCGGATGCTAGCAAGCAGCGAAATGAAAGTGCTCTTCAAAAATCAAAAGAGTTACTAAAAAAATTAAAGGCTAGGAGTGGCCGCTCCTAGCCTTGATCATTCATAGGTTTTCTATTATTTGTTATCGATAGTTTGCTTTTTCTCATTTTAACCGCTCGTGCAAGAATTTCTTCATTTCTTTTTTTACTAATTGTTTGTTCTTCTAAGATTAATTCCTCTAGAGTTTTATTCCATTCCAAGGCAGCTTTTAATTTACTCAACATTTTCAGCCCCTTTTAATCGATTTTTTATCTCGTCAACAGAATGTTGGATTAGCAAACAAGTCCAAAATAAATTAATTGTGGATTCTATCTTAATTTTAGCCGTTTTATTTAACTCATGCAATTCGTTGTTCAGTATTTCAATGTCTTCATCCGATAAATGAAGCTGAACCACTATTTTTTTATTCAAAGAAATAGGAATTAACTTTGCTACTGTACTTTCTCCAAAAGCAGTTTTCCCTTTATAGGTATGCGCTCTATTGATCACATTACTTTTTTCTTTCATTATAATCTGTTTTTCCATTAAATGTTCATTAACTCCACTTGAAGTTAAGTATTCATATTCATTTTTTCTATTCAATTGATAAACAGAGTAATCATAATCGAAATTCATTTCCCTTAATACATCAGAATGGAAATCTTTATCCACAAACATTTGCATGTTGCGCTGCGAATTTCGAACGATACTGCTATAAACCTCTTTTTCTTTTTGAGTAACCTTTAGGGCCTGTTCCAGCTCTTCCATTACAGTTTTCACAGCCGAATCATCCTGCTGGTTCTTTTGAAGCTCGTCCCTTAGCATATCCAACTGGTTTTTCAGATCTTGAATATCCTCATTTTTCGAATCAATTGTTTGTTCTAACCCGTATATGTAAGTTTTATGTTCATTTATACGCGATTCGGTGGATGTATAATATTTCTCCGTAATATTTGGAATTTTTAATTCCTCTTTCAATTTTTTGAAAGAGGAATTAAAAATTGGTCATTACTTAGATTAATGAAGGCCTCAAACTCTTCTTTTCTATATTTTTCAAATGCTCCTAAATTAAAAAACTCATTCCCGGGAATCGTCATTATTTTTAAAGTCTCTCTCCTCCAATACAATACCGCTGAAACAGACATGCAAAATAGGAAGAAAACCTTTGCCTCACTATTGAAAGCATTGAAAGGATAGTATGGAATCCATAGGGAGCCACTTGTAATAAATGGGAGGAAAAACTTCCCCCAGAAAATATAATTCCTCATGTTTCGGACTAAGTATTTTCCCATGTTTTTGATGGTTAAGGATGTGCTTAACTTTTTTTCAGTAGACTGGAAGCCTTTTTGTAGATTGCTTATATAGGGATCAGCATCTTTTACTAGCAATTCTAAATAATCATCTGGCTTTCTCATGCTCTAATCCACCCCGAGTTTGAATTGTCAAGGTAATTATACAATATACGGAAAATAATAAACATTTTTTTACACAAAAACAAAAAACAACCAGCCAAAGACTGATTGTTTTCGTTATTCCATATACCATCCCAGCCCAAGTGCACCTTCCCCTAAATGGGTTCCGATTACAGCGCCAAAATAGCTGAGGTAAAACTTGACGTGCGGGTATTTCGCTTCAAGCTCTGCCTTCATTGCCTGTGCTTCTTCCGGGCGGTTGGCATGAATAACAGCGGCCCTCATTGGAAGGCCAAGCTTGGCGTCCTCTTCAAAAAGCTCATAAATCCGGTTGACCGCTCTTTTGCGCGTTCGGATTTTTTCGTACGGGACAATGACTTTATCTACAAAGTGAAGCAGCGGTTTGACCTGAAGAAGGCTTCCAATCAATGCCTGCGCTCCATTTAAGCGGCCGCCGCGCTGAAGGTTGGACAGATCATCGACCATAAAGTAAGCACGAACCGTTTGCTTCATCGCATCAAGCCGCTTCATAATCTCTTCCGGATCCTTTCCTTCCCGCGCCATTTCGGCCGCTTCAATCACATAAAACCCCTGCACCATGCAGCTGATTTCGGAATCGAACGAGAAGACTTGAATGTTGTCCGTCATATTCCCCGCTGCGATCGAACCGTTGTACGTGCCGCTGATTCCGGAGGACAAGTGAACACAGATAACCGCATCGTACTGTTTGGAAAACTCCTCGAATAAATCGAGGAACCTTCCAACTGGAGGCTGTGAGGTCGTTGGAAGCTGATTGCGGCTTTTTACCTCTGTGTAAAAAGCTTCTGCACTCAGCTCCAGCTCCTCCTGGTATGTTTCATTACCGAAAATGACACTGAGCGGAATCAGATGAATATCCAGTTCCTTCAGCAGTTCCTGTGGTATGTATGCTGTACTATCGGTTAAAATTGCCGTTTTCATCGTCAAAAGAAACCTTCCTTATTACGTATTTAAAGTATGAGTTCGAATGATTACTCTCTATTCTATAGAACTTTACGTAAAATTTCATTAAATGTTTCATTTATTTTGGGTGGATTGGATAGGTTGGGTGGGGGAAACGGAGTTTTTGGGGAAGGGTGGGTGGTATTTGGTGTGGTGGTGGTACTTGGGGTGGTGGTACTCGGTGTGGCGGTGGTGATACTAGGTGTGGCGGTCGTACCGGGTCTGGTGGTTCAACTCCGTGGTGCCTGACCCCGACTTCTCTAAAGCACTAAAGCTCCGGCACCGGCTTCTCTACTCGTTGGGGCTCTAAGAGCAAAACAATGCTGCCCCTGTCCCCACTTGCACTAAAGCACAGCGGGCCAGGCACGGTGCCTGGCCCCACTTTCTCTACCAAACTAAAGCTCCGGCACCATCCTTCTTGTCCATTGGGGTTCTAAGCCTGATCGGGATCTGCCTCCGTCCCCACTTACGATGAAGCGGTGCGGGTCAGACCCCAAAATCTTGTGCCACCCGATCAAACCCTAATTTCACCCTGCCAACGCCAAACGCCGTCCTGGTACAGCCCCTTGCCTCCGTCCCGCACTCCGCTAAAGCACTAAACCTCCGTCCCCATCCTGATTGACACTATACGGCACAAGGGTTAACAGAAGTTCTGCTCCATTCCTTATTTGACGGGAATATGGGGACGGAGGCTGCCTCCGTCCCCAATTACGTCAACTAATCGACCTCTGTCCCCTCTCCTTCAAAAGCCTTGCAGGAGTAGGGATGAGAGATATCTGCCTCTGGCCCCTAGTACTTTACCGTAACGGGGGACGGAGGAACCGGTGTCTGGAGGTTGAACCCGTGTCTGCAGGTTAAACCCGTGTCTGCAGGTTGAACCCGTGTCTGCAGGTTGAACCGGTGTCTGCAGGTTGAACCTGTGTTTACAGGCTGAACCAATGTTTCGAGCCGGATTTGAAGTTGCCGATGGATCCGGATTCTTCGATGCACCTCCGTGGTGCCTGGCCCCGACTTCTCTAAAGCACTAAAGCTCCGGCACCGGCTTCTCTACTCGTTGGGGCTCTAAGGGCAAAACAATGCTGCCTCTGTCCCCACTTGCACTAAAGGACAGCGGGCCAGGCACGGTGCCTGGCCCCACTTTCTCTACCAAACTAAAGCTCCGGCACCATCCTTCTTATCCATTGGGGCTCTAGCCCTGAGCAGACTCAGCCTCCGTCCCCACCTGCGGTGAAGCGGTGCGGGCCAGACCCCGCCAATGCCTCACTCCACCAGACCAGGTCCGCTCATCCCGCCAATGCCTCCACCACACCAGCTCCGCTCATTCCACCGCTGATCCCGCCAAACTTGTCCCGGTGGTTCTATCAGTGGTTTCCCAAGAGACCCCGCCGCTAGTCCCGCCCGGTACCACAAAGTGCTGCCCGTTCCCAACAGAACAAGGCACAACTCACTCCCCCACTGACTCCAATCCGCTTTTACCCGCCATCCATTGCGGTCCCCCGCACTCTATCCAGCCTCACAGCACAAAAAAAGCTGAACACCTAGGGAACTGGACCCGGGTCTTCAGCTTTTTGTTATGGTTCATATGCTGATGAAGCTTAGCGCACTTCCACCCATCCGTTTTTGATGGCCACAACGACGGCTTGGGTACGGTCGTTTACATTCATCTTTTGAAGGATGTTGGAAACGTGGTTTTTGACGGTTTTTTCACTGATGAAAAGAGCTTCTCCGATTCCGCGGTTGCTTTTTCCGTCAGCGAGCATTTGAAGAACTTCACATTCGCGTCTGGTCAGGATATGTAAAGGTCTGCGAATTTCCGGCTGCAGCTGCTGTCCGCCGCCGCCTGCTCCTGATGTTGCCAGTCTGCGGAATTCGTTTACGAGGTTATGGGTAACCTTCGGATGCAGGTAAGATCCGCCTTCCGCTACAACTTTAACCGCTTCAATCAGGGTGTCTGCGTCCATCTCTTTGAGAAGGTAGCCGCGGGCACCTGTTTTAAGGGCACGGGTCACGTAGTTTTCGTCGTCATGGATGGATAGGATGATAACCTTTGTGTCCGGGTTGGCTTCGACGAGCTGTTTTGTCGCTTCCACACCGTTTACGTTTGGCATATTTATATCCATGATGACTGTGTCGGGCTTATGCTCTTCTACAATGCGCATGGCCTCGTCACCGTCGTCGCCTTCTGCTACTACTTCAAATGATGGTTCAAAATCAAGAATCCGTTTTACGCCTTCTCTGAATAACTGGTGATCGTCAATAATTACAATTCTTGTTTTCATGGTCACTAATACGCCTCCCCACTCACTTCATTCTAGTCCTATCCTCATACCTTCCGTCAATGAGACTTTCGTCGCTAGTTTCCTGCTTTGACGCAGCGAAGAAACCCCGCAATTTCATGACGTTTTTCTTATCTTTTGCTAAAAGATTTCCTGTCCTTATGGTAAAACAGGACGGCCCGGAAGCATACATCTAAAATATGGAAGGAACCTTGATCATAATACTTGTTCCTTTTCCAATGACAGAATCGATGTTCATGGTCCCGTCGAGAAGTTCAACACGCTCTTTCATTCCGACCAGTCCGAATGATTTGTTCTTCTTTTCTTTCATCTCGCTTAAATCAAAGCCGCTGCCGTCATCCTTGATCAAAAGGTTCACGTACTCGGGCGACACTTCGACTTTTACGGAAATTTCTGATGCCTGGGCATGCTTCAGTGCATTTGTAACGGCTTCCTGGGCAAGACGGAAAAGCGCCACTTCGAAACGGGGAGGAAGTCTTCTTTCCTCCGCTTCCCCAAAGCTTTGGAAGTGCATTTTTGTTTTTCCGTTGTATTCCTCGATTGTATGTAAGTATTTCCTTAAAGTCGGAATTAATCCAAGATCATCCAAAGCCATAGGCCTAAGATCGTAGATAATTCTCCTCACCTCATATAAAGCATTGCGGACATTCTGGCGAAGATTGCGGATTTCATTGAACCCTTCTTCGGTTCCCCGATCACGGAATATGCGTTCAAGCAATTCCGAGCGCATCATGACGTTTGCGAGCATTTGCGCAGGTCCGTCGTGGATTTCCCTCGAAACTCTCTTGCGCTCCTCCTCCTGCGCTTCGATGATCCGGAGTCCGAAGTCCTGTTTGGCCTGGGCATCCTCTAAGAGAATTCCTACCTGACGCAGGTCCTGGCTCAAGTAATTCAGCACGACACTGATTTGGGTGACAAGCGCTTCTGAGCGTTCAATAATTTCCTGCAATCCGAGCAGTCTGCGTTCAAGCTCGTCCCGCCGGTCACGGAGCTGTTTTTCCCGGTGCTGCATCGTGGTTAGCTCCACTTGCAGGGAATGAGCTCTTTCGTAAGCTTCCCGAATCTCATCCTCTGTAAACCGGTTAAAATTTTTGCTGACCTCAGACAGCCTTTTCCGTGCATGCCTTGACTGAACTTCAAGCTTATCACCGGCTTCAATGACATCGTTCACCTGTGTTTTTATAATGCTGAGCTCTTCAACAAGCGTTTCATATTGAGTGCGGGATTGTTCACCGATGGCAAAAATTTCACCCTTGCTCCCGTCCACCGTTGAGATCATCTTATTCAGAATTTCATCGAGCAGGACGCTGTCGATCTTCTTGGGATTCACCAGAAATTACCTCCATTGCTTTAAATATCATGATTATATTATGAGATTGTAATTGAAGTCGTAAAACAGGCGCTATATAATGGAATAATGCAGATTAAAAAACACTGAATATTTTTTCTTCCCTTTATGGTTTGATGATATGTATAAAGATACCGGTTTTCCCCGTTATGGAACCAGGAGGTGTACAAACGTGCTTACTGCTTATTATACAGCAAAAGGAAGCGGAGAGCATGAGATAATCATCCAGAAATCGCGATTTATCTGCCATATCCGCCGGGTTACATCCGAAGAGGAAGCCCAAGCTTTTATACAGGAGATCAAAAAACTCCATCACAATGCCAACCACAACTGTTCCGCCTATTTAATAGGAGAAAGAGATGAAATCCAAAAGGCAAATGACGACGGCGAGCCGAGCGGAACAGCGGGTGTGCCGATGCTTGAGGTGCTGAAGAAACGCCAGCTTAAGGATACCGCTGCTGTTGTTACGAGGTACTTCGGCGGGATTAAACTGGGAGCCGGAGGCTTAATCCGCGCTTACGGACAGTCTGTTTCAGAGGGCCTGAACCAAACAGGTATAGTAGAGCGTAAATTAATGAAAATTTTGCATACTAAAGTTGACTATACCTGGCTTGGAAAACTTGAAAATGAACTCCGGTCATCAGAGTACCTGATTAAAGATATTCATTATTTACATGATGTAGAGATCGAAACGTATGTGGCTTCAGAACAAACGGAAACCTTTACCAATTGGATGACAGAGCTGACCAACGGCCAGAGCGAAATTACGCAAGGAGATGTCACATATTTGGAAGAAGAGGTAAGTTAGGAGAAGATGGTATGGCTGAATATAGACGAGTAGTCAGAAAGAAAAAAAAGAAAAAATCGGTTTTTAAGCGAATTTTGTTTTTTTTGCTCCTTTTGCTGCTGATTGGCGGAGGATACCTGGCCTTTATCGGGGTTTCGGCATGGCAGGCAGCTGACAGGTCCTATGAAGGACTTGAGCGGGGAGAAAAATCAGCACTCCGGGAGCAGGCGGTTGAATTAGCCAAAGACCCTGTATCCATTCTGATTATGGGGGTTGAAGATTATTCATCCGGCGGGGAAGGCGGACGCAGTGATACCCTGATTGTCGTCACACTGAACCCAAAGGAAAAATCTATGAAAATGCTGAGCATCCCGCGGGATACTTTAGTGGATGTAGAAGGACACGGCGAAACCAAAATAACCCATGCCTACTCGTATGGCGGCAAGGAACTGGCTGTCCAGACGGTAGAGGACTTTTTAGATATCCCAATCGACTATTACGCAACCGTTAATTTTGAAGCGTTCAAAAAAGTCATTGATGAACTGAATGGCGTAGAAGTGGATGTTCCGTTCGATTTTTATGAAAAAAGCGATGAAACCGGAAAGCGCATTTACTTTACAGAAGGCAAGCAAACCCTAGACGGTGAAGAAGCACTTGCGTATGCCCGGATGAGGAAACAGGATCCGCGGGGTGATTTTGGACGAAACGACCGTCAGAAGGAAATCATAACGGCCATTATCAAAAAAGCGACAGCACCTCAGAACATCATGAAGGTAGATGATATCGCCAATCAAATTGCCGAAAATGTGGAAACCAATCTTCGTATTTCAGAGGCACTCGGCTTCCAGCAATCGTACAGTGGATTTAAAACAGATCAGATCGACCAGCTAAAGATCGAAGGAGAAGATTTAAACTTAAACAGCGGCTATTATTACCAGCCGATTGAAGAAAAGATGGAAGAAGTCAGAGAAGAACTTCAAAGTCATCTTGAGCACAAGAAAATCAGCATTCGCGAAGAGCAAAATGAGGACACGATGAAGGAATCCAGCTTAGACCCGGCAGAATAATCTGCAAGGCCCCCTGTGGAAAGGGGGCCTTTTTCTTATTTCCCGCACCTCTTTTCATATAACCTTACATTTTTCCTAAACAATTGACATTTTTAGCCGAAGTTATAAGTGGCACATTACGTCTTTATACATTGGCTTTCATAAAGTAGCCGTTATTTTAAAGGAGGAAATGAAGAATATGAAAAAGATGAAAATCGCTCTAGTGTTTGGTGCAGGAATCGTAGCTGGCGGTGTATTTATGCCAATCGCCTCTTCATCCGCAAGCAGCAATCTTGTATTAGCAAGTGTTGAATGGGTGACTTCTCAGCTAACGCCTCTGAATAACCGCGTTGCAAACCTTGAGAAAGAAATCAAAAACCTTGAAAACTCCAATGTAAAGCCTTCTCTTCCTTCTACTATTTACGTAAAAACACCAGTTGGGGATATCCTGCGCGGAGCGATGGAGCATTATTCCACCTTAACAAGCGCTCCAATGGGACAAGCTTTAACCGTTAAGGATCAATTCATCTCCAGCGACGGCCGTTACTTCCTCGTAACGTACAATGGAAAAACGGGATACATCGCGGACTGGGAAGTAAGCACATCCGCTGTTAAAAAGCCGACATCCTTTGTTGCATCAAAAACTGCGCCAGTATTGAGAGGTGCCGATTCTTCCTACAGACAAAAAGGAATCGTTAATGCAGGCCAAACCGTACAATACTTGAACACGTTCAAAAATTCTTCTACAGGCGAAGTCTGGATTCACGTTAAGCTCCCTAACGGCGTTGACGGATGCGTAAAGCTCTCAAACGGCGAGGTGAGATAATCCAATGAAAGGAAGAGCCTTTGCCGGAGGAGCGCTCTTAACAGCCGCCCTTCTATTTGGATTCAGCCCGGCCAGTATGGCCTATGAAAAAGCGTTCTATACTCAGGAGACTAAGGTCAAGCTGGCCACAAAAACCTCCCTTCAGGTTCAGCTTAACGGATTATTTGAACTTGAAAATTTAAGCACACGTGAAAAAACCCTTCTTCTGCCGGAATCAACATTAACGATTACGGCCGGAAGCGGAAGCTCCAAAATTACTGCAGGGACGGATTCTTATTCTGCAGCTAATGGTTTTAGAGTTTCAGAGCTTACCAATCTGCCAGAAAAGATCGTCAAGTTTACCAGCCCGACGACGGTAAGATCTGCAGCCGATGACAAAGCAGCTTCCGTAGCTTCTGTTAAAAAAATTGAAGCTGCTGAATATACAGGAGAAGCGACTGTATCAGGAGTCAAATGGTATAATGTCAAGCTTGCGAACGGACTGCAAGGCTGGGTTTCATCCAAAACAGCAGCCGTTCAATCATCTCCAACGGCCTTATCGCTATTTAAGTACGGCAGCCTACAGTACAGAGGAGGCTTTGAGACGAAAGCAGACGGTTCCCTCCGTAATGTTCTCGGACTCGAAGAATATTTAAAAGGGGTCGTGCCGAACGAAATGCCGGCTAGCTGGCACATGGAAGCTCTAAAGGCCCAAGCCATCGTAGCAAGAAGCTATGCTGTGAACACGATGAACCTGACCAACACCCCTTCAAGCCAGGCTTATAACGGCTACACGAAGGAACACAGCCGCAGCAATAAAGCGGTTGATGAAACCGCTGGCGTGATGGTCAAGCATAACGGGAAACCGATTCAGTCCTTCTTTTACTCCACAAGCGGCGGACAAACCGCCAATGCCTGGGACGTTTGGGGATCAAGCAAAACGACCTTCCCGTACCTGAAAAGCGTAGAGGATCCTTATGAAACCTCATCTCACAGCAACTGGACGGATCAGTTCGCATCAGGTACGATCCTGCAAAAATTCGGCTACAACACAGCCAATACCGTTCTTTATGACCTGAAAGCCAATCCTAAAGGAGAAAACGGTGAAATCGGAAGCGTAACCGCCGTAACCTCTGCAGGAACCAAAACCGTTTCCGGTAACGAAAGCGTCATCCGCAAACTGTTCCCTGTTGATCGCTATTACGGAATGCTGCGCTCCAACTGGTTCACACTGAACCCTGTAAAATCCTTTACCGTTCAAGGTTCCGGGAATACGGTCCAACAGCAATTCTCCGTTAAAGGTGCATCTATCATGGGCGCAGACGGCAAACCGGTCAGTGTTCAAAACAGCACCGTTCAGATCCAAACCGTCTCCGGTCCCGTTTCAAAAGAAGCTGACCCTGCCACAATTGCCGTCAACGGCAAAGGCTGGGGCCACCGAATCGGCATGAGCCAATACGGTGCAAACGGCTTTGCCAATAAAGGCTCCAGTGCAGAAGACATTGTCAAACACTACTTCCCGGGTACGGTTGTAGGAAAATAACGTATTTCGGAAACCTCCGTCCATGGCTTTGGGCGGGGGTTTTTTTGGAGTGCGTCAGGCTGCACGTTAAGGAGAAACCCCGTTTGCATAGCTGTGCCCCCACCCTCCACGTAAACGTAGGAGGCACGGCTACAAATCCGCATAACACTTCTATATTCACACCGCAAGAAGCCACTTATTTGGGTCTATCTTTCGTTTTTTTTTGAAATTTTTTAGCACGGATGATCTCATCCTGCCCTCTAGTTGAGGTTTTCAATGCTTTTCTGGTGCCAACATGATCGTGATACTACCTGATTTGATCAATTATTGGCTGTTTTTTAAATTTATTGTCCGTACTTTTGATTTATTGTCCGTACTTTCGTTTTATTGTCCGTATTCTGGATATATTGTCCGTATTCTCAATATAAAGACTTTTCGACAAAATTCGCCGCTGTTGCTGTCGCTGCCGCTCGGTCCGCGAAAAAAAGACCAGCTCCCAGAGACTACTCTTCTCTAACCAGCTTAAAACAGAATGAAAAGCCTCAATTTTTGCTTCTCATGCTGAATATTTGGCCCGTAAGATGCGGTTTTCTATGATTCACGGGTACCTAAATGATCCTCATACCAGCAGATTAGGCTGTCAACTTAATTTATTGTCCGAACTTTCGTTTTATTGTCCGTATTTTCGTTTTATTGTCCATACTCTCCATTTTATTGTCCGTACTTTTGATTTATTGTCCGTATTCTTAATATAAAGACTTTTCGACAAAATTCGCCGCTGTCGCTGCCGCTCGGTCCGCGAAAAAAAGACCAGCTCCCAGAGATTAGTCTTCTCTAACCAGCTTAAAACAGAATGAAAAGCCTCAATTTTTGCTTCTCATGCTGAATATTTGGCCCGTAAGATGCGGTTTTCTATGATTCACGGGTACCTAAATGATCCTCATACCAGTCAATTAAGCTGTCAACTTAATTTATTGTCCGTACTTTGGATTTATTGTCCGTACTTTCGTTTTATTGTCCATACTCTCCATTTTATTGTCCGTATTCTGGATATATTGTCCGTATTCTCAATATAAAGACTTTTCGACAAAATTCGCCACTGTCACTGTTGCTGTTGCTGTCGCTGTCACTGCCGCTGCCGCCGTTGCTTCGGCCCCGTTCGCCAAAAAAAAGACCAGCCAGTTAAAGGCCAATCTTCATTCGATCAGGATAATTGTCCGTTCATGCTGTTTTTTCTGAATTTCTTTACCAGTCTGTACAGGTAAAACAGTACGTATGGGGTCAGAAGAATGACGAGTACGGCGATCCACATCGGGTTGAATAGGAAGTCGGCAAAGCCTCCGATTACGATTCTTGGAATGTTCACGGTGAAGTAGATGAACAGGGCCAGGAATAATGGAGTTTTCGGCAATCTGATGAAGAGCATGTAAATGATTTGAATGACGGCTCCTACATAGATGGTTCCGAGCAAAATCCCTGCGTAGCCGAAGTTTGCATACGCTTCAGCAGCGAAGATCGTGTTGAGTACGCCGGCTGTTCCTTCTTCCACTTTTTGCGGGTAGAAGACTTCCATTGCGAGTCTTGCAGAGCGCACCTGTTCCATATCGTACAGGCCGAGGATAGAGGATGGCAGACTTTGCCCATACAGCAGGTCCATCCGGTCTGTGAACAGATCCAGGTGAAGATAAAAGGGTCCTACCTGTGACAGCAGGATGCGACCGATTGGTCCGCTGTTGTAGGATAAAAAGCTTGATGGTTCTGTTACACCTTGAATAAATACGTACATCACGACGAGCAGAATGACTCCGAATCCACCAAGGATGGCGAGGCGAAGCCAGGTGAGCTTAATGATCCGCAGGTAGATAAGCAGCAGCAGGACGGTGATGGCGTAAAAAAAGATAGGTGCTTTGGACAAGTCATAGACGGCCATAAAGAGTGCTCCGCCTGTTGTCAGGGCAAAAAGGACGAACCAGCGGAGCTCTTTCCGCTGATAAAAATAGATGAACGTGACCATCGACAGGATTGGAGCGAGAGCAACGCCGAAGATGTTCCGGATGACGGTGCTTCCTCCGAAGTTATGGGAGGCATCGATCCGCAATTCTGCCAGGTTGTCCGAGCCTTTAAGGAGCTGGAGGATCGGGATGGCATCGATTTTTAAGATAGTGTAGCCGATTGCCCCGAGGGACATCGCTGTAAAAAAGCAGTACAGATAAAACAGCTGGCTGCCGTTTTCTTCTTTGTATACAGGCGCTGCTATGTAGCTTTTAAATTCTTTTTCCCCGTTAAAGCCTGCGAGCTTGTTCAGCAGAAACATCGTAAGCGGCATCACGAGCATGATAAAGCAAATGAAGAAGAAGCCCAGATAACGGTAATAATCGTCTGACAGAGATTTAATCATGTAGTGATCATCAATCTCCAGCACAATGAGGAGTGACCCGATAAAGGTGGAGGCGAGCAGAGAATAGTAAAAGGTTATGGATAATAGGTTTGGGGTAAGCAGGGACATGGAACCTGATACTTTCTTGAACAGATTAAAGGAAATAACTAGTACCGCAGCCCAAATTAAAAAATAAACCATAATACGACCGAAGCTCCTTTATGTAAAGAATAAGCGGGCGAAACAAGAACCCGCTTTTTGTTTGTTGAGATGCTCGACTTATTGCGTGTCTCCGGCGTCTGTTTTTCCTCTTTTTCTTAGTGTCAGCAATATTCCGCCATTCGTTAATAAGAAAAATGCCCAAGGGATCAGGACAAGCCAAATACTTAAATTTGAGAAGTCCAAAATATATTGAACAGCTGCAATAGACAGCAAACTTGTGATGAACATGAAAATCAGTTTTCCGACTGGTGCCGGTACGTGGTATGTTTTCTGGCTACGGATAAAGATGGCTACCGTTGCATAGCCGTAGGAAATCGTAATGGCCATGGCTGCTCCCCATAAGGAGTACAGCGGGATCAGAATGATATTTAGTATGATGCTAATGGCAGCCGCTATACCAAACTGAATGGAAATCGGCTTTGTTTCTTTTTTTATAAAGAGACCGACCGATATGATCAGGTAATAGAAATTGAGAAAGGCTCCCAGACTCAGCAAGGGGATATACACACTTGCCGGGTGGAACTCTTCGTTTGTCATCACTGCTTCAAAAATGAACGGGATGAACGTGGCAATTCCCATTAATCCAAACATTCCAATCGCGAAGATTAGCACATAGACGCTGGCAAAAATGCTTTTGGCATTCGGCTTGTCTTTAATGGACATCGAGTAAGGACGCCATGCCATCTGCACTCCGGAAGTAAGCAGGGTTATGACCGTTGCAAACTTCATGGCTGCTCCGAAAAGACCGTTTGCTTCCAGGCCCTCAAAACCATTAATGAAAAAGCGGTTTGCCTGGGCGATGAGCCAGAAGGATAATGAAGCCGGAACGAGCGGAGCTCCGTAGATCAGCAGCTCTTTCATGATGGTCTTATCGAATCGGATCGTAAAGAAATTTTTAAATTGCGGAAGGAGAAACAGAATAATGACTCCGGCAGCCACAATCCGGCCATAGAAGATCATGTCGATTTCCTGTGCAAAAATAAGCAAAAACAGGTAGGAAAAGACAGCAACCATAGCAAGCCTTGCGACAGTTGGAATGACTACCTTCAAGGTTAAAAATTCAAACCTGAAAAAGGTCAAAATGACAGTGATCATCGCTTCCATAAGCAAAACGATAAAGGCCAGCTGAATGACGTATTCATGTCCCGGTTCCCCGGTAAGCCAGACAGAAAGCCATGGGCCCAGGATAAAGGACAGCACCACAAGGCCAAGAGCAATCAGAAAACGGAATAGGAAGACGTTTCTGACGTAATCCATTTTCCTTTCCGCATGCTTTTTTTCAAAGTAAAAATAGGCAAGGGCAGAGTCCGTTCCAAAAATAATAAGGAACGTCAGCAGGTTGGTCGTAGACTCGACCAGATCAAAAATCCCGTACTCTGAGCTGCCTACAAAGCTTGTATAAATCGGAAGCATTAAAAATGCAATTAGCTTGGTTCCTACATTCATAAGCGCGTAGAGGAGGGAATCCCCTCCAAAACGCTTGAGCTGGTTCAGCAACTTACAGCAGCTCCCTCTTATCTACCGGTCTGAGGTATTTAGCAGGGATTCCTTTGACAACCGTTTCGGCTTCTGTGTCTTTCGTGACAAGGGCGCCGGCTGCGACAAAGGTTTCTTCTGCGACTGTAATGCCTGGCAGGATGATGGAGGCCCCGCCTACACGGGCGCCTTTTTTTACAGTGGCGCCTTTGATTTTATCAAAGCGCTCTTCTGTACGGCCCATGAAGTTGTCGTTTGTCGTCGTCACACATGGTGCGATAAAAACAAAGTCTTCGAGCTCGGTATAGGCTGTGATGTAGGAGTTTGATTGAATTTTGACCCGCATGCCGATTTTTACATGGTTTTCGACGGTTACGCCGCGGCCGACGATGCATTCGTCTCCAATTTCTACATTTTCCCGGACGCTTGCAAGGTCTGCGATCAGCGTAGACTGGCCGATTTTAGCTCCAGCGTAAAGGACGGCATTGCTGCCGATCGTTACGTGAGCGCCAAGCTCCAGCGGCTGCATGGAGCCTGAAAGCTTCACCGTGCTCGTTTTCCCCGGAGTCGGCTGCTTGCCGATCACAGCGCCATCTCCAATGCGGACGCCGTCTCCAACGATGGTTCCCGCGCAAATCGTAACGTGATGGCCGATTGAAACATTTTTCCCCATTTGGACGCCTTCTTCAATCACATTGAAGTGGCCCATTACAACGGATTCATCCAGTTGCACCGAGTTGTTGATTACATTCATCGAACAACGCTCCCTCTTACAGTTTTGTATAGTTAGCAGGCTTGTTCTCAGTGTTTTTCATCGCATTGCGAGTGTCAAACAGGGAACGGCTGTGTTTTCCGATCATTTCATAGTCAAATGTGCTGTGGTCTGTTGTCAGTAGCACAAGGTCGGAATCCTCAAGCAGCCCTTCAGTCAATGGAACGGTTTCTACTTTTTCGCCGCGCAGCTTGAAGGAAGTAACGAAAGGATCTACTACACTTACCGATGCCCCTTCCTCGACAAGAGAATCTAAGATGTGAAGAACCGGAGATTCTCGAACATCGTCAATGTCTTTCTTGTAAGCTACACCAAGAACGGTAATGTTTGCACCGCGCATCGCTTTTCCGTCTTTGTTCAACAGACGCATGCTGCGTTCTACAACGTGCTCAGGCATCGCATTGTTGATTTCGCCGGCAAGCTCGATCAGGCGTGTATGGTAATTGTACTCGCGTGCTTTCCATGTCAGGTAGAATGGATCGATTGGAATACAATGTCCGCCAAGACCCGGTCCCGGATAGAATGCCATAAAACCGTACGGCTTCGTTTTCGCGGCATCAATTACTTCCCAAACATCAATTCCCATTCGTTCGCAAAGGATCGCCATTTCATTTGCCAGCGCAATGTTAATGTGGCGGAACGTGTTTTCGAAGATTTTTTCCATTTCTGCTACCGCCGGGCTGGATACCTCGAACACTTCTCCTTCTAAAACGTGGCGATAAAGGGAAGAAGCGACTTTTGTACAATTAGCTGTAATTCCGCCAACAACTTTCGGGGTGTTTTTTGTTTTGAATTCCTTGTTGCCGGGGTCAACGCGCTCAGGAGAGTACGCTACGAAAATATCTTCCCCGATCACAAAGCCCTGTTTTTCAAACGCAGGCACGACAATCTCTTCTGTAGTGCCTGGGTAGGTTGTGGATTCAAGGACAACGAGCATGCCTTTGTGGGCGTACTTGGCAATTTGCTTAGAAGAGCTTTCCACATACGATGTATCCGGCTGCTGATGATGGTCAAGCGGTGTCGGAACACAAATCGCAACCGCATCCACATCCTGAATTTTTGAATAGTCGGTAGTCGCCAGAAGAAGACCGTTATCGATGATTTCCTTCAGGTCCTCGTTCACGACATCCCCGATGTAGTTCGTGCCTTCGTTAACCATATCCACACGGGACTGCTGTACATCAAAGCCAATTACTTTATAGCCTGCTTTTGCTTTTTCTACTGCAAGCGGAAGTCCTACATATCCTAAACCTACAACACCAATTGTTGCGTTTTTCGACTCTATCTTTGAAAGCAACTCATCAATATGAGCTCCCATAAACGTTCATCTCCTTAAAATATCTCACTCTTAGTTCGTAACAGCCGGTTTTGAAAGATAGACTTTCTTTCCGGTTTCAGCCGACTCCAGGATGGCATTGATCAGCTGGATCGGGGCATAGCCATCAAGACCTGTGACAACCGGATCGCGGTCTTCTTTTACCGCCGCTGCCATATCTTCAATGATCCACTGATGACCAGGCTTTCCGAACGGATCCGCCTCAATTTCTTTCATCGCTGCTTCACGGTCTTCATCGGTCTCGCCTTCAAAATCCCACGTCTCAATAAAGTTCGCATTGCGTCCGCTAATTTTGGCGCTCCCTGTCTCTCCAAATATCGCCAGTGATTCCTCGAGGTTTTTTGGATAGATCGTCGTTGCCGCTTCAATCACACCGAGTGCTCCGGACTCAAATTCCACAACACTAACAGCCAGGTCTTCGGTTTCAATATCACGGAAGCGTGTAGTGGCCATGGCCTGTACACTTTTAACAGGGCCCATGAACCATAGAAGCAGATCCAGATTATGAATAGCCTGATTCATCAGGACACCGCCGTCAAACTTCTTCGTACCGCGCCATGGAGCCTGGTCATAATAAGCCTGGCCGCGGTTCCAGCGCACTGTCGCATTCGCGTGGCTGAATTTGCCGAACTTGCCGGCATCCATTTGCCCGCGCAGCTTGCGGATTGCCGGTCGGAAACGGTTTGGATGAACAACGGAGAGCTTTACCCCGTTCTTCGCGGCAGCCTCCATAATCTTTTCGCTGTCATCATTTAGAAGAGCCATCGGTTTCTCAACAATAATATGCTTCCCATAGGAAGCCGTCAGCTCGGCAAGCGGCTTGTGAAGGCCGGATGGTGTGCAAATATTAACAACGTCCAGATCTTCCTGTTCCTTCAGCATTTGCTCAAGGTCTGTATACGTGTTCACTTTTCCCTCATATTCAGCAAGACGCTCTGCATTTGTATCGCAAACAGCGACCAGGTTCGCACCTTCCGCATCCTCGATTGCCTGAATATGCTTTTTCGCAATAAATCCCATTCCTACTACCGCAAAATTAGTCATCGATTCTCGCCTTCCTTGCTTCTTGTAAGTATTTCGCCAGCATTAAGCCGAGTAGCGTAAGGAACAAGCCCATAATAAACCCGACAAGTGCGTTTGCTTTTGAATTTGAATCTTCTTTAGAAACGGTTTGGCTCAGAATGTCGGGCTCTTCATAAAAATTCAGATCCTTTTCAGTGCCCAGAACCGTGTCAGTATAGAGACCAATCTGTTTATCCAGCTTCGCGATCGCATCACTCATGATCGCCATTTGTTCACTGTCCAGGTTTTCTGAGTCATTTTGTAGTCTTTCAGACATAACTTCATAGGATTTCTCTGCCGTTTCAAGCAGTTCCTGATTCCGTGCCCTTTTTTCTTCTGTACCGCTTTTAATAATTTCAGCTTCATCTTCTAATGATTGGAAGTATTCAGCAGATGCCTCATTCAGTACCTTTTCAACCGACGCTTTCTCTTCCCCTGATACGGAAAATTCCACCTTGTATTGGCCGAGAACGTCAACTTGTACTTTATCATCATATTTCCCGCCGTACTCTTTTTGAAGAAGCTCTGGATCTGTTAAATAATCTGAAATCATTTCAGAAGTATAAAACTTTGCACTTCCTTCATATCCGCTGCTTGACACAATGGATAACCCGTAGGCGAGAAGAGCGGCCGCAAGCGGAATTCCGACGATGAGCCATTTCTTTTTCCAAAAATACACGAGGTATTCGTATAAATAGTCACGTTTTTCCATGCGTAAACTCCTTGTTAAATAGTAAAAGCCCGCCTATACAAATAAACAAGCCCCTTTTACCGGTAGAATTCCCCAGTAAAAGGCGACTGATTACGTTTAGTTATAGAATTTTTCGATGCATTCCACGACATAGCTTTGCTGTTCTTCCGTAAGCTCAGGGAACATTGGCAAGGAAATCGCTTCTCTGGCAGCCTTGTCAGACTCAGGGAAGTCTCCGTCTTTGTAGCCTAGCTCAGCGAATACAGGCTGTACATTTAATGGAAGCGGGTAATAAATCATCGTTGCCACACCTTGCTCCTTCAGGAACTGCTGAAGCTCATCCCGGCGTTCCACACGAATGGTGTACTGATGGAACACATGATAGCGGTCACTTACTTCTACAGGTGTTACCACTTTATCCATTAGCTTATTCTTAAGCAGGGCCGTATAAATATCTGCGCGTGCACGGCGCTTTTCGCTCCACTCCTTCAGGTGAGGGAACTTTACATTCAAAACTGCTGCCTGCATTTCGTCCAGCCGGCTGTTGTACCCAAGAACGTGGTGATAATACTTCGGCTTGCTTCCGTGAACGCGGATCACGCTCATTTTTTCAGCCAGATCCTCATCCTTTGTCACGATCATCCCGGCATCGCCGTAAGCGCCAAGGTTTTTTGTCGGGAAGAAGCTGTACGTAGCCGTGTGGCCGTATTCTCCCGTTTTCTTTCCTTTATATGTAGCGCCGATTGCCTGTGCAGCATCTTCCACTACATAAATGCCATGCTTGTCCGCAATCTCCATGATGCGGTCCATCTCAGCCATTTGTCCGTATAGATGAACAGGAATGATCGCTTTAGTTTTAGGAGTGATTTTTTCTTCAATCAGCTCAGGGTTAATATTGAAGGTTACCGGATCAATATCAACGAATACAGGAGTTGCTCCGCAGCGCGCAATCGCACCCGCAGTAGCAAAGAACGTAAATGGAGTAGTAATGACCTCGTCTCCAGCTGTTACGCCGCAAGCCTGCAAAGAAATATGTATAGCGTCACTGCCGTTGGCCACGCCTACAGCATATGGAACATTACTGAATTCAGCTACGTCAGTCTCCAATTTTTTCACAT
Source organism: Metabacillus sp. 113a (assembly GCF_050107635.1). Taxonomy (NCBI): domain Bacteria; kingdom Bacillati; phylum Bacillota; class Bacilli; order Caryophanales; family Bacillaceae; genus Metabacillus; species Metabacillus sp. 113a. The sequence continues at coordinate 3,992 of NZ_JBNILJ010000004.1, read as the reverse complement.
TGCTTCCAAGGATAAAACGTGTTGAAGTCATCACGTCATCCAGTGCTTTCAGCATTTCATCCCGCAAGTTGGAATATTGTTCGGAAAGATCTAACATAGGCACTTTCATACAGTATCTTCTCCTTAACATAATCTAATTTAAGTACCGGCAGCAGCCGGCCCAGCATTTACTCATACTTACCTATTTTAGCATAATCAAGGTGTGTTTTGTCAGAGCCAAACGAACGTCATACAATTGTTAGGACTGTATTCTGTTTAACATGTTTTCCTGCTGACTGCGCAACTCGGTTATGATATAGGAGACCTATCAGAATGATAAATTTCCACCTAATACACAATATCACAAGTACCCGCAAAATAAAACAGATGACCCGGGACTTGTAAACCTTTCCAATCATCTTTTATGTAAATTTCCAGCAAAAAGCTGAATCCGATCAGACACACTATAGAAAATCCAGGCAAAAAAGTACTCAGAGCCATGCTCTGAGTACTTTTTGTTAAACTCGGGGTTCCTTTTAACCGTTCATCAAAATGTTTAATCGCCGTTTTTATTTGTACGTATCGCGGATTACTTTTGCTTTAGAAATAAAGCGGTCATTGAACATTTTGCGGGAAGTGGCTCCGTACATGTTGCCAATGGAGGCTTCTGTGTACTTAAGCTTCGAAATAAACTCACTGTACAGCTTTTTGCCTGCAGCCGTACGGTGCTGGCCTTTTAGAGCCATAGCCTTATAGTCACTGCCAAGTTTATCAAGAGCAAGGCCTTTTTTTACGGAGTCCAGCACATAAGCGGAACGAAGCATGTTTGTATTAAAGCTCGCTGATGTACTTTTTCCTTTCAACCTATTGTATTCCCCTAATAGAGAGGAATCTAAACTATTAATTTTCGAAACAGAAGAGTACCTGGATTTTAGGTTTTTAAATAGTCTTTCAGAAGATGCTGTATAGTTTTCAACGGATGCGGCTTTAACCGTTGATAGACGGGAATGTCTTTTCGTTCCGACGTAAGCACTCTTCCAGTAGCTGTTGCTGAGTGAGCTGATCATGACACCCCTGGATGAAGAAGCGTGAATAAAGCTGTTGTTGCCAACGTAGATTCCTACATGGGATACTGTCGGTTTGCTTGTTGTCTTGAAAAATACGAGATCTCCTGCTGCTTTAGAAGTCACTTTTTTTGAATCGCTGGAATTGTACAGACCATCTGCTGTACGCGGAAGCGAAATTCCCGCTTTTTTGAATACATAGCCTACAAACCCGGAGCAATCAAACCCTGAAGGTGTTGTTCCGCCCCATTTGTATGGGACACCTATGTATTGTTTGCTTATATTAACGATATTATTTTCGATAGAAACAGAGGCAGCTTCGGCTTTAGTGGCGGGCAGATACGAACTGAATAAAAGGGACGTTGCTAGTCCAAATGCAATAATCGGTTTTTTCATGTTCTTCCTCCTTTAGCACAAGATTAGTATACAGGACGGAGGAAGGAAGTAGTATAACAGTTCTATTACATTATGCCCTTATATTACAAAAAGATTGCAATAAAGTGATATTACGATTAATTATGCTATTATTCTCCAAAAATCTCATACTTTATTCGCCCGATCCTAAAATTACATAAAAAAGAAGAAGGCCAAAAGACCTCCTTCTTTCCATAGTTATCTAATCTGGCTCTCTAATTGTTGCAGCACTGTTTCAAATCCCAGTATATCCGGGTACTGTCCTGGATATTTCTGGTTCCATTCCTTTTTAGAGGAAATACCTCTTGCCTTAAGGCGGTCATAAACCGCAATCTTTTCATTTATCACAGTTTGAGAGGCGCCGGACTGCTTTAATCCTATGATCGACTTAAGCAATTTATATTGGGACATCTCAAATTGAATGGTATCTCTCGTGATTTTAGCCGGCAGCAAATACTTTTCGCCGAAGAGATCCCGGACTTTTCGGGTATACACTTTACCAATTGCAATCTCTTCTTTTCTTAGCAGGTCAAGCATTTTATGGTACTCATTCACAGCGGCATCGTTAAGCGTTCCCTTTTTCATAAACGACTCAACGTTCCAGCGCTGAATGGTGAGATCATCGCCTGATCTGACTGCTTCCATAAACGCTCCCGTTTTAGAATGAATCTGCTTCGCATCATTGATTTTACGCTGTGCGGTTTCACGGTAATACGAAGGCAGGGATGCTGCCAGCTGCTCCGCCTTTTTCAAGCCGGCGGCTGATGCAGAATAACGGTTTTCTAAAGTAGACATGATATACAGGTTCGCTGTTGATTGAATATTGGAAGAGTAGTACGGTCTCAGTTTATAGGTGGAGCTCAAATAAGAACTGACCTGGGCCACTTTCGCATCATAGGTCTTGCCTTCCCTCTGCTGATAAAGATTGTACCCTTCCTTCGCTATGTAAAGGCCCACATCTTTATTCTCTTCCCAAATGCTATTGAAATTTTTTAGCGGTACATGTGTGTTCCCTGCATACGGTGAGATCTCCAGGGTAAAGGCAGGACGTTTTTTCACATGAAGGAACCAATCCGTGAAGCCCCCGCCTGAAGGATTAGGGCCTGGGTAAACGAGACGGTAGCCCGTCATTCTGCCAAGCTGCTTCGCATAATTTTGATCTCTCGTATAGCGTGATCCCGTCTGGTAAAAATTCCAAAAAAGGATTTCCCCGCTGGAATGATAGCTGACAGACATCTCCGCATCAATCGTTTTCAGGAAATTAAGAACAACCTTCACTTCAGCTGCGGATGCAGGACTGTTGCCTTTATAGTTTTGCCAATACGGCTTTCCTGGATTACTAACGATAGTGGACCATTTCGCATCATATTGGCGATTCAGGTCAACCCCTTTTCCATTCGCTTTCCAGCGTTTGAAATCATAGCTGCCTTCATTCATTTTCAGGACTGCCGAACGATCACCAGCAGGAATCGAGTTAATGCCTGATTGCTGGAGCGTTACCCCGTCAGGATTGACCATCGGAATAAACCACATCGTCGTCTTATCAAGGATGGATCTCGCAGGCAAGCCATTAATGGATTTGTTGCCGTAATAAGCTTTTGCATACTGGTCAATCATGACCATATTGACACTGGTCGTCATCCATTCCCTTGCATGATGTGACCCATTTACAAAAACCTCAGCAGGCCCTTTCCCAATGGCAACCGCATAAATATCGCGTCCATACTCAGACTTTCCAACTGACTTATACCGGATTAATTCCGGATAAGAAGCCGCTAAAGCCTGAATGTCTCTTTTCATGATCTCGTACGTGTATGTCTGATTTCCATTCACAGAAAAAGAAGCAGCCGATGCTTTTCCGTCTTGAAAAAACACTCCCAAACAGCAAATAAAAAGGATCAATGATACAGCTAATTTTCTCACATTCACATTCCTCTCAGCTTTTTCTATCTCTCTAATAATCTACCATTAAACCAATACATTTCCAGACTTGACTTCATCTGTGAAACGTTGTAAACGGTTAGAAAGTTGCAGAGGATTGCCGGGGGGGGGGGGCGGCGGTGACAGATGGCGAGGGCGTGGTTGGCGCGGGCGGGGGGAATAGCGGGGCGGGGGGGATAGCTAGGCGGGGTCTGGCCCGCTCCGCTTCACCGTAAGTGGGGACAGAGACCGGGATCCGCCATGCCTTGGGCGGGAAGGGGTTTGACTGCCGGTGCCGGAGCTTTAGCCTGCTAATGGACTGCGGGCCAGGCACGGTGCCTGACCCCACTTGCTTCACCGCATGTGGGGTCAGAGACAGCGTGCCGTAAACCCTGGGCGCTGTAAGAGTCGTAGAGACGGTGCCGGAGCTTTCGTGCTTTAGCAGAGCGGGGGTCGGAGGCAGCCAGGCCGCAGGTTCAATATTTAAAGGGTCTGGCCCGCTCCGCTTCACCGTAAGTGGGGACAGAGACCGGGATCCGCCATGCCTTGGGCGGGAAGGGGTTTGACTGCCGGTGCCGGAGCTTTAGCCTGCTAATGGACTGCGGGCCAGGCACG
>NZ_JBNILJ010000003.1:0-390538 GCF_050107635.1 Metabacillus sp. 113a | reverse complement strand
CCCCTCAAGATGAGATTTCCCATTCTTTGAAGTAAGACCCCTGGAAGATGACCAGGTTGATAGGTCCGAGGTGGAAGCGTGGCGACATGTGCAGCTGACGGATACTAATCGGTCGAGGACTTAACCAAATTACGTAAGGCGTTTGACTCGTGAACCAATATCGTTATCTAGTTTTGAAAGAGCAAAAAGATTAAAAAGGCCTTGATTTTTTCTGAAATCAACCTATAATAAATCTTGTCTCTTTTTTAAAAAGAAAGAATATGTCTGGTGACTATGGCGAAGAGGTCACACCCGTTCCCATACCGAACACGGAAGTTAAGCTCTTCAGCGCCAATGGTAGTTGGGGGTTTCCCCCTGTGAGAGTAGGACGCCGCCAGGCGTATCTTTTTCTTTTAAGAGGTTTGTGAACCGCAGGCAATGCCAGGAGCCGAAGGAATAAACAACCTAGTGCACATTCGTGCATGAAGGAGTGAGCCCCGGAGCGCACATGAGTGCGTGAGGATGCGAACGCCTGAAAGCGACAACGCAATGCGCCGCTCATCGCAAGCCGAAAGCATCACCCAACAAAGTGAACGTAAGAGGGTTGGGAGGAGCAAGCAGTGCTAGGAGCCGAAGGAGTGAGCCCCGGAGCGCACATGAGTGCGTGAGGATGCGAACGACTGAAAGCGACAACGCAATGCGCCGCTCATCGCAAGCCGAAACTATATGGAGGATTAGCTCAGCTGGGAGAGCATCTGCCTTACAAGCAGAGGGTCGGCGGTTCGATCCCGTCATCCTCCACCATCCTATACTTCGGTAATTCGTACTTGGCCGGTGTAGCTCAATTGGTAGAGCAACTGACTTGTAATCAGTAGGTTGGGGGTTCAAGTCCTCTTGCCGGCACCATTCACAGGGTATTGTATAACCTGAGAGAGTGTAAATGAATGACCCATTAGCTCAGTCGGCAGAGCACGATCGAGTGATCTTCGAAGTGAAGCATCAGCGCCCAAATGGAGCTGCTGCTTGAATAAGCTTTCTGAGATTGGGGCGTCTTACATGCTCTGGGTGTAGGTAATATAAGGAGCCATTAGCTCAGTCGGTAGAGCATCTGACTTTTAATCAGAGGGTCGAAGGTTCGAGTCCTTCATGGCTCACCATTCGATTTTTATACAGTAAGCGGATGTGGCGGAATTGGCAGACGCACCAGACTTAGGATCTGGCGCCTTCGGGCGTGGGGGTTCGACTCCCTTCATCCGCACCATGTTTACGCGGAAGTAGTTCAGTGGTAGAACACCACCTTGCCAAGGTGGGGGTCGCGGGTTCGAATCCCGTCTTCCGCTCCATTTTTACAGCGCCGGGGTGGCGGAATTGGCAGACGCACAGGACTTAAAATCCTGCGGTAGGTGACTACCGTACCGGTTCGATCCCGGTCCTCGGCACTTTTATTAAGCGCCCGTAGCTCAATTGGATAGAGCGTTTGACTACGGATCAAAAGGTTAGGGGTTCGACTCCTCTCGGGCGCGCCATTATATTTCGGGAAGTAGCTCAGCTTGGTAGAGCACTTGGTTTGGGACCAAGGGGTCGCAGGTTCGAATCCTGTCTTCCCGACCATTTTACATAATTGGGGCCTTAGCTCAGCTGGGAGAGCGCCTGCCTTGCACGCAGGAGGTCAGCGGTTCGATCCCGCTAGGCTCCACCAATTATAATAACCTATATGGCGGCGTAGCTCAGCTGGCTAGAGCGTACGGTTCATACCCGTGAGGTCGTGGGTTCGATCCCCTCCGCCGCTACCATACAGGGACCTTTAGCTCAGCTGGTTAGAGCAGACGGCTCATAACCGTCCGGTCGTAGGTTCGAGTCCTACAAGGTCCACCATTTCCCTTACACGGAGGAATACCCAAGTCTGGCTGAAGGGATCGGTCTTGAAAACCGACAGGGGGGTCAAACCCCGCGGGGGTTCGAATCCCTCTTCCTCCTCCATTTTCTGCAGGCAATGAGCATAGCTAAACTTAATACTTTTTATTATCGCGGGGTGGAGCAACGAGCGCTGCTTCCACGAATAAGCTTCGAGTTGTACTCGCCGAGACACTGCTTGATTTTGCTTCCTGAGGCGAGGACAGTCTACAAACAATGAGCATAGCTAAACTTAATACTTTTTATTATCGCGGGGTGGAGCAGTCTGGTAGCTCGTCGGGCTCATAACCCGAAGGTCGCAGGTTCAAATCCTGTCCCCGCAACCAAAATGGTCCGGTAGTTCAGTTGGTTAGAATGCCTGCCTGTCACGCAGGAGGTCGCGGGTTCGAGTCCCGTCCGGACCGCCATTTACGTTTTCTTGATACATAAGATAATCTATATTAAATGCTAGAGGGTTTTAATAAGCAAGAAATTCAGGGAAGCGACCTAGTGAACACCGCTCCGTATCTAGATACGAGTGGATGGGAACGGGGGAGCTGACGATGAGATTTAAGCTTAGTGAAAGCCGAAGCTAGATGGCTCGGTAGCTCAGTCGGTAGAGCAATGGACTGAAAATCCATGTGTCGGCGGTTCGATTCCGTCCCGAGCCACCATTTTTTTATGGCGATTGTGGCGAAGTGGTTAACGCATCGGATTGTGGTTCCGACATTCGTGGGTTCGATTCCCATCAGTCGCCCCATAGAATGCGGGTGTAGTTTACTGGTAAAACCTCAGCCTTCCAAGCTGATGTAGTGGGTTCGATTCCCATCACCCGCTCCAATTCCAATTCCATTGAATATGGGCCTGTAGCTCAGCTGGTTAGAGCGCACGCCTGATAAGCGTGAGGTCGATGGTTCGAGTCCATTCAGGCCCATTTATTTTGTTCCGCAGTAGCTCAGTGGTAGAGCTATCGGCTGTTAACCGATCGGTCGCAGGTTCGAGTCCTGCCTGCGGAGCCATCATACTTATAGGCATCAGTCAGGTTTGTGGATTTTTTTCACAGATCCTCTCTATATTTGCGGGGAAGTACTCAAGTGGCTGAAGAGGCGCCCCTGCTAAGGGTGTAGGTCGTGTAAGCGGCGCGAGGGTTCAAATCCCTCCTTCTCCGCCATCTATTATTAATACGGCCCGTTGGTCAAGCGGTTAAGACACCGCCCTTTCACGGCGGTAACACGGGTTCGAATCCCGTACGGGTCATAAATAAAAAACGCTGCAATCGCAGCGTTTTTTATTTATTTTGGATCCAGAAGCGCTTTATTGCATTACCGTCCTCTTCTATGAACTCTGCTTCGAAGACTCCACCGTTCTTTAGAATTGTTTTTTCCGAAGCGATGTTGTCCTTATCGCACGTAACCAACACTTCGGATAACCCCAGCTTTTTGATCCTCTCCAAAGTCATCGACAGAATGGCAGTTGCATATCCTTTTTTTCTTTCTGATGGCCTGATTCCATAGCCAATATGGCCCCCGCGTATCCTTAAATACTCATTTAGCCTGTGCCTTACATTTGCAGCTCCAACCAGTTTCCCTGATTCGGTCAGCAGCCAATAGGTGGAGTGAGGAACAAAATTTTCCGGGGCGTTTTCTTCCAGTTTCTGTGCCTTTAATTCTTGTATATAATCAAAAAAATCAGAAGGGTCTTCAGAAACGACCCATGGGACAACTTTTTCACCGGAGTGAATCCAATCCCTGTAGAAATCCATATATTCTTCTCTATACCTCTCGTCAGGCTCCACTAACTTTAGCATCAGATCACCCCTTAGCCCGGTAACTAGTTTTTAGAACTATATTACAAATTTCATAAAGTTGCAACGAATTTTTGACTATCCTTCTCTGTTTGCTCTGCGATATCAGCTGATTTCTCATCGGAGACTGGAAAAAAATACGATATTCTTCGACATTATTTGCACTTTCATATGTTTGTAAAATAATACTTATAACTGTGCGTTATAAAAGAGACTTTATTATTCGCGAACTTTCTTTCTATTTTTTCTATTCTTTTCCAGCAATTGTTTTGAAAAATAATGTTTATAATGAGAGTACATGGAGTTTGTAGGATTATGTCAAAATATAAAAGCGTTTGCACAAAAGGGATTTTTCACTTATTAGTGAATTAAGAAAGAGAAATAGGGGTATATAGATTGAGATACACTCTAATTAGCAAAGGAGGGTTCATTCTGGATGATTGCCAGTCCTACAGATTTTGAAGTTCATTTGTTTCATGAAGGGAATCTGTTTAAGAGCTATGAACAATTCGGGGCCCATTTAAAAGCAATTAACGGGGTAAATGGAGTCCAATTTACTGTTTGGGCGCCGCATGCGAAGGATGTCAGGATAGCCGGAGACTTTAATAAGTGGAAGGGAAGCGGATATTCACTTGAAAAGGTGAGCAGAGAAGGAATATGGTCTGGTTTTTTCCCTGATTTAAAGCAAGGTGATGTGTATAAATATGAGCTGATCACCAGAAATGGATCAAGACTGCTCAAGGCAGACCCTTTTGCTTTTTATTCTGAAGTAAAACCGAACACTGCTTCGGTAATCGCCAATATTGACGGCTATACCTGGAATGATCAGAAGTGGCAAAAGAAAAAGAAGGCAAAGACTGTTTATCAAAAGCCGTTTTTTATATATGAACTAAATCTTGCATCATGGAAAAAGAAGGACGATGGAAGTTTTTATACGTATAAGGAAATTGCGGATGAATTGATACCGTACGTTATTGAACACGGTTTCACGCATATAGAATTAATGCCGGTGATTGAACATCCTTTTGACAGGTCCTGGGGGTACCAGGGAACAGGGTACTTTGCAGCTACCAGCAGGTATGGCAAACCTGAAGAGTTTATGGAACTGATTGACCTATGTCATCAAAACGATTTGGGCGTCATTATGGACTGGGTACCCGGCCATTTTTGTAAGGATGCACACGGCCTTTATATGTTTGATGGAGAGCCGGTTTACGAATACAGCAATTACAGTGACAGAGAAAATGTAGTTTGGGGTACAGCCAATTTTGATCTGGGCAAGCCGGAAGTACATAGCTTTCTAATCTCCAACGCCTTGTTCTGGCTGGAGAAATATCATATTGACGGCTTCCGGGTTGATGCCGTAGCTAATATGCTGTACTGGCCAAATTCCGATTCAGATGCTGAGAATCCATACGCGGTAAGCTTTATAAAAAAGCTGAATGAAAAGGTTCATGAATTCGACCCTCACGCACTGATGATAGCGGAGGATTCTACGGATTGGCCTTTGGTAACCGCACCTGTTTCCGAGGGAGGACTTGGATTTCAATACAAGTGGAATATGGGCTGGATGAATGACGTCCTGGAGTATATGGAGACAGATCAGCATGCCCGCAGCGATATTCATCACAAAATGACGTTTTCCCTTATGTATGCCTTCAATGAAAATTTCATTCTTCCTTTCTCCCATGATGAAGTGGTACACGGCAAAAAATCGCTGTTAAATAAGATGCCGGGGGACTATTGGCAAAAGTTTGCTCAGCTAAGGCTGTTAATGGGATATATGCTCGCCCATCCAGGCAAGAAGCTTCTTTTCATGGGATCCGAATTCGGTCAGTTTGATGAATGGAAGGATTTGGAGGAGCTTGATTGGTTTTTAGAAGATTATGAGCTTCATAGAAAAACAAGGGTCTATTTTAAAGAGATGATGAGTATTTACAAAAAGCAGCGGCCGCTTTACGAATTGGATCACTCTCCAGAAGGGTTTGAATGGATTGATGCTGATAATGCGGGTCAAAGCATCTACTCATTTATACGAAGAGGATTAAAGGATGGAGAACTGCTGATTGCCGTTTGCAACTTCAGAAGCGATGTGTACCACGATTACAAAATCGGGGTGCCTGCTGATACAAGATATGTAGAAATCTTAAACAGCGATGATCCTTCGTTCGGTGGATCCGGACAAATAAACGGAAAAGAAATGAAAGCCGAAGCTGAGGAACTTCATGGCCAGCCGTACAGCATTAAAATGACGGTGCCGCCATTTGGTTTTAGCTTGTTGAGAGCCATTAAAAAGAGAAAGGAGAACAACAATGAAAAAGAAATGCGTAGCAATGCTTCTGGCAGGGGGAAAGGGCAGCCGTCTTAGTTCTTTAACAAAGAATCTGGCAAAGCCGGCTGTACCATTTGGAGGGAAATACAGAATTATCGATTTTCCGCTCAGCAACTGCACGAACTCCGGAATTGACACAGTAGGGGTACTTACCCAGTATCAGCCGCTCGTTCTTCACTCTTATATTGGAATCGGAAGTGCATGGGATTTAGACCGAAAAAATGGAGGGGTTACAGTACTGCCGCCATACGCTGAATCCTCCGAAGTAAAATGGTATAAGGGCACTGCAAGTGCTATATATCAGAATCTGAACTATCTGGAGCAGTATGATCCTGAATATGTATTAATTCTTTCAGGAGATCACATTTATAAGATGGATTATTCAGAAATGCTGGATTACCACATTGAAAGAAACGCGGATGTCTCCATTTCAGTAATTGAGGTTCCCTGGGAAGAAGCAAACCGCTTTGGAATAATGAATACAAATGAACAGCTGGATGTCGTTGATTTTGATGAAAAGCCTCAAAATCCTAAAAATAATCTTGCTTCAATGGGCGTCTATATTTTTAAATGGTCTATCCTTCAAGAATATTTAGAGATGGATGAAAGAAATCCATATTCCAGCAATGACTTTGGGAAAGACGTCATTCCCCTCCTTATTGAAGAGAAAAAGAAGCTTGTTGCCTATCCGTTTAAAGGCTACTGGAAGGACGTAGGTACAGTGAAAAGCCTTTGGGATGCAAACATGGATCTTTTAAAAGAGGATTCCGAGCTTAACCTGTTCAGCCAGGACTGGAGAATTTATTCAGTTAATCCGAACCAGCCGCCACAATACATTTCAGAAGAAGCTGAAGTAACAGATTCTCTTGTCAATGAAGGATGCGTAGTATATGGAACCATTCAGCATTCCGTCCTTTTCCAGGGTGTAACGGTTGGAAAGGATTCATTTTTAAAGAATTGTGTTATTATGCCAGATGCGGTTATTGGGGACAACGTATACATTGAGAATGCCATTGTACCTGAGGGCATGACGATTGAAGATGGTACGATGATCCGCTCCAATACAGAACTCGATGAAGTCCTCCTTGTTACTCCGGACTATATCAGACAGCAGCAAGTGGCCCTCCGCGATGCGGAAGTCACTGAATAAACGGCACATACTACAAAAGGAAGAGGTGGGTAAGCATGAACAATACCCTGCTTGGAATAATAGATGCTACGGCGCATAGTCAGAATATTGATGATTTAATACAAAACCGGTCTATGGCCGCTATTCCGTTTGGAGGACGCTACAGATTAATCGATTTTGTCCTATCCAATATGGTGAATTCAGGAGTGGACAGTGTGGCTATCTTCCCTAAATACCAGTACCGGTCACTTATGGATCATCTTGGATCAGGAAAGGAATGGGACTTAAACCGCAAGCGTGATGGCTTGTTCTTTTTTCCATCTCCACATCTTCATGATGAGTATGACGAGTTCGGTTCATTCAGGCAATTTAAAGATCACTTTGACTATTTTAAAAGAAGCAGGCAGGAATACGCGGTAATTGCAAACAGCCATACGGTCTGCAACATCGATTTCTGCAAGGTGCTCAAGCATCATATGGAAATGGGCTGTGATGTAACGGAAATCACAAAGGATGGGAAATCCCTCCAAATGTATGTGCTCAAAACTTCTCTGTTAAAGGATTTGATTTCTACCTACGATGAGCGGGGGCTTAAAACGTTAAATCAGGTAGTCACTGAAGGAAGATCTCAGCTTAACATCTGCGATTACTCTTTTACGGGTTATGCTTCTGTTATCGATTCAATCGAATCGTATTTCCGATACAGCCTGGATTTATTAAAGCCGGATGTTTGGAAAGAGCTGTTTCCAAAGGCAGCGCCTGTCTATACAAAAGTCAAAGATGAGCCGCCAACAAAATATTTGAAGTCTTCCTATGTCCGCAACTCAATGATTGCGAATGGCAGCCGGATTGAAGGGCATGTTGAAAACTCAATTATATTCAGGGCGGTCCACATAGGCAAAGATACCGTCATCAAAAACGGGATTATTATGCAGAAATCTTCCATAGCAGAAAATTGTGTGCTGGAAAATGTAATTTTGGATAAAGACGTCAAAATCGGCAGTCATGAAGTTCTTAAAGGAACAAAGGAGCATCCAATTGTGCTTCGAAAAGGTTCGGTTCAAGGAGTGCTGATCAAGTCGTGAAAATTTTATTTGCCGTAGCAGAATGTGTGCCCTTCGTCAAATCGGGAGGTCTTGCTGATGTAGCCGGAGCATTGCCGAAGGAACTCAAACGGATGGGGTCTGATGTAAGAGTCATGATGCCGAAATACGGCCAGATTCCGGAAAAATACAAAGCGGAAATGACTAAGATCAAGGAAGTTCAAGTGGCTGTCGGGTGGCGTTCGCAGTTTTGCGGAATTGAAGAATACGAGTTGGATGGTGTAACGTACTATTTCCTGGACAATGAATACTATTTTAACCGGGATTCTCTTTACGGGCATTACGACGATGGGGAAAGGTTTTCATTTTTTTCAAGAGGCGTTCTGGAGGCAGTGAAGGCCATTGATTTTCAGCCGGACCTTATTCACAGCCATGATTGGCACACCGGAATGGTCTCTTACTTCTTAAACGAAGTGTATGCAGCCGATCCGTTCTATTCTGAAATCAGAACCGTTTTTACGATTCACAACCTTGAGTTTCAGGGTATTTTTCCTCAGGAGATCATCTATGATCTCCTGAATCTCGGGCATGAAGATTTTACTGCGGACAAACTGGAATTCTATCAATGTGTAAATTTTATGAAGGCAGCCATTATCTCTTCTTCCGCCATTACAACCGTGAGTCCGACTTATATGGATGAAATTCAGACTCCATATTACGGTGAACGGATGGACGGTCTGCTGCGGTCTAAAGGGGATTCCCTGCACGGCATTCTTAATGGAATCGATGACACAGTATACAATCCTGCCAATGATTCCTTAATTGAAGCCTCATACGATGTCGCCGAAATAGAAAAGAAGCAGGAAAATAAAGCAGCACTTCAACAATTGTTTGGGCTTCCCGAGCGTCCGGATGTTCCGCTGATTACGATGGTTACAAGGCTGACAAGACAAAAGGGGCTTGATCTCGTCCGGCATGTTATGGAGGAGATGGTAAATGAAGATACGCAGTGGATCATCCTTGGCACGGGAGAAGAGGAATTTGAAAACTATTTCAGGCATATGGAATATAAGTATCCTGAAAGGGTGAAAGCTCACATAGGCTTTGATGAGCCCTTAGCACACAAGGTTTACGCAGGGGCTGACATTTTTCTCATGCCTTCTCGGTTCGAGCCATGCGGGCTGGGTCAGCTGATTGCCCTAAGGTACGGGGCTATTCCAGTAGTCAGGGAGACGGGCGGATTAAACGATACGGTCCTTTCCTATAACGAAGCTACCGGAGAAGGCAATGGATTTTCATTCCGGAATTTTAATGCACATGATATGATGCATACCATCAGGCGAGCAGTCACGGTCTACAGAGAGGACAAAGAATTATGGAATGATCTTGTCATAAATGCCATGAGCCAGGATTACAGCTGGGCTAAATCAGCCAGCCAGTATTATGAGCTCTATTCTGATCTGATGGGAAGTGGGAGTATTGTTCTCAAGTAAAGAGTCTTTTCAGAAGAATTTTCTTAAAAGGCTGGAAATGACCTATGGCAAAACGTTCAGAGAGTCATCCAGCAGGGATCAATACAACACTTTAGGCCTTATGGTCAGAGAATACATCAGTGCAAACTGGATCCAGACAAACGAGAAAAACCGTTCAGCTAACAACAAGCAGGTTTATTACTTATCCATCGAATTTTTGCTGGGTAAACTGATGGGACAAAACCTTTTAAACCTCGGAATTCGTGAAGTGGTTGAAAAAGGCCTGGAGGAGCTTGGCATAAATTTGTCCGCAATTGAAGAATCAGAAGCGGATGCCGGGCTTGGAAACGGCGGGCTTGGACGTCTTGCCGCCTGCTTCCTGGACTCTCTGGCCTCTTTGGATCTGCCGGGTCATGGCTGCGGCATTCGATATAAGCACGGTTTGTTTGACCAGAAAATAGCAGACGGCTATCAAGTAGAGTATCCTGAACAATGGCTGCGCCATGGAAACATATGGGAAGTGCGAAAACCGGATCAGGCGGTGGACATTTTGTTCTGGGGAACCATTGAGAGCCGGGAAACAGATGGCAAGCTGGAGTTTACTCATACTTCGGCAGAAACAATCGTTGCCGTGCCTTATGATATGCCTGTTATTGGATATGAAACGAATACCGTTAATACGCTGAGACTCTGGAGTGCAGAGCCTGCACATCATCCTCCTCTGCACCGGGACCTGCTTACATACAAACGTGAAACAGAAGCGGTTTCTGAGTTTCTGTATCCCGATGATACGCATGATGAAGGGAAAATTTTAAGGCTGAAGCAGCAGTATTTCCTTGTTTCCGCCAGTATTCAAAGCATCATCCGTTCCTATCGGAAAAAGAATGGAAGCCTTCATGATTTTCATGAAAGAGTTGCTTTGCATATTAATGACACTCATCCAGTATTAGCCATTCCTGAACTAATGAGGATCCTTTTGGATGAAGAGCATCTGGAATGGAAGGAAGCCTGGCATATAACGACCCATACGATCTCCTACACGAACCATACAACTTTATCCGAAGCGCTGGAAAAATGGCCGATTTACTTGTTTAAGCCTCTTCTGCCAAGGATTTATCAAATTGTTGAAGAAATAAATGAGCGCTATTGCAAAGCATTGTGGGAGAGGTACCCGGGCGATTGGAGCAGGATTGAGCATATGGCCATTCTTGCTCACGGTCTTGTGAAAATGGCGCATCTTGCGATAGCTGGAAGCCATAGTGTAAACGGTGTGGCTAAAATCCATTCCGATATTTTAAAGATGCGTGAAATGAAGCGGTTCTATGAGTTTGAACCAGAAAAATTCAATAATAAAACAAATGGAATTGCCCATAGAAGATGGCTTTTAAAAGCAAACCCTGAGCTGTCTGATGCAATTACAGAAGCAATCGGCAGCCGGTGGATCAAAGAGCCTGAATCCCTGATCCAGCTGAAACGGTTCATATATGACGAGGGAATGAAGGAAAAGAATGCCCAAATCAAACAGGCCCGTAAAGAGATTCTGGCCCATAAAATCTTTGAGCAATCCTCTTTAAAAATAGATCCATCTTCTATTTTTGATGTACAGGTGAAGCGGCTGCATGCCTACAAGAGGCAGCTGCTGAATGTACTTCATATTATGTATCTTTACAACAGAATTAGAGAAGATTCCAATTTCACTGTTTATCCGCGTACATTCATCTTTGGGGCAAAAGCCTCGCCTGGCTATTACTATGCTAAAAAGGTCATTAAACTCATTAATGCCTTAGCAGAAAAGGTGAATTCAGATCCGAAAGTTTCACAGATGGTAAAGGTTGTCTTTATGGAAAATTACCGTGTGTCACTGGCCGAATCCATTTTTCCTGCAGCGGATGTGAGCGAGCAGATCTCCACAGCTTCTAAGGAGGCTTCAGGAACCGGAAATATGAAGTTCATGATGAACGGGGCTCTGACAATTGGAACCCTGGACGGGGCAAATGTGGAAATACTGGAATCCGTCGGGCCGTCCAATATCTTCACGTTTGGCCTGACAGCCGAGCAGGTTCTCGATTATTATGAAAACGGCGGCTATCGTTCAACTGAGTATTACCATCATGATGCAAGAATTCGCCAGGCAGTAGACCAGCTTGTTAATGGCTTTTTTCACGAAACAGAGGGAGAGTTTGAAGCCATCTTCGATTCGCTGCTTGCTCATAATGATCAGTATTTTGTACTAAAAGATTTTTCCTCCTATGCAGAAGCACAGGAAAGGGTAGAGCGGACCTTTATCAATAAAGGGGAATGGCAGGAAAAGTCCCTTCTGAATATTGCTTATTCAGGTTCGTTTTCAAGTGACCGGACCATTAAGGAATATGCTGAAGGAATATGGAGAATCAAACCAATTTAAGTATAAGGGGTGCTTCCTGCTGGGAAGCACTTTTTTATGTAAGAGGTTTAAAGGGGATGTTTTAATCATCGCAAAGCAGCTATCCAAAATCTAGTGAGAAGGCATGAAATTAGTTGAGGATTACTGCCGGACGGAACTCCCCGATAACTGGGAAAAATCACTTGTTTGTAGTTCGATTTTATTGAATTTTTTTAACTGCGATGTAAACGGTTTGTCAGCATCGAATCCTCTCATGTGATAGGTGTCATCCAATTACAACGAGGAGGAATGCGGTTACATGAAAAAAAGATATATTCCAATGGCTTTGGCTGCAGCCCTTTCTGCAGGTGCGGTTACGCTGCCGGCATCCGCAGAAAGCACAATAACAGTAAAAGAAGGGGATACCCTTTCAGAACTTGCAGCCGAGCATCAGCGCTCGATCGATGAATTAATGCAGCGCAATAACCTTTCTGATGATACGATTTATACTGGACAATCAATAGATTTAGGGGAAGACATGTCTGTAAAAGGAACTTTGGTACATAAGGTTCAAAGCGGAGAAACACTAAGCGGGATTTCTCTACAGTACCATACAACGGCTGCCTCGCTCAAAACCTTGAATAATCTCCAATCTGACGTCATTTATGCCGGTCAGGAGCTTCAAGTTAAGACAGAGGAGAAACGTTCGACCCTTGATACAGGTATATTTCCTCTGGAAGAAGGAACCTATCATCCATTTGTAGACACTTGGGGAAAATCCAGAGAATATGGCGGAGCAAGAGTTCATGAAGGCACGGACATATTTGCCGAGGAGGGAACTCCTGTATATGCAGCTACAGATGGAAGCATTGCCCGTAAAGGCTGGAACGAGCTTGGAGGATGGAGGCTGACCGTTAAGACGCCAGATGGGTTTAACGCTTATTACGCCCATCTTTCAAAGTATGCAGACGGGATTGACGCAGGTTCCGAAATAAAAAGGGGCCAGCTGATCGGATATGTAGGGGATACTGGATATGGACCGGAAGGAACGAGCGGAAAATTTGTTTCCCATTTGCATTTCGGGTTGTATGACGCTGAATTTGAAGCCATTAATCCTTATCCTTATTTAGTAGAATGGGAATTAAGCTAACGGATCTCTTGCTAATGACAAGGGGGCTGTCTGAAAAATCCGGATAGGAAAAAATGCAGAAATGGAAACCCCCCGGGAGCACCGGGGGGTTTCTATGCCAGTGTTGTTTTGTTCTAACAGAATGGGGCAGGCTGATTGAGACGGAACACGCCGCGCAGGCGCAGCACCCTTCCTATAGCCCGTGAGCGCCTGGAAAAAGGCTTTACTGCGAACAAAAAGCTTTTCAAACTCAGCCAGGCATGAGATTAAACGTTCATCGAATAAAACAAATAGGATAAATAGAGAGCAAAGAACGTCCATAAAACATATGGAATAAGCAGAATACCCGCTATTTTTCGGATCCTGTATACAAGAACGGCAAGCACCAAAGCTGAAATTGCCACCACGGCACAGTCTACCGCGGCAGCTAAAAGATTCTTTTGAGCAAATTGAAAGAAGCTGAACAGCTGATTGGAAAGGTAATTCACAATCAGGGTGGCCCAAAAAAAGCCTGAAAGCTTTCCTAACCCAGCTTTACGGTCAATCAATGTGATGGATGCTGCAATAAGTGCAAACAGGAAGGCCCAAATTAAGCCGATTGTACCTCCAGCAGGAGTCCATTCCGGCTTATTTAATGAATCATACCAGCTTTGATCTACTTGAAACAGGAATCCGCTGATCGAAAATAGTGCATATGTAAAAACAAAAATGAAAATGGAACGAACCATAGATATCCCTCCTTTATAACTTACTCATTCCTTTTCACCATTGCAGTACCATTCAAACGTTAGGATAGGCTCAAATAGCTTATGCATGAAGGGTGTACGAAGCCCAATGGTAAATTTCTTTTATACTTTAGCTGCCGGGAAGCTTTGCCAGAGCCGCACAAGATCTCTGCTCCGCTCCCGGACAGGCAGAAAAAAGGGGCTGGAGCATTCCTCCGACCCCGAATATTGTTCCTCATTTAGAAGGCTTTCTGTTTTCCTTTATTTCTCTGAATATGGCTCTTTTTCGGATGCAGGCAGATCGCCGAAAGCGGTCATAATTCCCCATTCGTCTAATTCATCTTCGTACTTTTCATGCTGTTTATTTGGATAGACCGTCAGATTTTTCCCTTCAATATCTGTTCCTGCAAAGTTTTCGTAATCTTCTGCGTAACCGATGTTGTCTTCTGATTCAATATACGCGTCATTGTAGTTCTCCATCGGATATTCGAAATCTGATGGAGATTCTGATGAACCGAAGCGGGCTGTTTCCTGATAGGCATCCTCCGCATCAAAAGCTTCAGAGCCATCATAAACAAATTTCCCGAATGGAGGGGCTAATACTTCTTCTTCAATCGGGCGGTCGAAAGAGACGGACTGATTTGGGGAGTGCTCCTTGCATGTGACAGCAGACGGGATGGCTTCCAGCCGCTCCACAGGAATATCCTTTCCGCACACTTCGCACGTTCCATACGTTCCGTTTTCCATAGCTTTGAGGGCGCGGTTAAGATCCCTCCATTCTTCTTCGGCGTGCTCGTTCAATGCAACATCCTTCTCGCGTTCATAAAGCTCAGTTCCTTCATCTCCGGGATGATTATCATAACTGGACAATTCTCCCACTGTATCATGCGGGTGTCCTGCCTCAAGACCGAAATGTCCATTTTCCTTAAAGCGCTGCTCAAGCTCTTCCTTTGACTTTTGAAGCTGTTCCTGAAAAGCAGTCAGCTGCTGATCTGTAAGCATAGGGGGTATTCCTCCCTTTATTTGTTTTATGCTCTGCTTAGTATGAACAAGAAAATAAAAAAAACACGGTCCGGAAGACCGTGTTACGAAACGAGGTAGCTGATCAGCAATCCGGCTGCGAGCAGCAGGCCAAATTGAGTATTCGTTTGCGCTGTTGCCACCATTGCAGGCATCATTTCAATCGGACGGCTTTTTCCTCTGAATGCTTTTACAGCAAAAACAGATTTTGGAACGCTCAGGAAAACCAAAAGACTCCATAAAGAGGCCGTACCTGCAAGAATAAACGCAATAATGAAGATGTAAGAGCAAATAAAAATGATGGCAAGAAAATCAATTGCTTTTTTGCGGCCCATTAAAATAGCCAATGTTTTGCGGCCGTTTTCTTTATCCCCATCCAGGTCCCTGATGTTATTGGAAAGAAGAATCGCCCCTACCAACAGGGAAACGGGCAATGAGATTAAAAATGCGTTCATGCTTACGGTACCTGTCTGAATGTAAAATGAAATTAATATGATGACTACGCCCATAAAAAGACCGGCTGTCAGTTCTCCAAATGGAGTATATGCGATC
This sequence comes from Metabacillus sp. 113a, assembly GCF_050107635.1. Lineage (NCBI taxonomy): Bacteria > Bacillati > Bacillota > Bacilli > Caryophanales > Bacillaceae > Metabacillus > Metabacillus sp. 113a. The sequence continues at coordinate 375,098 of NZ_JBNILJ010000003.1, read as the reverse complement.
GGCAGCGGTCCGCCTGTATAAAGGTAGCCGGCAATCATGCACAGGGTGCCGATGACAGCGATCCACCAGCTGGATTCCAGACAAATATATACACCAAGCAAGGTCGAGATTCCGAAGAAGATAAAGGCAAGTGTGAGGACGGTCTTAGGTTTTACTCCATTTCGGACGATGGCTCCGCCAATTCCTACAGAGTTTTCATTGTCCAAGCCTCTTTTGTAATCAAAGTACTCGTTAAACATATTCGTCGCTGCCTGTATGAGCACCGACGCAGCAAGCATAGCTGCGAACAGCCATACATTGAATGATCCTTCCTTCATGGCCATTACTGTTCCAATTGCAACCGGAATAAAGGCTGCCGTCAAGGTGTGAGGCCTCATGAGCATCCACCAAATCCGCCAATTCTTATCAGGTTCTACGGAAGGAGCCGAATGCGTTTGTGTATCAGGGTGCATTTCTTTTCTCTCCTTTAGTTCACAATAGAAGTCAATTCTCTTCCTGTTAAGTTTAGTTAAATAGGTACCTACTGTCAATCTGGAGTGCAATGGAGAGCGTGAGAAGTGTTTCCGATTTATTGAAATTGAAAAACGTATTATAATAAGGATAAGAAGCAGAAAATGCCTGTTTCATTCTATTGACACACCATTGAAGCGGGTGTATGTTAGAAAAAGCGATTTTACGGAATACGGGGGTATGCCAGGTGATTACCACAATGCGCAAAACATTCAGGCAGACTTTAGCCTTAGCTGTGAATGAAGCCCGGGAAGGACAAAAGGTTATTGTCAGCCGGACCATTCCAATTTCGAATATGACCCCCCTTCATTTTTATGCTGCAGCAGAGGATCTTTATGCTGGCGAGAGAACGTTTTGGATGTCGCCTGATTCAGAGAGAGCAATGGTTGGAGCTGGAAATGAATGGATCATTGAAACAGCAGAGCAGTCCAGTGCAAGATTTAGTGAGATTGAAACGGAATGGAAGCGCTTTAAAAAATATACAGATTACCCGGGTTCCAGAGATAAGCCCGGACCGGTTTTAATGGGCGGATTTTCCTTTGACCCTTTGAAAAACGAAAATCTCCGCTGGAAGCCTTACAAGGAAGGCCGTTTTGTGCTTCCCGTTTTCCTGGGATCCTGGAAAAAAGGCCGGGAGCCAGAAGTCACAATCAGCAAGGTTATTCTTCCTGAGGAGACAGCAGAAGAAGCAGAGGCTGATTTTATACAAAAAGCACTTTATATAAAAAACCTGAGCCAATCAAAGGCGGAAGGTGCCGGAACGCCGGCTCCTTTTGAGCTGAATGAGCATCATACAGAAGAATGGCTTCAATCCATCTCAAAAGCGACCGCAGCTATCCGGAGAGGGGAGCTTGACAAGGTGGTTTTGGCGAGAGAGGTCACTCTCCATTCGGATGAGGGATTTGACAGGCTCAGTGCACTGCATACGCTGGTGAGCGACCAGCAGTCCTCCTTCCGGTTTAGTTTCGAGAACGGATCTTCCAGCTTTATCGGTGCGACACCTGAGCGTCTTGTTAAAATGAAAGACCAGCACGTACACTCTGCCTGTATGGCAGGCACGATCAGGCGCGGGTCCTCTAAGAAAGAGGATCAGCGGCTCGAGCAGGAGCTTCTCAATGATCATAAAAACCTGGAAGAGCATGCATATGTCGTCAAAATGATTAAAGGTGCACTTGAGAATTATTGCTCTTCTCTTGATTGTCCGGACGCTCCTGGAATCTATAAAACGAAAAATGTTCAGCATTTGTATACACCGATAAATGGTCGTTTAAAAAAAGAATCCTCTCTTCTGGAAATTGTAAGGAGATTGCATCCAACACCTGCTCTTGGGGGCTTGCCCCAGGCGGAGGCAGTGGAGATGATCCGCAAAATTGAACCGATGGACAGAGGCTGGTATGCAGCCCCTGTAGGATGGTTTGATTCAAAAGGCAATGGGGAATTCGCAGTAGCAATCCGTTCCGGTCTTGTAGAGGATCGTACGGCTGTTTTATATGCAGGCTGCGGAATTGTTAAAGATTCGGATCCAGAGCTTGAATACGAAGAAACAAAAATTAAGCTAAGGCCGATGCTTTCAGCTTTAGGAGGCCTTAAGTATGACAGGATCTGATTCATTAACCCGCTACGCTGCAGAGTTTATTGATGAATTATCGGCACAGGGAGTAACAGATGCTGTTATCAGCCCCGGCTCCCGGTCAACGCCCTTTGCGATTTTACTTGCCGAGCATCCCTCCGTCCATACGCATCTGCAGATCGATGAAAGATCGGCAGGTTTTTATGCACTTGGAATGGCCAAACGCCTTAAAAGACCGGTCGCGCTGCTTTGTACATCGGGAACGGCTGCCGCCAATTATTTTCCGGCGATTATAGAAGCTCATTATTCCAGCGTGCCATTAGTTGTGCTTACAGCGGATCGGCCGCACGAACTGAGAGATACAGGCGCACCGCAGGCGATTGATCAAATTGATCTGTACGGTAAATATGCAAAGTGGTTTGTGGATGCAGCGATCCCAGAAGACCAGCCGGAAATGCATCGATACGCAAGAACGCTTGCAAGCAGGGCAGCCGGACATGCATCAGCCATTCCCAAGGGGCCTGTACACCTTAATTTCCCTTTCAGAGAACCGCTCCTTCCAAACCTTAAGCTTCCTCATTTATGGGGCAGTGAGGGAAGGAAAACGAAGCATTCTGTAAAAGCACAAATCGTGCCCATGGCTGCTGAAGCCGATATGAAAAGACTGGCCCGGTTAATCAGCACTGTGAAAAAGGGATTGATCGTCTGCGGGGAACTTTCTGATCCGGAAAGCAGAAAGGCTGTTGCCATGCTGGCTGCTTCTTCTGGCTTCCCTGTTTTAGCAGATCCGCTTTCAAACATGCGCGCGGGAAAACTCGACAAGGAAATGATTATAGAACACTTCACCTCCATTCTGAGCCGGGAAGAGCTGAGAACTGTGTTAGAGCCTGAGATGGTAATCCGGCTTGGTTCAATGCCGGTCTCAAAACCTCTTTTTCTTATGCTCAAAAATTCACCTGAAATTTATCAGGTTGTTGCCGATCAGAACGGAAAGTGGAGGGATCCTGCACTTACAGCCGCCGAAATATATTCGGTGAGCGAAGCTGACTTTTGCCGGCAGCTGACGGATCAGATTGAAGGGAATAGCACCAATGAATATGCAGCCCTGTGGAAAAAAGCCAATGACATTTTCAGAGAACACCTCCCGTCAATCCAGGAGGGCGGCGATCTTTTTGAGGGGAAAATATTTGTTGAGTTAAGCGGGCTTATGCCAGAAGATTCTCAGCTTTTCGTAGGAAACAGCATGCCGATTAGAGATGCCGATTCCTACTTTAAGGTAACCGAAAAAAATATTACTCTTTATGCAAATCGGGGAGCGAATGGGATTGACGGAGTCGTTTCATCAAGCCTTGGAGCGGCGGCGGCTTCTCAGTCCCCGACTGTTCTTGTGATTGGGGATCTGTCGATGTACCATGATTTAAATGGGCTTCTCGCTGCGAAACTGAATCGTGTTTCCATGACGATTGTGCTTCTGAACAATGATGGGGGAGGTATATTTTCATTTTTGCCTCAATCTTCCGATGAAACGCACTTCGAAACGCTTTTTGGCACTCCTATTGGGTTGGATTATGAAAAAGCAGCCCAGCTTTATGAAGCAGATTTTATAAGAGTGAAAAGCTGGAGCGAATTCAGATCTTCGTTTAAGGAGTTTATTAACAAGAAGGGACTTCATATTATTGAAGTTCCGACAAACCGGCATACACGTGTCAAAATTCATCGGGATCTGCTGCAATCTGTTTCCCAGGAAATAATGAAAGATATAAAAAATGTATAAAGATATAAGAGGCATCCGCTATTACATCGAGATAATCGGAGAGGGAGAACCGCTTCTCCTTTTGCATGGGTTTACCGGTTCCTCATCTGACTGGAAGGAAACGGTTCCTTTTCTGGGCGATTACAAGCTGATTTTGGTAGATTTGATTGGCCATGGAAATACAGAGATCCCTTATGATCAGTCCCGGTTTTCAATGGAGGAGGTCTGCTGTGATTTAACCGTTCTCCTAGAAGGATTGAATGTGGAGAAAGTAAATATCGCCGGGTATTCCATGGGGGGAAGAACGGCATTATCCTTTGCAATGTACAATCCGGGGCGGGTGAAAAAATTAATACTCGAAAGTGCTTCACCCGGTATCAAAAATAGCAGGGATCGGGACAGCCGGGCTGAAAGTGACCGCATACTGGCAAAAAGCATACTGGAGGACGGCGTCCGGGCATTTGTTGACAAGTGGGAGAATACCCCTCTTTTCTTCAGCCAGAAAAGTCTTGGAAGCGTAAAGCAGGAAGCCATCCGCCGGCAGCGCCTTTCCCATACAGCGGAAGGACTCGCCGGCAGCCTGACCGGCATGGGCACGGGAGTACAGCCAAATTGGTGGCCTCATTTGAAAAAATGTAAGATTCCTGTCCTGATACTAACGGGAGAATGGGACGAGAAGTTTTGTGAGATTGGCAAAGAGATGCACCATTTGCTTGAGCACAGCGAGCACATCGAAATTCAACGCACAGGCCATGCGATCCATGTGGAACAGCCGCGAATATTTGGTACAATAGTAGATGGGTTTCTAAAACAATAGGGAGGTATTTCAATATGTCAGCATTTGAATGGGTTGCAGAACGCAACTATGAAGACATTCTTTATGAAACGTACAATGGAATCGCGAAAATTACCATCAACCGTCCGGAAGTACATAATGCATTCCGTCCTAAAACGGTAACTGAGCTAATTGACGCTTTTGCTTATGCAAGAGATGATTCAAACATTGGAGTCATCATTCTTACAGGGGCGGGAGAAAAGGCTTTTTGTTCAGGCGGAGACCAGAAGGTACGCGGCCACGGCGGATATGTAGGTGAGGATCAAATTCCACGCCTGAACGTTCTCGATTTGCAAAGGCTGATCCGTGTAACTCCAAAGCCGGTTATCGCAATGGTAGCAGGGTATGCAATTGGCGGCGGACACGTCCTTCATATCGTCTGCGATTTAACGATTGCGGCGGAAAACGCGGTATTTGGCCAAACAGGTCCAAAGGTTGGAAGCTTTGACGCCGGTTACGGTTCAGGCTATCTTGCCCGCATCGTCGGTCATAAAAAAGCACGGGAAATTTGGTACCTGTGCCGCCAATACGGTGCTCAGGAAGCAATGGATATGGGTCTGGTCAACACGGTAGTGCCTCTTGAACAGCTTGAAAAAGAAACCGTTCAATGGTGCGAAGAAATTCTCGAAAAAAGCCCGACAGCGATCCGTTTCCTTAAAGCTGCATTCAATGCCGATACAGACGGCCTTGCAGGAATTCAGCAATTTGCCGGGGACGCCACTCTTTTATATTACACAACGGATGAAGCGAAGGAAGGAAGAGATGCATTTAAAGACAAACGCAGCCCTGACTTCAAGCAATTCCCCCGTTTTCCTTAAACAGAAGTTTAGCAGGCAGCCAATCGGGGCTGCCTGTCTTTGTATACCGCAAGAGAAGGAGGAAAACGTATGACTGATCTGGCGATTATTCCAAACTGGCTAATGCAGCGGGCTTATCTGACGCCGGAACGCATAGGCCTGGAAACAAAGGAGAATGCATTAACCTTTAAAGAAATGCATGAGATGGCGCTAAAGAGAGCCGGAGCACTAATGAGCTTTGGAGTGAAAAAAGGGGACCGGGTAGCCATTCTAATGAAAAACAGCAGTGAAATGGTTCATATGATTCATGCTGTCTTTTACTGCGGAGGAGCAGCTGTTTTGCTTAATACACGCCTCTCAGCAAGCGAAATGCACTACCAAATCAAAGACTCCGGGGCTGCCCTTCTGATAACAGGTGCAGAATTTTCCGGACAGGTCCAAGAAATGGACATTAAAACATTTACTGCAGTACAGGCTGAACCAATCTTCCGGCTGCCAGTGGAATTTGAAACAGAATTTGATCTTGCTGAAACAGCCGTCATCATGTACACGTCAGGTACAACCGGTAAACCTAAAGGGGTTATGCAAACCTTTGGCAACCATTACTGGAGCGCTGTCGGATCCGCTTTGAATTTGGGCTTGCATACAGAAGATAAATGGCTGGCAGCTGTACCCCTCTTTCACATCAGCGGCCTGTCGATTCTTTTTAGAAGTGTAATCTACGGAATAACGGTTCAGCTGCACGAACAATTCGACGCGAAAACCGTCAATCAATCGATTTTAAAGGAAAAGGTAAGCATCGTATCTGCAGTAAGCACCATGCTTGCTGCACTTGTACAGGATTTGAACGGCGGCACCTATCCTGAAACATTCAGATGCATGCTTTTAGGCGGAGGTCCGGCACCCGCATCCTTGCTATCCCGCTGTAAGGATAAAAACATCCCTGTATTCCAGACATACGGGATGACAGAAACCTCTTCCCAATTTGCGACTTTGCCGCCTGAATATGCCCTTCAAAAGTCAGGATCTGCCGGAAAGCCTCTTTTTCCATGCCGCATTAAAGTGGTGGATGGGTCCGGAGATGAAGCCGGTGTGAATGTGCCAGGTGAAATTATGGTGAAAGGACCAAATGTCATGAAGGGGTATTGGAACAATGAAGAGGCCACCCGGAAGGCTATGCATCAAGGTTGGCTAAAGACGGGAGACATTGGCAGGATCGATGAAGAAGGGTTCCTGTTCATGATGGACAGGCGCTCCGATCTCATCATTTCCGGAGGAGAGAACATCTATCCTGCTGAAATCGAATCTGTGCTTCAAGAACACCCTTTAGTGCTCGAAGCAGGTGTCACCGGAGTGGCTGACGACAGATGGGGACAAGTTCCGCATGCTTATGTTGCAGTCTCTCAGGACATTTCTGGAAATGAATTACTTCAATTCTGTTCAGAGCGGCTTGCAAAATATAAAGTCCCAAAGAAAATCATCTTTACGGACGCGCTGCCAAGAAACGCATCCCGCAAACTCCAAAGACATCTGCTGAAGGGGAAGGAGCTATGATTCGTTTAAAAAAAGTTACCCTCCATCTAACCGAAATGCAGCTCGTAAAGCCCTTTGAATCGAGTATCGGAAAAGTGGAAAACCGGGAGAGCATCCTGGTGGAGGCAGAAGACGAGGACGGTACGGTCGGATGGGGAGAGGGTGTTGCTTTCTCATCACCATGGTATACAGAAGAAACCGTACGGACAAGTCTGCACATGCTCAGTGAGTTTTTGATTCCTATAAGTTTTGGCCGGCACTATCAGCATCCGGAAGATACAGCCTCTTCTTTTTCAGGTCTAAAGAGAAACAGGATGGCCAAGGCATCCATTGAAATGGCGATGTGGGATTTGTATGGAAAGCAGCAGGGCAGGTCCTTATCAAGCCTGCTGGGAGGAGTACGAAAGTCGGTTGATGCAGGAATCGTTGTTGGACTTGCTCCCCTGCCTGAAATGCTGGAAGCGATTGAGCAGGCTCTTGCTTCAGGGTATAAACGATTGAAAATAAAGATCAAGCCCGGTCATGATTATCAGCTTATAAAGCAAATCCGCCGCTATTATCCGGATGTATCATTGATGGCAGATGCCAATTCAGCCTACACGCTCGATCAGGCGGAACAATTAAAGGCTCTGGATGAATTCGGACTGATGATGATCGAACAGCCGCTTGCAGCAGACGATATCGTGGACCATGCCGTTCTTCAGCAGATGCTTCAAACTCCGATTTGCCTTGATGAAAGCATTGAATCTGCAGAGGATGCCCGGAAGGCCATAAAACTGGGAAGCTGTAAAGTGATCAACATTAAGCCTGGAAGAGTAGGGGGCTTAACCGAAACAAAAAAAATTCATGATCTATGTGCTGCGAATGGGATTCCCGTTTGGTGCGGAGGAATGCTTGAAACCGGTATTTCGAGAGCGCATAATATCGCTGCAGCGTCCCTTTCAAACTTTACGATTCCGGGAGACATCTCAGCCTCTTCAAGATACTGGAAAGAAGATCTTATTTACCCGGAGGTCACCATTCACAACGGTAAGGTGGCAGTTCCTGAAGGACCTGGAATAGGATTTGATATTGACCGGGGAAAATTAAAGAAATACACAAAACAGCGTTTTATATTTAAAAAATAGCCTCCTGCCTGGAGGTTTTATTTTTTTTCTAAGATAAATACGAAAACTTACCCGGGAAAAGGCATAACCGTCTTTTGCCCGTTAACTGCCTGCTAATTTATACTGGCAGAGAAAGGAGGAATGAACCCATAATGATCACTGGCCCAGAATCATCAGCAAACGATCCGCATGAAAGAAAAATTTTTATAGCCCATCTGCTGCTCAAACACTGTGTTTCCCACGAAACCATCCAAAAACTTACGGATCTTCCGGAAAATGAAATGGAGATTCTCATCCAAAAGCACACTTCAAACTAATTCAAACTCCCTTTGCGCTCATCCATTTACATCAGCTGAATCAGCTGGTGTTTTTTTGTATGGAGGAACAGCAGATCTGCTGGCGGGGGAAATAAAGAATCCTTGTCCTTGTCGAACTTTCACCGTTGACAACTATATTATACATGAGTTAAAGTTTTGCGTGAGGGCAATATTTTTAAACTTATGTTAATTTTATTCTTTGGACTAACACTGTGGTACTTTTCTATAAAATCCACATAGATTAAAAGAGTCCAGTAAAGAGGCTGCTTACGAACATCAACTTCATTAAGGGGGAATTGGTAAAATGAAAAGATTATGGATTGCAGCAGTAGTTATCGTGTTTGGACTCCTTTCAGCTTGTTCGAGTTCAGCTGGAACTCAGGAAAACGGAAAGCTTAAGGTGACAACAACGATTGCCCAGCTTGAGGATTTGGTGAAAAATGTGGCAGGAGATAAAGTGCAGGTTGATTCTTTGATGGGTCCGGGAGTAGACCCCCACTTGTATAAAGCATCCCAGGGGGACATCCAAAAGCTGAACCAGGCGGATATGATCATGTATAACGGTCTTCATCTGGAAGGGAAGATGGGAGAGGTTTTTGAAAAGGTTTCGAAAACCAAGCCGGTAATCCCTGTTGCAGAGTCCATTGATGCTGAGAGAATTTTAAAGGTGGAGGGCAGTGCTAATGCTCATGATCCGCATGTCTGGTTCAGCATTCCGAATTGGATTCAAGTGACGGATAAAGTTGAGGCTGAACTTAGCAAGGAAATGCCTGAGCATAAAGACGAGTTTAAGAAAAACGCAGAAGCTTATAAGAAAAAGCTCGAGGAAATGGATGCTTACGCGAGAGAACAGATTGCCGCCATCCCCGAAGAAAGCAGGGTGCTTGTAACGGCTCATGATGCATTCCAGTATTTTGGAGAGGAATATGGGCTGGAGGTTATGGGGCTTCAGGGACTAAGTACAGATTCTGAATATGGGCTAAAGGATGTGCAGAAGCTTGTCGGCGTGCTTTCGGAACGAAACATTAAGGCAGTATTTGTGGAAAGCAGCATATCCGAGAAATCCATTAATGCCGTTGTTCAGGGTTCCAGGGAAAAAGGACATGAGGTAGAAATTGGCGGAGAGCTTTATTCCGATGCGATGGGCAAGAAAGGAACGGAGGAAGGAACGTATCTGGGGATGTTTAAGCATAATGTTGATGCGATTGTATCTTCTTTAAAATAGAGATATTGCGATCTGGAGCGGCAGGCTCCAAACATCCATTAAATCTGGGAGGGCATATAGTTGAATCCGGTTAAAATTGAAAATTTGACAGTCGCATATCATAAAAAACCTGTTCTTCAGGAAGTGTCCTTTGAAGTGCCAAAAGGAAAACTAATTGGAATTATCGGGCCGAATGGGGCTGGAAAATCAACATTGATTAAAGCGATCTTAGGATTGATTCCGGCTGCGTCCGGACAGGTTGAAATTTATGGAAAAGAATACAGCAAGCAGCGGAAGCTTGTAGGATATGTCCCGCAAAGAGGTTCGGTGGATTGGGATTTCCCGACGAATGCTCTGGATGTGGTACTGATGGGGCGGTATGGTCATGTCGGATGGTTTAAACGGCCTGGAAAGAAGGATGTAGATCTTGCAAAAGAAAGCCTGGATAAAGTAGGCATGCTTGATTATGCAGACAGACAGATCAGCCAGTTATCCGGGGGGCAGCAGCAGCGTGTATTCCTGGCCAGGGCTCTTGCGCAGGATGCAGATGTGTACTTTATGGATGAACCGTTTGTCGGTGTTGATGCAGCAACTGAGAAAGCCATCATTGCTCTGCTGAACGACTTGAAAAACAGAGGGAAAACGGTACTTGTCGTCCATCATGACTTGCAGACGGTGGATGAGTATTTTGACTGGGTGCTGCTGCTCAATATGAGAAAGATCGCATATGGTCCGACTGATAAAACGTTTACGGTAGAGAATCTGCAAAAAACGTATGGCGGACGACTTGCTTTTTTAAAGGATAAATCCGCTCCTGCAGCAGTTCATGAAGTCAGGGGTGCTGAGCATGTTGAATGAATTGCTTTATCAGCTTCAGGACCCGAATACACAATGGGTACTTTTCGGGACGCTTCTGCTTGGAACGGCAAGCGGTGTACTCGGAAGCTTCGCTCTATTGCGTAAACAGAGCTTAATAGGGGATGCAATGGCTCATGCTGCTCTCCCGGGTGTATGCATTGCCTTTCTTCTCTATGGCCAAAAGTCTCTGCTTTGGTTCCTGGCTGGTGCAGCCATTGCCGGCCTGATTGCTACCTGGATGATCCAGACGATCGTACGTCACTCCAGAATCAAGGAAGACTCTGCATTGGGTCTTGTGCTTTCTGTATTTTTCGGCTTCGGAATTGTGCTTCTTACGTATATTCAGCAAGGGTCATCCGGGAGCCAGAGCGGTCTTGATGACTTTATTTTCGGGCAGGCTGCATCGATGGTTGGAGAAGACGTCCGGCTGATTTCCATTGCTTCTGCTACCCTTCTCCTTTTGACGTTTCTATTCTTTAAAGAATTTAAACTGCTTACGTTCGATCCGCAATTTGCTAAAGGCGCGGGTCTGCCGGTCTCTTTTCTAAATGGGCTCTTAATGACCCTGATTGTAAGTGCGGTCGTGATTGGCTTGCAGACGGTGGGCGTCGTGCTGATGGCAGCCATGCTGATTACCCCTTCTATAGCTGCACGGTATTGGACCGAAAAACTGCATGTTATGACGGTCTTGTCCGGTGTTATTGGAGGTATCTCAGGCATTGCCGGAACATTTTTGAGCACGATAACGGAAGGGATGCCAACTGGACCGCTTATTATTATGGCGGCAACCTTCCTGTTCCTTGTTTCTCTAATTTTCGCTCCAAAGCGCGGATTGATTTCTATTCTTTACAAAAAGCTTAAGGTAAGAAAGGCGACAGCCATGGAGCACGTTCTATTATCCTTGTATGATTTAATGGAAAAAGCTGAATTAAGCAATAAGGAAGCTCAGTTTACCAAGGAGGACCTGGTAAAAAAACGGCCGGTTTCTTCTGGCCTGCTTGAAGCCGTCTTAAACGATTTCGAAAAGAAAGAATGGGTTATACAGCAGGGGGATGCATGGAAGCTGACTGAGCAGGGACTCGGTGTAGCCTATGATTTAGTATTAAACCAGCGCATGTATGAGATGTATTTAATGCATGAAATGGAACTGGCGAACGTCCAGCTGTTAAATAAAGAGGATGTAGACGCCGGCGATTTATCCGGTGAGTTAAAAGCAAGGTTATCCATCCTGTTAAACAAACATAAGCGTATGCCATCTTTATTGCCAGGTAAGGCTCGAGTCCATGCGAAGCAGGGAGGTCTTGTTCAATGAGCTATGAAGCCTGGATCTTGATAACGGGGTCTCTTGTTGGAATCACCTGTTCGATGATCGGCTGTTTTCTTGTTTTGCGTAAAATGGCAATGCTTGCTGATGCCATCAGCCATACCGTGCTGCTTGGAATCGTGGGCGCGTATTTTGTAACAGGATTTATTGATGGCCCTGCTATGCTTATAGGAGCAGCAATTGTTGGGCTGCTTACTGCGTTTCTTGTCCAGCTGTTAAACGGAAAAGGAGTGCAATCCGATGCTTCGATTGGTGTGGTGTTCACTTCGCTGTTTGCTGTTGGGGTCATCTTGCTCTCCGTTTACGGCGGCAATGTTCACCTGGATGTGCAGCATGCACTGATGGGGGATATTACCTTTGTTCCCTGGGACCTCTTTGAATGGAACGGCATGAATCTCGGTCCTTCCGCCGTTTGGATGCTTGGTTTTGTATTTGTTCTGAACCTGCTGATTATTTTCTTTTGCTATAAAGAATTTAAGATCACTTCGTTTGATCCGCAAATGGCGGCTGCCATAGGAATTCCTGTCCTGGTCATTCATTATCTGCAAATGGGAATGCTCTCGATTACAACGGTGGCATCCTTTGACAGTGTAGGGGCGATCCTTGTCGTGGCCATGATCATTGTACCGGCTTCCACGGCCTACCTGCTGACGGAAAAGCTATTGAATATGCTGGTGATCAGCTCGGTGATTGGAGCAGCCTCCGCTATTATCGGCTATTATGCAGCCCTCGCCATGAACGTTTCGATAGCAGGGGCGATGGCTGTTATGACTGGCATCTTCTTTGCCCTTGCCTTTATCTTTTCGCCTTCCCACGGCCTGCTTACGAAAAGGCAAAACCAAAGAAGGCTTGGGAAAAACAAAAAGGCCGCTGCGTAACATGGCTGAAAGGATCTGGCAGGGGTGTAAAGGCTTTGCCCCGATTGGCCAGTTAAGCTTGTTCGATCCGTCCGTTCTAAGCCCGCTCCACATTTGTGCATGCCTGTCAGCCTACCTGATGTTTCACGATGAAAACCCCCGGAGCGCCGGGGGTTTTCAATTTCAAGTCTTTTCTTAATTAAAGACTCTGCGGCTTAAAGGTTTTGCAGTCGGTCTCTTCGCTTCTGCTTGCATGCTTGCCTGTGTGGCTCACCACGTATATAGCATCAGCTGTACAGTTGTTCCCCTGGCCCCAATACGTGCAGTTGTTTACTTCACATTGTACTTTCTGATCCGCCATTTTGATTCCTCCTTCGGTTTCTTTTTATTTTTAACTGGGCTCTGTCACTTCATACTTGGTTTCATGATTCATTTTTATTGGCTGTTTTAGGGTTTTTCATGAAAAGATTCCAAAAGAAGATAAAACCTGGAAAGAGAATGGCAAATCCCACAATGTAACTTATAAACAACGCCCGAAATGTGTTAGGGTGTGTAAATCCGGCATCCAATGTAATATCCGGATAGATCATATAAGGCAGATGCGCGTTGCCATAGGCATAGCTGGCAAGAAAATACTGAAGGAGGACAGCTACCATGGCCACCCGGGGTCTGCCGAGTGTATGCCGGTTTTTGGCGGGGATAAAAAGGGCAGCTCCCGCAACTAAAAACATGACGACAGAACCTATCAGTGCAGGCATGTATTCCATCATATTTGTATAAATCCAGCTGGCTTCTGTGCGGAGAGTCACCATGATCAGGAAGGCCATAACAAGTGAGATGGGTCCGGTAATCAATGCATCTCTTCTGTATACCTCATAGGCTTTTTCCTCTCCTGCAAGGTTCCTGGAATAATCAGCAAGCAACAGGGATGAAAGAAACAATGTACTGCTGATCGCAAAGCCGATAAACGCAAGTACATTTGGGCTTGTCAAAACGGTTCCAAGCTGAAGCTGATGGGCTCCGTCCACTACTTTAATGTATTTCCCGTGGGTAATCGGGAGGATGGAAATCAGCAAAGCCGGTATGATAAAACCAGAAATACCTGAAATATAGGTAAGAGCCCGTTCGTAATCCTTTGCTATATGCGAAAAGACGAGGAAACCGCTTCGAATGGCCAAAAGCAGCAGGATCAGGCTTCCCGGAATTAAAAGAACAGTCCCTAAAATAAATGCTGCTCCAGGGAAAAAGCTGAATACCGCTACAACGATTGCTACGATAAATACATTCGTTACTTCCCAAGTCGGGCTTAAATATCGGTTTGCAATATTGGTCGCTTTTGTTTTGGACTGATTCAGATAAATCATAGACCAAAATCCAGCACCGAAATCCATGGTCCCCATGACCGCGTAGATAAAGATAAACCCCCATAAGACGGTTATTGCGAGCAAAGCATCAGCGGATACGCCCATTTATGTGCAGCCTCCTTGTATAAGCACCTCAGTAAACATCTACACCATTTCCTTTATCAGAATCTCCCCGGGCTGCGGCCTCCAGATCCTTTTCAACAGGATTCCGCTTAAAGTAGTAAAGCAGGACAAGAAGAACAGCAGCGCCTAATATGGCATATACAATCGTAAATGCGAAAAACAGCGTTCCAATTTGTCCGGATTTTGTCACGACCTCTGATGTTCGCAGAAGGCGGTAGATGACCCAAGGCTGACGGCCTGTACAGGCAAATATCCATCCGAATTCAATCGAGAGGAGAGATAGAGGCCCGGCCGGAACACATATCCATAAAAACCATTTAGGAAAAGGTTTTTTGACAAATCGTTTCCACACCAGCCCGAAAAGGGAGACTCCGATTAAGGCACTTCCAATCAAAACCATGGCGTTGAAAAGCGTGTGGACGAAAAGCGGCGGCCAATAATCCTCAGGAAAATCATTTAACCCCTTTACCTCAGTGTCAAAGCTGTTGCCCGAGAGGAAACTGAGGGCCCACGGGATCTCTATCCCATATTTAACTTCCTGTGTTTCCCGGTCCGTAAAGCCTCCGATGGTCAGGCCGGCATACTTTTGGGTTTCAAACAGCCCTTCCGCTGCTGCCAGCTTTTCAGGCTGATACTCGTGGAGCATTTGAGCTGATTCATGGCCGTTAATGGCCGTCAAAAAGGAAGTAATAAGACCAATCAGCAGGCTCATGATAAAGGCTTTGCGGTGAAACGCAAACAACCGGTCGTTTTTCCGGTTTTTCAGCATCTTAAATGCAGCAATCGTTGTGATCATAAAGGCTCCGGTCATGAATGCCGAAAAAGCAACGTGGGCAGCCGAGACGAGAAAGCTTGGATTAAAAAAAGCAGCCCACGGATCGACATCGACAATCTCACCGTTTTGAATCCGAAAGCCAGCCGGTGTTCCTTCAAATGCGTGGACATTTGTAATCAGGACCGCTGAGGCGGTAGCGCCAAGAAAGATAAAAAACACACTTAATATTCTGGTTTTAGGGCCAATTTTATCGTAGGCATATACATAAATCGACATAAACAGTGCTTCAATAAAAAAAGCATAAATCTCAATCTGAAATGGAAGGGACATGACCTTGCCGATGACCTCCATAAATCCAGGCCATAAAAGAGAGAGCTGAACACCGGCAATGGTCCCGGTAGGAATCGCCACTCCAAGCAGCACTGCCTGACCCTTTGTCCACCGCTTAGCCATAATGGAATAATCAATGTCTTTTGTTCGCTGAAACATAATCTCAGCAAACAGGATCATTAATGGGAGTCCGACACCAAGCGTAGCAAAGATAATGTGAAATCCCATCGTTGTACCGAAAAGGGATCTGGCAAACACTAAATCCGTCATGAAAAAATCCGCCTTTCCTTCTAATTTCCTTTCCTTATTATCCGCTTTTTACCAAACGTTATTCCTTAAAAAGTTTTGAAATCCGGAACGGGCAGAATCTGCTGAAAAACGGCAAAGGGTTAGGCCGATATCTAAAGTGGAGAAAAATAAAAAGCACCCGGTATAACCGGATGCTAATTTTTTTAACGGATCAATCCCCGCTGGAATGCATAGTTCGCTAACTGAACTCTGTTTTCCAAATGAAGTTTCCCTAGTATATTTTTGAGGTGGCTTTTAACCGTATGCTCTGAAATAAATAATGCTTCGGATACGTCTTTATTGGACATACCTTTAGCTACCAGCTGAAGCACCTCTAATTCTCTAGAAGACAATGGAGTGAGATGCTGGTTCATCTCGGGTTCTGACTGTGGGAATTCCTTTAGGATCCGAAAAGCAATTTCTTTGGACATCGGCACTTCATCCAGTGCAAACGCTCTAAGATATTCATACCAATCCTGGGATTGTATGTTTTTTAACAAGTATCCCTGAGCTCCCTGTTTTAAGGCATCAAATAAGTCGGTTACATCATCTGAAACGGTGATCATGACAATTTTGACATAAGGGAATTTTATTTTTATCCGCTTTGTTGCCTCAAGGCCATCCATCTCAGGCATTTGGATATCCATGAGAATAATATCGGGCATTAATTCTTCCGTAAGAGCAATAGCTTCTTTACCGTTTTGCGCTTCTCCAACAATAACAAAATCGCTGTATTCCTCTAATATAATCCGAATTCCTTCTCTAGCATGACTGTGGTCGTCTACAACCAATATTCGAAAGGGCTGCATTGGCTAGTTCACCTTCTTTAGCTTAAATAAAGTTTCCTCATTGATTCGATCGATGGAAAAGACCCAATTCATTTCCCTGGCTCGGCTTTCAATAATCTGCAGTCCATATCCTTTAGCGGTATTGATATCCTGTTGAGGTCCAATGCCGTTATCCCGGATTACACAAGTCCATCCGCCTGCGGATTCCGAGCCATTTATCCAAACCTCACTTGTTTCCGCATGTTTGATTACGTTTGTAACGGCTTCTTTAATACAAGCAAACAATTCGATCTTTTCTTTGGCTGAAAGCGTATCGTCTGAAATCCCCCACTTGAAATGGACTTTCATGGATTGGTTTTTTTCGAGCTCCGACAAATAAAGGTGAATGGTTTCTTTCCAGCTGAACATATCGGGGTCTGGAAGCTGTTTAAGATTTTCAATGGCTTGCCGGGTGTCCTCATATATTTTTTTTAATGTCTGTTTCGCTTCGAGGAACTCAGGGTTCGTTTCAACAGATGATTTTTTGCCTGCTTTATTCAGTTTGACTGAAAGTAAAAATAAGGACTGGGCTACGCCATCGTGCAGCTCTCTCGCCAGGTTTTCCCTCTCGATGAGTGCGGCTTTCCTTGCTTTTTCAAACTTTAACTCTTCCTGAATCCCTTCAAGCATTGAAAATAGCTTTAATAAAAAGATTATAGTAATGGCAAACACAATAACGGGAGTAAGAATATTTCCCATGTCCATTGATAGATAGGGCAGCAGAAATGCATGTCTGATATACTCCCATAAGCCGATGGTGACGGTTGGAAGAATAAGAATCAGCCACTTAATTTGTTTATAAGTCAAATTCTCACCTTTTTCCGCAAAGATACTTATATTTTATCATTTTGTTCAAGATTTAGCGGTTAACTTCAAAATAATCACTCTTTAGAGTCATTGCTGCTATGGACAGCTTGTCTATAATGGGAGTCGGATAAGCAGTTTACCCATAAGCTCTTTTAAAGGAGGACGGCGAATGAACAGAACAGTTCTTGGGGCTTTTTGCATCCTCCTGCTATTAACAGCAGCAGCTTGCTCGGATGCAAAGGATTCACATGAAAATCATAAGCATCACCATTCAAAAGCAAATGGTAAAGTGGATATTTCCTGAGCTGGGAAAGTCTGCTGATAGACTATGTAAGGTTTTTCCGTTACAGCTTAAGTACAGCTTAGGTATCACAGTATGAATTGTCTGGGCAAGTATCATTCTGCCGCTAGTGGGAATATTCATTCCTGCTGTTTTTCAAATCGAACGGTTTATCATTAAAAGGGAATAAACGATTACATGCTTAGTTAACTGACATCCTGGCAAATTACAAAAGGAGATGCTTACATTGAAAAAAATAATAATGCTATTACTAATTGCGCTGATGGTAAATAATCAGCAGGCAAGCGCCCATTCGAAGCTTGAGAGTTCATCCCCAAAAGCAGGGGAGACCGTTACAGGCCCGCTTTCTGAAATAACCCTTAAATTTAATACGGAAATTGAAGAATCAAGTACATTTACATTTCTTTATGAAGGTGAGAAGGACATCCCTGTGGAGAATATCAGTATTGAGGGGGATACACTAAGCGGAACTGTACCTGAGAATCTGGAGAATGGTTCCTATAGCGTGAATTGGGATATCGTTGGTGCAGATACTCATGTCATAAAAGACTCGTTGAGTTTTACTGTACAAAGAGAGGAAGCTGCTGACGAAGAAAGAGAACAAACCCCTGAGGAGAAAGAACCGAAGGAAGAGACAGCCCCACCTGATGACGAGGAGCTGCAGAAAGGAGAAAGCACCGAGAAGGAAACTTCTTCTGATAATGAACAAGGTCAGTCCTCCTTCCTGCTGCCAATTATAGGAGGTATCCTTGTTCTTGCCGTGATTGTAATTGCAATCAGCATGAGAAAGAAAAAATAGGATAATAAAAAAGCATCCGGCAAAAGCCCGATGCTTTTTTTAAAATGTATTGGTAATTTATCATCAAATGCTCTCAAAAAAAAATTAAAATTAGGGCTGCCTGGTTTCTGTAAAGGTCTCATGTCTTTCCTATTCATTCACTATGCTTCATGCTTCAAGATGATTATCCTGCTGCATATAAAGATCAGTAGCTATTAACCAAGGACCTCAGGTATGAAGCACCTGAGCAGATGAGCCTGCAAAATTGACAGCCATAAGCGTCTTTGATATAATTTAAATCGTAAACGTTACGTTTTGCCTTGAAAGGAGAATGCTAAATGAAACCCAATATCCATCCAAATTATCAAAAAGTCGTCTATATGGACGTTAATAGCGGATTTAAATTTTTGAGCGGTTCAACAAAAGGCTCCAGCGAAACAGTCGAATGGGAGGATGGCAACATCTACCCTTTGATTAAAATGGAAACGACCGCAGATACCCATCCGTTCTATACGGGCAGACAGAAGTTTGCAGATAAAGGCGGCCGGGCTGAGCGCTTCAGGAAGAAATACAATATGAAGAGTGAAGCAGAGTAAGAGGCTCACAGTAATCAAAAGCACACTTCCCGAACAGGAAGTGTGCTTTTTGATTATTAGTTTACTCCCACCTGGCTCCATGCGCTTGCGACACTGTTGTATGTGCTGCTGCCGCTGCCGTACAAATCAGCCGCTGATTGCAGGAGAGCTGCACGGGCAGCGCTGAAGCTGCTTGTCGGGGTAAGGTATCTCGTCAGAGCACGGTAGTAAATTTTCTCAGATGCCGATTTTCCAATGGATTGAACGGTGTAGTAAAATGCTTTGTTCGGAATGCCGCTGTTTGTATGAACGCCCCCGTTATCAGAAGAAGTGTAGACATAATCACTGAAGTGGCTTGGCTGGCCGTATGCTTCAGGATTAGACAGGCTGCGCAGTGCGTCTCCGCTTCGATTAGGAGTATAAACATCTTCTCCGAGAAGGAAGTCAGGATCCAGGAAATAGCCGAACACATCAGACATGGATTCGTTCAGTGCCCCTGATTGATTCTGATACTGCAGGTTCGCCGTTCTCTCTGTTACAGCATGAGTAAGTTCATGGGCTACCACATCAAGTGCTCCGGACAGAGCACGGAAAGTTGTTCCATCTCCATCTCCATATACCATTTGGGAGCCATTCCAGAATGCGTTGTTATAGCGGTTTCCGTAGTGAACGGTAGAACGAATGGTTCCTCCTGCATTATCATAACTGTTGCGGCCATGAGTGTTTTTATAATAGTCGAAGGTTTTTCCGGCATAGAAGTGGGCGTCGACATCAGCTCGCTGGTTGGTAGCCGTAAACGCGTTATTGCTGTCTACTGAATAGTAGCCGGGAAGACTGGAGCCGTTATTTGCAGTAAACGTTTCGACAAGTGCTGTCTTCGTTGTGTCATAAAGATAGTACGTATTGTTGGAGAAATAAGTTTTCAGCGACTTTGAGTCTCCGAGCACTCCCGTTCCTGTTCCGGTCGTAGCAGCATCTGTGACCGCGTTATAGGAATCAATGACCTTTCCGGTTTTAGCATCCACATAGATTTGCCAGTTCGCTCCGTAAGGCTTAATGAACTGAAGCTGTACTTTGTGGGCTAAGTGAAAATGTCCGTTCTTTTTGTAAAGGAGGAGCTCGCTTTTTTCCACTGTGTTTTCAGCGCTTTTTTTCTTTACAGGTCCAGGCTGTATTTTCTGTCCAGCAATCTCTGTATCCTTTTTTTCGAGTTTTACAGACTTCCAAGCCAGCTGAATGGCTTTGCTGGTTGAAATCTTTGCTTTAGTTGATTTAACTTGAGCTTTAATATTTTCGTGAAGGGAACCATTGGCAGCAACGACGTTGCCGTTCTTGTCAGCATGAACAATATAAACAGCCCCATCAACAGGCACACCATTTACAGATTGGACATATTTATAATGAGTCATTCCCAGCTCATCTGTTTCGCTGCTTACAAGAGTCAGTTCATTGGCAGGATCGATTATTCCTGCTTTATGCTGCTTAAGAAAGTTTCTGGCTTCTGCTTCTTTTGTAACCTTGGCAGCTGACAATTTTCCAGAGCTGAAGGAAGGACTTCCTTTGTCTTTTAACCATTGCTGCTGAACGAGCTGTGCTTTTTCCTGAAGTGCCTTTTCCTTTGGGGCGGATTGTGCAGAGGCGGAAGGCAAAGCGGAGCTGAATGTTAAAGCGGTACCAATCACTATTGCAGCAAACTTTTTGTTCAAATGAATTCCCCTCTCAAAATATAAAATTGAGTATTACAAATAGAATCGTAGCACCATTTGAGAGAAAATACATTGAAAAATTTTCTAAAAATTCAAAATGATCACTGTGACTCATATAAAGCAATAATTACTAGGAAATACGATGCAAACGGAAGATCACCTAACATAGGTAAAATTTTGAAGTGGGAAAATAACGAAATTTTAACTAAGATTAATGGGGCTAACAGGGCGGTTGCAGCGATAATCCTTCTCATTTATACTCCGGACTATACCAACGCTAAAATTTACTAGAATAATAATTGTGTATGAAATAGTTGTAATAGAAGGGATTAGCACAAATCGGCAAATGGTAATAGCCCTATCCAACCTAATAAAACCAATCATTTTTTTCGACATCTTGCAAGGGAGAGCCATATGCGGAATTGCGGTGAACCGCAGAAATATTGAGACGATAGCCCCAATGGCCAATGTTTACCAATAAAAAAACGCCGGGAATCGGCGTTTTTCACTATTGAAGGGCAGTTTTCAGAGTGTCCAGATTTTTCCTCATTAAGCTGAAATAATCCTCATTGTTTTTCTTGTCTTTATCTGTAATGGATTCAAGATTGCTGATTGTCAGAGGTTCGGCTCCGATTTCGTTCTGTACGATTTTAGAGATTTTGCTGCTGACGTTATTTTCGAAAATTACATGCTGGATGTTGTGTGCTTTAGCTTCTTCAATAATGGTGCTGATTTGTTTTTGGGACGGTTCCTGTGTAGGGGAAAGGCCCATTACGCTTATTTGTTCAATATCGTATCGATCCTGCCAGTACCCGTAAGCTGCATGAGAAACAAGAATTTCTTTTTTTGCCGTATCGGCTAGAGTGGTTTGAAATTCCTTATCCAGCTTTTCTAATTCAGATTTTAGAGAAGCGAAGTTTTTCTCATACGTCTCTTTATGTTCAGGGTCTTTTTTAATAAGAGCATCTTTGATGGTTTCTCCCATTTCAATGGAACGCCTAGGATCAAGCCATAAATGGGGATCCTGGTCACCATGGCTATGGCCCTCTTCAGAATGAGCTTCTTCTTCATGGCTGTGGCCCTCTTCAGAATGAGCTTCCTCTTCATGGCTGTGGCCCTCTTCAGAATGAGCTTCTTCTTCGTGGCTGTGGCCCTCTTCGGAATGAGCTTCTTCTTCGTGGCTATGCTCCTCTTCAGTATGGGCTTCTTCCTCATGGGAATGGGATTTTGCCTCAATAAGGCTGATGCCTTCTGCTGCTTTTACGATTTCGGTGTTTTCATTTTTTAACGTTTCGGCTACTTTATCAGCAAATCCTTCAATTCCTGCACCTGTATAAATAAATGCATCACTTTCAGCAATTTTAACCATTGTTTTTGTCGTTGGTTCAAAGGAATGAGCGTCAGCATTCGGTGGATAGACACTTTCCACTTCTACCAAATCACCGCCGATTTTCTTTGTGAAATCCTCAATCGGGAAGATTGTTGTGAAGACTTTCAATTTATCATTACTTCCTTGAGTTGAATCTTCTCCGGCTGAGCATCCAGCGAGGAATGCTGCTCCAGCAAGCATCAAACTTAAGGCAAAAGCTAACTTTTTCATTGTTTTCTCCTCTCAGGTTATCATCTTCAGTCATTATATCGTAAAGATTACGATTTGAGAACTGTTAATTTTTCATGAATTGCCAGAGATCCCTTCAATGACTAAAAAAAAAGATAGTTTATACTACCCTTTTGGGAAAATCAGCCCTCTGTAATAAACTCGGGTAAAGGATCATCAAATTTTGTCCAATCGGAGTGCATTTCCTTCTCTGTCAAAAGACATGTGTCCAGTGTTTTAGCCAATTTTTCCGGGTTCATTTTAATTCCGATAAATACTAATTCGGTCAATCGATCTCCAAAATTCTCAACCCATCTGTTAAAAAGCGCTGGATCCTCAGTCAGGACCTGCTGTTTTTCTTCCTCTGGATATTCTGCAACCCATTCTCCTGCTCCCTGGATCATAAGAGATTTTCCTGCCTGGGATAGCAGCCCAGCCGTTGTATTGCGTGAAGCAAGCCAGAAAAAACCCTTCGCTCTTACGATTTCAACAGGCCATTCTTCAAGCCAGTTCATCAGCCTTGTTGGATGAAAAGGCTTATTTCTTCTGTAAACCATTGAGGAAATGCCGTATTCCTCGGTTTCCGGGGTATGATCCCCGTTCAATTCCTTTATCCAGCCAGCTTGCTGGCTGGCTTCTTCAAAATGGAATCGTCCGGTGTCTATTACTTCAGAAAGCGGTACACGGCTAAAGCTGGAAGGAATAACTTTGGCTCCGGGATTCAATTTTTGCAAAAGACTGGATAGTTCCATTTGCTCTTCTTTTCCTAACTGATCCGTTTTATTCAATATTACGACATTTGCAAATTCCATCTGGTCAATCAAAAGATCAATTATCTCTCTGTCATCTGATTCATCCGTGCCTTGCTCCCGGTCAAGCAGGCTTTCTCCTGATGCATAGTCATCCCAAAAACGGCTTCCGTCTACAACGGTTACCATCGTATCCAGCCTGCAATCCTCTGAAAGATCAATACCAGTTTCCTCATCAAAATATGAAAAAGTCTGGGCCACGGGAACAGGCTCGCTAATTCCAGAGGATTCAATTACAATGTAATCGATCTCTCCATCCCGTACCAGCTTTTTTACTTCAATAAGGAGATCTTCTCTCAGCGTACAGCATATACACCCGTTCTTCATTTCAACAAGTTTTTCATCCGTCCGGGTAAACCCTCCTTTCTTTATCAAACTGGCGTCTATATTGATCTCGGCCATATCATTGACAATGACAGCAATCTTTTTGCCTTCAAGGTTTTGAAGAATATGTTTTAAAAGAGTGGTCTTCCCTGAACCAAGATATCCGCTTATGACTGTAACAGGAATTAAGTTCATTATTCATAGCTCCCAGCGTTTAAATAGTAATCGTTACGATTTGTTAAATATCATACTTCACAGGGGCATATCATGCAAGGGGTATGCTATATTATAAGAAACTGCAAATAAAGGAGACGGGAATCTTGAAGCTTTTAGATCAAATTTTAGAGCATAATCACACTTTCGTTGAAACAGAAAAATACAAGGAATTTCAAACGAGCAAGTTTCCGGATAAAAAAATGGTCATCCTTACATGTATGGATACAAGGCTGGTCGAACTGCTTCCTCAAGCGATGAATTTTAAAAACGGTGATGTAAAGATCGTCAAAAGTGCAGGTGCAGTTGTGGCCCACCCCTTTGGCGGCATCATGAGAAGTCTGCTAGTTGCCGTCTATGAGCTCGGGGCAGATGAAATCTGTGTAGTCGGACATCATGACTGCGGAATGAGCAAGCTGGATGCCGGTTCATTTTTGGGAAAAGCAGAGGCAAGAGGGGTATCAGCAGAGAAAATTGATATGCTGCGATACTCTGGTGTACACCTGGAGGAATGGCTGAAGGGATTTGAAAAAGTAGAGGACAGTGTCACTCACAGCGTAGAAGCGATAAAAAATCACCCGCTGCTTCCGGAAGGTGTACCGGTTCACGGGCTGGTTATTGATCCGGGAACAGGAAAACTGGATGAAGTAATTAATGGCTATGCTTCTGCTTCTTCTCAGGGACCGGATCAAACCCGCCAGGATGCATAGGATTGCAGCGCAGAATCCTCATAATGGTCATCCAGCTGCCTTTAATGGCTCCATGCTTTTGAATGGCCTCCAATCCATAATTGGAGCAGGTAGGATAAAAACGGCATGAAGGCGGAGTGAGCGGGGAGATAAATTTTTGATAAAAACGGATGAAGCTTAAAAAAAGGTTTTTCATTTTGAACCCTCCTGTTATATGTAATAAATTTAAGCGAATCCGAATAAAAAAGCAAAAGAAACTGTTTCGGCCAAAAGGCCAATAATATTGATGGTTTTAATCGGAATTGTTACAATATAGTCAGTAAATCATAGAGGAGTGAGAGATAATGCCTTCAGTAGAAAGTTTTGAGCTTGATCATAATGCCGTAAAAGCTCCATATGTAAGACATTGCGGCGTTCATAAAGTCGGATCGGACGGTTTGGTTAATAAATTCGATATCCGTTTCTGTCAGCCTAATAAACAGGCAATGAAGCCGGATACCATCCATACACTCGAGCACCTTCTGGCGTTTAATATCCGTGATCATGCGGAAAAATATGACCACTTCGATATTATTGACATTTCCCCAATGGGCTGCCAAACCGGATATTATCTTGTGGTAAGCGGTGAGCCAGCCGTTACAGAAATCATTGATTTGCTTGAGGATACCCTAAAAGCTGCAATGGATACAGAAGAGATTCCGGCTGCAAACGAAAAGCAGTGCGGACAGGCAAAGCTCCATGATTTAAGCGGAGCCAAGCGCTTAATGAAATTCTGGCTGGACCAGGATAAAAAAGAGCTAGAAAAGGTTTTTGGGTAATCCGGCTGACAGCATTGTGCTGTCAGTTTTTTTTTATATGATATAGAAACCGCTTACAAGGTCCTTTATAATAGAAGAAAATGGATTTAAGGAAGTGATGCCTTGAAGAAGCTAACTTATTTTTTTGCAATTGCGGCGGCCGTTATTTTTTTTACAGGCTGTCAGGGAGGCAAAGCGTCAGATGTTCCTGAAATGGTGGAAGTTGAGATTATGATTCCTGAGAAGATGGAAGCAGGAGAATCCCATGAACTTAAGGTAAGGGTCACACAAGGTGGGGATATCGTACAGGATGCGAGCATCGTGGAATTTGAAATCTGGGAGTCCGGGTCAAAAGAAGATAGTGAAATGATTAAGGCGCCGCATGACGGGAAAGGGATTTATAAAATCGATAAAACGTTTGACCACGATGGTACATATTATGTGCAAACTCATGTGACAGCTAAAGACATGCATGTTATGCCCAAAGCGTCGTTTACAATTGGACAGGCAGCAGAACATGAGGAAGAGCAGACAGAATCAGAACACCATCACCATCATTGACTCCGCATTTGCGGGGTTTTTCTTTTTCTGCGCTGGCTGAAATTTTAATTGTCCCTTACATTCTGCAATATGACGATTTAGATTCTTTCCTTTGCTTGATAAGATCTAGGGAATATGTTTTAATAATAAAACGTAATTATTACGATTTAAAAACAGGAGGAAAGATCTGCTATGGCGAAAAAATCAAAAGTAGTGAAAGAAAAGAAACGGGAAGCAATGGTGGCTAAGTATGCAGAGATCAGAAAAGAGCTGAAGGAAAAAGGAGACACCGAGGGTCTGCGCAAGCTGCCGAGAGACTCTTCACCTTCCAGGCTGCACAACCGCTGCGAGTTGACAGGAAGGCCAAGGGGATACATGAGAAAATTCGATATGTCGAGGATTGCCTTCCGTGAGCTCGCCCATAAAGGCCAGATTCCGGGTGTTAAAAAAGCCAGCTGGTAAGGAGAGGAAGCATTGGATGAATGAACACGTAATGGAGATTCTCGTCCGCACCATTGTTGCGTCACTTCCAGAGAAAGAAAAGGATGTCTATCAATATATTGTAAGGACTGAAGACGAGCTTGCACGGCAAAGTCACACAAAGGAAGAGTTTATGGGCCTTCTGACTCGCTATTCACCGCATCATCAGGCTGCGGCTCATTTCAACATGAGCATAGAGGATACTCTTAAACTGATGCATATGATTGAGGATAAAATAACGGAGCGGATGGAAGAAAAGAGCCAATCCTATAAATGGATTGATTATTCCGATTTGGAGAATACTCCTTCAAAACTGCAGTTTCTCTGCTGGATATAAAAGCCGTTCCAAATGGATAGATGAAAAACGGGAACTCTATGGGGAACGGAACATGGAAAAAAGTGCTCAGAGCTAACTATGCTCTGAGCACTTTTTAATAGAGGCTGACCCGCTTCGCGTTAAAAAGGCAGGAGACTGGCATTGCACCTGTCCATGTTTTTACTGCCCTACTAATGCTTCCACACCTTCCCTAACGGTCAATCATATATAAGTTTCCTCGTCTGTTTAACATAGTAAAGCTCCATCTATCTCCCCGGCAATTTCTTTTAGTTACTCGAAATAATTCTCTCTGCTGCCTGCCTTGCACCGGCTATGTTTCTTGAGATAGGACCAATTTCAAGCTCAGCAAGCGCGCCCATGACATAGAGGGAGGGAGCCCATTCGAGCTTCTCTGTGACGATCGGAAAGCCGCATTCTGCGCATGGGAGGTTTTCATTCTTTATTAACGGAGCCAGTAAATCCGCTCCTGGAATTTTGTTCTCAAAGCCAGTAGCGAACAATATTGTCCCTGCCTGAACGGAAGGTTCCTGATCAAAAAAGCTAATCCTGTATAAGTGGCTGTTCACTTTATCGATAGAAGAAGGATTTCCGTAAGCAACGCTTAGTTTCTTTTCCGCTTCGAGCCGGCGCAGCTTCAGTGAGAGTTCTCTTGACATCGAGCCCTTGTGTCTCGCCTCTTTAATTTTTCTGCGGCGCTCTGAATAGCAGCGGATTTTTCGGAAAGGGGCTTGGTTTTTTTCCCCGATCCAGGCTGGATCACTGTCGAAATCCATGATCCGGTGCTTATGCCGGATGATTTGATGAATGTTCCCCGGGTAAAGCCCGGCAAGCTTAATTAGGAGGTGGGCTGCGGTAATCCCTCCGCCAATCACTGTAATGGGACCCTTTAGTTGATGGAGAGGGGGCAGATGATCGTTAAAGATGTGATACACCTGCTCTGTGCAGCTACAGGCATAGTCTTCAGCCCATTTCGGCAGTGCGGGCTGTTCTCCAATCCCAATAGCCAGAATCACATTTTTAGAGTCATAAAACTGACCGGATTCGACAGTGATTCGCCATTTTTGGCCATCACGGACAATTGACTTCGCCCGATCTTGAATCCAGCTGGATTGCAGTCCGGCTGATTCAATTAGCTGATCAGAATGCTCATTAAATAAATTTAACGCAGGCCTCTTGTAGCGGCCGTAGAATAAACCGGAGCTCTCCTTTTCTTTAGCGTATTTCAGCAGTCCAAATGGATCGCACTCTAGGTGATGAACAGATGGAGACCTGAGAAAGGGCATGGAAATGAGCGATGTGCATTTTTTCCAATGGGCGAGCGGTTCAGAATTAGGGTCAATAATCCGGATGTCCTCTACTGAGGCTTTCCTGCTTTCAATTAAAAACGACGCGGCTGCAATTCCCTGAATACCGCCTCCAATAATCGTCCATTCTAGCATACTATCTTCCTCCTGAAATAAAACGAAATTATTACGATTTATATTAACGGATTCTATTCCGTTTTTCAACAATCCTTGTTAAACTGTATATGCTCAATCATATCCGGTGGACAATGCTCATATCATTTATCTAAGAACTGCTTTAGGAGATTAATAGAATGAACCTACAAAAAAAATCATGGATAAGAGATTTAGCTTCGTATATTTTAATTGCAATTTTTCTTTACTTATTCCTGTTTGCGGATGTGCATATGGATACATGGAATATTCCATCCTATATGCTCACGATCAATACGATTTTTCTAAGCATTATCCTTGAAGCTATCCCGTTTATTATTCTCGGAGTATTTGTTTCCGCCCTGATTCAAGTTTTTGTGTCCGAGGAAACCGTACAGCGGCTAATCCCGAAAAACCCACTGCTGGCTCTTTTTCCCGCTTCCTTGCTCGGCATTATTTTTCCAGTCTGCGAGTGTGCCATTGTGCCCGTTGTCAGAAGGCTGATTAAAAAAGGGATGCCGCTGCACACAGGGATGGTCTTTCTGGCGGCCGGGCCTGTATTGAATCCTGTTGTATTTGCTTCTACCTATTACGCATTTCAATCCAACCCTCAAATTGCTTATGGAAGAATGGGACTGGCATTCATATCAGCCCTGCTGATAGGGCTCATTATTTATTTGGTGTTCAGGAACTCAGATCAGCTTAAAAGGTCAGTCCCTGCTGCTGATGAGCATGGGGATCATTCAGAAGTAGAACCAAGCAGATTTAAAGCAACTCTATATCATGCAGCCGACGAGTTTTTTGATATGGGAAAATATTTAATCTTCGGAGCTGCGATTGCAAGTTTATTTCAGACCTTCCTTGACCGGTCTGTTTTGGAGTCAATCGGTTCCAATGACTTGCAGTCTCCGGTAATTATGATGGCATTTGCCTATATCCTTTCCTTATGCTCCGAAGCAGATGCCTTCGTGGCCGCTTCCTTCGGCGGAATGTTCTCTGCAGGAGCCATTCTCTCGTTTCTAGTTTACGGACCCATGATTGATTTGAAAAATACAATCATGCTCCTTGCTTATTTTCGCACAAAGTTTGTATTCGTCCTGTTGCTGGTCATTACAGCGGTCGTGTATGGAGTTATTTTAATTTATCAAGTATTGATGGTTTAAGGAGGTGCACTCATGGAGGAAAAGGATTTTAAATTTCATCTGTTTGTAAGAGGAACGATTTTAACAGGGTTTTCTATGCTGATTTTTAAATTGATGATTACTGGAAACATCCAGAACTTTATTGCACCCCGAATGATCCCGTTTATGTATTTTGCTATGCTTGTGTTTCTCATACTTGGCATGATGCAGATGTGGAGGAGCGGTTCCAAGAAGCAGGAAAAGAGTGCCTGCGGATGCGGAGTGGACCATAGTCCCCCTAAAAAGCCTTGGGTGTCTGTCGCCATCTATCTTATTTTTATCTTTCCGGTCTTAACCGGCTTTATGTTCCCGGAGGTCATCCTTGACAGTTCAGTAGCCGAAAAAAGAGGATTTAAATCAGGTATTGCAAGAGCAGCTTCAAGTAATAGCCAACCGGAGGAGGGCAAGGATACAAGCCTTGCAGAGGCATATATGGAGGATCCGGAAGGCTACATGAAGCAATTGGAAGAAAGAACAAAAGCCACGGAGGAAGAAACGAAAAAAGCCCGTGAGGAAATGCTTCAGGCAAATCCTGATGGAGTCATCGTTGAGGATGAAGTGATTGAAAAAGCTTACAGTAAAAAAGAAAAAGAAATGAGAAAGCAAGAGCTTCTTTCGTTCAAGGATGATGATTTTATTCAAATGACCAACATCCTCGATGAGAATCCCCAAATGTATAAAGGCAAGAAAGTAAAGCTGAAAGGATTTGTGTATCGCGAGCCGGGTTTTTCTGATCATCAGCTTGCCATTGCCCGCTTTGGCATATCATGCTGTGTGGCGGATGCCACGGTTTATGGAATGATTGGAGAATATGAGGAAGCGGAAAAATTTAAAAAAGATGAATGGATCGAAGTGGAAGGCATTCTTTCTCATGCTGACTTTAATGGAAAAGAACTGCCTGTCATAAGCATCACGAACATTCAAAAAATCAAGCAGCCTGACACACCCTATGTGTACGAAAATTATTAACGCTGCCAATATTAGCAGTTGTAAGCTTCCGGGCTGCAACTGCTTAATTATTCTTAATCTGCTGTGGGGTCTCTGACGAGTCGTGCGGGTCCTAAACATTGAGGAATAACATAAATATCAAAAAATCCAAACAAAGCAAATCACAAATCGTTGATGATGCATATAGCAGCGCTTTTTCAGCTGATAGGATTCGCTGTATTAGTTCATACACCATTAGAAAATAAAGCCTCATTGTTTTCTGGTCCACTGCTCGTAAAAGAAATGCTCGAATAAAGAAGAAACGCTAGAAAAAACAGGATGCAGATTTGAGTGATTTAGTTAGTTCAAACTGCAATAGCGGGTTCGGTTACCCATCTGTTTTTTTTATATCTTTGCCAGTCTTTTTGATTGCGTCCAAATTGGTTATCCAAAGGATGCTTACCCCTAAATAGTAAATCCCTAGGATTGAGAGGTGATCGGAAAGAACCTCCCACCAGTTCTTCGAAAGCCCAAAGATTCCCCACACTAAATTTGAAATAAGATAGATGAGCGGGCCGGCTAAATGGACCATGAAATATAGCATTTTTTCAAAACTCATAACTGAATCGTCCTTTCTTATCTCTTCCTTTATAGGATATGTGTAAAAAGCTGTAAATCCTACAGCAATTGTACCTAAAGCGCAGTGAACAGGGAGTTTAGCTGCTCTATTTTCTTCTGTAAGATGTCTCTATAGCTAAGGTCTTTTGATTTTGCCGTTAAAATGTTCGGAATATGATAAAATAGAGTTCGAAAGCAGGGAGGAACAGCTGACTCTGCAACAATTCTATTTATAGCAAGGAGCAGGATACGATGGAAAAAGTATTGGTATTCGGTCATAAAAATCCAGACACAGATACGATTTGTTCAAGCATTGCATATGCAGAGCTTAAAAACAAGCTAGGTATGAATGCTGAGCCGGTGCGTCTGGGTGCGATCAACGGTGAGACTCAATTTGCTCTGGATGCGTTTCATACGCAGGCTCCCCGTTTAGTGGAAAAGGTTTCAGCGGAGGCAAACGAAGTCATCCTTGTTGACCATAACGAGCGTCAGCAAAGCGCTGATGATATTACGGAAGTAACGGTTATTGAAGTAATCGATCATCACCGTATTGCCAACTTTGAAACAA
The DNA here is from genome assembly GCF_050107635.1 of Metabacillus sp. 113a. Lineage (NCBI taxonomy): Bacteria > Bacillati > Bacillota > Bacilli > Caryophanales > Bacillaceae > Metabacillus > Metabacillus sp. 113a. The sequence continues at coordinate 344,044 of NZ_JBNILJ010000003.1, read as the reverse complement.
GCGATCCTTTGTACTACCGGGCAGAGCCGGTTGGATGCACGACAACGATTTTAAATAAGATGTATAAAGAGAATGGAATACAGATTGAAAAGAATACTGCTGGTTTGATGCTTTCAGCAATCATCTCAGATTCTCTTCTTTTCAAATCGCCTACCTGCACGGAACAGGATATTGCAGCAGCGAAAGAACTTGCTGAAATCGCCGGTGTAGATCTGGAAAGCTACGGTTTGGACATGCTTAAAGCAGGTGCAGATTTAAGCAGCAAAACAGTGGATGAGCTGATTTCTCTGGATGCTAAAGAATTTCAAATGGGAACACGCCGTGTGGAAATCGCACAAGTCAATGCTGTCGATCCTAATGATATCCTTGTGCGTCAAAAAGAGATAGAAGCGGCCATTGCGAACGCTGTTTCTGAAAAAGGATTGGATCTGTTTCTGTTTGTTGTGACAGATATTCTGGAAAGTGATTCGATTGCTCTTGCAGCAGGAAGAGATACGGCGGCTGTTGAGCTTGCCTATAACGTAAAAATGGAAGACAGCAGAGCCCTTCTAAAAGGGGTTGTTTCCCGCAAGAAACAAATTGTACCGATCTTAACGGAAACCTTAAGCAGCACAAACAGCTAAGCAAAAACCGGCAGATTCCAATTGAATCTGCCGGTTTTTATGTAAATAGGATTTTTTTAAGGTGCGGCTAATTTTAAGCTGGCACCAGCCTTATTGGCTGTTTATTTAAATTCTGTACTACATCAAGAATAAAAAGCAAAATCTCGCAGGATTCTGGCTTCAAACCTTTCGTCTATTTAACGAAGAAAGAACCGATCTGAGCCGGTTCTGAGAATAAAAATCAATTATGTAGCACCTATACAGTGTTAGCCCTTCCTCTCAAACACCCTTGCAGCCCCGAAGCTGCGCCAGTTGAATAAGTGCCCCCGTTTGCAATGGCAGCTAAAGTCTTTTTCGCTTTACAAATTTAACGACAAACAATGCTGCTACAATAATAAGAATCAAATTGATTGCTCCGCCTGCCAGTTTAAATATTAATCCGACCAGCCATACAACTAACAGTATTGAAATAATGGTCCAAAGCATCATGCATTCTCCTTTGTCACCTTACTGTATAGATAAGATTCCCCGGACTGCTAAAAATAAAACCTGATGGAGCCTACTTAAGGCAAAATGTTTCAATACGTTCTTTTCTTAAGGATGGTTGATTTCGATAAATGGATATAAGAGGTGGTGGGAGCCGGACATGGAGCTCCCGCAGGCAGGCTGCGGCAACGATGGCAATCAGCGTGCCCGGAGGTTTTCAGGACAGGGATATGGACCAGGATATGGACCAACCGTACCGAGAGGTGACTTGATTGGAAAAATTCAGGCTGAAGAGTCCTGTTCTAATCAGCGATGTTTGAAGAGGATGCCTGCTATTCATCAGGGTTTTGATGTTTGCTTTTGGTACAAGGATCTTCCTCAAGCCGGTCAACCGTATGTTTGAATTTATAGGCTTTGTTAGTCGTAATGACACTTAAAGCTAAAACGATCAAGACAATGGCAATACAGATGGCAAGGATCCACCAGTACACGGGATAGCCCCCTTTTGGTGTATGTATAGCGCTTTCTTCTATTTTAACACTGAAGACGGATATTGAATCAAGTTTGAAGACAACATAAAAAGGGAATTTTAATTTTAACTTATCATTAGAGGAGGATTTCAATGTCTCAAAAATTATTAGACACAGTTAATAAGCAGGTAGCAAATTGGACCGTATTGTATGTGAAGCTACATAGTTACCATTGGTATGTAACCGGAAAAGACTTTTTCACCCTTCACGAAAAATTTGAGGAATTTTACAATGAGGCAGGAACCAATGTCGATGAGCTGGCTGAAAGACTGCTTGCCCTGGAAGGAAAACCAGTAGCTACGATGAAAGGCTGCCTGGAGCTCTCTTCCATACAGGAAGCAGATGGCGGAGAAACAGCTGAGCAAATGGTGCAGCAGCTGCACACCGATTTTACAACAGTGGCAGATGAGCTGAAGGAAGGCATGGATCTGGCAGCTGAGGTTGGGGATGAAACAACCGGCGACATGCTCCTGGCCATTCATCAGAGTCTGGAAAAGCATAATTGGATGCTTAAAGCCTATCTCGGAAAATGATGGGGAAGCGGAGCCTGCTGGCTCCGTTTTTTCTTTCGTTCCTTACACCGGTTGTCTATTTTTTGACGCAGAAACACAAAAGCCTTATTCGAAGTTTTCCAGTTTTTTTAACATCGCTTCCGCTAATACCTCGCGCAGCTCCTCAGCATCTATTCTTTTCGTTAGCTGGAGTACCTCCTCCTCTGACAGCGAGTTTACGTAACTTTCGATGGCTGCCTCCAGGTCCACAGTATCCGTTCTGAAGTTCATTTCAATATCATTTGTAAAATATTCCTTCCAATTCATGCTGCAAGCCTCCTGATTTTTTGCAGATTAGCCTTTTTATTACTGGACTGTATGACTGTCCATACATTTTGATTCTGCGTCCCATAGCATAATCTATACCTTCTAAGAAAGGATGATTAACATAAGCAAGGATGCAGATGCTATGGCCCTCTATTCACTTAGTATGACCGTACTGACCTTTTTACTTGGGGAAATGGAGGAAATGCTGTATGTTCTTTTTGCATTAATGGTAATTGGATTCGTTAGTTTTGCGATCTCCAAAGCAATCACCGGTCAGGTAACATTGCGGGACATCATAATTGAGCTCTTAAAAAAGCTGCTCGTATTAATAATGGTTGCTGTTGCCAATTTATTGGACAAGATTATACCATTAGGGTTATCTATCAGAGATTTTACGGTTGTTTTTTATATTTTCTTCGAATTGCTCTCCATTATTACGCACGTTTCCAATTCCGGACTTCCGGTTCCGCAATTTATCCGGGATGCGCTTAATGAGCTGAAAAACAGAATTAAAAAGTAATATCCGCATAAATACTGGCTGCGGGCTGCAAAATAAGCAGAAAAGCCTGAGGGTGTGACGAATATGGAAAATCAAGATAAGAAAACCTACTATGTGACCGTCGGCAGCGGGGAAATTTCCAAGCTGGCTGATGCATCTGTCTGGGATTACCGGATTGAGGCCACGGATGATCAGATTGTGGAATTAAGATCCTATTTTGATGAGCAGTATGCTTCCGATTGGAAAGGATTTTTCAGGACGCATGTTCCTTACTTGCCTTATCATTTTGACCACCCTAACGATGCAGTCGATCAGGCGAATCTAAACATTTATAAAATGATCCATGAGCTGGGAGATGCTGAAGCGAAACAGCATATAGAAGACCAGAAGATTCTGAATAATATTGAAGATCAAACATAGTTGAACTTATACAATGTAATCCCATTGTGATAAGATAGGATTGGAAAAGTCGAAAATAGAGGGATCACATGTATCGTTTTAAAGATTATTATCATAATCAGGTGCAGCTTTCATTTGAAAAAAATCCATTTTCAAACTTTCCAAAGCATGTTTGGGTCGTCTGCCGCTACCAGGACAAATGGCTGCTGACCGATCATGGAGACCGGGGGTATGAATTTCCCGGAGGCAAGGTGGAAATGAATGAAACAGCAGATGAAGCTGCCATCCGAGAAGTAAAAGAGGAAACGGGCGGGATTGTAACTTCCCTTAAGTATATGGGGCAATACCGTGTTTCCGGTAAAGAGAAAATCATTATTAAAAACATTTATTTTGCAGCGGTAAACGAAATGATTCAGCTGGATGATTACATGGAAACAAAAGGACCTGTTCTTTTGGACGAAATACCTGATAATATCCAGCAGGACAGGCGATTCAGCTTTATTATGAAGGATGAAGTGCTGCAGCAGTCCCTGAAGCGGATTATGGAGCATATACAGGATTAAAAAGGCTTGCCGTTTGAGGCAAGCCTTTTTAATCAGAGTGTTTGATGATTTTTCGTTCCAGCCAGTCTACGAGCTGGTACATAATTGTGGCGAAAACGGCAATGAGAAAGAGACTCAAGAACACAAGGGTAAAGTTGAATACTTGGAAGCCATATATGATCATGTACCCAAAGCCTTTTGAGGAAACAAGAAATTCTCCCACGATCACTCCGACCCATGAAAGCCCGACGTTTACTTTAAGTGTAGAAATCATGACGGGAAATGAAGAGGGAAGAACGGCTTCTCTAAAGAGCTGAAACCTTGTTGCTCCGAAGGTTTGCATGACTTTTAAATAATTCGGATCTATGCTTTTAAAGGAAGTATAAACAACAATTGTGGTGATGATAACAGAGATGATGGCTCCCATCGCTACAATGGAGAAAAACCCGGGTCCTATTGCAACGATTAAAATGGGGCCAAGTGCAACCTTTGGCATGGCATTTAAAATAACGAGGTAAGGGTCAAGGATTCTTGATAATCTTGGAGACCACCAAAGAATGGCGGCAAGCATGATCCCGGCCAGCGTTCCAAGAATAAATCCGAGCACCGTTTCAAAAATGGTTACACCCGCATTAGCCGCCAGTGTCCCATCGCTCCATTTATCCAGGAACAGGGCCCATATTTTTGAGGGGGCACTAAAAATCAGCGGATCAATCCAGCCATTCTTGCTGGCGATTTCCCACAAACTGAAGAAAGCAGCGAAAATAAGGAGCTGGTAAAGCAAGACAATCATTTTTTCCCTTTTGATCCGGTCAAGGTAATGGTGATGAAGCTCTTCTAAATGGGTTTTATTTTTCTTGCTCAAGCTGATCGAGCTCCTTCCATATCGTTTGAAACAGCTCATTAAATAATGGATGCTGTCTTGCATCAAAAGGAGAGAGCTCTCGAATTTCCCGGGGAATAGGAAATAATTTGGCGATTTTCCCCGGACCAGCTGAAAAAAGAAAAACCCGGTCGCTCATTGCAATGGCCTCGCCGATATCATGGGTAACAAGCAATGCAGTTTTGCCAAAGTCGTGAAGGGTCTGGTGGACAAGGTCTTCGAGTCTCAGCTTTGTTTGGTAGTCCAATGCTGAAAAAGGCTCATCCAATAGCAGCAATTCAGGGTCTGCTGACAAGGTTCTGACTAATGCAGCGCGCTGGCGCATACCGCCTGACAGCTGACGGGGGTATTTTTCTTCTACCCCTTTAAGACCCATTTCCTCCAGCAGATGCATGGTTTTTTTTTCTGAGTCCGGAGTGAGTTTGTTTAACGTCTTCAAGCCAATCAGTACGTTGTCTTTTATTGTTTTCCATGGGAAAAGATAATCCTGCTGCAGCATATAGCCGATTTTTTTCCGCATCTGCTCAATCGGCTCTCCCCGGATTAATACCGTTCCTTCTGCAGGTGAAAGCAAACCGGCCGTAATGGATAATAAAGTCGTTTTCCCGCATCCGCTTGGGCCAAGGAAGGAGATGAACTCCCCTTCCTCAACGGTCAGGCTGACGCCTTCTAACGCATTAGTAATCGTTTCTTTTGTGAAATAAGAATGCGACAGGTTTTGTATGGAAAGGAAAGCCATTGTTGACACTCCTTAGTTTTCCGAAGCCTTTTCGGCGAATTCGGTATTTACAAGACGGCTATGTTCAATGCGTTCAGGGAGTTCACCCGCTTCATCCATAATGTTCTGGAGATTCTTCCATTCCGCTTCATCAAGGACCGGGTTTACTGCGAAGGAGCCCTGCTCTTTATACCGGTCTACAACCGTCTCAATTAAAGACGGATCTGTATCCTCAAAATAAGAGGTGATCGATTCAGCAATTTCTGCTGCTGAATGCTCTTCCACCCAGGTTTGTGCTTTTTGAATGGCATTGGTGAATTTTTGGACGGTCTCCCCGTTTTGGTTAATATAGCTTTCCTTTGACATGAACGTTGTATAGGGGATCATTCCGGACTCTGTTCCAAAGGATGCAACAATTGTGCCCTTTCCCTCTTTTTCAAAGATACTGGCTGTCGGTTCAAAGAGCTGAACGTAATCACCTGTTCCAGATGCAAAGGCGTTGGCGATATTCGCAAAGTCAATGTTCTGAATTAACTCCAAATCCTTTTGAGGGTCAATGCCATGCTTTTTCAATACAAACTCACCGGCCATCTGAGGCATGCCGCCCTTGCGCTGGCCAAGAAACGTGCTTCCCTTAAGATCCTCCCAGTCAAATGAATCCGTTTTCTCTCTTGCTACAAGGAAGGTGCCGTCTGTCTGGGTAAGCTGGGCGAAGTTGATAACCGAATCCTTTGAGCCTTGAGCCTCAACATAAATGGAGGTTTCAGAGCCCACAAGCGCAACATCTGTCCCTCCGGATAGAAGGGCCGTCATTGTTTTATCCCCTCCAAAGGTGGTCTTCAAGTCGACCTCAAGGCCCTCTTCCTTAAAAAACCCTTTCGAAAGGGCAACATAAAGAGGAGCATAAAAGATGGAGCGGGTGACTTCTGCTACACGAATCTTCGTAACTGCGTTTTGATTACATGCCGAAAGTGGTATGGCTAATAAAATAAGCACCATGAAGCTGATGAACCATTTTTTCATGAGCGGGTCCTCCTTCGTGATCGGATGCGGAACAGACAGGCCGCATACCGGAAATTTCTGCTCTAACAGTAACGTATGAAAATCGGGAAAAATGTGTGAATGCCCAATTTGAATGAAAGATGAAAGAGGGATTTTAATGAGTAACGGACAAATTATTGAACGGCAAAAGTACCCTTCTCCCCACCCTGATATTGATTTGCAGCTTGTTACTTACATTTCTGCAGGGCTTAAGGTAAAAGGGCTTCTTGCAGAGCCTAAAAAAGAAGGGACCTATGATGGATTTTTGTATCTTCGCGGAGGCATTAAAGGGGTGGGAATGGTCCGTCCCGGAAGAATTGTTCAATTCGCTTCTGAAGGGTTCGTCGTAATGGCTCCTTTTTATAGAGGAAATCAAGGCGGTGAAGGAAATGAAGATTTTGCTGGTGAAGATCGCGAGGATGCTTTGTCAGCCATTGATCTTCTGTCCAGCCACCCGAAAACGGATTCAGGGAAAATCCATGCATTTGGCTTTTCCAGAGGCGGGGTGATGGCGCTTATTGCTGGAAATGAGCGGAATGATTTATGCTCGGTCGTTACATGGGGAGGGGTTTCTGACATGGTCCTGACGTATGAAGAACGGGAGGATTTACGCAGAATGATGAAAAGAGTAATCGGAGGAAGTCCGAATAAATACCCGGACCAATACAGCTGGAGGACTCCGCTTCATGAGCTGGATAAAATGAAAGCTCCCCTTCTCATTATTCATGGAGCGAAGGATCAGAACGTTTCCCTGGAGCATTCACTTAAGCTTGAAGCGCGGGCAAAAGAGCTTGGCCTTAATGTTGAATCATGGTTTTTTGAAGAGTACACCCATTACTTCCCTCCACATGTAAACAGGGAAACGGTGCAGAGACTGACCAGTTGGATGAAGCGGCAGTCCGGCTGATATGCTAAAATAAAGGAAAACTCCATTGGCCGGGCGTGGCGGTGCCCGGGCGGAATGGGATTTTGATAAAGGAGAGATGGCGATGGGAATGCCCCTTGAGCTGAATACGATGATTGTAACAAAGGGCAACGAAAAGAGGCTTGAAGAAAATGTATTTGTTCTTCAGAAAGACGGTTATCGCCTGTACCCGCTTGATCTTCCGGTTGAAGTGAAAAAAACGAAGGACGGGGATGTAAGCGGAAGAGCGGTAATTACGAAAGTCGAATGGCAGACCAGCAAGACGATTCTTACATACAAGCTGATTAAACTGAATTCCACAAATTAAGAAGTCCTGGCAGGGCTTCTTTTTTTAATATTTTTTTAGAAATTGGTGAAACATTAGAGGGTATTAGTCGATAAGTACTAGTGAGAAATACTTATAAAAATTTCGGAGGTTATCACATTGAATTCCCATCCCATTAAGGGTGTTCTTCTTTTTGTCCTTCTTCTGCTCCCGCTGACGTCCGTTTCCAGTGCTTCCAGCCCATCAATGAAACGTCTGAATGAACCCTTCCTGCAATCTTCCGCTTATAAGTCTTTAGTAGAGTCCAGAGCAAATCCTTACAAATTCATGCCGGAGGAGCGCATAAAATCAGTAAAACGGACCGGTTCAACTTCACCAGCCCCGGGGTATACTCCAAATATGAATAATCAGCTATCCAAACCAAGACCGCATTCGTTCATCGGGGTACAGGAACTTCAAAAAGCAAAATCGAGAACTGTTCGAGAGCCATGGGCTAAAAACTATTTAAAGCGATTGGAAAGCGAAGCAAACTCATTTCTTAAGTTAGATCAAACGATTCCGAAAAAGCCTGCAGGCTATGCCTCATGGTATGTGTGCAGCGATGGCACACCGCTTCAGAACAAGAATGGAGAGCACTATTGTCCAAGTGATAAGAAAAATTACAACGGCGAAAAAATTGAAGCCGGCTGGCTTGCCTACGAGCATAATGAACGGGTCCGCCAAATCCGGATTCTTTCGACAGCCTATGCCTTAAACGGCAGCGAAACCTATTCCAAGGCTGCACGGGGTCTGCTGCTCCAATATGCAGATATGTATAAAGGATTTTCAAAGCAAACGAAAGGCGGAAAATGGTACTATCAGTCATTGGATGAAGCTGTAAGCGCGGTCGATCTTGCTTCAAGCTATGACCTTCTATACAGCAGCCCCTCGTTTACGCAGGCAGAAAAAAAGAAAATAGAGGATGATTTACTTGCTCCGATTGCGGAGACTTTGAAGCAGAACCCATACAGTAAATCAAACTGGCAGGCATGGCACAATGCCGCCATTGGAATGATTGGAGCAGCAGCAGACAAGAAGGAGCTGCTCGAATTTGCTGTAAATGGGCAAAGAGGTTTCTATTATTTAATGGATGAGGCTGTTCTGGAGGATGGGTTCTGGTGGGAAGGGTCAATGGCGTATCACACCTATGCCCTTGCCCCGCTCAGCATTTTGGCTCAAACAGCCTCCCACTGGGGCTATGATTTATACAGCCATGAAAAGTTTAAAAAAATGTTTGATATTCCGCTGCTTTACAGCTACCCGAATTTCATTCAGCCGACGAATAATGACGGAGGAAAATATGGCAGCAGCATTACCGGCTATACATCATCCCGAGGCTACAACGACTATGAGCTGGCTTATACGAAATATAAAGATCCGGGATATGCGTGGTTTCTCCATACAAAATATGAAAAGCTGAGCCGGACAGGGGATTTTGCGCTTTTCTTTGGAAGTGACAGCATTGAAGAAGCAGCCGGGATTCCTACAAAAAGCCTGCATCTGACAAGCATTGGACAGGCGATTTTAAGACATCCTGATTCAAGAGATCAGCAGTCGTATGTTCTGCTGGATTACGGTGATCATGGCGGCTCGCACGGACACTATGATAAGCTGAACATCGACCTGTACGGAGCGGGGACCCTGCTTGCTCCGGACTTTGGAACGCCGGGTTATACCCATCCGCTATACAGGGGCTGGTACAAGCACACAGTTTCTCATAATACAGTAACAGTTGATGGCAAATCCCAGAGTGAAACAAAGGGAGAAATGCCGATTTTTTCAAGTAATCCTGCATTCAAATACATGTATGCCAAGGCAAACGGTGCGTATCCAGGAGTGGCTTATGAAAGAAGCTACTGGATGGAAGATGAATTTATGCTGGACTGGTTTTATGTAAAAGATGATTCAAGAACCCATCAATATGATCTTGCCCTTCACGGATTAGGAGCGTATCAGACAGACTTACATCTTCAGCGGCTTTCCAGCGCGATTGGAAACGGAAATGGATATGAGCATTTGAAAAATCCGAAAGGAGCCGGGGGAATTGATTCTGGATGGAGCAGCAGGTGGGATCAAAATGGAAAAGGGCTTCGGACCTATTCCATTCCTTTTCAAAAATCTTCAGTGTTTGCTGCGGATGGACCGGGTCCTTCCAGCAGCCCATCAGAGCTGACTCCAGTCATGCTTCAGCGGGTGACAGGAAAGGAAGCACAATTTGTGACCATCCTTCAGCCTTATACCGATCAAAATGCTCCTGCCGTCACGGGAAAAAGAGTGGGGCAGTTCGGTTTACGTGCTGACAGCCAAACAGGCACCTACCATTTTTTCCAAAATCATCAGCAGAAAACAGAAGGGGTGCTCGCAGCAGCTAAGGCTTCTTCAAATGTTCGATCGGATTATGATTTTGGAGAGAATGTGACAGCAGGCAAAGTACAGGGAAAAACCATAAATGTCACCATGAAAAACGCCGGCCATCTAAAAGGTATAACCATTGTGCTTAATAGAGGCCAAGCTGAATCAGTTTCTGTAAACGGAGTGAAATGGAAAACAGCTATTCAGGGAACGTACATTCTTGCTTATCAGCCGGAATAAGGATAAAGAAGGGGCTGCTGCCAGAAAGTCCTGAGGGGGAACAATTAGAATGGGGGAAGGCTGCTTTCTTGTGCAGCCTTTTTTTATTTTCATTAACAAAGGATCGAGTGGGTATGGGTCAGTGGGCCGGACCAGGTAAGCCTTAACGTGAATAAATAGAAGGGAAAATGCGCTTGGAAGCGCTTCATTTTCACCTTGGAGGGCTGATTGGAGCGCATCCACCAGTCAACCTTTCCTGGAAGGGCACTCTTATGGCTGTATAAGAAGTTTTTAAAGCTGAATCGGAGCCGGTTGGTCAGGATATTGTCCGAACTTCTGATTTATTGTCCTAATTTTAGATTTATTGTCCTAACTCTCTTTTTATTGTCCTAACTTTTATTTTATTGTCCGTACTTTCGATATAATGACTTTTCGACAAAGTTCGCTAATCCCCCGTTAACTCACTTGAACGTAATCGTATCTGGCTGCTTTCATTAATAACAGGATGCTCTTGAATGCTATACCTTTTACCATCTGAAAAAACCCCCGTGCTTGCCGGGGGTTTTAGGTGAATGGCACTGTTTAAAAGCTGGAGCGGAAATCTTATTAAGAAGCTTGCTTCGCTGAAGCGGGCTTTTTCTTTTTCACTCCGATTTTGCTCAGGAAGATGGCTAAAGCACCGTCTCCTGTTACGTTGGCAGCTGTTCCAAAGCTGTCCTGAGCGAGGTATAGCGCGATGATGAGGGAAACCATGGTAGCATCGAACCCGAGTATAGACTTTAGGGGTCCAAGCGCTGCCATTACAGCACCTCCAGGAACACCGGGTGCTGCAATCATGGTTACGCCCAGCATCAGAATAAATGGAAAGAGTGTTTGAAAAGAGATCTCTGCTCCGCTTAGCAGCATGACCCCCATCGCGCAGCTTACGAGAGTAATCGTGCTCCCCGAAAGATGAATTGTTGCAAAAAGCGGAATTGTAAAGTCCGCTACTTTATCATCCGCTTTTCCGGTTTTCTTTACATGTTCCAGCGTAACCGGAATCGTTGCAGCCGAGGATTGCGTTCCAAGTGCCGTAAAATAAGCGGGCATCATGGATTTTAGAAGCCTGAACGGATTTGCTTTTGAAACAGCACCTGCCGCCAAATACTGCAGGACGAGCATAATCAGGTGCAATGCAATAATCATCGCAAATACTTTTGCGAAGACAGAGATAATGGATTCAACCTGACCGCCAAACGTCATATTGGAAAAAATTCCGAAAATATGGAATGGGAGAAGGGGAATGATAACGACGGCAATTACCTTTTCAACGATTTGCCGAAAATCCTCCATGACATGGTTCAGAGCATTTCCTTTAATAGAGGCCATGCCAATTCCAAGTGTGAAAGCGAGCAACAGGGCGCCTACAATATCAATAAACGGCGGCATTTCCACTGTGAAAAATGGCTTTTGAAGAAATTCCTCAGGGTTTCCCATCTTATTTAAGGTATACCCCTCTGTGAATCCCGGCAGCAGCATGGACGCTGCAAAGTAAGCAAGGAGACCCGCAGCTACGGTGGAACCATAAGCTACTCCGGCAGACAGACCCAGCAGCCGTCCCGCACCTTTCCCTATCTGTCCGATTCCAGGTGCGATAAAACCTATAATAATGAGCGGAATTACAAAATTAATAAAGTTCCCGAAAATGCCATTAAACGTTGCGAAAAAACGGATTACTTCTTCCGGCATAATTTTTCCTGCCAGAATACCGAGAATAATCGCTGCCGCAATCTTCGGGAGAAGTCCTAGACGTATTTTCATAGTGTCCTCCTTATATATACAAGTGTGCGTCTAAAGAAGATAATAATAAGATACCACAGATTGTCTCAAATTTTAAGAGAAATTTCAAAATTTATTATTGCAGAATTTAATGACGAAGCTTATGTATGGCTGGAAAGGCAAATTTTCCTTGAGTCATATGTTAAAGCAGGATGCTATGCTGCAGCCGACTTAGACGCATGCAGGGATTAATCTGCCCCTAAAAAAAATTCCCCTCTAAACGCTGTGAAGCGTACAAGGGGAATCACTTATCAATTTTTAAACGAGAGGACCTCCCAGATCAGAGATCTCCTGTCTGACGGAAGTGAATTTCGTGAAATTATGCTTGAACTTCTCTGCGAGCTGTCTTGCTTTCATTTTATAAGCTTCTTTGTCTGACCACGTTCTGGAAGGAATGAGTACCTCATCCGGTACGCCTGGAACATGAGCCGGAATGCGCAGCCCAAAAATGTCATCCATCAACATTTCAGAGGAAGCCAGTTCTCCTTCCAGCGCCGCCTGAACCATTGCTCTAGTATATTCAAGCTTCATTCTTTTGCCGGTACCATACTCGCCACCCGTCCATCCTGTGTTGACTAAATACACGTCCGCATTGTGCGCTTCAATTTTCTGTCCGAGCATTTCCGCATAAGCTTGAGCAGGAAGCGGGAGAAAAGGTGATCCGAAACAGGTTGAGAAAGTTGCCTGCGGCGAGGTAATGCCGCGTTCCGTGCCTGCCAGCTTGCTTGTGTATCCGCTTAAGAAATGGTACATGGCTTGTTCTTTCGTCAGCTTGCTGATCGGAGGCAGTACTCCAAAGGCATCCGCTGTCAGGAAAACAATGGTATCCGGATGACCTGCAATACTTGGGAGAATAATGTTCTCCATTGCATCCAGTGAATATGCGGCTCTCGTATTCTCAGTATAAAAAGCATGATCGTAATCAGGCTCTCTCGTCGTTTCATCGACCACTACGTTTTCAAGAACCGACCCAAAACGAATCGCATTAAAGATCTGCGGCTCTTTTTCCTCTGAGAGATTAATGCATTTTGCATAGCATCCGCCTTCGATATTAAATACTCCGCTAGAAGACCAGCCATGCTCATCATCTCCAATAAGCTTCCGTTTCGGATCCGCTGACAAAGTCGTTTTGCCTGTTCCGGAAAGTCCGAAAAACAATGCTACGTCCCCTTCCCTGCCAACATTAGCAGAACAGTGCATCGGGAAAATTCCAGACTCAGGGAGCAAGTAATTCATAATGGAAAAAATTGATTTTTTCATTTCTCCGGCATATTCCGTTCCACCAATTAAGATGGTTCTTTTTTCGAAGGAAATGATGATGAAGGTTTCTGAATTGGTGCCGTCTAAAGCCGGATCCGCTTTGAAATTTGGAGCAGATACAATGGTGAAGGGCTCCGTGCCCGAGTGATCCGGTTTACCATCCGGTCTTATGAAAAGCTGATTCGCAAAAAGATTATGCCATGCATATTCGTTCACCACTTTGATGGGCAGACGGTATCTTTCATCGGCTCCGGCATATCCATCAAAAACAAACAATTCATTCTGCTGTTTTAAGTATGAAAGGACCTTCTGGTAAAGCTTTTCAAAAGCATCGCTTGAAATAGGCTGATTAACAGCGCCCCAATCAATTTTGTTTTCAACGCTCGTTTCCTTAACAATAAATTTATCTTTAGGCGAACGGCCTGTATAGGCACCGGTCGTTGCGCGGATGGCACCGGTTGATGTTAAAACGGCTTCGTTCCTTGACAGAATTTTTTCAACTAGCTGCGGTACTGATAAGTTTAATGAAACATTTTCCCCTTCAAGTAAAAGCGAAAGCTCGTTTGTTGCGGCAAGTGAATTCATCCCCATACCTTCCTTTGCTCGTAATAAAGTCATTTCTATAATTAGTATAACACATTTAAGGTAATAGTCTATACTAATTAATGTATTTTACGCTCCACCTTACGAAATGCCAGTGCTCAGCTGAAAAATGAATGTTTAGCGGAGCTGGCTGAACTTGTATGGTCATGAAAAAATAGATTAAGGAACCGCTCGAAACCGTGCCGTCCCCGCCCGTAAACAAGATGAAGCTGATTGCAGCGTCCGTAAATCCGGCGGAGCGCTTCGACAAGGGCATTTACCCGCTTAAAGCCTGTACCGCCAGCCGGGTATTGAATGCGTTTGCAAAAATATGCCGAAATCCAGTCAAGCTGTTGGACGGAGGTTCGCGGGCCGGCATCCGCAGCCAGTCCTCCCGGATAAGGCGGGAAATGGCTCTCAATTCCATACCATGTCCAGCTCTACCAACATTATACCTCTGTTTTAAGGGAGAGCGCATACAAAAATGCTTTTTCGTTCAAAAACATCCTTTCAGTTTTTGTTGACATTTACGGGAAAATTGAGGTATTATATGTCCTTGAACGGATTCTCTTATCCCGAGCTGGCGGAGGGACAGGCCCTATGAAGCCCAGCAACCTGCAAGGTCGGAAGACTTCGGTTTTCTCTCATGCAAAGGTGCTAACCTGACGCAAGGCTGTAGTCCTTGAGCGATAAGAGTGAAAGGCTGAATAATAACTCCTTTCCTCTATTAAGAAGGAAGGGTTTTTTTATGCAGTCTGGAATCTTTTTCCGATTTTATAGGGAAAGATTCTTAACATAAAGCTAAAGATAAGAAAAGGGAACGAGTTCCGTCTCAAACAAAGAGGGGAAGTACATAACTGAACCTTGCCAATAGAACAGCCGAAAATTCAGAGGAGGAATTACATTGTCAGTTAAACGCCATCTATTCACTTCAGAATCCGTAACGGAGGGACACCCGGATAAAATTTGTGACCAAATCTCCGATTCAATCCTGGATGCGATTCTTGCTAACGATCCGAATGCACGTGTTGCCTGCGAAACATCCGTAACAACCGGTCTTGTCCTGGTTGCTGGAGAAATTACAACTTCAACTTACGTCGATATTCCGAAAATTGTCCGTGAAACAGTTAAAGATATCGGCTATACACGGGCCAAGTATGGTTTTGATGCTGAAACGTGTGCAGTGCTTACATCCATTGATGAGCAGTCTGCAGATATTGCAATGGGTGTCGATCAGGCACTTGAAGCCCGTGAAGGAACCATGACAGATGAGGAAATTGATGCAATTGGTGCTGGGGACCAGGGTTTGATGTTCGGATTTGCGTGCAATGAGACAAAAGAACTTATGCCTCTTCCAATCTCTCTTGCACATAAGCTTTCCCGCCGATTGGCAGAAGTGCGTAAGGAAGAAATTCTGCCTTACCTTCGCCCGGATGGAAAGACGCAAGTAACAGTTGAGTATGACGAGAACGATAAACCGGTTCGCGTTGATACCATTGTTATTTCCACCCAGCATCACCCGGAAATTTCTTTGGAGCAGATTCAGCGCAACCTGAAAGAGCATGTGATTAAGCCGGTGGTTCCTGCTGAACTTATCGATGAAAACACCAAATACTTCATAAATCCGACAGGCCGTTTTGTTATTGGCGGACCTCAAGGTGATGCTGGTTTGACTGGACGTAAAATCATTGTTGATACGTATGGCGGTTATGCACGCCACGGCGGCGGTGCGTTTTCCGGTAAGGACGCGACGAAGGTTGACCGCTCTGCTGCTTATGCTGCCCGTTATGTGGCTAAAAACATTGTAGCAGCAGGCCTTGCAGAGAAATGTGAAGTCCAGCTTGCCTATGCGATCGGTGTTGCCCAGCCTGTGTCCATTTCGATCAATACATTCAGCACAGGCAAAGCAAGTGAAGAAGCTCTAGTTGACGCAGTGCGCCAAAACTTTGATCTTCGGCCGGCAGGGATTATCAAAATGCTTGATCTTCGCCGTCCAATCTACAAACAAACTGCAGCTTACGGCCACTTTGGACGTACAGATGTAGAACTGCCTTGGGAGCAGACAGACAAAGCAGAAGCGCTTCGTACCATTCTTTCATAGAAGGTATAAATGGGCCTGCATCTGATTTAGTGCTTCATTGATCCTGAACCGAAAAGCAAGGCCCGGAACCAATTGGTTTCGGGCCTTTTTGCTGCCAATTTTTGCATTGATCTTTTTTACGCTTTCATCCGTTTTCTTAGGGAGCGGATCTTTTCGAAAATTAATTCATAGAAATTTAATCTTTTGCTTATTCTTTTATAATTTTCAGCGGGTACTCTATTCATACAGCCGAGAGCATGATTAGTACCCATAATGCCGATGCTGGGATATAGTTATAGGAAAGATCGTAAAAGGAGCCGGGATTGATGCAGAAGGTTTTGCTTGTTGATGATGAACCATCCATCCTTGATGTATGCAGACGGTATTTGGAGCGGGAAGGATACATGGTGGAATCAGCAGTAAATGGATATGAAGCGGTAGAAAAGTGGCGTTCGGGCCGGCCGGACTTAATCATTCTGGATCTGATGATGCCCGGAAAAGACGGGTGGATTGCAGCAGAAGAAATCAGGGCGGAGGATGAGGATGTCCCAATTATCATGCTGACAGCCCTTGGTCAGGAAAGAGACCGAATTCTGGGCCTCACGTTGGGAGCAGATGATTATCTGACAAAGCCCTTCAGTCCGAGAGAACTTGTTTTACGGGTAAAGAACATGCTTAGACGGGTTTCAAAAGGTAAGAGGCCTGAAACGAATTTTATTACGTTCGGAACGATTACCATTGATTCATCTGCAAGAGAAGTAAAGTCAGGTGAGGTTCTTGTGGAAATGACTGCTAAGGAATTTGATGTCCTATGGCTGCTGGCGAGTCATCCCTCCCAAGTGTTTTCAAGATCCCAGCTGCTTCAGAAGGTGTGGGGATACGATTTCTCAGGAGATGGGAACACGGTGAATGTTCACATCAGAAGACTGAGAGAAAAACTGGAAAAAAATCCGGCAGAACCGCAATTTATTAAGACGGTTTGGGGAATTGGCTACAAGCTGGAGCGTTCCATCTTATGAGAATCAGAACGCTGTTGATTTTAGCAAATTTTCTTTGCACATCCTTGATTTTGATTTTTTTGCTGATCAGTTTTGTGGAGATGTCGATTCCAAATGATTCCATCCTGATTTTAACAATTATGACGTTTGCAGCAGGGGTTCTTTCTTCTCTGGCCCACTTTTTCCTGACAGAACCGCTCATGAAGGCGGTCAACCAAATAAAATCGGAATCAAAGAAAATGTCAGACGGTCATTTTAATGTCCGGATTTCCGAAAAGGGACCGGCCGAAATTAAGGAGCTCGGAAGTCATTTTAATGAAATGGCTGAAAAACTGGATCGGATGTTTATGGAAGTGAAAAAGTCCGAGGCTTATAAGACAGAGCTGATTGCTAACGTTTCTCACGATTTGCGTACCCCAATAGCTTCCATTCTCTCCTATGTTGAAGCGCTGGAAGACGGAGTGGTGAGGGATGAGCGGGAGAAGGAAGAGTATCTATCCACCATAAAGAAAGAGGCTGTCCGTTTAAGCAAGCTGATTCAGGAGCTATTCGAATTGTCTCAGCTGGACAGTCAGATGATTCCGTTTCTTCCGGAGCCAGTGTATGCCGACCAGCTCATTTTGGACGTTCTTCAGCCATTGGAACTCATTTTAAAGGAAAAGCAGCTTCGCTTGGAACTCCAGCTTGAAGAAGGGTTGCCCCCGGTATTCATGGTGCGGGAACAGATCATGAGAGTCCTTTCCAACCTGATTCAAAATGCAGTCAGCCATTCGCCGGACCAGGGCTTAATCCTCTTAAAAGCAGAAAAAAAAGCGGATCAAATCCTTTTTTCGGTCAAGGACGAGGGTCCTGGAATCAGGCAAGCCGACCAGTTAAGGATTTTCGAACGGTTCTACCGGGCTGAAAAATCCAGAAACCAGGCATTAGGAGGCTCAGGGCTGGGGCTTGCGATTGCAAAGGAATTTATTGGACTTCACCGTGGAGAAATCGGTGTTATCAGCAGAGAAGGCAAGGGAAGTGAATTTTGGTTCACCATCCCTTTAATACTGGAAGGAGAATGAAAAATGAAGATGTGGATGCCTATTCTGATCATTGCGGGAGCAGCTGCCATTTTATTTGCGGTCATGCCGAATATTGGTGAATATTTTACGAAGCGCTCTCATGAAACACAGCCGGTTGCAGCAGCCGGAACCGATGAAAAAGGAACGGATGGGAAAAAGGCGGTTGCGACATTTGCCGGCGGATGTTTTTGGTGCATGGAACCCCCTTTTGAAAAGCTTGAAGGGGTAAGCGAGGTTATCTCCGGGTATACCGGTGGAGAAACAAAAAATCCTTCCTATAAAGATGTATCTTCCGGTTCAACTGGACACATAGAGGCAGTACAGGTCGTGTATGATCCGTCGCTCGTCACATATGAAGAGCTTTTGCAGGTATTTTGGAGACAGATTGATCCTACAGATGACGGCGGGCAGTTTGTAGACAGAGGGGATCAGTATTTATCCGCCGTTTTCTACCATAGTGAAGAGCAGAAAGCGGCTGCTGAAAAATCAAAAACTGAACTTGAACAATCGGAAAGGTTTGACTCGAAGCTCGTAACAGAAATCAGAGAAGCAGGCACGTTTTATCAAGCTGAGGATTACCATCAGGACTACTACAAAAAAAGCTCCGTTCAGTACAAATTTTATCGCAGCAACTCGGGACGGGATCAGTTTCTTGATAAAGTATGGGGAGGGGACCGTGAAGTAAAAATAGAGCAGGCTTCAAAAGAATCGAATGAAACAGCTGATTACGCGGACTTCAAGAAGCCCTCAGATGCAGAGCTGAAAAAAACGCTGTCAGCTGAGCAATACAAAGTGACTCAGAAGGACGGAACAGAGAGAGCATTTAATAATATATACCATGATCTAAAAGACGAAGGAATCTATGTCGACATTGTTTCCGGAGAGCCGCTTTTCAGCTCTAAGGACAAATACGATTCCGGCACGGGCTGGCCAAGCTTTACAAAACCGCTTGTTCCTGAAAATATAATTGAGAAAGAAGATAACACTCTCTTCATGAAAAGGACGGAAATACGCAGCAAATATGCCGATTCTCACCTTGGCCATGTATTCACTGATGGACCGAAGCCGACAGGACTGCGTTATTGCATGAATTCCGCGGCTTTAAAATTTGTACCGAAAGAAGATTTAGAAAAAGAAGGATATGAAGAATTCATACAGGATTTTGAGTAGGATTTAGAGGCTGGCTCTGGAAGGGCCAGCCCGGTTAATAATAACGCGTGTGCAATCATTTGATTCGGAGTAGGACTTTTGGGGTACATATCATGGTCGAAATGAACAAAAAAGGGGATATATGATGAAGCGATTCCTGTTATTATTTTTATCAATTATGCTGCTGGCAGGCTGTTCTTCTAATGCGAATGTGGAAAGAGCAAATACAGATATTCTCAATGCCGGATGGGCGGATATTGAAAAAGCAGCCGGCGGGAAAAAAATCAGGCTCCATATGTGGGGGGGAGACCCCGGGATCAATGCTTATATCGATGAATATGTGAAGCCTGTCTTGAAAGAAAAGAAAAACATACTTCTGGAGCGTATCCCAATGGATACCCCGGAAATTTTACAGAAGCTTGAAACGGAAAAGCGTGCAGGACAGGCAGAGGGAACAATTGATCTTGTCTGGCTAAACGGAGAAAACTTTAAAAATGCCAAACAAAATGATCTGCTTTTTGGACCAATCACTGAAAAACTGCCAAACTATCAACAATACTACGATACAAAATCCCTCGAAAACCGCTATGACTTCGGCCTTAAAACGGATGGCTACGAAGCACCATGGGGGAAGGTTCAATTTGTGTTTCATTACGACTCTGAAAAAGTGCAGGATCCTCCCGAAACAATAGAGGATTTGCTGTCATGGGCGAAGGACAATCCAGGACAGTTTACTTATCCCGATCCGAAGGACTTTACCGGGAATGCTTTCATCCGCCATCTGTTTTATGAGTCGGCAGGGGGCGCAAAAACGCTTCTTGATAAGGGATTTGATGAGGAATATGCCAATTCAGGAAGCAAGGAGCTATGGGAAAGCTTGAATAAGCTTGAGCCTCATCTTTGGAAAAAAGGAAAGCTTTATCCAAATGATTTAACCGAGCTGGATAAACTGTATGCAAATGGGGAAGTTGCCATGACCATGGGGTACAATGAGGCGAGAGCAGAAAGCTTAATAGAGAAAGGGGTTTTTCCGGAAACCACCCGATCCTTTGTCCTCGAATCCGGTTCTATTGGAAACACGCATTTCCTGGCTGTCCCGGCAAACAGCGCGAATAAAGAAGCAGCTTTAGTATCCATTGATTTTCTTCTCTCTCCTGAAGCCCAGATTAAAAAGCTTTCCCCTGAATATTGGGGCGAAAGTCCAGCGCTTGATTACTCAAAGCTGACAGAGGAACAGAGAGAAAGCTTCGATGAAATCGATCGGGGGAAAAGTGTATTGTCTCCTGAGGAGCTGGAGGATGCATTCCTGCCTGAGATTGATTCACAATATGTGAACTGGCTAAAGGAGAACTGGACGAATGAAGTGGTTCAAAAATAAACAAATTCCAGGCGGCGTGATGCCCGCACTGCTTGTAGCGGGCATCATGATCCTCTCAGGCCTTCTCTTTGCTGTTTTGGAGAGCCTGAGGGAGGAAACCACCTTTTCTTTCCATGCTTATGCTGAAGTTTGGAGAGATAAAAGCTTTACAATGTCATTTATTTACAGTTTATTCATTGCTTTTTTCTCGTCCTTGCTTTCAATTTTCATAGGATTATGGATTACAAGAAAGATAGCCCCGTTTTTGCGGCGCCCTCTTTTTAAGCTGCTTGCCTGGTCTCCGCTGCTGTTCCCCCATTTTGTATGGGGCTACATGCTTCTTTTGCTGCTTGACCAGACAGGATGGATTCCGCAGATTCTTCAGCAGATTGGCTGGCTTGAGAAGGAACAGTTTCCTGTCCTGATCCGGGATGAATGGGGAATTGGAATTATTCTTACGTATGTGACGAAAGAAATTCCATTTGTCATTCTGATGCTGCTGCCTGTCTACCTGGATATGGACGGCCGCAGACGTGACTTGGTTATTACGCTTGGCGGTTCAAAGCGGGATGTGTTTACAACAGTAGAATGGCCGGTGATTTTTCCGGTTATAAGTGAAATCTTTCTAATCTTATTTGCCTTTATTCTGACGGCCTATGAAGTACCTGCGCTGCTCGGGATCACCTATCCAAAAATGATCTCAGTCCTTGCTTTCGACTGGTTTTATAACGGTGACTGGTCTCAGCGACCGCTTGCTTATACTGCAATGCTTTCTATCACCGTGCTCATTTTGCTTCTGACGATCCTGTTTTACATTCTATGGGGAAGAACGAGAAGGATCCGCAATGACTCCTTTCGCGGAACGCCTTTTAAAAAGAAAGGCTCGGCACCTGTTTTAACCATTTATTTAGCATTGGTGTTTATGCCGATTGCCGCCTTATTAGCGAGCAGTATACTGAACAGGGACCCTCAGAATCTGCTTCAATCCGCTTGGTCGCTAAGGGCATGGAGTGTGCTGGCAGAGGACCCGTTGCTGATTCAGTCTGTCTGGACTTCGGTTGCCATTGGCGTCATAGTTGTGCTGCTGAATTTTCTGCTTGCCATTCCTGCAGCGAAAGCTCTGGCATTTAAAGATTTCAGGGGCAAAGCAATTGCAGAGACAGTCCTGCTTGCACCGCTCTTAGTTCCTGCGCTGCTGGTTGCGATGGGACTCCATATTTCACTGATCCGCCTCGGACTTGCAAATGAATGGAGCGGGGTGGTGCTGATTCAGCTGCTTCCAACCCTTCCCTATACAATTAAAATGTTCAGGGCAGGCTTCGAGCAGATGGGCCGGAGCTGGGAGGAACAAGCAGCAACACTTGGTGCGTCAAAGTGGAGAATCTTTCGGTCCATTCATTTGCCGCTGCTGATATCATCGTTTAGAGCATCTGCGTTTTTAGTTTTTGTTATTTCTCTCGGACAGTATATCTTAACCAGCTTAATAGGCGGGGGAAATGTACTCACTTTAGCGCTCGTTTATTTCCCTTATTTTGAACAGGCAGATACAGCTGTAATGGCAGCCTTCTCGTTCCTGTTCGCCCTTATTCCAATTGGAGTCTGGCTGGTTTTCGAGGCTTTATTCCGGTTGACCGCTGCTTATAAAGGAAGGTGATGGAATGCCCTATCTAACATTTGACGGGACAAAGCAATATAAATCTCAGCCAGTCCTGGAACGGACACAATTTACAATGGAAAAAGGTGAAATCCTCTCCCTTATCGGCCCTTCGGGTACTGGAAAGTCCACTTTGCTGAAATGCCTGGCGGGATTGGAACATCTCGATTCCGGACAGATTTTTTTAAACGGCAAGAACGTGACAGCAGTTCCGGCAAGAAGAAGAGAGGTCGTCCTCGTTTTTCAGCAGGCCCTTCTGTTTCCGCATATGACGGTCTTTGAAAACGCAGAATATGGATTAAAACTGAAAAAAATCAACAAGGAAACCCGAAGAAAAAAGGTGCAGGCAATGCTTGATAAAACAGAAATGCTGCACGCTGCAAACCGTTATCCCGACCAGCTTTCAGGCGGTGAACAGCAGCGGGCTGCGCTGGCACGGGCCCTTGTCATGGATCCAAAGCTCCTCCTCCTTGATGAACCGTTTGCAAGTTTGGATCCACTCCTTAGAGATAAGCTTCGGATTTGGGTCAAGAGCCTGCTCAAGGAACAAAACATAACGTCGATTTTTGTTACACATGATATGGAGGAAGCGGCGATGATAGGAGACGAGCTGGCCATTCTCCACGGCGGGGAGATTCTTCAAAAAGGGAAAGCGCGCGATATTTATTTGAATCCGGCTAATGAAACAGCTGCCGCGTTTTACGGCGACGGATTGATTATCAATCATGAGTTTATTCCCTCATTGAAACTTGACATCCTAAAGCAGCCTGCGGTAGATGGGTGGAAAGGAACCGTTTTGAATGAGGTGTATAAATACGGCCGCGTTTTCTACAGAATTTCTGTTGAAAGTCAGCAAATTACCTTGTATAGTGCTGAGCCGCTGACAGAGGGCCAAACGGTGTATGTAAGCAAAACAGGAGAGGAGCACACCAGACATTGAAAAAAACAGTAAGACTGCTGATCCTTGCAGCAGCAGCCAGTTTCCTCCTCTGGTTTAATCAGACCTATTTAAAGTTGAACCCGGAAATGATCAAGAACTGGATTCAATCATTAGGGGCCGCGGGACCGGTTGTTTACATTCTTATCTACACCGTCCGGCCGGTAATTCTTTTCCCTGCCTCCATCCTCTCGCTGGCGGGGGGGCTTGCATTCGGACCGGTATCCGGCTTCCTATATACGCTCGCCGGCGCTTCTGGCGGAGCCATGCTGGCCTATTTCCTTTCAAAGCAGTTTGGAAGAAAAATCATACCTGATTCCGGCCGAATCGATACAGTGAAAAAAGCAATAGAGAAGAATGGATTTTTATATGTTCTCCTTCTTCGCCTTCTTCCCATTGTGAATTTTGATTTAATCAGCTATGTAGCAGGACTTGCTTCCATTCGCTGGTTTTCCTTTTTAATGGCTACCATCCTTGGAATTATACCTGGAACGTTCGCTTATAACTTTCTGGGTTCAAGCTTTACAGCGGATAATCGGTCAACGCTCTATATCGCGATTGCAATATTTGCGGTAATGGCCCTTCTTCCTCTTTTATTTAGAAAGAGAGTAAAAAAGCGGCTGTTTCCCGGTCAGGATGAAGAGGTGGAAAAGGATGCTTGATACGCATGGCAGGAAATATGTCCAGCCGGTAATCGAAGGAACAGCTTCCATTCTGCTAAAGTGGAAGCTTTCTGCAAATCAGGTAACGGGAATCGCTTTTTTAATTGGTGTTTCCTCCGGTCTTTTTATTTATTTAAGTCAGCCTCTGCTTGCAGTACTGGTGCTATGGCTGTCAGGCTTTTTGGATGCAGTGGACGGAACGATGGCAAGGAAAACGAAGCCTTCTGC
Organism: Metabacillus sp. 113a; assembly: GCF_050107635.1. Lineage (NCBI taxonomy): Bacteria > Bacillati > Bacillota > Bacilli > Caryophanales > Bacillaceae > Metabacillus > Metabacillus sp. 113a. The sequence continues at coordinate 319,940 of NZ_JBNILJ010000003.1, read as the reverse complement.
ATGGGGAACGGTTCTTGATATCACCTTTGACAGAGTCGTAGAAATCAGTGTCATTCTCGGGCTTGCCGCAGCTTTTCCGGAGGCTCAGTGGGCGCTGCTTCTCTTAAGCTGCTCCATTATCATCTCCATGACGATCTTTTTGACGGTTGGTGCGCTGAGTGAAAAACAAGGAGTCAAGTCCTTTTATTATCAAGCTGGAGTCGCAGAGAGGACAGAAGGATTTATCCTTTTTTCGCTGATGATTCTGCTCAGCGGCCAGCTTATCTGGTTCACCTTGCTCTTCTTTTTACTTGAGATGTTCACCGCTTTTCAGCGTTTATTTGAAGCAAAGCGAATACTGAAATAGGAGGAAGAGACGATGAAATATGATTTGATTGTGATTGGCGGAGGATCAGGAGGACTTACGGCTGCAGCCGGTGCAGCATCTTTCGGAGCAAAAGTCGCTTTAATCGATAAGCGTGAAACACTGGGAGGCGATTGTCTGCATGTCGGCTGTGTCCCATCCAAAGCCCTTATTCACCAGGCGAATGAATTTTATACAGGGAAGAAAACAGCTCTAAAATACGGGACTGAACTGAATGTAGATTTTGATGGGATAAAACAATCTGTTCAAAAGGCAGTTGAAACCATCCAGCATCATGATTCAGATGAACGCTTTGAAGAGCTTGGCGTTCATATTTTCCATGGCCAGGCTGAATTTACCGGGGCTCATAAGGTTAAGGTAAATGGACAAATTCTCAAAGGAAAACGGATCGTAATTGCCGTTGGTTCAAGCCCGCTTTCTCCTGACATTGAAGGACTGAAGGAGGCAGGTTTTCAGACAAATGAAACCATTTTTACAATGGATGCGTTCCCGAATAGATTAGCGATTATCGGAGGCGGGCCAATCGGTGTGGAAATGGGGCAAGCCTTTGCAAGAATGGGAAGCCGGGTTACAATCATTGACCGCTCCGGTAAAATCCTCTCAAAAGAAGATGATGATGTGAGGGACTTTATGACTGAGGAGCTGTCAAAGGAATTGGACATCCTTTCGAGCACAGAGGTTGCAAAGGTTACACTTTCGGGTGAGGGCAAGGTTCTCCATCTGAAAAGCGGCGGGCGGGAAGAAATGCTTGAAGTGGACGACATCCTTCTTGCTATGGGCCGCGTGCCGAATACAAAGAGCTTACATGCGGAACGCGCAGGAGTTGAGCTGAATGAAAAAGGGCATGTTAAAGTAAATGACTACCTTCAGACAAGCAAAAAGCATATATTCGCAGCTGGCGACGTGACCGGGGAATACATCTTCACTCATGCAGCTGGTCAGGAAGGCAAAACCATTGTCCAAAATGCCGTCTTTGGAGTGAAGAGCAAAATTTCCTATGAAAACATGCCATGGAATGTATACACGCGCCCCGAAGTGTTCCACCTCGGATTAACAGAAAAAGAGGCCAAAGAACAGGGGGAGGAAATAACCGTCTACAAAAAGAAACTGGAGGAAGTAGACCGGTTCGTAACAGAAGAAGAGACCGGTTTTGTTAAATTGATCATGGACAAAAAAGGGAATATTCTCGGGGCACATGCAGTCGGACAAGGGGCAGGAGACTGGATGCAAACCGTCGTTTTTGCGAAAAGCAGCGGGAAAAAGCTGAGAAGCCTCTCAGGAATGGTCTACCCCTATCCAAACCGTGCTGCTGCTATCCAATCAGCAGCTGACCTTTACTGGAGAGAAAAGCTGTTTGATGGAGCGCTGAAGAAATGGGCAGGACGTTATATTAAGTGGTTCAGGTAAAAGGATGGGCTGGTATCCAGCCCTTTTTTTGTCTGTAAAAAACTTGATTTGGCATAGAAAATCCTTGAGGAATGAGGGTGCACATTTTCAGCTGTACTTTTGTACTGAAAACCACCCCCATACTATATAAATATAAAAAAATCAGCCGTTTAAGCACGGCTGAGGAGATTATGCGTAGCGGACTTCATCACGCTGAACAGCCACTTCTTCATACTCGTTCAGCAATCCGTCAAAGATTTGGCTCCAGGTTTGAGTAAGTGCATAAGCCCTGGCGTGTCTGGACATTTGCTCTCGCAGACTATGGTTCTCAAGCAGGCTTGTAATCGCCCCGATGAAAGCTTCAGGATTCCGGGGCTCGCAAAGCAGTCCATTTTTACCTTCAGAAATAATGTTCTTCACACCGCCGGAATTCGCTCCAATGACCGGGGTTCCGCAAGCAAGGGACTCCAATACAACATTGCCGAATGTCTCAGTCGGGGATGGGAAAACAAATAAATCAGAGGACGCATAGATCTTTGCCAGGTTTCGACCGCTTACATATCCCGCAAATGTCATGTTGTCCGGTGCATCCTTCATCATTTCAAGCTTAGAAGGGCCATCGCCGACGATTAAAAAGTGGACCTTTTCTTTCAAGTGTGCCGGCAGTGTCTTGGCGACTTTCATCAGCGTTTCGATGTCCTTCTCCGGAGCAAGCCGGCCCGCATAGGAGAGAATGAAAGGCTCTTTAATCCCATATTCCTCATGGACATCAAAGCCTTCAAGGCTTGGAGAAAACATAGAGCAATCCACTCCTCTTCCCCAGATCTTCAAATTGGGAAAGCCTTGTAATTTAAGCTGATCTAATGTAGCGGGGGATGGAACAAACAGTTTTTTAAAGGGCCTGTGAAACCAGTGCATATACTTCCACAAAATTTTAGACAGGAATTGCAGATCATAGTATTCGAGGTACTGATCAAAATCTGTATGATAGGAGCCGACGATGGGTATGTTCAGCTTTTTTGCATAATGCATGCCGCAGAACCCGATATTGAAGGGGGTAGCAATATGGACGAGATCAGGCTGGAATTTTTGAAGCTCACCTTTTACCTGGAGCATGTTCGGCCACGCTACGCGGCACTCTGGATACAGGAAAAAAGGAAAGCTCGCAAATCGGTGAATGTGACTGGAAAAAAGGCTTTCCTTCGTGCTTTCGGGTGCAAACACACGATATTCATGGCCATTGGCTTCAAGGTAGTCTGTAAACCGTTTTAATGTACGGGCAACCCCGTTTACATCGGGGGCATACGTATCGGTAAACAATGCGATTTTCATCGAATCCCTCCAGACATTAAAGTCGAACCGAATCAATTAGGTTAACTGCAGAAAATTCGGAAACCACTTGCTGACCAGCATAAAGGTCATGATGCTGGTCGAGGTGCCGAGCAGACAGCCTGCCAGCACGTCAGAAGGATAGTGAAGCCCAAGGTAAATGCGTGACAGTCCCACGCTGATTCCTAAAGGGATCAGGACCAGTGCAAGACTCGGCATAAATAGAAGAAATGGAATGATGACTGAGAATATCGCTGTCGTATGGCCGGATGGAAAAGAATGATCTTCCAGCGGATTAGCCGGAACCTTCGTTTCGAGCAGTGCAATGTAAGGGCGTTTTCTTGGGTACATTTTTTTAACAATGGCGACAGGTATATGGCTTATCGCAAGGGAAGCGGCACTGGCGATGGCTACCCACCTGACCGGACCCTGAGTAAAGAAAATTATAGCTAAGCACATGACGATGGTCAGAGTCGCTCCTCCGGCGTGCGTGATGTTCCGAAAATACATGTTGAGAAACTTTCTGTCGAAGTGCCGGTTGAGGCTTCGGAAAAGCTTGCACTCAAAATCATACATGTTTGCAATCAGCTTGGTTTTCATATAAACAGATGCTCCTTTACAAACGCCTTTTATACTATTCTAATTTAGAAATATTTAGTTAATAATAAGAATTTGTAAAGAAATTCAATCTTTTTTTTCATTTCCTTTAAGTTCAGTAAAAAATTCTTCCAGTTCTTCAGCAGCAGCCAGAATTTTTTAGTAAACTAAGCAAAGCTTTTTATCCAATCAGCCAAGCCGGCTGCCATTCCGGCCAGCGTTTGCAGCATGGCAGGCAGGTATGGCTTTTGCCTTGCCGCCCTGCCATGATAAAATGAATTACCTTATTTTTTTAACGGGACAGCCTGCTTGTAAATTTGGGCTTTTTCCGTATACTCTCTGCGGATCCTCTCCATATCTTTTACATCAGCTTCCTCTAGGGGCCGTATGATTTTTGCCGGCCTGCCAAAGGCAAGAGTATGAGGGGGGATCTTTTTACCCGGCGGGACGAGGCTGCCTGCACCAATAAAAGCCCCCTCGCCGATTTCTGCTCCGTCCAAAATCAGGGAGCCCATGCCAATCAGAGCGTTTTTTCTGATAATGGAGCTGTGGAGTATAACCTGATGTCCAACCGTTACATCATCCTCAATTATAAGCGGACGATTTGGACTTTGATGGAGACAGCACTGATCCTGGATATTCACCCGGTCTCCAATGACCGTTGGGGCGACATCCCCCCGTATGACAGTGTTGTACCAGACGCTGGACTGCTTACCGATCGTTACGTCTCCCGTAATGGTCACATAATCGGCTATAAACGCAGAATCGGCTATTTGAGGGATAGAATCTTTGTAGGGATAGATCAATTGCTAAACATCCTTTCCTGTAATTAGGGGAATCTAAGTACATTATAATAAAATTGAAACCGGGTTGTAAGGACTCTAGGATAAGATTTGAGATTAATGGAGGAATTCACATGTGGAAATGGGAAGCTGACCGTCCGAAAGCTGCGATTGTGATGATCCATGGGGCTGCAGAGCATCACCGCCGCTATAAATGGCTGATTGAAATGTGGAGATGTGCCGGCTACAACGTCATTATGGGAGATCTGCCCGGACAGGGGACTTCAACGAGAAGGCGCGGGCACATCCAGTCCTTTGATGAGTATATCGCTGAACTGAACAGCTGGCTGACGGAAGCGGACAAATACGGCCTTCCACTCTTTCTTCTTGGCCACAGTATGGGTGGACTGATTGCGATCAGAGCTCTTCAGGAAAAAGAACATAAATTGGCCGGTGTCATTCTGTCTTCCCCTTGCCTCGGGTTGATGCATAAACCAAACCGGGCATTGGATGTGGTTTCAAGGGGCCTGAATATTGTATTGCCCTCTCTTCTGCTGAAATCGAATTTAAGCATTGAAATGGCGACCCGAAACAAATCTGTTATTGAAATCGATGAAAATGACTCACTGTATGTAACCAGGGTCTCAGTCCGGTGGTACAGAGAGCTCGTCCATGCCGTTATTCAGGCAAATAATAAACAGCACGTGTTTCCCGATGTTCCGCTTCTTGTTATGCAGGGCGGTGATGATAAAATAGTGGATAAGCTCGCTGTGAAATCCTGGTTTAACCGTCTGGACGTTTCCGAAAAGTCCTTTAAGGAGTGGAAAGGATTTTATCACGAAATTTTCAATGAACCCGAGCGTGATCAAGTATTCAGAATGGCCCTGTCCTTTACGGAGTATCATCTGCCGGAGCAGCCTAACGAAAATTGGAGTGAATTGACATGACCATCCCTAAATCCCCTTTTTCCCTTATGAAAAGAGTATATAAGAATGTATTTCCCATTGTTCATGCCTATTTGGGAGAGTGGAAGACAAAAGCGGAAGCTATTCCAAATAAGGAGCTAAGAAGCCAGGCACTGGCAAGCATTAATGATAAGTCCTTCCACTGTGAAGGCGGGAGCATTTTAGCGATTCTGGCAGGTCCCAGGATGAAAGAATGCATTGAATTTATTGTAGCTTATCAGACGATCAGCGATTATTTGGATAATTTGTGCGACAGAAGCACGTCACTGGATCCGGACGATTTCAGAATGCTGCATCAATCGATGCCGGACGCTTTGACATGCGGAGCAGAGCTGAAAAATTATTACGCATACCGTGAAGATCAGGATGATGGCGGATATTTGCATGAACTCGTCCAAACCTGCCAGCGGATTCTCAGCAGGATTGAAGACTACCCGAACATTAAAGAAACCCTGCTTGAACTGTCCGGCTATTATTGTGACCTTCAGGTACATAAACACGTTAAAAAAGATGAGCGGGTGCCCCGGCTTGAAACGTGGTTTGAACATCATCGGAGCACCTTGCCTGAAATGGAATGGTATGAGTTTTCCGCGTGCAGCGGATCGACACTCGGCATTTTTTGCCTCACTGCATACGGCTTTCAGCACTCATTTGACCAGGGGCTGGCTAAACAGATTCGCGATAGCTATTTCCCCTATGTCCAAGGTCTCCACATTCTGCTTGATTATTTAATCGATCAGGAAGAAGACCGGGCAGGAGGAGATTTGAATTTCTGCAGCTATTATCCGACGGAAGAAAGCATGATGAGCCGTCTTAAGCATTTTATTGAAAAAGCTGACAGCAGTTTAGAAGGGATTCCGCATGAAGGATTTCACAGGCTGATTAACAGGGGATTGCTCGGTGTTTACTTATCCGATCAAAAGGTAACGTCCAGAAAAGAGCTGAACAAACTGGCGAGAGCCCTGTTAAAAAGAGGAGGAGGCACCTCCCTGTTTTTTTACCTGAACGGAAGGGCCTACCGGACATTTCAAAAAATGACGGCGCAGAATACGTAAGGAGGCCGTTCAAAAGACTGAATAGCTCATACCAGTAAAACCAATAGAAAAAAGTGCCCGGAGCATGCTCTGAGCACTTTTTTTCTGTTCATAAGACCAATCAGACTTTCGAGCGTCTTATCCCAAAATATCTGCAAGTTCTTTCTTATTCATCGTTTTTCAATGGCACATATGAAGGGGGGATCGTTTTTCTGGTTTATAAATTGGTATTGCAGTACATGAGCCTCATCCTGAGGGAGGTTCTTTGCAAAATCCATTACTTCTTCTTTTTCCAATTTCCCTTCAGGATGACCGTGATAAATCACAAGAACGATTATCCCTTCAGGTTTCATGATTCTGAGAAGCTGTTTAATGCTTTCTATAGTATAGGTAGGTGAAGTAACAATGGATTTATCTCCTCCCGGCAGATAGCCTAGGTTAAAGACGGCTCCGGCAATGGTGCCGTGATATACTTCCGGAATGGAGCGTTCCGCATGCTCATGCCCTTTATGAAACAATGTGACCCGGTTATGAAGATTTAGTTCCTGAAGCCGCTTTGAAGTTGCGGCAATCGCTTCAGCCTGTATATCAAAACTGAACACCTTGCCGCTTTCACCAGCTAAGTCAGCTAAAAGGGCAGTGTCATGGCCATTTCCAGCTGTTGCGTCAACAGCTGCATCTCCAGGTCCTACAGCAGAAGCAAGCAGCTCGCGGCAAAATGGAAGGATTCGCGCCAGCTTCATAACAAGCCTGCTCCTTCCCCATTGAAGAAATTCCCCTGATAGCTTCCGCGCCTCTCCAATTCCCTGTCGATCGCATTCAGAACCGACCATTTATTCACACTCCACATCGGTCCAATCATTAAATCAATTGGACCGTCCCCTGTAATCCGGTGCACAATCATTTCCGGCGGAAGCACCTCAAGCTGATCGCAGACAAGCTTAACATAATCATCAAATGATAAAAATTCAACCAGGCCTTTTTCAAACTGCTTGACCATCGGGGTCCCTTTCAGCAGGTGGAGCAGGTGGATTTTAATCCCCTGCACGTCAAGCTTTGCCACTTCACGGGCAGTCTGCATCATCATCCCGGTATCCTCCAGAGGAAGTCCGTTGATAATATGGGTACAAACACGGATCCCATGCTTTCGAAGCTTGTTCACACCTTCCACATAAGCAGGGTAATCATGGGCGCGGTTTATAAGCATAGCAGTCCGTTCGTGTACGGTCTGAAGACCGAGCTCCACCCACAAATACGTCCGCTGGTTCAATTCAGCAAGATAATCGACCACATCATCCGGAAGGCAATCAGGCCTCGTAGCAATGGATAACCCTGCCACATCATCAAAACCAAGCACGGTTTCAAATTTTTCTTTGAGTACATCAAGCGGGGCATGAGTATTGGTATAGGCTTGGAAATAAGCGATATATTTGCCGTCTTTCCACTTTTGATGCATCTTCGATTTACCTTCTGTAAATTGTGTATTCAAATCATCCGCCCGGTTTCCGGCAAAATCACCGGAACCTGCAGCACTGCAGAACGTGCAGCCTCCGTAAGCAACCGTTCCATCCCGGTTTGGACAATCAAATCCACCATCCAAAGCCACTTTAAACACCTTATGGCCAAATGTATTTTTCAAATGATAATTCCATGTATGATACCTTTTTGTATCCGCTGCAAACGGAAAAGGGTTGGACTGAACCAAATCAGATGAGCCTCCTGATAGAAATATTGTCATTATGCCATTTTATCATGCCGTTTTTTTGAATGACAAATTTTTTAGGGGTTAAACCTGCTTTTTAGGCAAATCCTATAAAGGCGAAATAACGTGAAGAAAGGGGCATCTACATGGCTACTCGGGAATCCGTAGAAGATTATATGCAAAAATGCACAGAAGCTTACAACTATGCAAAAGCACAATTTGAAAGCGGTGCAAAGCAAGAGCACTACCATGATCTGGAGTACACCGAAGCGCAATCCTTGCTTGAAAACGCAGTTAATGATCTGAATAAGCTGACATTAAGCTGCGACGACCAGCAAAAAGAGCAGCTGTACAGAATGAGACTCCAGCTTCAGCAGCTGCAAAATGAAATGATTCTGCAACGGCACTAAGGAGGGTACACGATGGCGACTAAATCTGACCAGAACAATCCCGAGCAAAAAACGAAAACTCCGGAACAAAGCAAAATGGAGTTCTCAAAAGAATTGGACCCAGTAAAGAAAGCAAAGCAAAAATATGCCGAAAAAGGCCAGCCCATCAAGTCCAAACAGCATCCTGAAAACTGATTCTCTTCTGCGTTTTTAATCCTTCAAAAAGGGAAAAAAGAAAACCAGGAGGCGAGTTGAATGAGAACATACATTGTGCAATACACGGACAAGGAAACAGGGGAACGTGTTTTTGACGGCCCGGCTTTCGGAAGCGAAGCGGAAGCCATGGAAATGCAAAGAGAACTTGAAGAAAAAGGTCATCTAGATGTCCTGGTTGAAAGCGAAAATGATATCCTGCAGGATCGTGAGTAGAATAGAGATGGAGAAAGACGGAAAGCACCCGATTTTGAGGGTGTTTTTTTGTTGAGGCCGGAGGAAGAGCGTCGTGTTTGAGCTGAAAGAAACATTTTGGTTAGGTATTTTGTTTTTTGATGGGAAATCGATTTTAACCGGAAACAGACAAGGGGGGAATGTGGAATGTCGGACAAGAAGAGTGAGGACTCCAGTGACAGGCAAGGATGCGTGGAAACCCAAGAAAAGCGAGCGGGGGTAAAACAAAGAATATCAGGAAGAAATAGAAAAGAGCCCAATCGCACCCACCGCCACTAAACGTATGGCACCTGCAACCCGCCGTGATTGCGTACTTACACCCCTAAAACCATCCATACAGCGGATAAGCCACTTGCCCACCCCCCTTTTTTTGAAAAAATACCTTCCCGCCATTGACAATCCCAGCACATCTGTTTATTGTAATAAGTGTATTAGTTGGTGTAGTACACAAGATACAGTTCATTCAATTGGAGAAAGTAGGGAGATCATGATACAAATTGATCCTCGCAGCTCGACGCCTATTTATGAACAGGTTGTTCAGAGTATGAAGGAGCTGTGCTTGAAAGGGGCTTTGAAGCCCGGAGATAAACTTCCCTCGGTCCGGGAGTTGGCCACGATCATTATTGCGAATCCGAATACGGTGAGCAAGGCATATAAAGAGCTTGAGCGTGAAGGCATTATTGAGACTCTCAGAGGCAGAGGAACCTTTGTCTCAGAGAATGTGAAAATCAAACTGGATGAGGGGAAGACGGAGATGCTTAAGGAGCAGCTGAAGACACTGATTATTGATGCAGCTTATGCAGGAATTGATGTGAGTCAGCTCCACGATTGGCTGGATGAGATTAAGAAAGAGGTTGGAGGAAATAAAGATGCTTGAAGTGCGGAATTTATCTAAGAAGATGAATGGAGAGAGCATCCTGCAGAGTGTATCTTTTTCTCTTAGAGCCGGAGAGATTTTCGGATTGCTTGGGCGAAATGGGTCTGGTAAGACGACTCTTCTGCGTTTAATTGAACAGATCCTGCTGCCGGATGAAGGAGAAATTCTATATGACGGAAAGCTGATCAGTAAGCATCCGGATGTGAAGCAGAAGGTTGTGTACGTTCCGATTCACAATGGATTTTATGAGCGCTATACGTATAAACAGCTGATCCGGATTCTAAAGCCGCTGTATCCGGACTTTGATGTGACTTATGCCAATGAGCTGATGAACCGGTATAATTTGTCGGAGACGAAAAAATATCGGGATTTGTCTACGGGGCTGAAAAAGCAGTTTTCGCTTATTATCGCGTTTGCGATGAGGCCGGAAGTCATTTTGCTTGATGAACCGACGGATGGGATTGATGCAGTGACACGCCATGATGTGCTCGAGCTGATGATCGATGAAGTTGCGCATAGAAATACAGCCATAGTGATTACTTCCCACCGGTTGGAAGACATCGAGCGGATATGCAGCCGAATTGCTTTTCTGGAGGGAAATACGCTGTCTGATTTAGTGGATATGGAAGATATTAAAGGAGATTATTTGAAGCTTCAGCTTGCTTTCGAGCATGATCGCCACCTGCAGATCAGAGAGAGGGGATTGCCGGTTTTGGATCATACGGGCGTCTTTTATACCGTTTTGCTGGAAAAGAAAAATGAAGAGCAGCGGGCGTGGCTTCAATCCCTTGAACCAAAAATTTGGAATGAACTCCCTGTGAGCCTTGAAGAAGTCTTTATTGCAAAGTTTGGAGGGAAGCGCAGATGGTAGCTAAGGGACTAATACTAAAGGAAATCAGGCAGGCATATATCGGCCTGATTACAGCATCAGCTGTGTTGATTGTCTATTTGCCGTGGATGATTATGAATGCGTACTCCTCGTATTTAGAGTATGGCGACGGGAAATTTGAGTTTAGCATGTTTGAATCAAGTTTTAATGGAGTGACCCTGCTTATGCCGTTCATTCTGGCAATTGGAATGCTTGGGTCAGAAAAACAAAGAGGCAGTATGGATTTCACACTGGCTCTGCCTTTTAAACGAAGTGCCATTTTTTGGGTCAAGTGGCTGGTCGGCACAATTACAATTGTGATAAGTTTGATTGTTTCATTCTGTGTGAGTTCAGTTACTCTCAATATTACGGGAGCTTTTGTTTTAGAGAGCACGGTTCAGTATTATTTATACCTGACTTTGTCAGCTGTAATGATCTATTCTCTTCTTTTTGCAGCCGGATGCCTGACAGGTACTTCTTTCGCGCAGGGCATGGTTGGCGGAAGCATGCTTTTGCTGCCGGTATTGATCGTATCCGTGAGCATCATGAATTTGGACGTGTTTATGGATGCCTCTGCTCTTTATAATCAAGGCTTTGCGGATATCCTGATCAATTTTTCCGGATTGAACATCGTTTGGTATGATGACACGACTATGATTGAAAGGATCATTACGCCGCTTTGTCTGACCATCCTTTACACGGCAATCGGGTACGCTGCATTTTTGCGTCATCCCGCTGAAAGAAACGGCTATTTCTTTCTATGGAAATCGTTCAACTTGCCTGTTTTCCTAATTGTGCTTCTGCTCGGAATGTTTGGGTTTGGAGGATTCGGGTACTCAATCGGCGGGGAATCCATTCCAGGCTATATTACAGGAATTTTAATAGGTGCAGGAACTGGCGCAGCAATAGGATATGTAACGATTTATAAAAAAGCGAAATAAGAGAGGAATTGAATTATGATTCGTATTAAAGAGCTTTCACATTCATTTTTTGTCGGAAAAAAGGGAAAAGAGCGGGAGATTCCGGTGCTCAGCCGGATCTCCCTGGATATTGAAAAAGGCGATATTGCAACCATTGTCGGCCGAAGCGGATCTGGAAAATCAACTTTGCTCAATTTAATTTCAGGCTTTATGAAGCCGGTAGAAGGTGAGATCCTTATCCAAGGGCAGGATGTGGCCAAATTTAACGAAAAAAAATGGGCGGAATTCAGACTTGACCATTTTGGTTTTATTTTTCAAAATTTTCAGCTAATACCGAGTCTCTCAACCTTCGAAAATATTGCATTGCCTCTTACTTTAAAAGGGGTCAGTGCCTCTCAGCGGAAGATCAGGGTGAACGAGATGCTTAGCCGTGTCGGTCTGCTTGACCAGTCGAATCATTATCCGAATGAGCTTTCAGGAGGACAGCAGCAGCGGGTCAGTATCGCAAGAGCATTAATTTTGAATCCTCAAATTATCCTGGCAGACGAACCGACAGGCAGTCTTGATTCAGAGACGGAAAAAGAAATTCTTGAACTCATTCAGGAATTAAACCGCGAAAAAGGCATTACGTTTTTTATCATTACGCATGATGATGAAGTGGCGGGCATCAGCCGTAAACGCTTCAATCTTCACGACGGCGTATTAATGAATGGAGGTGTTCCGGTTGAAGCTTAAGGATCAGATCAATTTTGTCAGACAAAACATTAAGAAAAACCGTCTGCGGGTATTTACGACGGTTCTTGCCACAACAATGGGATGCTCGTTTCTGATTGTTCTCGCTTCCGTCGGGTTCGGTTTTCAGCGCAGTGTAACGGAAGAAATTCAAAAGCAGCAAGTGTTGACAGAGGTAACGATAAATGGGCTGCAAAAGAAGGATGAAGAGGCTCGGCCAGTTACGAGCAAGCAGATCAATGATATTAAAAATACTGAAAATGTTAAAGCAGTTGTTACGAGAAATGTCATAAATGTTCCGGCCAGAGCAGAGTTTGAAGGAAGGACAGGCCAGAATTTTCTTTCCATTATCACAGACATGGAGCAGGAGAAAAAAGCCAGCTTGTCACTGGACAGGGGAAGGATGCCGGAAAAACCAAATGAAATTGTGGTCGGCTACCATTTCGGGTCACAGCTCTATACTGAAAAGGAACAGGCCCAGCTTGAGCAATTCAACTCGAATCCTGAAAGCGGAGCAAAAAAGCCTGAGGGATTTAAAGAAGATCTCCTAGATAAAAAAGTTGCGTTTATCTATACAGATGAAAACGGGAAAGAGAAAAACTACGAATTTACAGTCACAGGGATTGCAAAAAAACCAGCCAGAGATTTTATGGAAGACACGAATGTGATGATCGGGCAAAATATGCTGAAGGAGCTTGCTCCGCTCGTTGACCCGGAATTCGACCCGAATGAAATAACGTATTCGAATGTGATGGCTTATGCCTCTTCCATTGATCAAGTAGACGGCCTTACAAAGGCATTAAAAGAAAAAGGCTACCTTGTTTACTCCATTACGGAAGAGCTTGAAAGCATGAATTTATTTTTCAATGCCTTTAAGATCGGATTGATTTTTGTTGGTACCATAGCGGTTCTCATTGCTTCCATCGGAATTTTCAACACGATGACGATGGCCGTAACGGAACGGACACAGCAGATTGGAATTATGAAAGCAATCGGAGCGCAGCCGAAGATGATTAGAAGGCTGTTTTTAATGGAGAGTGCCTGGATTGGAGTAGCAGGCTCTATCATCGGTGTCGTGATTTCCTACGGCATAGGCTGGGCAGCTAATCAGATTGTTCCAATGATTCTTCAATCAACTGCTGGCGGGGGAGCTCCTTTGGAAATGCAGATTTCCTACATTCCGCTTTCGCTTGTCCTGATCGCATCTGCCATCAGCATCGGAGTAGCCATTCTATCAGGCCTTCGTCCAGCTGTTAAGGCGACTAACATTGATGTTCTATCCGCATTGAGGAGAGAGATATAAGGTGTAATGAGGATGGGACATAACTAAATTAACCATGCTTAAAGACGAATATTATGCTGGTATTTTTTAATTCGTCAGCAATAAAAACAAGATCGTTTCATTGCGCTACGGCCACTCGCTTTCCACGGGGAGGAAGCTGAGCCTCCTCGGCTTCGCCTGCGGGGTCTCAGCCTTTCCTCTATTTCCCGTAGGAGTCGAGTGTCCTCCGCTCCATTCCACTAGTTTTTAAAGAATATGTGTAAGTTCCACAAATCTATTAACAACAAATAAAGACCCGAACTTTTAGACGAAAGATTTTGTAAAAATCTCATCTAATAGTTCGGGTTTACCTTTAGCTAAAATACTTTTGTCCCAGCCTCTTTTTCTTGGAATAAAGGAGTAGGGTATTGTGTAATCTCTTTGTATTCCAAGCTGTCATTCATCCCAAGCCATAATGCTTTGAAGCGAAAACAATTGTCAGAACTATTATCTATTTGTAAAACCAGTATTCTGCAGTTGAAAAACATCGTGAAATTCCATAAACTACTCTAGTGGAACGAAAGTCAGTGTAAAAGGAGGGGTTCGTATGCCGCGTTCCCTATGGCTTCTCATTATTGGGATGATCATTAATGTAACCGGGGCTTCTTTTTTATGGCCTCTTAACACCATATATATTCACGATGAATTAGGGAAATCGCTGACGGTTGCAGGGCTGGTGCTCATGCTGAATGCCGGAGCAAGTGTAATTGGGAATTTGGCTGGGGGCGTCCTTTTTGACAAGATTGGAGGATACCGTTCGATTCTTCTTGGAATTACCATCACGCTCGCTGCATTGCTTCTGATGGTGTTTTTCCATGGATGGCCTTACTATGTGATCCTGCTTACGATTGTCGGTTTTGGATCAGGGATTGTATTTCCGGCTACGTATGCTATGGCAGGAAGTGTCTGGCCTGAAGGCGGAAGAAAGTCATTCAACGCGATTTATGTAGCACAAAACGCCGGGGTAGCCATCGGTTCCGCTTTAGGTGGGCTGGTTGCATCGATTTCGTTTCAGTGGATTTTCATGGCGAACGGTCTACTGTATGCTGTCTTTTTTTTCGTGGCATTTCTCGGCTACCGAAATATTCAAGGCGAAACCGTTCATCCTTCAGCCATTGTGTCAAAGAAGCCTCAAAAAAAAGACCGGACGAAATTTGCAGCCTTGTCGGTTTTGTCAGGAGGATACCTCCTATGCTGGGTCGCGTATGTTCAATGGCAGTCCACCATTGCTGCACATACGCAAACGCTGAATATTGACCTGAAGCAATACAGTCTGCTGTGGACGGTCAACGGATTGATGATTGTGCTGGGACAGCCGTTCATTTCGGCATTCGTTAAACGTTTTGCCAAATCACTGAAAGCGCAAATGCTCATTGGAATGGGAATCTTTATGTTTTCATTTGCCATAGCGGCAGCTGCCGGAGAATTCACCGGGTTTTTAACAGCGATGGTCATTTTGACCATCGGTGAAATGCTGGTTTGGCCTGCTGTTCCCACAATTGCCAATCAGCTGGCTCCAAAGGGGAGAGAAGGCTTTTATCAGGGGTTTGTAAACAGTATGGCAACTGCAGGGAGAATGATTGGTCCCTTACTGGGAGGATTCCTGGTGGATGCGTTCAACATGTCCATGATGTTTGCCGTTCTGATCGGTTTGCTGTTTGTCAGTTTCTTCCTGACACTATTCTACGACCGCTCAATCAACTTACCGGTGGAGGAAGAATTATCCTCCAAAACAGCAGAAGGATAAAAAGCCTGAGATTATGCCATCTCAGGCTTTTTCTTTGGGAAATTGGTTCGTTTGGCATTTATGGAAAATAATTCTAAATAATCAGGCGGCTTGTCCACCGGTTATATATAATAAAAATAAAAAGCCTTACCCATCCCCGTGGGACTGCCAATCTGTATTTTTTATTTATCTGCTTTGCCAGAATAAAAAAGAAGGATCGGTGGTGTGATGACAGCTCAAATTTTGGTAGCCAGTATCATCGGAGGTTTAATGGGGATTGTAAGCCACATGAATAAAAGGGGGCGACTGGAAAAACCGAGAATGACGAAACGGTTTATTTACCTTGGTTTTTATGAAGACCTTGTGATCGGAACCATTGCAGCGATTATGCTCGTCATCTCTTCAGAGCCTCAATCGTCACTGCAGCTCATTCTGTTATCGATTATCGCCGGCTACAGCGGTGAAGCTGTCCTGCGAAGCTTTACCTTCTCCACCCAGCAAGACCAGCCTGAAGTTCCCTCTTCCAAAAAATGTCCAAGTCACAAGCCGCCTCTACCATAAGAAGTGCCTCATTGAAGCTTTCCCTAAATCGCTGCAACCAGCTTGCATATCCCTCAAATTTTTTATAAAATGGTTTTAGAAGAAAATAGTCGAACGGTGATAAGGAGCAGTAGTGAACAGGATGCACCATAGAGAGCTGACGGAAGGTGCAAGTCAGCAGCAAATGTTCATGAACTCGCCTTTGAGTTTGCAGATGCGAAAGAAAACAGTAGTGTCTGCCGTGCATTCACGTTACGAATGTCAAGCGAGTGTAGTTTGTGTACACTAATTTGGGTGGTACCGCGGGAGAAAGCTCTCGTCCCTTTTTACAGGGACGGAGCTTTTTTTATATTTCACGGCCGCGTACTCGATGTCCGTTCAGCGAAAACAAGGAGGATGTTTATGAGTTTCAGTCATAAGAAAATCGAACAGAAATGGCAGAAGCATTGGCTTGCCAGCAAGACATTTAAAACAGGTGAGGAACCGAACCGCCCTAAATTTTATGCGCTTGATATGTTTCCGTATCCGTCAGGAGCAGGTCTTCATGTCGGGCACCCGGAAGGATTTACAGCGACAGACATTCTTTCCCGGATGAAACGGATGCAGGGATACAATGTGCTTCATCCGATGGGATGGGATGCATTCGGACTTCCTGCTGAGCAGTTTGCCCTGGATACAGGAAATGACCCGGCAGAATTTACGGAAAAGAACATTAACAATTTCAGGCGCCAAATTCAGGCACTTGGCTTTTCTTATGACTGGGATCGCGAGGTCAACACAACCGATCCTCACTACTATAAATGGACACAATGGATTTTCCTCAAGCTTTATGAAAAAGGCTTAGCCTATATTGATGAGGTAGCCGTGAACTGGTGTCCGGCACTTGGAACCGTTCTTGCCAATGAAGAGGTCATTGACGGGAAAAGCGAGCGGGGCGGACATGCGGTCGAACGCCGTCCGATGAAGCAATGGATGCTGAAAATTACAGCCTATGCAGATCGTCTGATAGAAGATTTGGATGAAGTAGACTGGCCGGAAAGCATTAAAGAAATGCAGCGCAACTGGATTGGCCGTTCAGAGGGAGCTCACGTTCATTTTGAAGTAGATGGACACGAGGAGAGCTTCACCGTTTTCACGACAAGACCGGACACTCTTTTCGGTGCAACGTATGCGGTGATTGCTCCTGAGCATGAGCTGGTGAGCAAGATTGTATCAGCGGATCAAAAAGAAGCGGCAGATGCTTATATCAATCAAGTGAAATCCAAGTCTGACCTGGAAAGAACAGATCTCGCAAAGGATAAAACCGGTGTCTTCACGGGTGCATATGCCATTAACCCTGTGAGCGGCGAAAAAATGCCGATCTGGGTGGCAGATTACGTCCTAATCAGCTACGGTACCGGGGCGATTATGGCGGTGCCTGCCCATGATGAACGCGATTATGAATTCGCTGTGAAATTCGAGCTTCCGATTAAAGAAGTCGTTCAAGGCGGCGATGTATCGAAAGAGGCTTACTCCGGTGACGGAGAGCACGTAAACTCGGAATTCCTGAACGGATTAGGAAAAGAAGAAGCGATTCAAAAAATGATTGAACGGCTGGAAGAAAACAGCAAAGGCGAAAAGAAGGTAACGTACCGCCTGCGTGACTGGCTATTCAGCCGCCAGCGCTACTGGGGTGAGCCGATTCCAATCATTCATTGGGAGGACGGCACCATGTCTGCAGTTCCTGAAGATCAGCTTCCGCTTGTCCTTCCGAAAACGACAGAAATCAAACCATCCGGTACGGGTGAATCGCCGCTTGCCAATATTTCAGAATGGGTGAATGTAACAGATCCTGAAACGGGCAAAAAAGGACGCAGAGAAACGAACACGATGCCGCAATGGGCGGGAAGCTGCTGGTATTACCTGCGCTACATCGATCCAGCGAACGAAAACCATTTAGCGGATCCGGAAAAAATCAAACAATGGCTGCCGGTTGATACGTACATCGGAGGGGCCGAGCATGCGGTGCTCCACCTTCTATACGCACGTTTCTGGCACAAGTTTCTTTATGATATCGGCGTGGTTCCAACGAAAGAGCCGTTTCAAAAGCTGTTTAACCAAGGAATGATCCTTGGTGAAAATAATGAAAAAATGAGTAAATCAAAGGGCAACGTTGTGAATCCGGATGAAGTTGTGGAAAGCCATGGTGCTGATACGCTTCGTCTTTACGAAATGTTCATGGGACCGCTTGAAGCTTCCATCGCCTGGTCTGAAAAAGGGCTGGATGGAGCAAGACGCTTCCTTGACCGCGTATGGAGATTGCTGATTGAAGATGACGGAAACTTGACTTCGAAGGTTACAAACAGCGGAAATCCGTCTTTAGAGAAGGTCTACCATGAAACTGTGAAGAAAGTAACTGAGAACATCGAAGGGCTGCGCTTCAACACCGCGATTTCCCAGCTGATGGTGTTCATTAACGAAGCATATAAAGCGACGGAGCTTCCTAAAGAATACATGGAGGGCTTTGTAAAGCTTCTTTCTCCAATCGCTCCCCACCTTGCAGAAGAGCTTTGGGAAAAACTTGGTCACTCTGATACCATTGCCTACGAAAAATGGCCGCAGTATGATGAGTCCAAGCTTGTGGAAGATGAAGTGGAAGTAGTCGTTCAATTTAACGGCAAGGTAAAAGCAAAACTTCTTGTTCCGGCCGAAGCCTCAAAAGAAGAGATGGAACAGATTGCGCTTCAAGATGAGAAAGTGAAAGAACAGCTTGATGGGAAAACCATCCGCAAAGTGATTGCAGTTCCTGGGAAGTTGATTAATATTGTGGCGAACTGAATAACCTGATAGAAGCTTGCAGAGATACTTCTGCAAGCTTTTTTTACTATAGATATTATTGCCTGCGTTCGTTTCCCCGTTTAAAGTTACCTGTAGCTTTTGCCAGAATCAGCTGAATCTCATGCTCATCCTTAGCTAGATTTATTCTTGCTAAAAACTTCTCCGCCTCTCCGTCCTTTACTATTTTCACCTGCTTTCCTTTGTACAATAGAAAAACTGACTGATTTTTTGCAATCTGAAAGCTGAAGGGCTTTTTATCCAAACGGTTTCGTTTGTCTATTTCTCTCACATCATCCCCTCCTGTATAGAACGTCTATTCACCAGTAACCTGCAGGATTCCTGCATAATCCTGCGATTCGCAACCCGCCTGCCCGCCTGATATAATAAAAGTATGATGAAAACAGGGAGCTGATTAAACGATGATTAAAGAAATTTCAGCAGAAGAAGTAGAGCAAAAGCTTAAAAATGGAGAGAATATTGAGCTTGTTGATGTACGCGAAGATGAAGAAGTCGAAGAAGGGATGATCTCAAAAGCAAAACATATAAAAATGGGTGACATTCCTGCAAGAGCCGGCGAACTGGATAAGGATAAAGAGTACATCTTTATTTGCCGCTCAGGACGCCGCAGCGAAAATGTGGCGGCCTATCTTCAGGAGCAGGGCTACAAAGTCGTCAATATGACAGGCGGAATGCTAGAATGGAAGGGCGAGACCGTACCGAAGCAATAACCGGTAAAAGACCATGCATCGTGACAGGTGCATGGTCTTTTTGCTGCATACACATAAATCCAAAATATTTCGTTCTAAACACTGCAGCAAACCGATAATTTTTATGAGAGGCAGAGATGCTTTCTCTGTATCCATTTCATAAGAAACAGGTGATATCATGGTGATGACCGTTCATTTTTTTGATGGGAAAAGCATCGTACTGAGCCAGATGGTGAAAAGAGTTCCAGCCATTGGAGAAGATATAAAAATTAAAGGCCGAATAGGAAAAGTTTCAGAAATTGTCTCCATCGACGAAAAAAATGCCCGAATCCTTGTTGCCTTTGAGAGTGTCAGTAAAAGTAAAGCGGCAGCAGACCAGTCCAAAAAGAAGAAAAAGTAAGGGAGCATGCTGAAGAATGTCAATATTCCCTTAAGATTCTATGTCCGCTGAATACGATGTTCTCAAGTTTCTGTTTTCGCTGATAAAAGGTAAGCAAATGAACGATCCATCCGCTATACGTAAACAGCGATCCTATGTTATAACCACCTGCATTCCTGTATTTTAGAACGTACTTGGTGAAACTCAGCGTCTCCTTATAAAAAAGAGTCAGTCGCCAATTATGAAAGCGTTAACATAAATAACCCCTGCTCTCATACATTGTGTTAAGGAGGGGATGGGCGATGGAGGATTTTCATAGGCTCGATATCACAAGGCGCGTAACAGCGAAGGTTAGTGACGACCTCATTGAATTGTTTTGCGGAAAGAATTCCATCGGCTGGCTTGTCATAAACGAAGAGGGCAAGCAATATGATTTAATTGAAGGATTTGTCATCGAGAATGGACGGATCTATAAATTATATGAACGAAACGGCGGGCAGCAGCAATACGGGGAGGCCTGCGATTTAGGGTGGTGCTGATTGAATGAAAGTTGTGCTGTTTGATGAAGAGCATGAAAAGGATTTAGAAAAAGAAATCAACTGTTTTCTGGCCGAGTTGGATGATGAGCAGCTTGTGGATATTAAATTCTCCGTCGCTGCTTCATGTGATGCAGAAGGTGAGCAGGTCTACTGTTTTTCGGCCATGGTTTTATACCGGTCCTGAAGAGCAGCATGCCTGCTTTTCAATTCTCAAGGGGAGTGAGAGAGGATGATTCTAAAAAACCCGGTCTAGGTTAAACCGGGTTTTCTTCTTTGGACAATGCGTATTCAGCGGCATTACCGCCAGCAAGCCTCCCTGTAATGAGGGCGGCTGTAATATTATATCCACCGGTATAACCGTGAATATCCAGAATTTCCCCGCAAAAGTACAAGCCAGGCATAAATTTTGAAGCCATTTCTTTAGGGTGGATTTCTTTAACAGAAACTCCTCCTCCGGTTACAAAGGCTTTGTCCAGCGGAAGGGTGCCGTCCACCTTAAATTCAAATTGTTTGCATGATCTTGCGAATCCCCTCAGTTTTTCATGGGAGGTCTGTGAATAAGGCTCACTTGGATCGATTTCCTGCTGCTCAAGGAGGAAAAGCAAGTATCTTTCCGGCAGCAGCCCTTTATACAGGTTCTTTAATGCTTTCCTCGGCTCTTCTTTTCCAGCTTTAATCAATTCCTGGAACAATTCTTCTTCCTTGCGGCCGGGAAGGGCATCGATGGTGACTCTTACATATTGAGCGTTGTATTTCTTCATCGTTTTCACGATATATTGGCTGCACCGCAGTACAGCAGGACCGGAGATGCCAAAATGGGTAAAGAGCATGTCCATTTTGTGGGTGATTACGGTCTTGCCCTTGGGATTCAGGACACTTAGTGCCACACTTCTCAGTGCCAGACCCTGAAGAGATTTGTTTTTTATGAATGGTTCGCTGGATGTAACAGGAACCTCAGTCGGGAAAAGGTCGGTAATGGTATGGCCCGCAGCTTCCGCCCATGCATAGCCATCCCCTGTGCTGCCTGTGTGGGGAACGCTCTTCCCTCCTACCGCAGCTACAACAGCGTCTGCTTCAATGCATTCACCAGTTTTAAGTGTGATGCCTTTAACCTGCTGGTTTTCATAGTCAATCCGTTTAACCGGCTCGTTCACACGGATTTGCACATTCAGTCTTTTCAGCTCGTTCAGGAGAGATTCGACAACTGACTGGGCTTTGTCGGAAACCGGAAACATTCTTCCGTGATCTTCTTCCTTTAGTCCAACACCAAGTCCCTCGAAGAAAGAGATGATATCCTCGTTGCTGAACTCAGAAAAGGCACTGTATAAAAATCGGCCGTTGCCGGGAATGTGTTTGATGATTTCTTCAACGGGAAGGCGGTTCGTTACATTGCAGCGGCCTCCGCCTGATATGGCGAGCTTACGTCCAAGCTTGCTCCCTTTATCAAGCAGGAGTACGCGCGCACCCCTGCTTCCGGCCGAGATGGCTGCCATCAGTCCCGAAGGACCGCCCCCAATTACAATTACATCGTACTTCATTGTGTCACAACCTTCTTTTTAACCTTCATTCATTATAGCCGAAATCTGCATTCAAGAAAAACTGCTAAATTCCACAACTTTTTCCTCTCCATGCCTGCTTATGTTAAACTAATAAAGTTGAACCTAATTTCACAAGAACGGTGATAAAAGATATGTCAGATAAAATGCTAAAAGGCACGTTTATTTTAACGCTTGGTACATACATTTCCAGGCTGCTCGGTATGATTTATATCATTCCGTTTACAGCATTGGTAGGCACTCTGGGGACGGCACTCTATCAGATGGGCTATACCCCTTACGTTATATTCTTAAGTATAGCCACGGCCGGTTTTCCAATGGCTGTATCAAAATTTGTAGCGAAGTACAATGCGATGGGAGATTATCAGACAAGCCTGAGAATGTTCCGCAATGGAATGATCGTCATGCTTTTAACCGGACTTGCTTCATTTGCTGCGATGTATTTGCTCGCTCCTGAGCTTGCAGCATGGTCTCTTAGCTCAGAAGATACCCCATCCAGTTCTATTGCAGAAGTGGAATACGTGATAAAAATGCTGAGTGTGGCCCTTATTGTTGTGCCAATTATGGCGCTTTTGCGCGGCTTTTTTCAGGGCCATCAGATGATGGCGCCAACCTCAGTTTCACAGGTGGTTGAACAGCTCTTCCGAATCGTTTTTCTGCTTGCATCTGTATACCTTGTCTACATCGAATTTGAAGGTCCTTTAGTAGAAGCGATAGGATACGCAACTTTGGCCGCTGCAGTGGGTGCAGTTGGCGGGCTGCTCGTTCTGTATGTTTATTGGCAAAAGTATAAAAACCGCCTTGAAGCCATGCAGGAAAATACCGTACCGCCCTCAGATGTGAAAATGAGAAAGCTTTTTAAAGAGCTTCTCACCTATTCCTTGCCATTTATTTTTATCGGCTTAGCGATTCCGCTATATCAGCTTATTGATCAAGGAACGATGTACGGGGCTTTAAGAGAAATCGGAAAGACTGATGAGGAAGCAAAAGCTCTCTTTTCCCACGTTCAGTTTGAAGGGCGCTCCCTAATAATGATTCTAGTTTCACTTGCGACCGCGTTCGGATTGACTTTAGTTCCATCCATAACAAGGGCATTTTCAACAGGGGGAATGCGCCAGGTACACCGCCAGATTAACCAGGCATTCCAGATTATCATGTTTCTGGTTATGCCCGCTGCTGCCGGCATGATGGTGCTCGCTGGTCCAATTTATGAATTCTTTTTCGGATATTCTTCAGAGGCGGCACTTCTTCTGCAATGGCAGGCTCCGTCTGCATTGCTGTTTTGCTACTTTACAGTGAATGCGGCCATCCTGCAGGGGGTCAACAAGCAAAAGCTCGCAGTGATCAGCCTTGCAATAGGACTTATTATTAAGGCAGCGGTGAATTATCCGCTCATCGTATGGTTAGGTGCGCAAGGGTCAATCATCGCCACAGCACTCGGGTTCATTGTCTCGATCATTTACGGTTTTGCGATGATAAAGAGGCATGCACACTTCCATTTCAGGCAGTTTTTCAAGAGGACGATCCTGATCCTTATGCTTACGGTGGTCATGAGTGTGTTTGTATCGGGGATTCAATCGATCGCTGAGATCTTTATTCATTTTAAAGAGGGCAAAGTTTCATCGGCACTTATGCTTGTTTTGACTGTCGGGGGCGGGGCTGCGGTTTATCTTTACACCGCGCATAAGACGCATTTGCTGGAAAAGCTCCTTGGCTCGCGTTTTTCATTTTTAAACAGAAGGAAGAAAGGGAAGGCGTGACAGCCTTTCCTTTCAGTATGAGGTGAATGGTCATGAGAATGGATAAATTGCTCTCCACGATCGGCTATGGCAGCCGGAAAGAGGTAAAGCAGCTCCTGAAAACCGGTGCTGTTCTTGCAGACGGAGTGGTAATTAAGGATGGAAAGACCCATGTAGATTCTGAAACACAGGAGGTGACCGTTCATGGAGAAAAGATTGAATACCGAGAGTTTATTTATCTGATGATGAACAAGCCGCCCGGTGTCCTTTCCGCAACAGAGGATCTGTCCCAGCCGACGGTCATTGATCTTTTAACGCCGGAGGATGCTGTTCGGGATCCGTTTCCGGTAGGCAGACTGGATAAAGATACGGAAGGGCTGCTTGTCATTACAAATGACGGCCAGCTGTCCCATCAGCTGCTGTCACCGAGAAAGCATGTAGCGAAAACATATTTTGCGATTATAGATGGAACTGTTACGGACGAGGATGTGGCTGCCTTTAAAAAAGGAGTTACCCTTGATGATGACTATCTGACAAAGCCCGCAAAACTGGAGATTCTGACTGGAGGGGATCCTTCTGAAATTAAGGTGTCCATTACAGAAGGCAAGTTTCATCAGGTGAAAAGGATGTTTGAGGCGGTCGGAAAAAAAGTCACATTTTTAAAAAGGCTGACGATGGGTGATTTAGAGCTGGATGCGGATCTCGAACCTGGGGAGTACCGTGATTTGACGGATGAAGAGGTAGAGGTGCTGCGAAACAGCAAGCCTGCTGATTTTGTATAAACGGCCGGGGATCCGGAAAGCTTGCTTTCTGAAAAAAACGGATAAGAGCTATAAAAAAAAGAACCTGTTCAGAACAGGTTCCTTTTTATGTATAGGTGTTCAACCATTCTTGCTTATGATGTGAGTTTTACTTTCTTCTTTGTAGTCGTCCACTTACCTCTTGCAGGGCTTTTGACAAGCTCGTTGTATGCTAACACATTTAAATCACGCTGAATCGTTCTTGGTGTAATACCAAATTCGTCGACAAGCTGCTGAGTTGTAACGGTACCTCTTTCCATGATGAACATGTAAACAGATTTGATACGGTTTAGCATACGGTTAGTTGAAGGTTTCAAAAAACCACTCCTTATTTTTTGATCGAACAGGTCTAAAGACCTGCAGCAATCTAGGATGTCAACCACTAATGATGTCCCTGTGTTAGCCTATTTAATTGGTATAGTTGAAGCTACAATCATATTTTACACGAAACAAGCGAGAAGATTCTACCTTGAGCCTTGAATTTACACAATATTAACATTTTGCCTTATAAAAAATCACGGTTTTGCTTTACTATATGTATTAAGTTCAGAAAATTATGACTGTATTAAACAAGGAATTCATACCTGCTATTTTTCGACTTGCTGATAGTTCTTTAGAAACATAAAAAGCCAGCAGATGCTGGCTTTTGTAAGGATGATTTTTACAGTTAATGTGAACCAATCACGACAAGATGAATAAAGAACAAGACAGCAAAGATGTATACAAATGGATGAACCTCTTTCCATTTTCCTTTAGCTGCTTTCATCAGCGGATAGGATATGAATCCGAGCGCAATTCCGGTTGCGATGCTTGATGTAAGAGGCATGCTCAGGACCACGAGAAAGGCTGGAAAAGCTTCGTCCAGTTCGCCCCAATTGATGTTGGCGATTGCGCCCATCATTAAGCTTCCGACGATGATTAAAGCTGGGGCCGTAATGGCTGGTATGCCGGAAACGGCGCTGACGAGCGGGAAGAAAAAGGAGGATATGGCGAACAGAATGGCGACAACCAATGCTGTAAGTCCGGTTCTCCCTCCGGCTGCCACACCGGCAGAAGACTCGATGTAAGCCGTCGTCGGACTTGTTCCGAACATGGCTCCAACTGTTGTAGCGGATGAATCAGCCAGAAGCGCTTTTCTCGCATTAGGAAGCTCTTTCCCCTTCATTAAACCTGCCTGCTGCGCTACTCCAATCATGGTTCCGGTCGTATCAAAAATAGTAACGAGAAGGAAGGAGAAGACAACCGCATATAAACCATAGTGAATGACGTCAGCAAAAGCTGTTATCGGGTTAATGATGATTCCCTCAGGAAGGTGAGGGGCAGCTACCACCTCTTTAATGTCAAGCTGGCCGGTGAAATAAGCGATCAGGCCGGTAACGATCATCCCGATGAAAATCGCTCCGTTCACGTTCAGTGACATAAGGACAAGTGTGATGGCAAGGCCGATAAGTGTCAAAACAACGGGTGCGGAGTGAAGGTCGCCCAGGGATACAAGGTTTTCAGGGTGATCTGCGACGATTCCTGACGTACGAAGTCCGATAAATGCGATAAACAATCCAATTCCAGCGGTGATTCCGTTTTTTAAATTTGATGGAATGGCCTCGATAAGCTGTTTTCGAAATGGCGTAAGAGACAGAATTACAAATATGATACCGGCAACAAATACAGAAGCGAAGGCTACTTCATAAGAGATGTTCGCTTGTCCTCCTACAACGGAGAAAGCAAAGTAAGCATTCAGGCCCATCCCCGGTGCAATGGCAATCGGATAATTAGCGAATAGTGCCATCCACAGCGTTCCGATAATCGATGCGATGATGGTTGCGACAAATACTTGCTGGGGAGGGACTCCTGCAGCAGAAAGTATTTGCGGATTAACTACCACAATATAA
This sequence comes from Metabacillus sp. 113a, assembly GCF_050107635.1. Classification (NCBI taxonomy): domain Bacteria; kingdom Bacillati; phylum Bacillota; class Bacilli; order Caryophanales; family Bacillaceae; genus Metabacillus; species Metabacillus sp. 113a. Next base: position 293,535 of record NZ_JBNILJ010000003.1, on the reverse strand, counting down.
ACCATGGTAAGAAAGGTCGTAAAGCCAGCAATGATTTCTGTTTTTAAAGTGGTCTGGTTTTCTTTTAATTTAAACATGAGAAACCTCCAAATAATACGAACATTATTTCAAAACCTTATTAATAATATTCGTTTTTAGCTAAAAATGCAAGCGGTCTGATTGTTTTTTTCTGCAATTCTTTCATACAAGCATCCCGTTTGGTATCTTAACATATATACAGGTTTTTCATACATATCTGAGAAGAGAGGGATTATGATGGTTAATTGGATTGAAGAAACAGAGAAAAGACGTGACCAGATTATTCAGGATACCCGGGAATTTTTGAAAATCAAAAGTGTATTGGATGAAGAAGGGGGAAAAAAGGGGGCTCCGTTTGGTGAAGGCATTCAACAAGCGTTCGAGCATCTTTTAAACAAAGGGGAGCAGGATGGCTTTGATTCGAAAAATCTGGATGGGTATGCCGGTCATCTCGAAATGGGCAGCGGGGATGAGATTGTCGGAATTCTTTGTCATATAGATGTTGTTCCGGAAGGAGACGGATGGAGTTCAGATCCTTACGGGGCGGAAATCCGCGACGGAAAAATCTTTGCACGCGGAGCACTGGATGATAAAGGGCCGACGATGGCTGCGTATCATGCAATGAAGCTCGTGAAGGATTCAGGGGTCAGCCTGAATAAGACAGTGCGCATGATCATTGGTACCGATGAAGAGAGCGACTGGCGCTGTGTGGACCACTATTTCAAACATGAAAAAATGCCGGACATTGGCTTTGCTCCAGATGCTGATTTTCCGATCATTCATGCCGAAAAGGGGATTATTGATGCGAAACTTCGGTTCAAAACCCCGCATTCAGCTGAAGATGCCTCAATGACCCTTATAACTTTCTCTTCCGGACGCCGCTTTAATATGGTCCCTGATTTCGCTGAAGCAGAACTAAAGGGGGCAGATGAACTGGAGGCTCAGTTCAATGCCTGGCTAAAGAAAGATGGAGTACAGGGCAGCATAAAGAGAGGCAGCGGAGTAACGAAGCTTCAGATTGAGGGGGTCTCTGCACATGCAATGGAGCCAAATAACGGGAAGAATGCCGGTGTAAGTCTTGCAGCCTTCCTTGCTTCAATTAATCTTGATGGTGCCGGGAAAAAATTTGCCGCCTTTATTAAAGAACACTTCTACCAAGATACTAGAGGCAAAGCGCTCCGCATTGAAACAAATGATGAGGTAAGCGGAGACTTGACCGTCAACCTTGGCACGATGCAATACGGGGAAGGGACGGGCGAGCTCGGAGTCAATGTGCGTTATCCTGTTACTTCCAGCCCGGAACCGGTTAGGAATGCACTTGAATCCATCGATGGGGCTGAGCTGATACTGTTCAGCGACTCGCCGTCCCACTATGTGGAAGCCGACCACCCGCTTATCAAAACGTTAGCAGGTGTCTATGAAGAACAGACAGGAGAAAAGGCAAGCCTGATCTCGATTGGCGGCGGCACTTATGCCCGTTCACTAAAAGCAGGAGTCGCGTTCGGTCCGCTTTTCCCGGGAAGGCCAGACATTGCTCATCAAAAGGACGAGTACATTGAAATTGAAGATCTGATCCGGGCTACAGCCATATACGCTCAGGCCATTTATGAGCTGGCGAAATAATCATTGGAAAGAAGGACCGGCAAACTAAGCCGGTCCTTCTTTTTGTTGCAAACGGCAGCAAAGGGGTAAAGCGAAATGTCATTGTAAAAACGTTCCATATGATACAATGGATGAGGTAAATAATAACAGGGGGGGCTGTTTTCTTGAGATCGGCTGTGTGGATGATTACCTTGTTCTTTCTCTTGCTGGCTGGCTGTTCAAACGAGCCGGCACCTGAAGAACGAATGAGCCAGTACATAAAAAAGTGGAATGATAAGGAATTTAATGAAATGTATGATCAGCTGACAGCTGACAGCAAAGAAAAAATTTCTGAAGAAGAATTTGTAAAGCGGTATAAAACCATTTATGAGGATCTTGGAGTGGAAAACCTGAAAATAAGCGTTAATAAAACGAAGGAAAAAGTGGAGGTTAAAGAAGGCGAGCCTGTAAAGCTCTCATTTTCCGCTTCAATGGAAACGTTGGCGGGCCCGGTTGAATTTGAGCATGAAGCATCGCTTGTCCAGGAGGAGAAGGAGAAGGGCAAAGATTGGTTCGTGCAATGGGACCCTTCTTTTATCTTTCCACAGCTGAAAGAAGGGGAAGAAGTACGGGTCATTTCTTCGTCTCCAAAGCGGGGCCAGCTGTTTGACCGTAATGGAGAAGGTCTGGCAGTGAACGCAGCCGTTAATGAAATAGGCATAGTTCCGCAGGGAATAAAGGACAAGAAAGAGGAGGTCCTGTCAAAAGTGACAGAGCTGCTTCCTGTTTCAAAGGAAAATGTTGAACAGGCTCTGGGAGCGGATTGGGTCAGGGAAAGCGATTTTGTTCCAATTGCTAAAGTCAATCCTGCGAATAAAGAAGTGCTCAAAGAATTATTGGCACTGCCCGGGGTTCAAAAAAGAGAGGTCCAATCGCGCTATTATCCGCTGGGCGAACATGCAGCGCATTTAGTGGGATATGTTCGCCCTATAACCGCTGAACAGCTGGAAGAGCAAAAGGGTGATGGATACTCCGCTAACTCAATGATTGGAACGAGAGGGCTTGAACAAGTGTATGAGAATGAACTGCGCGGGGAAGCAGGCTGGAGGATCCAGACAAGCGAAGGGGAGGAAGTCATTGCAGAAAAACCTGCAAAGGATGGCCGTGATCTGCACGTAACGATTGATAGCACCCTGCAGACAAGCCTTTCCAGCCAATTGAAAAAGGATAAAGGAACAGCTGCAGCTATTCACCCGCTTACAGGGGAGACACTTGCGCTTGTCAGTATGCCCTCCTATAACCCGAACAACTTTCTTTTTGGCTGGACGAAAGAAGAATGGGACGCCTATAACAATGAAGAACAGGGAGCGGCTGTGGCCCGTTTTAACAAGCTCTATTCACCTGGATCTGCAATGAAGTCTCTGACGGCTGTGATTGGGCTGGAAACAGGCAAGCTGGATCCTGTAAAGCAGGAAGACATCAGCGGTTTGACCTGGTCTAAGGATGGCTGGGGGAGCTATGAAGTGACGCGTGTTTCTGAACGCCTATCAAAGGTGAACTTAAAGGATGCCCTTGTCACTTCAGATAATATTTATTTTGCAAGAGCAGCCCTTTCCATCGGTGCAGAAACCTTTGAATCAGAGCTTGAAGAACGGTTTGCCTTTGGAGAAGAGCTTGATTTCTATCCGTTTCCGACCGAGCCCTCATCCGTATCCAATAACGGAATCCAGTCCGAAGGTCAGCTGGCAGATTCTGGATTTGGACAGGGAGAAGTGCTGATGAGCCCGCTGCATGCGGCAGCCTCCTATACAGTTTTTCATAATCAGGGAGACATGATTCAGCCGTATTTGGAAAAAAGAGAAAAAGCTGAACCGTCTTATTGGAAAAAAGAAAGCGCAACGCCTGAAAATGCCGCTCTAATAATGGAAGATTTAAAGGCTGTTATCAGCGATCCTAATGGAACGGGGCATATACCCGAGGCGAAAGGGATTGAGCTTGCCGGTAAAACCGGAACCGCCGAGCTGAAATTGGCAAAAGGGGAAGAAGGAAAGGAAAATGGATGGTTTGTTGCCTCAAACACAGAGAATCCGAGATTGCTCGTTGCAATGATGATTGAGGATGTTAAGGAGCGGGGCGGCAGCCATTATGTTGTCCCTAAGGTGAAAAGTGCGATGAGCGAGTATTTGAAACAGAATTGAACGAACTCTTTAATGAAGGCTTGCAGGAACCCAGCGGTTTCCCGCAAGCCTATACTTGTCTGATGCTGGCGCTTTTAGCGCAGAAGAAGATAGCGAGTGTGTCCATTGTAAAGAGATGAAATCTAATATAGGTTTCCAAAAAGAAGCAGGGTTAGAGGGGATACTGATGTCTTATACGTTTGAAATAATGACCCAGGAACAAGCAGAGGAAATCGCTTTTAACTGGCATTATGATGGAGATTATTCTTTTTATAATATGGAAGCGGATAAAGAGGATTTGGAGGGATTTGTAAACGCGGAAACGCGTGGGAAATACACGTATTCTGTTACTATTTGCAATGAATTGATCGGGTTTTTTAGCTTGAATAAAGTAAACGATCACATTTTTGATATAAGCCTAGGATTGAGACCGGACTTTACCGGCAAAGGTGAGGGAGTGGCTTTTCTAAAATCCGGCATAGAGTTTGTGAAAAATAACTATGATCCCGAGAAATTAACATTATCAGTGGCTGCCTTTAATCAAAGAGCGATAAAAGTTTACAGAAAAGTTGGATTTAAGGATTCTGGGACGTTTGCGCAGAATACAAATGGCGGTACATATGAATTTTTAAAGATGGAGTATGTATGATGGTTTTTAAACGTTAGCTTTAAGGTCCTTTAAATCAATGCTTTTAAACCATTCAATGAGATTCTGCAAAACTGCTATTGGAAATTTTAGAATATTTAGTATATGATAGAGGGAGTTACATACCAACCGGTCAGTTAGCGGAAATAAAGGAGGAACAGCACTATGAATTTTTCCTACTCAGAAAAGGTCCAGGATTTGCAGAAAAAGCTGAATGATTTTATGGATGAATGGGTTTATCCGAACGAAAAACGGTATGAAGAGCAATTGAATGAGCAGGAATCGCGCTGGACGAGGGTGCCGGAAGTGATGGAAATGCTTAAAAAAGAAGCACAGAAGCGGGATTTGTGGAATTTATTTCTGCCAGACAGCGAATACGGTGCTGGTCTTACAAATCTTGAATACGCTCCGTTATGCGAGATTATGGGAAGATCGCTCATCGCTCCGGAAATCTTTAATTGCGGAGCCCCGGATACAGGGAATATGGAGGTGCTTGTGCGCTATGGAACGGAAGAGCAGAAGAAACAGTGGCTTGAACCGCTGCTGTCAGGAAAGATACGCTCCTGCTTTTCCATGACCGAACCGGAAGCTGCGTCCTCTGATGCTACGAATATTTCCTGCAGCATTACAAAAGATGGCGATGAGTATGTTGTGAACGGCAGAAAGTGGTGGTCGTCGGGTGCTGGAGATCCGCGCTGCACAATTGCAATTGTTATGGGAAAGAACGATCCGGATGCTCCGAAATATGAGCAGCAGTCAATGATTCTTGTTCCGCTGGATACAGCAGGGGTGAAAAAGGAGAGGACCCTTCCTGTATTCGGGTATGATCATGCCCCGCACGGACACGCGGAAATTTCCTTTACAAACGTCCGAGTTCCAGCCACCAATATGATTTGGGGAGAAGGAAAAGGATTTGCAATTGCACAGGGAAGGCTTGGACCAGGCAGAATTCACCATTGCATGAGGCTGATTGGGGCAGCAGAGCGTTCACTTGAAGAATTATGTAAGCGTGTACAAAAGCGGGAAGCCTTTGGGAAGCCATTATCCAAGCAAGGGGTTGTCCAGGATTGGATTGCCGAATCCCGCATTGATATCGAACAGGCAAGACTTTTGACACTGAAAGCCGCGTACATGATGGATACAGTCGGGAACAAGGTGGCGAAACCGGAAATTGCCATGATTAAGGTGGTGGCTCCTAATATGGCATTAAGGGTTATTGACCGTGCCATTCAAGCATTTGGCGCAGCCGGCGTTTCAGAGGACGTTCCGCTTGCCGCACAATGGGCAAACGCCAGAACGTTAAGACTTGCTGACGGTCCGGATGAAGTGCATAAGGCTCAGCTTGCGAGAATGGAACTGAAAAAATACGACGTCTCTTTACAGACGGTTTGAGGTGAAGCGCGTGCATGTACATGAATTATTTAACCTGAAGGGAAAAACGGCCATCATCACGGGAGGCGGCAGAGGCTTAGGTGAACAGATTGCGGAAGGATTGGCTGAGGCAGGTGCGAATGTTGTGCTTTGCTCAAGGAAAAAGGAAGCGTGCGAACAGACGGCGCTTCGTCTTGAAAAAGAAACAGGCTGCCAGGCACTTGCTCTTGAATGCGATATAACTTCCCAGGAAGATGTAAAAAGAACGGTGCAGCTTGCCTATGAAAGATTCGGGGCTATTGACATCCTGGTCAATAACAGTGGAGCCACCTGGGGGGCACCGGCGGAGGAAATGCCCCTTGATGCCTGGCAGAAGGTGATGAACGTAAATGTAACAGGAACGTTTTTAATGTCACAGGAAGCGGGCCGTTATATGATCCGGCAAAGAAGCGGGAAGATCATTAACGTGTCATCTGTAGCAGGACTTGGGGGAGCGGATCCAAGGTTTATGGATACGATCGGCTATAACACGAGTAAAGGGGCAGTCATCACATTCACAAAAGACCTTGCTGCAAAATGGGGCCAGCACGGCATCAATGTTAACGCGATTGCCCCGGGCTTCTTCCCGACAAAAATGTCTAAGGTCATTATAGAAAAGGGCAAGGACTCCCTTCTGCAGGGAACGCCGCTTGGGCGGTTCGGGACAGATCAGGATTTAAAAGGTGCTGCCCTGTTTCTTGCCTCAAAGGCTTCGGATTACGTAACTGGCGATGTCTTGATTGTGGACGGAGGAACGCACGTTTTGTAAAGAAAGCGGGGGGAAGGGATGAGATTAGAAGGGAAAGCGGCGGTCATCACAGGAGGAGCTGCCGGAATTGGAAGGGCTGCCGCACTGCTTTTTGCAAAGGAAGGGGCGAAGGTAGCAGCAGCAGATATAAATGAGGAAAGCGGAAAAGAGACTGTCTCCCTCATTCACAGTCAAGGAGGTGAAGCCATCTTTATCAAAACCAGCGTCGCTTCTGAACCAGGGATGCAAAATCTTATGGATGAAGCTTCAGAAGCTTTTGGCTCGCTTTATATCGTGTTCAATAATGCCGGCGTTGGAAACGAGAGTGTAAGGCTTGCAGATATGACTCTCGAGGAATGGCAAAGGGTTATTGACATCAATCTCACCGGGGTCTTCCTCGGCATGAAGTACGGGATTCCAAAATTGCTTGAAAGCGGAGGCGGAAGTGTAATCAATACATCCAGCATTCTTGGCTTGAAGGGGAAAAAGCTACTGGCTCCTTATAACGCATCCAAAGCCGGCGTCATTATGCTCACTAAAAATGCGGCTCTGGAGTATGGGAAGAAAAATGTCCGGGTTAATGCCATTGCACCGGGAGTCATTGATACAGATATGATCAAAGACTGGAAGGAAGATACGAAAAACTGGCCGGTTATATCTGGAGCAAATGCACTTGGCAGACCCGGAAGCGCGGATGAAGTAGCGAAGGCAGCCCTCTTCTTAGCAAGTGAGGACGCTTCTTTTGTTACCGCGAGCACATTGCTTGTAGACGGAGGAACATTGACGTACTGATATCAGGAGGGATAAAAATGGAGAAAAATAGCCAATGGTTTGCAAACTACCCATCACAGATCAGCCACCAATGCGACATCCCTGACATCCCCGTGCACGAGTTGCTCCGAAAAACGGCTCATGAGCATGGAGAAAAAACAGCCATCACTTTTTATCAAAAAACGGTTTCCTATAAGGAACTTGCCGGAATGGCGGAGCGTTTTGCTGCTGCCCTTCAGGAAAGCGGAGTGAAAAAGGGAGACCGGGTGGCCATTATGCTGCCGAATTGTCCGCAGTATGTCGTTTCTTATTATGGCACACTAACAGCCGGCGGGATGGTTACCCAAATTAATCCGATGCTGATGGAACGGGAGCTTTCTTACATCCTGACAGATTCCGGGGCTGAAACGCTGATTGTCTATGACATGCTCTATCCAAAAGCAGAGGCCATCAAAAGTGAGACGAAGCTTAAGAAGATTATAACGGTCACCCTTACTCCGGGCCATACCGACGTCCCGGAAGGAGCGGACTTCAGTTTTGAATCTTTTTTGTCTGGAACGGCCGGAAAACTTGCGCCGGAGAGCATCGAGCCAGAGCATGACATCGCTGTTCTTCAATATACGGGGGGAACGACCGGACGCTCAAAGGGAGCGATGCTTTCCCACAAAAATCTTGTGGCAAACGTCTATCAATCCTACGAATTTTTTAAAGAAGACATTGTGCCTGGAGAAGAAAAGTGCTTATCGGTTATCCCGTTTTTTCATGTGTTTGGCATGACCTCCTGTATGAACCTTTCCATCCTGACCGCCTCTTGTATGGTGCTGCTTCCGAGGTTCGATCTTGAGGAAGTGCTTCAATCGATCAAGCAGGAGCAGCCGACCATTTTCCCTGGAGTCCCTACCATGTACGTAGCGCTGACAAGCCATCCGCGGGCTGAAGAGTATGGAATCAGCAGCATCAGGATCTGCAACAGCGGCAGTGCTCCGATGCCGGTTGAACTGCTTAAAGAATTCGAGCGGAAAACAGGAGCGAGGATCCTTGAAGGCTATGGCCTTTCAGAGGCTTCACCCTGCACCCATTGCAACCCGAGCTTTGGTGAGCGGAAACCGGGAAGTGTCGGAATTGGCTTTCCGCAGACTGCCTACAAAATTGTCGATGTTGCAACAGGAATGGAAGAATTGCCAAGAGGTGAATTGGGTGAGGTGATCATTGCCGGACCGCAGATTATGAAGGGGTACTGGAACATGCCGGAAGAGACGGCTGCTGCACTAAGGGATGGCTGGCTGTTTACCGGAGACCTTGCCAGGATGGACGAGGATGGCTATCTTTCCATCGTTGACCGGAAAAAGGACTTGATTATTGCGAGCGGCTACAACATTTATCCTCGCGATGTAGAAGAAGCGCTCTATGAGCATCCAGCCGTAAGAGAAGCGGTTGTTATTGGAGTACCGGATGCATACAGAGGAGAAACGGTTAAGGCGGTTATTGTATGCAAAGAGGGAATGAGTGCTTCTGCAGAGGAAATTATCGAATTTTGCCGGGACCAGATGGCAGCCTTTAAAGTTCCGCGTGAAGTGGAATTCCGTTCAGAGCTCCCTAAAACAAATGTGGGGAAAATTTTGAGACGGGCTCTAAGAGAGGAAGCAGCGAAGAACGTCTAATTCTTTACCGGCTATGCTATAATCGAGCAAAACCGGCTAGATGGAGAGGACATACGAATGAAAGAGCGCATAAGACAAACAAGTATTCAGCTTTTTGCAGAAAAAGGATTCAAAGAGACATCCATACAGGATATCGTCAATACTCTTCAAGTGACAAAAGGGACCTTTTACTATTATTTTACCAGCAAAGAACAGCTGCTCATGGATATTCATTTATCCTATATCGACAGCTTGCTGGAAAAGCAAAAAGCCATTTTGGAAGATTCAGAGAAGTCATATAAAGAAAAATTGTATGAAGTCGTATACCTTCTTATTCATGACATTGAAAAAGAAGGGCTAAGTGCTAAAGTCTACTTTAGGGAAATGAGGAATTTAAGCGAGCCTCACCTTAGCCTGATTGCCTCAAAACGGGATTTATTCCGGAAACAAATTGAGGAAATCATTCAAAAAGGTATGGAGAGGCGTGAATTTAGAAATGATTTGCCGGTGGATATAACGGCTCTCGGAATTCTTGGAATGGCGAACTGGAGTTATTTCTGGTTTGATCCGGCAGGGCGGGAAACCGATAGAAAGGTATCTGAAATCTTTTTGAAAATTCTTCTGGAGGGCCTGGCAGAAAGCCGCTGAGCCTTCCGACAGGCAGCACATACCAACCGGTCAGTAAGTAAAAAGGAGAGCTGAAGATGAACAATCATGAGATTCAAACAATTGCCGTTATCGGCGCAGGCCAAATGGGACACCAGATTGCGATGCTTTGTGCACTCGGCGGCTACCGTACGATTTTGCAGGATGTAAATGGAAGCGCTTTATCTAAAGCAGAGGATACCCTTCAAAAGCTGATGGAAAGACGCGTTCAAAAGCGGAGGCTTTCAAAAGAAGAGGTGAATAAAGCATTTGCGAATCTGACGTTAACTGAAAGTTTGAAAGAGGCGGCAAATGAAGCGGACTTTATTATTGAGGCGGTAGTGGAAAAGCTTGAAGTAAAACGTGAGGTTTTTGCCCAGCTTGAAGAATATGCTCAGCCTCATGCCATTCTGGCTACTAATTCCTCCACGATTATGAATTCTTCAATTGCAGACGCTGCCGGCAGGCCGGACAAAATCATTAATATGCACTTCTTTTACCCCGCGCTGGTTATGGATTGTGTAGAAGTGGTCACAAGCAGCCGTACATCGGATGAAACGGCGCAGATTACGATGGAGGTTTGCGAACGGATAAACCGTACTGCTGTGCTGTTGAAAAAGGAAATATCAGGTTTTATTGCAAATCGGATACTCGGTGCTCTTCAAAAAGAAGCCGTGTTTTTATATGAAAATGGCTACGCTGATTTTAAAGATATTGATACCATTTGCCGAAAGGCGCTGAATCATCCAGCCGGACCTTTTGAACTGATGGATTTATCAGGAATTGATGTCGGCTATTATGTAATGCAGCAGAGATTTGCAGAGACTAAAGATCCGGCTGATCAGCCTTTCGACTGTATAAAAGAAAAGGTGGAACAAGGAAATTTAGGCAGGAAAACCGGTAAAGGATGGTATGACTATACGAAAGAAGAGGTGAGGCAGTAATGGGTGTAATTAAAAAGGAAAAACAGGGGGCATATACCATTCTGGTCATAGAAAACCCCCCATTAAATGTAATGAGCCAGGCCGTTCTGCGGGAGCTGGATGAGGTCCTTAACGAGCTGAAAACAGATGAAGAAACTATCTGTGTCATCATTACAGGAGCCGGGGACCGCGCATTCATGGCGGGAGCCGATATTAAAGAGTTCCCCGAGCTAATCGGGAAAAAAGGGATTAAATCCCAATTCATGGAATCCCACTCTGTATTAAATAAGCTGGATGATTTCCCGAAACCGGTCATTGCCGTACTGAACGGATTGACGTTTGGCGGCGGCTGCGAGCTGGCCCTGGCGTGCGACTTAAGAATTGCAGAAGACCATGTGCAGATTGGGCTTCCGGAAATAAAACTGGGGTTATTTCCAGGCGGCGGCGGAACTCAGCGGCTACCAAGAGCGGTTGGCGAAGCAAGGGCAAAAGAAATGATGTTTACGGGTGAGCCGGTGGACGCAGTAAAGGCGAAAGCCATCGGGCTGGTCAATGAAGTAGTGCCAAAAGGGGAAGGGCTTCAGTATGGGGTAAAGCTTGCATCAAGAATCAGCCGTTATTCGCTGCCCGCTCTTTCAAGAATCAAGCGTTCTGTGAATGAAGGCCTTGGGGTTTCTTTAAAAGAGGGTCTTGAGCATGAAGCCGGGCTTTTTGAAGAAGTGTTTCAGACGGAAGACATTAAAGAAGGAGTACAGGCCTTTATTGAAAAAAGAAAACCGGAATTTACTCATCGCTAAAGGAGGTCATGAAATGGAGGAGACCATCAAAGTCAAAGTCAGGTTTTGCGAAACAGATGCACTGGGACATGTAAACAATACAAGTTATTTTATTTATTTTGAAGAAGCGAGGGTTCAGTTTTTTGAAAAAATGGGGCAATCCATGAACTCCGACAGCTGGCCATTCATCCTCGCTTCAGCCTCCTGCGACTTTCTGAGCCAGGCGTATTTTAATCAGGATCTGGTGATTAAAACGACCATTTCAAAGGTGGGCGGAAAAAGCTTCAGCCTTGAACACCTGGTAGAGGATGCAAAGGACGGCAAGGCAGTTGCAAAAGGAAAAGCCTCGATTGTTTTTTATAACTTTACCCACCAAAAAAGCGAAGATATTCCAGACGAACTCAGGAGGCAGCTTGAAGCCTGTTTAGCTCACGCATAAGAAAGGAGGATGGCCTATGGCTTATACCATTCCTGTTCGGGAAGGGGAAGAATTAAATGTTCAAAGACTGGAAGATTATTTAAAAGAGAGATTTACAGGGTTTCCGGAACAGCCTTTGCATATAGAACAATTCGGCACAGGTGCTTCGAACCTTACGTATGCTTTGCAAGCGGGAGACTGGGAAGCGGTGCTGAGAAGACCGCCGCTCGGACCAGTGGCACCTAAAGCCCATGATATGAAAAGGGAGTGCAGCTTTTTGGAAGCTTTGCATCCGCTGTTTCCGGAGGCTCCAAAGCCTTATTTATATGAGGAAAACCCTTCGATCACAGGCGGTCCGTTTTTTCTTATGGAGAGAAGAAAAGGTGTGATGGCTGATTCTTCTCTTCCAGAAGGCATGGAGTTAACAGAGGAGCGAGGGCGGATTTTATCTGAGCTTATGGCAGATAAGCTTGTCCAGCTTCACTCCATTGAGTATGAAACGTCCGGTCTGATTAAGCTCAGTAAGCCGGAGGGCTTTCTTGAACGCCAGGTGAGCGGCTGGATTGAGAGGTATCACCGCTCTAAAACGGACGAAATCCCGCAAATAGATGAGGTAACGGACTGGCTGGAGAAGAATCTGCCTAAGTCTGGAGCCCCTTCTGTAATCCATTACGATTACAAGCTCAACAACGCGCTTTTTACAGAAGATTTAACAGATATGGCCGGGCTGTTTGACTGGGAAATGGCGACAATCGGGGATCCGCTCGCTGATCTTGGGGCCGCGATGAGCTACTGGGTGGAGGAGGACGATCCGGGAAATCTGAAATATGGCTTCGGAAAACCTTCGATTACGGTTCAGCCTGAGTTTTATTCTAGACAGCAGTTTGTGCAGCGATATGCTGAAAAAAGCGGACGTGATGTTTCCGCATTTCCTTACTATTTGTCCTTTGCCTATTTCAAGCTTGCGGTAATCTGCCAGCAAATTTACTCCCGCTATAAGAAGGGACAGACAAAGGATGAACGGTTTGCAAGGTTTGCCCCCTTTGTCCGCACGTTAATTGAACAGTCCTTGCTCACCGCTAAAGGCATCAGGCATGGGTAAAATTCATGTTCTAATGAAAAAAGAAGACATTGAGCCTGGGAAGATAGCCGGGAAAACAGCTGTTGTGTTTGATGTGCTGCTCGCAACCACCACCATTTCAAGTGTTTTATACAATGGAGCAAAAGAAGTCATCCCTGTACTGAATGAACAGGAGGCGCGTGAAACAGCCGCCGGGCTTGAAGAGGGTTCGTATGTGCTGATCGGAGAATACGAGGGCAGAACGATTGATGGCTTTCTCGACCCGGGTCCATCTGGATTAAAAGACCAGGTTTCCGGAAAAACAGCGGTGCTTTCAACAACGAATGGAACGGTGGCTATTCGCAGTTCTGCTCCTGCCAAAGCTGTTTATGCAGCGAGTTTGCTTAATGCGGAAGCCGCCGCCCGGCATTTCTTACGGCGGCATTCAGCCGATACCTTGATTTTTATCTGCTCAGGTTCATCCGGCCAGTTCTGTATTGAAGATTTTCTTGGCGCGGGGTGTCTTATTCATCTGATGACAGGGGATGGGCAATGGGAATTAACGGATGCAGCATTGGCGGCCAAGCTTTTTTACAGCAGCTATAGTGATCAGCAGGCGGACATTCTCAAGTCCTCCCGCGTGGGGAAAATGCTTAAGAAATACGGGTTTGAAAAGGAAGCAGAGTATGCGGCCAGGAGAAGTGTTTATCATGTACTGCCTGTATTAAACGGCCGTTCCATGACTTGTATGAAGGGAGAGTGAGAAATTTGCAAAAGACACCAGTGAAAATTAAAGGCGGAAGCTTTCTATATGAATCATCGGGTTATAAAAGTACATTCACTCCTGAAGATTTTACAAGTGAACATAAAATGATGGCCCAGACTGCGCGCGCTTTTGTTGAACGGGAAATCGATCCGTACCGGGAGGCAATCGAGGAACAGAACTTCGGCCTGGTCGTTGAACGGCTGCGCAAGGCCGGGGAGCTGGGCCTGTTAGCCCACAGCATCCCCGAAAAATACGGAGGGCTCGGACTGGATAAGGTGACGAAAGGAATTGTCGGAGAAGTGATCGGGAGAACAAGCGGCTATGGAGTTGCCCATTCCAATCACACGTGCATTGCAACCCTCCCAATCACTTACTTCGGAACGAGGGAACAAAAAGAAAAGTACCTCCCAAAGCTTGCCTCTGGGGAATACATTGGAGCCTATTGTCTGACAGAGCCGGGCTCAGGATCTGATGCTTTAGCAGCGAAAACGACTGCGGTTTTGAATGAGGAAGGCACCCACTATAAGCTGAACGGCTCTAAACTTTACATCACGAATGCCGTTTTTTCAGACACCTTCATTATTTACGCGAAAATTGACGGGAAGTATTTTTCCGCTTTTATTGCAGAGAGGGACTTTCCTGGATTATCGCTGGGCCCAGAAGAAAAGAAAATGGGGATCAAAGGCTCTTCCACAAGATCTGTTCTATTAGAGGACTGCCTCATTCCAAAGGAGAATCTTCTTGGCGAGGCAGGGAAAGGCCATGTTATTGCATTAAATGTCCTGAACCTGGGGCGGTTTAATCTTGGCTCCGCCTGTATGGGGGCATCAAAGCATGCTCTAAAGCTGGCTCTTGAATTTACGAAAGGGCGTATCCAGTTCGGCCGGAGCATCTCGGAATTTCCGGCAGTAAAAGAGAAGCTTGCTCTAATGGCAGCGAGAATTTTTGCAGCGGAGTCGATTCAGTACAGAACGGCTGGACTGATTGAAGCTGCGCTTGGTGACCTGTACGATTCGGAGGATCACAAACAGATTGGAAGCAGAATGATGGAGTATGCAGCCGAATGTGCCGTCTGCAAAGTCTATGGATCAGAAACTCTTGACTTTGCTGCAGATGAATCCCTTCAGCTCCATGGAGGAGCAGGGTTTATTCAGGAATACCCGATAGAGCAGATGTACAGGGATTCCAGAATTAACCGGATTTTTGAAGGGACGAACGAAATCAACCGGCTGCTTCTGCCGACCCATTTTCTCAGAAAAGCGGCAAAAGGAGAGCTTGATTTGAAAAGCATATACAGCCGGGCCTATCAGGCATTGCAGGACATCCGGAAAACGGATGACACCCCGCTCGGCAACGAAGAGAGGATCGTTGAAAATCTCCGGAATTCTATGCTTGTCTGTTTTGGACTGGCCTATGAAAGGTACGGAGAAAAATTAGCGGAAGAACAGGAAACGATCATGAAATTATCGGATTTGGCTGCCGCTCTATTCGCAGCTGAGTCCTCGCTCCTGCGCACCTTGAAAAAAATAAATGAAAAGGGTGAAGCGAACTCTGAAATGATGATCCGACTGTGTAAAACCGCTGCCGGAGAAGCCTTAATAGAAGGAGAAGCCTTAATTAAACAATTGATTCACCAGCTCATTCAAGATGAAAGAAAAACAGATCTGCTGAGAAAAGTCAGCGAGGCCTTTCTGCAGCTCGGAACATTGGACACCGTGGAGCGCAACCGTTCGATCGCCCAAACGATTTTGACGAAGGGCTCTTATACTGTGAACTGAAAAGGGGGGAGCAATATGGATTTTTACGGGAAAACCGCAATCGTCACCGGAGCTGGAAGCGGTATTGGGATGGAAACAGCCTGTAAGCTTGCCCAAGGCGGGGCAAAAGTCGTTCTCGCAGGGCGAACCGAAGAAAAATTAATAAGAGCCGCTGACTATATTAATAAACAAACACTGAATGAAAATGCGGTCATTTGCCAGGCGGACGTAACGGATGAAAACGATTTGCTGAAGCTTGCTGAATTTGCCAAAAGGCTGGGCAGTCTCGATGTCCTTGTGAACAATGCCGGAGGCTCCGGGCACTCAAAAATTCTTGAAACAGCCCTTGAGGATTGGGATTCAGTCCTGTCCCTTAACTTGAGAAGTGTTTTTCTTGCAAGTAAAATTCTGGGCGGATTAATGGCTGATTTCAGCAAAGAAACAAGCAGGGACAGAGCCATCGTTAATGTTGCCTCCCTATCCGGCTACAAGGCGGGAGCCCGCATCCCTCATTACAGTGCAGCGAAGGCTGGTGTGATTAATTTTACAAAGGCGCTCGCACTCGAGCTTGCACCTTATGGGATCAGGGTGAACTCTGTTTCTCCGGGTTTTACCGAAACCCCCTTAACCGCAGAAGGGCTGCAGAATCCCCAGTTCACAGCATCCATTGAAAGAAATACCGCATTGAAACGCGTCGGGAAGGCGGAGGAGATTGCTCACGTCATTGCATTTGCCGCCTCAGAGAAAGCATCTTATATGACAGGGTCGGATTTGCTTGCAGACGGCGGATGGCTGATTAAATAGGACACGCAAAGCACGGATGAAAATAAATAGAGGGAGGAACACAATGACTCACTTATTAGCTGAACAAAACGGACCGGTGCTTTTCTTAACCTTAAACCGCCCTGAATCCTTAAACTCATTCAGTCCGGAAATGATTCTCGGCTTGACAGACGCACTGAAAAACGCTGAAGCGAATGAAGAAATTAAAGCGATTGTCCTATCAGGAGCAGGCCGGTCATTCAGTGCAGGCGGAGATGTAAAAATGATGGGACAGGTGACGGGCCGGCAGCTTTATGATCACCTGGGGAAGTTGAACGAGTGTGTGATTACGATGAAAAATCTCTCTAAGCCTGTTATTGCCGCTGTCCATGGCTTTGCTGCAGGAGCTGCCTTTAACCTCGCTCTCGCCTGCGACATGATTATTGCTGCGGACGACAGCCAATTTGTTATGAGCTTCGCGCAGGTCGGTCTCATTTCAGACGGCGGAGGGCTTTACTGCCTTCCGAGGTTAATCGGGCCACAGCGGGCAAAGGAACTTTTCTTCAGCGGCGAACCAATTGACGCCGTTACCGCCAGCTCCTATGGAATCGTAAACAAAACGGTTCCCCTCGCCCAACTGGAAGATGAGGCACGTTCCTATGCATTCCGGCTTGCCCAAGGCCCGGTCCAGGCATTTGGGCATATGAAGCGCATCATGGAGCAAGCGTTCAGTTCCACGCTGGAGGATATCCTTGAGCAGGAAAGACTGACACAGGCGATGATGATTGAAACGGCTGATCATCGTGAAGGTGTAGCAGCTTTTAAAGAAAAAAGAAAACCAGTCTTCCAGGGGAAGTGAGGAGAAGAAAATGAAAGCTATTCAATTAAAGGAATACGGCGGACCTGAGGTTATGAAGCTTGTGGATCTCAATACTCCGCAGCCGACAGAAAAAGAAGTTCTGATCAAAATTGAAGCAATCGGAGTCAACTACGCAGATACAGCAAGAAGAGAAGGGCAATATGTGATCGATACACCGCTCCCGTTTGTACCCGGAGCGGAAGTCGCCGGAACCATTGTCGAAGCAGGGGCAGATGCCAAACGATTTAAGAAAGGCGACAAAGTCGTGACGCTTCTTGGCACATCAAGAGCAACTGGCTATGCAGAATATACGGTCGCAGATGAACGGGGCCTTATTCCGATTCCGGATGGTGTAGATCTTCAGCACGCCGTTGCCATGCCTTTACAAGGCCTTAGTGCGTACCACGTTCTAAAAACGATGGGAAGACTGGAAGCTGGAGAAACCGTTCTTGTTCATGCAGCAGCAGGAGGAGTCGGCTCCATTGCCGTTCAGCTGGCCAAGCTGTTCGGAGCAGGCAAAGTCATCGCTACCGCAAGCACGGAAGAAAAGCGGACTGCAGCGAAAGAGCTCGGTGCTGATGCAGCAGTGGATTACACCCAGGATGGCTGGGAAAAAGAGGTGTTGAGCTTAACAGAAGGAAAAGGTGTGGATGTAGCACTTGAGATGGCAGGCGGGGACGTCTTCAGGAAAACCCTCTCCTGCATGGCGCCATTTGGCCGGCTCGTGATTTATGGAGTGGCGAGCGGCGAACAGGCCAGGCTTTATCCATCCTCCCTCATGGGGCAAAATCTTTCAGTCATCGGTTTTTTCCTTCCGCAAATGATGAGGAAAAAAGAGCTTTATACACAAAGCTTAAACGAGCTTCTCGGGTATTTAAGCGAGGGCAAACTCCAGCTGACTATTGGCGGTGTGTATCCCCTCGAGGAAGCGCCGGAGGTTCATCGGATGCTACAGGGGAGAGAAACAAAGGGGAAATTGATTTTAGTTCCGTAAAGGGTTCAAGCTGGCTGAAGAAGACTGCGCGTCTAATCTGGCCAGCTTTTTATGTCGCATTCTTTCATTAAACGTTTTGATTCGTGGATGCGGCAGGGGATAGGAGATGATCAGCTAGTTGGTTTTAAAGTATGGCCAGCAGAGGTGGAGTCGCTGCTGTACATGCACCCGGCCGTGCAGCAGGCCTGTGTTGCCGGGATCCCGGATGAACGGAGGGGGGAGACAGTTAAAGCGTTTATCGTCCTCAATCAGGATCAATCCGATACACAAGCGGAGGAGATTAAGGAATGGGCTAAAGATCAAATGGCTGATTACAAGTATCCGAGAGTCATTGAATTCCGGAAATCCCTTCCAATGATATTCAGTGGGAAATTGCTATGGAGACAACTGTAGGAAGAAGAGCGCCAAAAGGTAGCGGGAGGAATAGACCAATGAAGCTCGAGACAGTGACATGTCCTATATCAGCAGCAGAAGACGCTATCCGTTCAGATGAAAAACTGGCATCTGGTTCATCTCTTTCAACACATTTTGCCCAAGCTTGCTGGTCGTGATTCACTGAAAAAGAACTCGACAATCTGTTGTCAATGAAGCCGCAGCAGCTCGTTCTTAATATGAAGGAAGGGGATATTACCTAACTTCTTTTAGCCGGCCGGGGAAATTAAGACCGGCTTTTTCTTTATTCAGGAAACAAAAAATGTTTCTTATGTATACGTTGTTTTATCCATCTCCAGCGTCAAGCGCTGCAGATGGAAGCAGACGCTTACGCTTTTGCCCTTGAAGCTTCCTCCTTTGACTCAAGTGGGACCTTAACCGGTATAATAAGTTCATATCTTAATGCAGTTAAAACAGGAGGGAATTAAATGAAATATACCGTAATAACCGGGGCAAGTTCAGGAATAGGATATGAGACAGCGCTTGCATTTGCAGAAAGGGGTAAGAATCTGATCATTACGGCCCGCCGCGAGGATGAGCTTAAAAAGCTGAAATCTGAAGTTAAAGCCATTGATTCCCGCTTAGATCCATTGATTCGGCCGGCTGATTTGTCCTCTGCTGAAGAAGCGCATAAGTTTTATGAGGAACTCAAAGAGTATGAGATCGAAACGTGGATTAACAATGCGGGATTTGGAAATTTTGCCTCTGTTGCTGAACAAAATTTAAATAAGATTCAAACGATGCTCCACCTAAATATAGAGGCATTAACGATCTTATCAACTCTTTATACAAGGGATTACTCAGACGAACCTGGAACCCAGCTTATAAACGTGTCATCCGGTGGCGGATACACTATTGTGGCGGATGCAGTCACGTATTGTGCCACAAAATTTTACGTAAGTGCATTTACCGAAGGCCTTGCCCAGGAATTGAAATCAAAGCAAGCGCCCATGCAGGCGAAAGTGCTTGCACCAGCAGCAACAGAAACAGAATTTGCAAAGCGTTCACTGAATCTGGATGAGTTTCAATATGAGGGGGCGGTTCCGAAGTTTCATACGGCGAAAGAAATGGCCGGGTTCTTACTGGACTTGTATGATAGCGAAAAAATCGTTGGAATTGTGGATGGAGAGACGTATGAGTTTCACCTGAAGGATCCGATTTATCCATACGCAGATAGAAATCGCAAATAGATGATGGAAGGCGCCGCTGTTTAGAGCAGGCGCTTTTTTTAGTCGAACCGATTTCTCTGTGCACCCATTCAATATATGAGCCTAAACGACCGGCAAAAGCGCGGTATCGATCGATAAAAGCTCTTTTCTCAGGCTGGATGCATATCTCCCAATTGTTTTCCCAGAGAATCCGCTTAAATATCCTTCGTCGCTTCCAGAATGAAAATGATATAGTTAGAGAAGCTCTATTGCAGAAAGAAGGTACATAGATTGGAAGCATCTCTAGCAAGCAATCGCTCGGTAAAACTAAATTTTTATATGTATTATTTTCTCGTTTTCTTTGGAATTGGTGCCCTTTCTCCGCTGCTTTCCGTTTATTTGAGGGATGACATCGGCCTGTCGGGAAGTCAAATCGGGATGGTGCTCTCAATCAGTCCGGTTGTGATGATTTTAATCCAGCCAGTGTGGGGAATTATAAGCGATGCAACAAAAAAGCCAGTAACCCTTCTTACCATTGCGCTTGTAATGACCGCGGTGATGGGGATTGTGTTTTCGGCAGTTTCAAGCTATGCGCTCATTATTGCAGCAGCTGGTATTCTGGCTGTGTTTCAGGCCGCTTTAATCCCGCTTTCAGACAGTATTTCTATTAATTACGTACAAAAGACGAAAATGGATTATGGCTCCATTCGCTTATGGGGAGCTGTGGGGTTTGCCGTATCTGTACTTGCAGTGGGGAAATTATCAGAAATGACGGGGTTGTCTGTGATTTTCTATACGTTTACATTCGTAATGGGAATTGGAGCGATTTTCGCCTGGCAGCTTCCGAGAGAAAGCAATTCAATTAAAGTCAGCTTTAAAAAAGGGATGGGCGAGCTTGTAAAGGCCCCTTCATATTTTCTTTTTCTTGTCATAGCCTTTCTCATTCTCGGTCCGATTCTCGCAAACAATTTTTACTTCGGTATATTTATAGATGACCTTGGCGGTGGTCTTGCCGGTATTGGTCTGGCATTCATGCTTGCTGCAGGAAGCGAAGCGCCCGTGATGAAATTTGCCAATCGCTGGATTAGGAAATTTGGGATGAAGCAGATTTTGCTTCTGGCGGCGGCTGTCTCCACTCTGAGATGGTTTCTTTACTTTCTTGAACCTCCGATCGGCCTTGTCTATGCTACGACGATTGCTCAGGGATTTTCAACTGGTCTTTTTATTCCGGCCGCTCTTCAGTATGTAAAGGATCTAGCCCCTGTTTCTGCCGGAGCAACGGCAATCGGTCTTTACTCAGCAGTTGGGAATGGGCTTGGTAACTGGTTTTGTACGTTGTTGGGAGGGTTTATTTTAGAGTTTTACTCTGTTTTCGCTGTTTATTTTTTCTTCGGCTGTTTATCACTCGCAGCTGTTATTCTCCTTCTGTTTGTCAAACAGAAGCGAACCGCTTAGCCAAATTCATTTGAAAAGAAGGAAGCGGTTAATAGCGGACCGGTTCAGAGATGTGGCGTTTTATCAGAGGGCCTTTTTCCCTTTAAACAGAAAAAAGTGCTCAGAGCAAGCTGCGCTCAGAGCACTTTTTTACCTTTAACAATGCATAGAAAATTCCTGTCCTTATTCAAACGAAAATAAATCGGTGGACAAATAACGCTCTCCGGTGTCACAGGCAATACAAACGACGGTATCCTCCGGGGTCAGCCGTTTGGCCACTTCAATCGCTGCAAAACAAGCTGCGCCGGAGGATGGTCCGACAAGAATTCCTTCTTCCTTTGCCAGCCGTCTTGCAGTTGTATAAGCATCCTCATCCTCTATTTTGAAAATTTCATCGTATACGTCCTGGTTTAAAATAGAAGGGATAAAGCCGGGGCTTGTTCCAACCAGCTTATGCTTGCCTGGCTTGCCTCCTGATAATACGGGTGATCCAGCCGGCTCTACTACATGCACGGTGAGATCCTCTATATTTGCTTTCAATTCTTCCCCTGTCCCGGTTATAGTTCCGCCTGTGCCGGAGGTGGCAACGAAGGCGCTAAGCTTCTTGCCGATTGAATCCATGGCCTCCATTATTTCATGAGCGGTCGTTTTTCGGTGAGCATCGGGATTGGCTTCATTATCGAATTGCATTGGCATGTAGCTGTCCGGGATTTCCCTCGTTAATTCCTTTGCTTTCTGTATTGCACCAGGCATCTTTTCATTACCCGGAGTCAGAACGACCTTGGCCCCATATGCCTTTAACAGGTTGATGCGTTCTGCAGACATGGTGTCCGGCATAACGAGAATGGCTTTGTATCCTTTTGCGGCTGCGTTCATAGCAAGTCCTATTCCCGTATTGCCGCTTGTCGGCTCAACAATAGTAGAATTTTCATTCAGAAGGCCCTTTTTCTCAGCTTCTTCAATCATTTGAAAAGCTGCGCGGTCTTTTACGCTTTTGCTTGGATTAAAGAATTCGAGCTTTAAGTAGATTTGGGCTCCTCCTTCGGGCGCTAGCTTATTCAGCTTAACTAAAGGCGTCTTCCCAATCAGGTCAGCCATACTATTTGCAATGTCCATTTGAGGTCCCTCCTGAAACGTTTAAGGCTATCATATCAAAAATAAACGGGTAGTACCTAGTGTACGGATTGTGTATCCCCGCCATTCATTTGGTAGAATAAGCGTAAGAGTTTTTAGCAAAGAGGGTTGGAGCATGGGAACACATTATTTTCTGGCTGTCCGGATACCGGAGCAATTAGCTGAACAGATGCATCAGCAGTTCGTTCATGATGAAAGTCTGCAATTCGGCCGCTGGGTTCATCCCCTTGATTATCATATCACTCTTGCTTTTTTAGGAGAGCCCGATACGGAGGAGCAGCTTCTTCAGCTTACGGAAGATTTAACCGATAAGATAAATAAGCAGGAGTTTACTCTTAAAGTCAGTGAAACTGGTACGTTTGGTGCTGAAGAATCACCAAGGATTTTCTGGGCAGGAGTAAACCATTCTGAAGCGTTGGCAGAGTTAAGAGAAATGGTGTATCAAAGCTGTCTTCACAACGGTTTCAAGTTAGATAAGCGGCCGTTCAAGCCTCACATTACCGCTGCAAGAAAATGGACGGGCCGGCGGCCGTATGAGGGTCCGTCAGGAAAACTGCCGGAAATGGCCACTTTTTCTGTCAGGTCGGTAGAATTGCTTGAAACAAGGATGGAGGACACACCGAAATACAAGACCATCCGTTCGTTCAGACTTAAAGGGAAGCAGAACGGATGAATTATGTTAAAACTGCCGGACAGACCGGTATTCTTTTTGGCTTTTCCACAGCCGGTATATATCTTCAAAAGGCCGCCAATCTGCAAGTTCCCGGCAGCATCATCGGAATGATTTTCCTGTTTGTGCTCCTCAGGATTGGCTGGTTTCGGGCAGAGTGGATTCAGGCTGGAAGTTCGTTTCTCCTAAAAAATTTATCGCTGCTGTTTGTACCAGGAACCGTAGGCCTGATTGATTATCTGCACTTATTCAATGGCAGCGGCATTATGAGTCTCGCGGCCGCCTTTATTAGTACCTTCTTGGTCATGGCTGTTTCAGCCTTCATGACTGAAAAATCCCTTCAGCGGAAAAAGAAAAAACAGAGCCGGGAAGGATATGAGTCATGATGTCAACCCTTTTGTCCTTTATAGGCACGATTTTGATCTTTCGCTGGATGAGGATGCTTCATGTGAAATTTCCCGTCCCGCTCTTCCTGCCGATCGTTACGAGTACAGCTCTTATTATTCTGCTTCTTCTAATGACAGGAACGGCTTATCATGCGTATATGGAGGGAGGCCAGCTTATCAGTACATTGCTAGGTCCGGCTGTCGTTGCCTTAGCCGTCCCACTTCATGAGCAATGGGACCGCTTGAAGGAGCATCTGCTTCTGCTTGCAGGGGCCTCCCTTTCCGGTACACTAATCGGACTTTTCAGCGGGATGTATATGGCCATTTGGTTCGGTATGAATGAGGAGATGGTCAGATCGCTCCTCCCCAAATCCGTTACGGCTCCCATAGCAATGGATATTGCTGCGTTGATTAACGGGATCCCGCCACTTAGCGCTGTCTATGTAATGGCAGCAGGTATATCGGGGTCGGTATTTGGTCCTCTGCTATTGAAAAAGCTGAACATTCAGCATCCAATGGCTGCAGGCCTTGGTTTTGGAGCGGCAAGTCATGGAATCGGAACTGCAAGGGCTCTTGAACTGGGAGAGCAGCAGGGGGCAGTGAGTTCAGCAGCGATGACGTTCAGCGCCATTTTTGCTTCCTTGCTTTGTCCGCCAATCGCAGCACTTTTTTTATAAAGGAGACCAAAAATGGGTCAATTAATAAAATTAAGAGATTACATATCCAGGTATGAACTGGATCCCTACCACTACACAGGCCAATTTATCCGTCTGAAAAAGCAGCAATGGGAGCGGGTAAATAAAGCCTGGGAGGAACAGCATTTCGATTCTTATCTTGCCCAGTTTTCCGAGCCCGCTGAAGCTGAGAATACGAAAGCTGCTTTTTGGGGAATGTGGCCGTTTCAAAAGGAGAAAGAAGAGACACGGGGGTATCCTGCTGAGGCTCCAATAGAGGACGGGCCCGATATGCTGTTCTCGCATACTCCTTTATCAACGGAAGATTTGAAGCATGAATTTTTAGACAAGGTCTACCGGTTCCAGCTAAAATGGGCGAGCTCCACGATCAGAGAGCAATCCGATTTTGACAGGCGTTATTTTTACGATGAAAAACTGCAGTTCTTTCTAAAACGTCTGCCTGATCATAATTTGTATATGCATGACGCCGTTCTCGAAATTAAAAATGCGACAGTTGAGCTCGGACCTGTACTAATTACTCCTTCAGGAATTCAGTGCATCGCCTGGGTACCGGGGAGGAATGAAGACATCCTGATAGGGTCCGGGGGCCGGTTCTGGGAAATGAAAAGCGGCAGGCATTCTAAACGGCTGTTGAATCCGCTATTGGATCTAAACAGAACCGCCTCTGTCATCAGAAAAATTTTAAAGAGCCGTAATATTGAATTTCCAATTGAAAAAAGGCTGATTTTCGAGAAGGGCTATGCGGATTTTCAAAATCTCCCGTACGACTTGGAAGTAACAGATAAAAGAAATTTTCACGACTGGTTTACAAAAATGAGAAATCGTTCTTCACCCGTAAAACACGATCAGCTTAAATGTGCCAAAGCCCTGCTTTCATGGACCCACACCCGCTCAAGAGTCCGGAGCGAATGGGAGGATGGGCTAAATTAGCGGGAAGTCCCCTAACACACCATCTTCTCCGGGACATAAAATACATTATAGATTGGGTAAAAAGTGGAGAGACTGAACAATTACAGACCGTGTATTAAATTTGTTTCATCAACCGTTTCTCCAGGGGGGAAGAGCAATGACAAGTGTAAACAGCCCGTTTGAGGCCTACTTAGATGATCTTCATACCATTACTATTTTGCTGCCGAATGAACGCCGGCATTCTTTCAATAAATCTTTTACGGTTACGGATGAAAACGGAAATCAATCTCCATTATCCATGTCGGATTGCTACGATATTGAGAATTTCGTCAAATGCATTTGCCATTCAAGCGTGCAGCTAAAAGCAGGTGCCAGACAGATTGTATCGGACTCAAGCGGTCTTTCCACTGACCTTATGATGGGCGCAGTGATTAGGACTCAAGCTTTTGATGAGCTTTACGGATATGACGGCAAACTTGGTGTACAGTACAGGGAGAAGGAAATCACCCTTAAAGTCTGGGTGCCTACAGCGGTGGAAGTTCGTCTCATTCTTTCTGATCCTTTAGGGGAAAAGTCGGAAATTCCTATGCAGAAATGGGAAAGAGGAGTATGGGAGACAGTCATCTCATCGGAGCACAGAGGGAAATTCTACAAGTACCGGGCCTTGATTAACGGGAAGTGGAGAGAGGCTGCGGATCCGTATGTGGAAGCTGTTTCGAAGAACGGGGAGTGGGGGGTATTAATCAATCCTTCAGACGTGCATGTGGAAAAAATACCTGTCCCTCTCCTGCAGCAGGTTACAGACGCCATAATCTATGAGCTGCATGTCAGAGATTTCTCTATCCATCCGAACAGCGGCTTGCTCGCAAAAGGAAAATATAGAGCATTTACAGAAAAAGGGACCTTCACGAAAAAGGGATTCACATCTGGTATGGATTACATTAAAAGTCTTGGCGTGACTCACCTAGAGCTTCTGCCCGTTTACGATTTTGAAGGAGTAGCAGAAGGGGAGACGGACGGGGGCTATAATTGGGGATACAACCCAGTCCATTTTAACGCACCCGAAGGAAGCTATTCTTCAGACCCCGATAACCCTGCCGCACGGATCCGCGAATTAAAGGAATGCATTCAGGCCATTCACGCCAGCGGTTTGAAAATGATTATGGATGGGGTTTACAATCACGTCTACAATATGAACCTTTCAGCTTTTGAAAAGCTTGTCCCGGGTTATTTTTTCAGGATGGATGAGTATGGCTATCCTTCAAATGGAACGGGAGTGGGCAACGATTTTGCGTCTGAGAGAAGGATGGCGAGGAAATTTATACTGGATTCTGTCCAATTTTGGATGGAGCAATATGATGTAGACGGTATCCGGTTTGATCTGATGGGAATTTTGGATCTGGATACAATGCGAAAGGTAAGAGCGCTGGCTGTTTCCATAAAAGAGGATGCTATTCTTCTAGGAGAAGGATGGGATTTATCAACTCCACTCGGTGCAGAACGAAAAACAACCATTAATAATGCAAAAAAAATTCCTGGAGTGGCTTTTTTCAATGACCGGTTTCGCGACATGGTTAAAGGCAGCACCTTCCTGCATGGCGACAGAGGATTTTCAATGGGAGATGAGGGAAAAAAGAGGAAGCCCTTACGGCATTGAGAGGGATTGTTCAATACAGCAAGGATTCTCCTAAGGTGCTTGAGGATCCCTCCCAATCGGTGAACTATGTTGAATCCCACGATAACCACACGTATTGGGATAAACTGAAAATGGCTGTTCCAAATGCATCCGATGAAAAGCTGCGCCGCTATCAAAGACTTGCGTCCTCCATGGTCATTCTTTCGCAGGGCATTCCGTTTTTGCACGCCGGCCAGGAATTTTACCGTACAAAGCAAGGATGCGAGAACAGCTATAACCAAAGCGATGAAATCAATCAGCTGGACTGGGATTTAAGAGAAACGTTTGATCACGATGTTGAGGAATTAAAAAAATTAATCAGTCTGCGCAAAAGTCATGGTGCCTTCAGGCTGATTGATAAAGAAAAGACAGAACGGCATTTTCACGCGCTGCCCTCTCCTCCTTCTGCTATATTTTATGTGCTGAAGGAAGTCGCGGAATATGGCTCCTGGACGGAAATAGCAGTGGTTCACAACGCATGGGAGCATCCGGTGGAGCTGGATTTGCCTGGAGAAGGGAATTGGCAGCTGGCTTATGCACCAAAGGAAGAAACGGGACTAAGCTATGCCGGTATTGGCAAGCTAATGATTAATAAGATAGGAACGTATGTATTGTTTAAGACTTAGGCCTTAGTTTTTCTTGACGGGAAATACCAGAAAACGATAAAATTTAAAAGGACGGCTATTGGATGCTGGTTTATATTGCCTCAATTAGCGGTCTTTTTATTTTTCTACAGGAAGCAATCGGTATTCAAATATAACAAAACGGCTGGGGAGGTGTACTGTTCTTTTAATAGTCCATCTTCATTTGCCTTGCTGGCTTATAGGATAAAAATCTTAACACGAAATGATGGGTTGACATTGAATCAAAATTGGCTGGAACATCTGCTCGGTCAAGAGTGGGAGCTTTCTCCTGCCGGAGGGGCAACGGGAGAAGCGTATTACGCCCGGAATGGGGAACAAAAGCTTTTCTTAAAACGAAATAGTTCGCCATTTCTCGCAGTTCTCTCAGCAGAAGGAATCGTTCCAAAGCTGGTTTGGACAAGAAGAATGGAAAATGGCGATGTGATAACGGCGCAGCACTGGCTGGAAGGCCGGGAGCTTAAGCCTGCTGACATGGACGGCGATCATGTAGCAGCTCTTTTACACAAAATTCATCATTCAAAAGAACTGCTGGATATGCTTAACAGACTCGAGAAGAATCCGATGACGCCTTCTTCCATTATTGAGGACATAAAGCAAACACTGGAATTTGAAAATTTTTGTCCTCCGGAAATTGAAGAAGCTCTTCACTATTTGGATGAACGGCTGCCTGAAATGGAAGTGAAAGAAACCGCCGTTTGCCACTGTGATCTCAATCACAACAATTGGCTTCTTTCCCAGAATGGACAGCTTTATCTGATTGATTGGGATGGGGCTGTTATTGCAGATCCGGCAATCGATTTAGGCAATCTGCTTTATTCCTATATTGAGGAAAGCCGGTGGGCGGAATGGCTTTCCCAATATGGTCTGGAACTGACAGATCAGCTCAGGCTCCGCATGTATTGGTATGTGCTGGCACAGACAATCGTCTCGCTCATGTGGAATCGTTCCAAGAACCACCTAAAGGAACTGCACCAGGCGTTTGAGCATCTGAACTGGCTCCTTGCCCATAAAGTTTAGGAAAACGAATCAATATCCTGGATCCACTGGGTCAGATTTTCTTGCTGTGACGTAATGTGCTCGTTTATTTCAGGAGCTGATTTTCCTCTTTGACTGTATTCATAAATATTTTGAAGAACATTTTTAACGTCCTTGGTTACGTTTGAATTGACCATTAAGGATTTGATCAGGCGTTCAATCTGCTCACATTCAGCTACGGTTCCGCAGCAGTCAGCCTGCTGCTCTGTTAAAATGTCTTTCAGCAAAGTAACCTGGTTGTGATAATCCAGCGGCATATTTATCATCCTTTCATCGTCTTCATACCTATAAGATGTTCAACTGAATCCTTTTTATGTAACGCTCCGGCATGCAGAGGCTGCCGGTTTTTATCTGTTCGTGAACCTGTCCCGAATTGCGAAAACATTGGGGACATGCTATTTTTAACCGAGAATAAACGTACATGAGGTGTTAGTATGCGAGTAAGAAACAAACCGTGGGCGAGTGAATTTATAGCGGAGAACCGGCATATCGCCATTGCCAGTCCAGAAAACCTTAAAGGAAAATGGCAGGAGTATTTTGGGAA
Source organism: Metabacillus sp. 113a (assembly GCF_050107635.1). NCBI lineage: Bacteria > Bacillati > Bacillota > Bacilli > Caryophanales > Bacillaceae > Metabacillus > Metabacillus sp. 113a. The sequence goes on along the minus strand of NZ_JBNILJ010000003.1, from coordinate 264,878 downwards.
TGAGAATCCCATTCATATAGAAGTTGGAACAGGAAAAGGACAGTTTTTAGCAGGAATGGCTAAAGCAAATCCTGCCATCAATTACATCGGCATTGAGCTTTTTGAAAGTGTAATGGTCATTGCGGTTCAAAAGGTGCTGGATGCCGAAGTCACGAATCTTAAGCTGCTGAATGTGGATGCGGCGGACCTTACTGAGGTTTTCGAAAACGGAGAGGTAAGCCGCGTGTATCTCAATTTCTCCGACCCGTGGCCAAAGAAGCGCCATGAAAAGCGCCGGCTTACATTTAAGACGTTCCTGAGCCTTTACGAACAGCTGCTTAAAAAAGGCGGAGAAATTCACTTTAAAACCGATAACCAGGGACTGTTCGAATATTCATTAAAGAGCTTCTCTGAATATGGGCTGCTGCTGACCTATGTAAGTCTGGATCTTCATGAAAGTGATTTTGAAGGAAATGTTATGACAGAATACGAAGAAAAATTCGCCAATAAAGGCCAAAGAATATACCGGGCTGAAGCGAAATTCCTCAACGAATAAGTACGAAAACCTGGTTGGCCCTTTCTCTGGTGAGAGCGGGTCATCAGGTTTTTTTACGTTATGCAAACGTCTCCCGGCCATCTCCTTGCCATTGGAGGCATCCTTTGCTGCGGCACGTCTCACGGGATTGAGCTTTTCCTAAATACTGCAGGGCCGGATTAGAGGAGCTTTTCAGATTGTGAATGAACAATTTCCTGTTAAAATATAAAGGGGAGGGATTTTAATGGAACAATTGCACATAGGTGGAATAAAACTGACATGGTTAAATGGAGGGGTAACCCATATGGATGGGGGAGCGATGTTTGGAGTCGTGCCCAAAGCTCTTTGGACTAGGAAGTACCCGGTTAATGACCTCAATCAGATTGAGCTGCGTACAGATCCGATTCTTGTCCAAAAAGACGGAATAAATCTTTTAGTGGAATCCGGCATTGGAAACGGGCGCTTGACAGAAAAACAGCTGAGAAATTATGGAGTGAATGAAGAGTCAAAGGCAGAGGAATCTTTGAAAGAGCTTGGATTGTCTCCAAGCGATATTGATATCGTCCTGCTGACACATCTGCATTTTGACCATGCTACTGGATTATCAGAAGAAAAGGATGGGGAACTGCAGTCTGTATTTCCGAATGCAAAGCTCATAACAAGTGAAACAGAATGGAACGAAATGAGAAATCCGAATATTCGATCTAAGAATACATACTGGAAAGAAAACTGGAAGGCGATTGAGGATCAGGTGGAACCATTTACCGGCCGGAAGGAGGTCCTTCCCGGCATAACTATGATTCATACAGGCGGCCACAGTGACGGCCACAGTATCCTTTTATTTGAAGATCAAGGAGAAACTGCGGTTCATATGGCAGATTTAATGCCTACCCATGCCCATGAAAATGTGCTTTGGGTTCTTGCCTATGATGACTATCCGATGACATCTATTGAGCAGAAGGAAAAATGGCTGAAGTTTGCGGCTGAAAAGGAAGCATGGATGACGTTTTACCATGATGCAGAGTACAGGGCAGTTAAGTGGAATGCATCAAGGGAGACCGTTAAAACGGTAGTTAGGATAAGATAGGAAGGGTGGTGCTGTTCCAGAGGCATGAGCGCCAGGCCATATAAAAAAGAAACAGAAGAAGCTCTTCTGTTTCTAAATGTTTACGACACTTTGTTCACTTCAAGCAAAAGCCCGGTTTGAGCATGAACGATTGCTTCAAATTGCTCAAGAGCTCCTTCAGTGGTTCTGGTGATGCCTGTTTTGTAAACTTTGTGATTCGAATCATGGATGGAATAATCCTCTGGAACGGTGTAGATCCAGGAACCTTCAATCGGTCCTTTTTTCCGGAATTCCTTTTTAACGAGCTGGAGTGCTTTATCGGACGAAATAAATGGGGATTTCAGCTGGTCTTTTAACAGGTAAGCTGCAGCAAACCCAAGTGCAATCCCAGCGAGTAAACCTTTGCATTTCATGATTATCTGCCTCCTTAAGCTTTTCTATTTCAGTATACCTAAGATGTGCTGACATGTTAAGCAGGGTGTATACATATTCACACAAAAATAGAAAAGGGGTTTTCAAATTGAACAAAGAAACAATGGAACTTTTCAAAACGCTGACTGAGCTTCCGGGTGCACCGGGAAACGAGCATCAGGTAAGAAAGTTTATGAAAACACAGCTGGCTCTTTATTCAGAAGAAATCGTTCAGGACCGGTTAGGCGGTATTTTTGGGGTCAAAAGAGGAAATCCTGAAGGACCTGTCATTATGGCTGCAGGGCATATGGATGAGACGGGGTTCATGGTCACGTCCATCACAAAAAACGGCATGCTTCGTTTCCAGCCGCTTGGAGGATGGTGGAACCAGGTTCTTCTTGCGCAGCGCGTAATGATCTACACAAATAATGGGCCTGTACCTGGAGTAATCGGTTCGATCCCTCCACACAACCTGAGCGAAGAACAGCGGAAAAAGCCGATGGAAATGAAGAATATGCTTATCGATATCGGTGCAGACAGCGATGAAGATGCCAGGGAGATTGGAATAAAACCCGGTCAGCAAATTATTCCCGACAGTTCCTTTACCCGGCTCGCAAATCCTAAAAAACTCATGGCGAAAGCATGGGACAACCGGTATGGCTGCGGACTGTCCATTGAGTTATTAAAAGAGCTGAAGGATGAAAAAACAGAAAACATTCTTTATGCCGGTGCAACCGTTCAGGAAGAGGCTGGATTACGCGGTGCACAGGCTGCCGCCAACATGATTAAACCGGATTTATTCTTTGCCATGGATGCAAGTCCTGCAAACGATATGACAGGCGACAAAAAAGAATTTGGACATCTTGGCAAAGGAGCGCTGCTAAGGATTCTGGACCGTTCTATGGTCACTCATAGAGGGATGAGAGAATTTGTTCTTGATACGGCAGAAACTCATCGAATTCCTTATCAGTACTTTGTTTCCCAGGGGGGAACAGATGCAGGAAGAGTTCATATTTCAAATGAAGGAGTCCCTTCCGCAGTAATCGGCATTTGTTCGAGGTATATTCACACGCATGCTTCAATCGTGCATGTGGATGATTATGCTGCAGCAAAGGAGCTTCTGGTGAAATTAGTTAAAGCATGTGACCGGACAACCGTTGATGCGATTAAATCGAATGGATAATGACGAATGAGTATAGGGAGGCACATATGATTGTTAGCGTTGGCTCTGCCAATCCGGTAAAAATAAACGCGGTCAGGCAGGTCTTTTCAGAAATAAGCGATGGAACAGAATTCAAACATGCTGAGGTATCATCTGGAGTTTCCAGCCAGCCGTTTTCAGATGAAGAAACAATCAGAGGAGCTGTTAACAGAGCGGCTGCCAGCCGGACTGAAACAGGTGCCGATATCGGAATCGGCCTTGAAGGAGGCGTTACTGAAACTTCTTCAGGTTTCTTTTTATGCAGCTGGGGGGCTTTATCTGATGGCGGTCTGCAGCCAATCATAGCAGGAGGAGCAAGAATTCAGCTTCCCCTGGAAATAGGAGCCGAGCTGGTAAAAGGCAGAGAACTCGGGGATGTGATGGATGAGTTTGCTTCGAGGAAAGGCATCAGTAAAAAAGAGGGAGCGGTTGGAGTGTTTACTTATGGAGCTGTTAGCCGTACGGAAATGTTTGTCCATATTGCCAGGCTTCTGGCCGGAAGGTATATGTATGAAAAAAGCAGACAGTCCCTTTGAGGGGGCTGTCTGCTCCTGTATGAACGAAAACAATGAGGATGGCAATGAAAGCACCGTGGCGCGGCATCTGTTAGTCCTTATCAAAAATATAAGAAAGAACCTGAATAGCCTGACCAATCGATTCAACGGTTACACTCGCTTTGCTGGAAAGCTCTTTAAGTGGATGATGCAGTTCTTTTGGACGAATAAGAATCAGAGGTTTACCCATCTCTATCGCTGTGCTGGCATCCATAGCTGTGTTCCACTGCTTGTATGATTCCCCGAAAAGGGAGATGACTAAATCTGCTTTGGTCAGCAGCAGTGAGGTCCGCAGGTTATTGATGCGGGATGCCGCTTCATCCTTCGCAATGGAATCAGGCTGCTTTCCGAGAACTTCTTCCCCTATTTGATCAGAGCGATCATGATTCTCCATTGGTCCCTTAAACGTAATTGGCAGGTGTGAGGCCTTTTCTTTTAGCTCTTTTCTCCATTCACTATGAATTTCCCCGGCTAAATAAACAACTAGGTTCATCAGAACTCCCCCTAAATGGATTTTATAGCCAACTATACCCTCTTCCTATGCAGAAAAAACGGAAAATGGAGCGGATTTAGCTTCAAAATGGGAATGGTAAAGGTAAAAACAGGATTAGGAGGACTAATAAATGAGCAGAAAGATTTCTCTTTTTTTTATAATTTTAGTGGTCATTGTGACGGGATGCGGAGGGATTTCTGAGAAAGAGATGAAAACCGAAGCAGAGAGAATGGCAGGTGAAAGCTTTGAAGGCAAAGCGCGTGAACCGAACGAAAAAATCGAGAGCGGTTCCTTCTTTTTGCCTGAAGAGTATACGGTCTCCTCTAAAAAACCGAATAATGCCGTATTAAAAAAGGGAGAGCAAAAGTTCCTGCTGTTTATCAACAATAACGAAAAGGGAGACAGCAAGGAGTCATATAAGACACTCCAATCAAGCGATGAAGAACTAACGATAAATAAGACGTTTGAAAACAAAGAAAAATTCGGCTACCTTCTGGTATATAAAACAAATGAAGAAAAATACGAAGTCACCGCTGGAATAGGGGGGAATAAAGTGTCCACGATCGCCGAAAAGGAAGCTGTGCCTGAATCGGCAAAAGAAATGATGAAGATGCTTAAATCTGTTCAATGAAACATGCAGATGGATTTAACCATCTTTTTTCTGGTATGATTCAACTATGTGAAATGTAAAAAGGCTTATTTCAGTCGAATTTCCAATAGCAGGATGCACCCAAGCATCCTGACTGCATAATCAATTTTTTTGAAAAGCCTTTCGAAAATATGGAGGATGAACGCATGGAAAAATTACAATCAATGGATCAATACCGTGAAATAAAGAACAAAGAGCGAAGTGTCCTAATGTTTTCAGCGGACTGGTGTCCGGACTGCCGCTTTCTTGATCCATTTTTGCCAGAGCTTGAAAAGGAAAATGAGAACGTTACGTTCTACTACGTCGACCGCGATGAGTTCATTGACTTATGTTCAGAATTAAGCGTATTTGGCATTCCGAGCTTTGTTGCCTTTCATAAAGGGGAGGAGACTGGCCGATTTGTCAGCAAAGACCGTAAAACAAAAGAGGAAATTCAGCAATTCCTGGATAAGATCCAATAAATAGATAAACGGCTGACAGGAGGGAACCGCTGATGAAGCCAAGAAAACTTTCGCAAATTCTAGAAGACCGGCTAAGCAAGCATAATTGGACATTTATTTATGACCGTGAAAAAGAGACACTAAGAATTGAAGATCCCGCTATTAAAAAAGGAATCACCATCGGTCTGAATGAAATTGCTGCGAAATATGAAACCGAGAAAGAAAAAGCCATTGACGAAGTTTCGTACCATGTGGAAGAGGCGCTTTTGGCAATGAGAACAGAAAGCGGTCTGACAGGCAAAGAGAAATCTATTTTTCCGGTTGTCCGCTCTACGTCTTTTCCAGAGGAATCCAGTGAGGGAATCCCTCTTCTGTTTGACGAACACACAGCCGAAACGAGGATTTTTTATGCGCTGGACATGGGGAAAACGTACAGGCTGATTGACCAGGCGATGATGGATAAAGAGGGATGGAGCCAAAAAAGGATTAAGGAAACAGCCCTCTTTAATCTAAGATCCCTGGCTCCTTCAGTGAAAGAAGATCAGGTGGCAGGAAACACATTCTACTTTTTCAGAGCCAACGACGGCTATGATGCAAGCCGAATGCTGAATGAATCCTTACTGGAGTCGTTCAAGACACGCATTACCGGTACAATGGCATTGGCTGTGCCCCACCAGGATGTCCTAATCATCGCGGATGTTCAAAACGAAACCGGGTACGATATTCTTGCCCAAATGACGATGAGTTTTTTTGCAAGCGGCAGGGTTCCGATTACCGCTCTTTCATTTTTATATGAAGACGGTGAGCTTGAGCCGATATTTATACTAGGAAAAAATAAAGCACATTCACCGAAAAACGGAAAGGAAGAATAGAATGAACGTTTTTTATAACCGTGAAGGAATAGGCGACACACTTCTGATTTTTATTAAAGAAATTCCGCGTGAAAAGAGAGCCTTTGACCGCAGGCAGGACGCTGTGAGAATTTATGATGCAGAAACGAAAGACATAGCAGGCTATAACTTGTTCCTTGCTTCAAAATACATAGCAGTTAATGCTGCGGGTCCGCTTGAATTATCTGAAGGTATAATAAATGATATAAATAAAGGCCTGAGCCAAAATGGGTTCGAAGAAAAGCTGGAAGTGGATTTTTCACCTAAGTTTGTTGTAGGCCATGTGGTCTCAAAAGAAAAGCACCCGAATGCAGACAAGCTGAATATTTGCAAGGTAAATATCGGAACAGAAATGCTTCAAATCGTCTGCGGAGCACCGAATGTAAATGAAGGACAAAAGGTAGTGGTCGCCAAAGTGGGGGCGGTAATGCCAAGCGGAATGATGATTAAACATGCGGAGCTGAGAGGCGTGGCGTCGAGCGGAATGATTTGTTCAGCAAAAGAATTGGATCTGCCGGATGCCCCCCAGGAAAAAGGCATACTTGTACTGGATGACAGCCGTACTCCTGGAGATGCATTTTTCGAATAAGCTTTTTCTATGAATCAACCGACTGAAAACAATAAAATCAAACGTAAATTATGGTAAGATAAAAGTCACTAGGGTAATTGCTAGTGGCTTTTTTTATCGGCAGCAAAATTGCGGCTTATTTAGCATAAAAACAGGGAATAAGACCCGGGAATACAGCTGCTGACTATGGACGCCTGCGACGGAAATCAGCAGGCTGGATTAACAGATAAAATTTATGAACTCCAAAAAGATGAACATACAACATGAGCTGAAAGAGTGATTATTAAAATGAGCTGGATATCAAAAGTTAAGCAATTTCTATTTGGGGAAACAGAGGAGATTGTGGAAGTTGTTGAATATGTAAGAGTGGATGATAATGAGCAGGTGCAGGAAATAAGGCGTGAAAGCAAGCCCGCTGAGAAAAGTCACCCCCCGGAAAATGTACGTGCTTCCGCTTCTCAATTTGAAACGAAAATCTCGTATCAATATCCGGAAGGTAATTTCCGTTTTCCCGCTATTCCTGATGATCGAAGAAGACCGGCAAGGCCGAAGAAAAACAGGCCTGCCTCTGCTGAAAACGCGAATAAAAAAATGATGGATCACAATAAAGCTGAAAAAGGGAGAAGGACAGTGCCGAAGCCGCCACAGGCGGAGCCGACTTATAAACGAAAAGTTGAGCCATTATCGGGCGGGCCGAAGAAGCCATTTCAGCCAACGCTGATCCCATCCCCTATCTACGGATTTCAAAATCGGTCAGACATGGAATCTCTACCTTATAAAATGAGAGAAAAATCACTTGCGGAGAGCAGGATGCAGGAAGAAGAGACGCTTCGGAAACTATCCATGCACAGTTCCTCCTTTTATAAAAAACGGGCTGCTGAAACAGTGCAGAAGCAGACAAAGTCGGAAAAAGGCTCCTTCCTGTCTGACAGCAGCGATATAAACAGCGGCCTGCCCCCTTCCTTCCTAGAAAAGGAAGAGGAGATTTATGAAACAGAAGCAGCTCCGCGTGGTGCAGAGAATATGCAGGGAGAACATTTTCTGAATCCGGATGCTGAAGCAGCGAATATTCCGGACATAGAAGAAGAGAGACCTCTTGCCCTTTCAGAAAAAGAAGAGGAAGAAGGACCAAAGATGGTTTTGGAAGAAGTGGAAGAGAATGATGATTTCACATGGGAGGAAGAGACCTCTGCTGAACCAGAGTCTTTTCTGATTTTTGAAGAAAACACGGCTGAGAAACTGGACCTGCAGCCTTTGCCTGCAGAAGAAACAGAGAATAGCGATGATAGGGAAACCCAGGATTTCTTAAACGAAGATCCGGCTGAAGAGACTCTCTCTTCTGAAGCACACTACTCTGACCCGGCAGCGGAAGAAATTCCGCAGCGGTCTCCTGAGAGCCGTTCAGCTGAAAAAGACAGAGCCGGCCGCGAGACTGCAGCGGAAAAGCCTAAATCATCCGTTCCTTTCAATGTCCTCATGCTGAATCGGGATAAAAGCAAAATGAAAGAACGTGTTCAGGAAGGCTCCTATTATTTCCCGCCATTAAATCTGCTGACAATTCCGCCGCGCGAGGAATCAGCGGATGATGATTGGCTGTACAAACAAAAAGAATTGCTTGACAGTACGTTAAAGAATTTTAATGTGCGTGCGAAAGTGGTCCATGTAACTCAGGGGCCCTCTGTCACCAGATTTGAGGTACAGCCAGAGCCGGGAGTGAAAGTGAATAAAATTACGAATCTGTCAGATGATATTAAGCTTAGCCTGTCTGCAAAGGATATCAGGATTGAAGCGCCGATACCCGGGAAAAACGCAATTGGAATCGAAGTTCCCAACTTAAAAAGCAAAACCGTCAGTCTTAGGGAAATCATCAGGAGCCAGGAATTCAAGAAACATCCATCTCCGCTGACCGTAGCGCTGGGGCTGGATATATCCGGCCAGCCGATTGTGACTGATTTGAAAAAGATGCCTCATGGTCTCATTGCAGGCGCGACAGGTTCCGGAAAAAGCGTGTGCATCAACTCTATGCTGATCAGTCTTTTGTATAAAGCCGCCCCCCATGAGGTTAAGATGCTGCTAATCGATCCAAAGATGGTAGAGCTCGCACCTTACAACCGTATTCCCCACCTTGTCAGTCCTGTCATTACAGATGCAAAGGCAGCGACAGGGGCTCTGAAATGGGCAGTGGAGGAAATGGAACGGCGGTATGAACTGTTTGCCCATTCAGGAGTGCGTGACATAAACCGGTTCAATGAACTTGTTAAAACCCATCAGCGCGGTGAACACTTGCCCTACCTCGTTATCGTTATTGATGAGCTTGCAGATTTAATGATGGTAGCTCCGGGTGAGGTGGAGGAAGCCATCTGCCGGATTGCCCAAAAAGCCCGGGCATGCGGCATTCATCTGATTGTAGCGACTCAAAGGCCATCCGTTGATGTCATCACAGGGTTAATAAAAGCAAATATCCCAACAAGAATTGCATTCTCCGTATCCTCGCAGGTTGATTCAAGAACCATCCTGGATGCAGGAGGCGCCGAAAAGCTTCTCGGCAGAGGCGATATGCTCTTTTTGGAAAATGGAACCTCTAAGCATTTAAGGGTTCAGGGAAACTTTGTTTCAGATGACGAGATGGAGCAGGTCGTGACCCATGTTAAGAAGCAAATGGAGCCTGTATATTTGTTTAATCAGGAAGAATTCCTGAAAAAATCATCCCTCCAAACCGAAGAAGATGATCTGTTTTTAGAAGCCTGCGAGTTTGTTGTTACCCAAAACGGGGCATCGGCCTCAAGCCTTCAGCGCAGATTCAGAATCGGATATAATCGGGCTGCACGTCTGATTGATTTGATGGAAGATCAGGGCATTATTTCGGAGGCTAAAGGAAGCCGTCCCCGGGATATTCTGATTTCCGAGGATGAATTATTGTCCATTCAGGAAAGCAATCTTATTTAAGACGCATTTTCTTAAGTACCTGAAAAGCTGGATGGTTCCTTCTAAGGCAAATTGACACGTAATGAAAAGAGGCTTATAGTAGGGAAGTCTGCACCTTGCAGACAAGAGCAGCGAAAAACCAAAATGCTCCTTCTTCACCCGGAAATCGGCGGTGGAGCTCAAGGGTCGCAAAATTTAGATGAACGTCATATACTGTGAAAAGCGAAGATATTTAACAGATAGACGTTGCTGGAGGTTCAATTTATGACTGTATATCATTTTGTTGGAATTAAAGGAACAGGAATGAGTGCTTTGGCACAGATTCTCCATGATATGGGGTACAAGGTTCAGGGTTCCGATATCGACAAAACGATTTTTACCCAAAAAGCCCTTGAGGACAGAGGGATTCAGCTCCTTCCTTTTGATAAAGAAAATATACAGCCAGGGCTGACGATCATTGCAGGAAATGCATTTCCTGATACACACACGGAAATTGCAGAGGCTATGAGCAAAGACCTTCCTGTCATCCGCTACCATCGTTTTCTTGGTGAATTTATGAACCGGTATACAAGTGTGGGAATTACGGGCGTGCATGGCAAAACATCTACAACCGGCCTCCTTTCCCATGTTATCCAGGGAGCGGAACCAACTTCTTTCCTGATCGGCGACGGGACCGGTAAAGGGCTTCCTGACAGCAAGTATTTTATCTTTGAAGCATGTGAATACCGCAGGCACTTTCTCTCGTACTATCCCGATTATGCAATAATGACAAACATAGACTTTGACCATCCTGACTACTTTACGAACATTGAAGATGTCTTTGATGCCTTTCAAAATATGGCTCTTCAGGTTAGGAAAGGCATTATCGCCTGCGGAGACGACGAACATTTGCAGCAGATTCAGGCGAAAGTCCCTGTCGTATACTATGGATTCGGAGAGCAAAATGATTTTCAGGCAAGAAATGTTGTGAAAAGCACAGATGGAACAAGCTTTGATGTATTTGTAAGAAATACGTTTTACAGCTCATTTAAAATTACCGGATTTGGCGACCACAGTGTATTAAACGCGCTTTCCGTTATCGCTATTTGCCACTATGAAGAAGTGGACACCGAAATTATTCAGGAGCGTTTGCTTACATTCGGAGGGGTGAAACGCCGGTTTAACGAAAAACGTGCAGGCAGCCAGGTCCTGATTGATGACTACGCCCATCATCCGACAGAAATCAAAGTAACCATTGAGGCGGCGAGGCAGAAATTCCCCGATCGCGAAGTCGTAGCAGTATTTCAGCCCCATACGTTTACCCGTACACAATCCTTTATGGAGGAATTTGCGGAAAGTCTGAAAAAGGCAGACTACGTTTACCTATGTGATATTTTCGGCTCTGCCAGGGAAAATGCGGGTAAGCTGAGCATCAATGATTTAATCGAAAAAATCGATCATTCTTCCTTAATTCAAGAGGACGAGATGGACGTTTTGAAAAAACATGAAAACGGAGTTCTTGTCTTTATGGGAGCAGGGGATATTCAAAAGTATCAGCGCGCCTACGAGAACGTCCTTCTATAAAGAAATAATCCGCACCCCGTTTAAGGAGTGCGGATTTTTTTCTTCTTTAAACCTGGCTGCTGATTTCCCGGGCAATCAACAGCTGCTGATCATCAGCAATCTGCTCGTACCCCGGTCCATTTTACAACAGAAATGGACTGCGAACGTTTAGTCATTCAAGAATCCCACCCGTCACACCGTAAGGTGTAGGGCTTGCGGCTTTAGCCGTGGGAGTCTCAAATTGCCGCAGTACTCAGCAGAATTCATTCCTTCGTTTGCCCTTTCGTTCTTATTTCAGGTTTTCCGGATTCAGTCCTTCAAGTTCCGGAATAACAAACCGGCCGTCTTTACGGATCAGCACATCGTCAAAATAAATTTCCCCTCCGCCGTATTCTGGACGCTGGATCATGACCATATCCCAGTGTACGGTTGAGTGGTTGCCGTTGTAGGCGTCATCGTAGCATTGACCAGGAGTAAAGTGGAAGCTCCCGTCAATTTTCTCATCAAAAAGGATGTCTTCCATAGGATGAAGGATGTAAGGATTAACTCCAATCGCGAACTCGCCTATGTACCTCGCTCCTTCATCAGTATCAAAAATCTGATTGATTTTTTCAGAGTCATTTGCAGAAGCATCTGCTATTTTTCCATGCTTAAATGTAAGCTTGACATTCTCAAACGTAAATCCATTATAAGGGGAAGGTGTATTAAAGGATATCGTTCCATTTACAGAATCCTTAACAGGCGCTGAATAAACTTCTCCGTCCGGAATATTGAGATGCCCTGCACATTTAACAGCCGGAATGTCTTTAATGGAAAAGGCAAGATCTGTATCAGGTCCCTTCAAACGGACTTGGTCGGTTTTATTCATCAGCTGTACAAGAGCATCCATTGCTTTGTCCATTTTGCTGTAATCCAGGTTGCATACATCAAAATAGAAGTCCTCAAAAGCTTCTGAGCTCATTTTTGCGAGCTGAGCCATGGATGCTGTAGGATACCTTAAAACGACCCATTTTGTTTTGGGCACGCGGATCTCGTTATGTACTTTCCTGCCGATTGTCTGGCTCGATATTTTCATGCTGCCATCAGGTACATCTGAGTGTTCGTTTATATTGTCTCCGGAACGAAGACCTATATAGGCATCCATATCTTTCATAACGTTTGCCTCATATTCTGCTATTTTTCCATAGTGCTCCTCCGTTGCGCCAAGCAGCAGTGACCGGTCCACCTGCTGGTCCTTCAGAAGAACGAAAGGAAAACCGCCGGCTTTGTAGGCCTCTTGAACAAGGGCAGTTACAAGCTCTCTTTGCAAACCGAAATTTTCAATCAGCACTTTCTCGCCTTTTTGAAGCCTTACAGAATAATTGATTAAATTATGAGCCAGAGTATTAATTCGCGGATCTTTCATCATTTTAACCCCCTGTTATGTATTCTTCTTTATTTTACCCTAAAAGAGAGAAAAACAGAATTTTTTGTCATTTATCCGGTAAAACATGAAAATTTTTTTAGAAGAAAAGGAATTGCGCTATGTGTGTAGAATTGGCTAATAGGACGTCTGTTAAATGTTTATAATGTCATGTGAGGGGTAAAAGGTAATTAAATTCATGGGAGGTGCCCGATCGTGGAAATCATCTTGTATTTAAGCATCGCATTAATCGCAATTGCCTTTACAGTATTAGTAGTATTTGTATCCAAAACATTAAAATCCGTACAGGCAACGCTGGATAACGTAGCAGGGACTATGTCAGGGCTGGAGAAGCAAGTTCAGGGAATCACAACAGAAACGACAGAACTCCTACATAAAACCAATTTACTCGCAGATGACATTCAGCAGAAATCTGAAAAACTGAACACTGTCGTAAATGCTGTGCAGGGCGTAGGCCAGTCCATCCAGCAGCTAAACCGCTCAGTAAGCAATGTTTCCACTTCGGTTACAAACGGTTTGGATAACAACAAAGATCAGATTTCTCAAGTGGTTCAGTGGAGCAACACGGCCATGGATATCTGGCAAAGATGGAAAGTGAAAAAAGAGCAGACAAAAGCTGCTAAATCCACTATGCATTAGGCTATATTAAAGCATACCAGTGCCACGCAATAAAAAGAAGGCTTTAAAGACGTGCCGGCGAAATCAAGCATACTGGCATAGTAAGCAGAGTGAACCATTACGGGGAGGAATCAGGATGAGCAAAGATGGGATTAACAGTAAGGATTTTATTATCGGTTCTTTAATTGGCGGAATCATTGGAGCTTCAGCAGCCCTTTTGCTTGCTCCTAAGTCCGGTAAGGATTTGAGAACAGACATAGGAAGCCAGGCCAACATGGTGGCAGAAAAAACCAATAAAATTAAAACGGATGCTCTGGAGAAAAGCTCCGAATGGACAAATAAAGCGAAAGAAAAAACAACGACGCTGTCCCAATCTGTCGGAAGCCAGACTTCTCAGCTCATGAGCAAAGTAAAGGATATTCGAGGCGGCCAGAAAAATACGGAACAGGACCCGGTAGAAGCAGAAGTGTCTGCTATTGACGAACTGGCTGAAGAAGCCGCTGCATCCTCCCGTTCCGCTGCTTTTGAATCACAGGAAAAAGTGATTCAAGAGGCAAGTGAGCTATCCGATAAATCATCAGCTCCCCGCTGATCGAGTCAGAATCCCTGGCAATACCTATTCAAACATGTAAAAATGGCAGAAAGAGCTTCTGCCGTTTTTTTTATAGGAAGAATCAGCAATCAGCCCGTATGAAAAGGAGAGAATTTTTATGAAGGAACAGATTACTGAAATTAATGAGTTTGAAGAGCTTCTGCAAAATCATCATCGCTTTCTGTTTATCAAGCATAGCCTTACATGCCCCATCAGCAAGGAGGCGTTCAAGCAGTTTTCAAATTTTTCTTCGTCCCAGGAGGACATTGAAACATTTTATCTGCATGTTCAAGAGTCCCGCGAGCTATCTGCGTATATAGCGGATAAATTTGAAGTGAAGCACGAATCACCCCAGGCTCTCCTGATAGAAAACGGGAAGGCTGTATGGAATGCATCCCACTGGAAGATCACAGCTGATTCTCTGAGTAAAGCGACGGCTGAACAGATAAGAAATTCATGACGATAATGGGTTGTATAAAAAGAAGGCTTTGTTAATGTATGATGTTGATTTATTACCACCCGCCCTTGGATAAGCGAATGCCTGCTAACTGCAATCAACAGCTGGGTTTAACAGAGCTAAAAAGAAAAATGTAATACGAAAACTCCCGCAATTCCGGGAGTTTTATTTGTACAAAGCGTTCAACCTAAAAATCAGCTAGATCAAACTAATTTAAAACAAACTTCCTGGCTGTCCGTCAGTTTCTTTTGAGTTTATTATTCATCCGGCAAGCTTTCCTTTTTCCTGATCATATCCACTGATCAGGCCGAAGATATACATAAAAAGAAAGTTTGTTTCGAAATCTTTTGTGAACAAACCCCAAATAAGCCATCCCGTTAGAATACCTAATATGGCATAAACGATTCCTCTCATTTGATCACTCCTTCAGATCCTCATGAATATTTTACCAGATTTTTTACTGTTATCCTGTAAAATTGTGCTGGGTGAGAACGAACAGGCTTTAGGAATGCGTTTCAACTATAGACACAGGAGACTAGTTTTCAGCATAAAATACTTTAGTGCTTAAAAGCGTTTAAATAATAAAGAATTTTTTCGTGACATGGAAAGTAAAGTTGTTTATAATAAACACTAATCAGAAACGCGGGCGTGAACATAGCGATTCATAACTTGCGTAATAGATAGAACAGTGAAAGGATGAGAGAGATGAGTCACGCAGAATTAGAAGCACTACGGGAAAGAGCAGACGAGATTAACCTGCAAATCCTAAAGTTGATTAATGAACGCGGAAGATTGGTTCAGGAAATCGGTAAAGCGAAAGAAGCACAAGGGGTTAACCGCTATGATCCGGTACGTGAACGAAAAATGCTGAATCAAATTCTTGAATCCAATGACGGACCATTTGAGCAATCTACTCTTCAGCATATATTTAAAGAAATTTTCAAAGCAGGGCTTGAGCTTCAGGAGGATGACCACAGCAAGGCAATGCTTGTTTCCAGAAAGAAAAAGCCGGAAGACACGGTAGTCACCGTAAAAGGAGAGCCGATTGGCGACGGCGGTCAGTCATTCATTGTCGGGCCATGTGCAGTGGAAAGCTATGAGCAGGTGGCAGCAGTGGCAGAAGCAGCCAAGAAGCAGGGAATTAAATTGCTTCGAGGAGGGGCTTTCAAGCCAAGAACAAGCCCATACGATTTCCAGGGACTTGGTCTGGAAGGGCTGAAAATCCTTAAAAAAGTAGCAGATGAATACGATTTGGCTGTTATTAGTGAAATCGTTAATCCGGCAGATATTGAAACAGCGCTTGATTATGTGGATGTCATCCAAATTGGAGCGCGGAACATGCAGAACTTTGAATTGCTGAAAGCAGCCGGTGCGGTACGCAAGCCTGTCCTCCTGAAAAGAGGCCTTGCCGCAACGCTTCAGGAGTTCATGAATGCTGCAGAATACATTATCTCCCAGGGGAACGATCAGATTATTCTTTGTGAACGCGGAATTCGCACCTATGAAAAAGCTACCCGCAATACACTGGATATTTCTGCAGTACCTATCCTTAAGCAGGAGACACACCTTCCAGTATTCGTAGATGTGACCCACTCCACAGGAAGAAAGGATCTTCTTCTTCCGACAGCAAAAGCAGCTCTGGCAATCGGGGCAGATGGAGTGATGGCAGAGGTACACCCTGATCCAGCAGTGGCATTGTCAGACTCAGCGCAGCAAATGAATATTGAAGAGTTCAACAGCTGGATTTCGGAATTAAGGCCATTAGTAAAAGCAAAAGCATAAGCAGACAGATTACTCATAAAATTGCCGGTATTCAGCCGGCAATTTTTTTTGCATAATTATTGAAGGAGTAAGCGCTTTATATTAGGATAAAATCAAATTCCATGTTAAAACGTTGTAAATTCGTTGCTTACGCTTTCATTGTATCGTATGATAGGGTACATGAATGTAGAATTAGAGCGGTTTTAGTATTATTTTGTCAATTTGCTCATACTACAAATAAACAGGACATGCAGGCTAGTTAAAGGAGTGTATAAAAATGAGCAATATTACCATATATGATGTGGCGCGGGAAGCAAATGTTTCAATGGCTACCGTATCACGTGTCGTGAATGGAAATCCAAATGTAAAACCAACAACCCGGAAAAAGGTGCTTGAGTCCATAGAGCGTCTTGGATACCGTCCTAACGCGGTAGCGCGGGGTCTTGCGAGTAAAAAAACCACAACGGTAGGCGTCATTATTCCGGATATTTCAAGCATATTTTATGCAGAACTGGCACGCGGAATTGAAGACATCGCAACAATGTATAAGTACAACATCATCTTGAGCAACTCGGACCAGAACAAAGACAAGGAGCTTCATCTTCTGAACACCATGCTCGGCAAGCAGGTAGACGGAATTTTGTTTATGAGCGGAAATATAACAAATGAGCACACAGAAGAGTTTAAACGCTCTCCTGTTCCAATTGTTCTCGCTGCTTCAGTGGATATGGAAAATGAAACTCATTCGGTTACTATTAATTACGAGCAGGGTGCATTCGATGCGGTCACCATGCTGGCTGAAAAAGGCCATAAACGGATTGGGTATGTAACAGGGCCTCTGGAAGAGCCGGCAAACTCCAAGTTAAAACTCGCAGGCTACAAACGTGCTCTCAGCGAAGCAGGTCTGACATTTGATGAAGAGCTGGTGACTGAAGGAGACTACACGTATGACTCCGGAATTGAAGCGTTTGAAAAGCTGCAGGAGCTGGAAAGTAAACCGACTGCTATCTTTGTTGGTACAGATGAAATGGCACTTGGTGTGATCCACTCTGCACAGGACCGCGGTCAAAGCATTCCCGGTGACATTGAAGTAATCGGATTTGATAATACGCGCCTGTCTACAATGGTTCGTCCACAGCTGACGACTGTGGTTCAGCCGACATATGATATCGGAGCCGTTGCTATGCGTCTACTTACTAAGCTGATGAATAAAGAATCCGTAGAAGAAAAAGCATTTGAACTTCCGCACCGCATTGAAGTGCGTCAATCTACGAAATAAAGAGTCAAAAGGCACCTCGCGGGGTGCCTTTTATAATGCCTTCGTGAAGGTGTGAATGGGCTGACAAATACATCAGCCGTTTACATTTCGTCTGCCGGTACTTTCTTCGCTTTGCATAATCGGATGCAGAGCCTTTTTTACAGTTTGGGCATTTTTCTCTTCAATTTCTTTTTTCCTCGGTATGGGCTTATAGAGCGGCTTTTGATCCTCCCATGTAGAAGGAAGCGGAACAGGGGCTTTGTCTTTCCAAGCCTGAAGCCATTCTTCAGGCAATTGGCCAGAAGGGGTTTCATTCAGCATTTCAAGCCAAATCAAAGACCAGGCTCTCGGTACGACTCTCCATATATCATATCCGCCGCCGCCAACCGCAATCCACCGTCCCTGGCAATATTCATGGGCGAGCTCATGGGCAAGTTTTGGAATTTCTTTGTAAGTCTCCATAGTAGAGGATAAATGGGTCAATGGATCGTAATAATGGGCATCCGCTCCATTCTGGCTAAAAATGATATCCGGTTTAAAGAATTTCACCACTTCACGGAATGATTTTCGATAGGCATTCAGCCAAGATTCATCCTCAGTAAAGGCATCAAGCGGAATATTAAAAGAGTATCCGTAGCCTAATCCATGACCTCGTTCGGTAACGTTTCCAGTGCCGGGGAATAAATAGCGGCCCGTTTCATGCAAAGACAGAGTGCAAACTGAAGGATCATCGTAAAATGTCCATTGCACCCCATCTCCATGATGAGCATCGGTATCTACGTACATGACTCTGGCATGGTACTTTTCCTGCAAGTATTTAATGGCGACCGAGCTGTCATTATAAATGCAGAAGCCAGAAGCTTTTCCGCGAAAGCCGTGGTGCAGGCCGCCTCCCAAATTTAAAGCATGGTTTGCTTTTCCAGTCATGACTTGATCTGCAGCCTCCAATGTCCCCCCGACAAGAAGAGCGCTCGCCTCATGCATTCCTTTAAAGATGGGGGTATCCTCTGTACCTATTCCATAATTGGAGGCTTCTTCGTCCCTTAGTCCCCCTTTTCCTGCTCTTTGAACGGCATGAATATACTTCGCATCATGCACCAATGCGAGTTCTTCTTCAGTGGCTATTCTTGGAGCAACAATCTGGCTTTCACCCAATTTCCCCATTTTCTTCAGCAGATCATGTGTCAGTTCAACCCGAAGCTGATTAAAGGGATGGTGCTGACTGAACTGGTAGGTCAAAAAATCTTTGGAATAAATAAATACTGAATCCTTCATAAGGACATCCCCGGCATATTCGGCCAGAGAACGTGGTATCCTGAGGCTTCCAAATCGGTGATAAGACCGGTCGGATTCATTGTTTGCACCCGTAAAACAAGTATTTTAAATAGAGGGTCCCGATCCGGATAAACGAGAACACTCGAGATATTAATCCTCCGCTCACTGAAAACCGCTGTTATCTCCGCAAGCATTCCAGCCTTATTGGATACCTTTACTTCAATTTGGGATCCAGGCTGATCGGCACCCGTGAGCTGTACGAACGTATGGAGAAGGTCTGACTCTGTAATAATCCCCTCCAGCCTTCCCGCTCTCAATATTGGCATACAGCCTATTTTCCGTTCGTAAAAGATGGATGATATTTCTTCAACGAAATCGAGAGGGTGGCCCGTTATGACATCTGTTTTCATAAACTTTTCAAGCGGCTGATTCAACTCGTCCATTCTTTCTGCGAGCTGATAGACAGGAGGACTTGCATCTTTTATATCTCTGTCGGATAGAATTCCGGTAAGGATGCCCTCTTCATTTACAACGGGAATATGACGTATCCGTTTTGCTTTCATTACTTCAATGGCTTTACCCAGTGTGTCTTTCGGTAAAAGGGTAACCACCTGCTTGTTCATGATTTGATCAACAATCATGTATCCCAACCCCTTTACATTTCATACCCGTTTTTTTTCTCCCTATTGTCTGTCAGTTAATACATAAAACGATTTTTGAAGCGGAGTCTGTCAAATTGCTGAATGGAATCCTGATCGATTCGTTTGCCGATTCTCGCCATAAGGCAATTGGCTGGATGGGAACTGATTTCCGGTTCATCGGTGGCATACCATTCAAGCCCTCCGGCATTCATCATCTTTTCCATTACTTTACGGTATTCCCATACGTTTAAGCTTGTTCCTTTCAAATCCCAGTGCCAGTAATATTCCGTCGTGATGATGATATAATCTTCCATTTTGTCATCCATCATGGAAACCCTTAAGAGATTTTTTCCAACCGCACATCCCCTGAACTCGGGAATGACCTCGATTGCCCCGAGTTCAATCAGATTTTCCATGTTTCCTTCAGACCATCTTTCCAGTGGATCGGGATATAAATACGTTACATAGCCGACAATGGTATGCTTATGCCTGGCAATCAATATTCGTCCTTCCGGAAGGTCGGCGATTTCAATCAGTGCTTTATGCTGCTGACCAGGCGGCCTGAAAGCAACTAAATCTTTATGAAATTCATAGCCTGATAGTTTGCTGGATGCAATGGGACCTTCAATAATAAGAGCCCCGCCGGAGGTTTTTAATTCCATTGCATTGTAAGTCTTGCTGTGTTCCATTCGGTCACCCGCCTTTTCTAAGTCAATCGTAGGTATTTGTTCAATCATTATATGCGTACTCTCTGGAGGAATCCCAATCATTTACTGGAAGAAGAAGGAAAAAATAGAAAGCCGGCAGTCGGTTAAACTTTCTATGCAGGAATCAATCTTTCGAGCTCAGCCTTGAGCGGCGTGTCTGTACCAGTGGCGCTGCTCTTTTTCAGGAGCCACACGCTATTATCTCTAATCGTCCTGCGGGTTTTCTTAGGGACTCCTGCATGCAGTGAAACTTCCTTCTATTATACTACAAATAATAAAGCGTTTTCACAAACATATTGTTTAAAAATTGAGAAAAATCAACTCGTATACTATAATAAAAGTTGAATGATGAAAAGAGGGGGATTCAGGGATGAAATTGGAAGCGCTCCCAGCGTCGAAGGGGAATCATAATCTAAAAGACTACGAAGAAGCTTATCTGAATTTTAACTGGAAAGATGCAGAGAAGAACTTCTCATGGCATCATACGGGAAAAATGAATGCAGCCTACGAAGCAATTGACCGTCATGCAGAAACCCATCGGAAAAATAAAGTTGCGCTTTATTATCGAGACCCTTCCCGGAACGAAAAATATACGTTTAAAGAAATGAAGGATCTATCCAGCAAGGCGGGAAACGTTCTGCGCCAGGCAGCCAATGTTGAAAAAGGAGACCGGGTCTTCGTATTTATGCCGAGAACACCTGAGCTATATTGTATCATTATGGGCGCAATAAAGGCCGGTGCTATTGTCGGACCGTTATTCGAAGCATTTATGGAAGGGGCCGTTAAAGACCGCTTGTTTGACAGCAGTGCCAAAGTGATTGTGACAACACCCGAACTGCTTGAACGGGTGCCGCATGATGAACTCCCTGCACTAGAGCACATTATTCTTGTAGGCGGACAGCCAGAGGAAGAGAAGTACATTCATTTCCATGAAGAAATGGAGAAGGCAAGCAAAGAATTTGAAATCGAATGGCTGAATGAAGATGACGGGATGCTGCTTCATTACACTTCCGGGTCTACCGGTAAGCCAAAAGGGGTTCTTCACGTACAGCGTGCCATGATTCAGCATTATCAAACGGCTGAATGGGTGCTTGACTTGAAGGAGGATGATGTTTATTGGTGCACAGCAGACCCAGGCTGGGTAACAGGTACAGTCTACGGTATCTTCGGTCCTTGGCTGCACGGAGCATCCAATGTTATTGTCGGCGGAAGGTTTAAGCCTGAAGCCTGGTACAATACGATTGAAGAGTTGGGCGTTTCTGTATGGTACAGCGCACCAACGGCATTCAGAATGCTGATGGGGGCAGGGGATGAAATCATAAAAGATTTTGATCTCAGCAGTCTCCGCCACGTCCTGAGCGTTGGAGAGCCGCTGAACCCGGAAGTAATCCGCTGGGGAATGAAAGTATTCAGCCACCGCATCCATGATACATGGTGGATGACGGAAACTGGAGCCCAAACGATTTGCAATTACCCATCGCTTGAAATCAAGCCAGGTTCCATGGGCCGTCCGGTACCAGGTGTCAAGGCAGCCATCGTGGATGATCAGGGCAATGAGCTGCCGGCGTACCAAATGGGAAACCTCGCGATAAAAAAAGGCTGGCCATCCATGATGAACGCCATCTGGAACAATTCTGAAAAATATGAATCCTACTTCATGCCGGGCGACTGGTACGTCTCTGGGGATTCTGCCTACATGGACGAAGATGGGTACTTTTGGTTTCAGGGCAGAATTGATGATGTCATCATGACCTCTGGTGAAAGAGTGGGCCCGTTTGAGGTAGAAAGCAAGCTTGTGGAGCATCCAGCGATTGCAGAAGCGGGAGTAATCGGTAAGCCGGATCCTGTGCGCGGTGAAATCATTAAGGCGTTCATTGCACTCAGAGACGGCTACGAACCTTCCGAAGAATTAAGCGAAGAGATCCGGACCTTCGTGAAAAAAGGTCTGGCTGCCCATGCGGCTCCAAGGGAAATCGAATTTAAAGATAAACTGCCGAAAACAAGAAGCGGTAAAATTATGCGCCGGGTATTAAAGGCTTGGGAACTTGATCTGCCCGCCGGTGACTTATCTACAATGGAGGACTGAGAAGTACTCTGGAGGAAGAAGGCAGGCTATGCACTGTCTGTCCCCTTTCCTTTAAAGGAAATTGTCCGTAAGAGGCAGTCCCATAAAAACGGAAAAAGAAGAGGCTGACTCAATTGGCTGGAGGAATCCGGCCCTGTGAGTCCCCTCTTTTTTTTGGCTACAATAGCAGGCGGCAGCTCGTTTAGTTTATGCATGCTTTCACAGGGATGAATTATTTTGGGGAAAGGAACCATCTACAAAAAGGAAGGAAAAAAGGTCATAACACAGCATTACGACAATTATATAAAGACGTTTAATTTTGATGTGGAGAAGGTATATGTCGATACAAGTTATGGGAGGACACATCTTCTAATAGCAGGTCCTTCAGAAGGAAAACCTATTTTTATTTTCCAGGGCGGTAATTGTATCAATCCAATGACATTATCCTGGTTTTTACCACTGGCAGAAAAATACAGAGTCTATGCACCAGATACTATTGGGCATCCGGGATACAGTGCTGAAAGCAGAATTTCTGCAATGGACGATCGTTTTGCCCTGTGGATTAAGGAACTGATGGATTACTTTATTATTGATGACAGTGCTTTTGCTGGCCCTTCCTACGGTGCAGGAATTATATTGAGATTAGCAGCATTTTTCCCGGATAAAATAGACTGCTCTGTATTGGTATCCCCAGCAGGAATACAGCTGGGACCGAAATGGAAAATGGTGAAAGAAATCTTGCTTCCACTAATCTTATTCAAAAGTACTTCATCACAAAAATATCTGAGAAAAATGACCGATGCGATGTCTGATCATTCTATGAAAGAAATGGATAGAACAATAATTGGCGATGTTTTATATACATAAAGCTTGAAAAGGAAATGCCGAAATTAACTGTGAAAGAAGAGTTGTCCCTGTATAACTCCCCTACTTTAATCATAGCTGGGAGAAAAGATGTTTTTTTCCTGAGGCTTTGTTAAAGCATTGTGTTGATTTTTCACACCTGTTGATTGGAGCGGAAGGCGTGAGACTCCTGCGGGAGCAGCGGGTCAGGTGAGACCCCGCAGTCGCGAAGCGAGGAGGAGGCTCACCGCCCGCCCAAGGATAAGCGAACGCCTGAAGCGGAAATCAACAGCCAAGTTTAACAGAGCTTTTCCTGAAAGCAGATTAAAAAGTGCTGCCAGAGAAATCATTCCTAACCTGGCAGCTTTTAATACTTATGAGATGGGGCATTTCCCATCTGAAGAACCTCTTGTGAAAAATAACCGTGATATCTTAAATTTCGTAAAGAAGCATTACTGATTTCAAAGGAGAAGTAAACATTTTGCTGTTTCATTATTACGAGTATAGAAGGTGCCTGAACGGAATTTTAAGGCACCTTTTTTGCGATGAATTTGTTTTTTCCCTGCAGAAGCGGAATCCATCCTTTCGTTACCCGGCTGACGAAGGCAGCTGCTGAATTTTCTTTCTCATTGATCACTACATCCTGAATAGATGATTATATTTGAACGAAAATGATTGGATTTATTAAATTCAGCATGATTATGAATGAAAATGATTGTTTTTGGTTGATTTTTGTAAGGGCTTTCGTTACACTATAGTCATAAGGCACTATCAGGCTGGAGGTGCGTAAATGCTTACCCCTGAAAGACACAGTATTATTCTTGATTTAATTGATAAAAAAGAAGTAGTCAATATCCAGGAACTTGTAGATGCAACGTGTTCATCCGAGTCAACGATAAGGAGAGACTTAAGCCAGCTTCACAAAGAAAAGAAACTTAAGAGAGTCCATGGCGGAGCAGAGCAGCTTCATCAAAAGGGAACAGAGCCGAATATCGCCCAGAAATCCATCATTCATCTGGAAGAAAAACAGCGAATTGGTGAATTTGCGGCAAGCTTTGTAAAAGACGGAGACCGGGTTTTTTTAGATGCCGGAACGACCATCTTCCATATGATCCGCTTTCTTGAAGGAAAAGATATCATGGCCGTTACAAATGGACTAACTCATATAGAAGAGCTGGCGAAGTACCAAATTCCTACGTACTTAACAGGCGGGTATGTGAAGCAGACGACAAGAGCGCTGATCGGTGCACGGACCATAGCAACTTTAAGTGAGTACCGTTTCGATAAGTGCTTTATGGGAGTCAATGGAATCCATCTGGATTCAGGCTATACAACTCCCGATCCTGAAGAAGCGGCTGTGAAAACAAGCGCAATTCGCTTTTCGCAAATAGCCTATATGCTGGCGGACAGCAGCAAGTTTGACGAAGCTGCATTTTCAAAAATAGCAGATTTACATGAAGCTGTAATTCTTACAGCCAGCGTAGAAGAAGATGTGCTGGCAGAATACAGAGAAAAAACGGAGATAAAGGTTGTGGAAAGATCATGATTTATACTTGCACATTAAACCCTTCTATTGATTACATTATGCATGCTGACAATTTTAAGCTCGGTCAATTGAACCGCACGAAAGGGACACAGCTTTTTCCGGGCGGGAAAGGCATTAATGTTTCAAGAGTGTTAAAACGGCTGGGAACAGAAAGTGTAGTGCTTGGATTTGCCGGAGGGTTTACAGGAGACTTTATTAAAAACTTTCTTGAATCAGAAGCTATTTCATCACAATTTACAGAAGTTTATGAGCCTGCAAGGATCAACGTGAAATTGAAAACGGATACAGAGACAGAAATAAACGCAGCGGGCCCTTCCATTGAAATGGAGCAGCAAGAGAGCCTGATCACAAAAATGGAACAGCTGCAAGAAGGAGACTTGCTCGTTTTAGCCGGAAGTATTCCGTCCTCTATGCCATTGACGTTTTATAAAACACTTGCAGAAATAAGCAGGGCAAGAGGAGCTCAAACCGTTATCGACACAACCGGTCCCGCTCTTGAAGAAACGTTCCAATATGAACCGCTGCTGATCAAGCCGAACCATCATGAGCTGGGAGACTTATTCCGAACGAACGTAACGAGTGTGAACGAAGCAGCTTACTTTGGGAAAAAACTGATCGCTCAGGGCGTTCGGAATGTCATTGTTTCAATGGCAGGCGAAGGAGCCGTCTTCATTAATGAAAATCTCGTCTTAAAGGCTTCCGTACCAGCCGGTACATTGAAAAACTCAGTTGGAGCAGGCGATTCCGTTGTGGCTGGTTTTCTGGCCTCCTATACAAAGGGAGAGGATTATGAAGAAGCCTTCCGGACTGGTACCGCTGCAGGCAGTGCAACAGCATTCTCGGATGACCTTTGTACAAAAGAAGAAGCCGGGAAGCTGCTGACGCAAATAAAAATAGAGAAAATCGGATAAGGGGGAAGGAACATGAGAATTACAGATTTGCTGACGAAAGATACCATTCTATTAAATCTTTCATCGAATTCAAAAGAACTGGTTATTGACGAATTAGTCAATCAGCTGGACCGTGCCGGAAAATTACATGACCGTGCCGGGTACAAAGAAGCCATTCTGGCACGGGAGGCTCAAAGTACAACCGGAATCGGAGAAGGCATAGCAATTCCGCATGCAAAAACAAAAGCGGTCAAAAGTCCGGCTATCGCATTCGGACGTTCTGCAGCAGGCATTGATTATGACTCGCTTGACGGTGAGCCTAGCCGTTTGTTCTTTATGATTGCAGCAGGGGAAGGTGCGGACAATACCCATTTAGAAACACTCTCTTCCCTTTCAAGTTTTTTAATGGATCCGGATTTTAGAAAGAAATTAGAAGAGGCAAAGACGGAGGAGGAAGTTCTGGAGGCCATCAATTCAAAGGAAGACAGCGAAATGGATGATAATGAAGGGGATGAAGCTTCCCTATCATCCGAAGAGCAGCTGGTCCTTGCTGTTACGGCCTGTCCGACAGGGATTGCCCATACGTATATGGCAGCTGACTCATTAAAAGCAAAGGCTAAGGAGATGGGCGTTCAAATTAAAGTAGAAACGAACGGCTCAAGCGGTGTGAAAAATCTCCTGACTCAGGATGATATTGAAAGGGCTTCCGCCATCATCGTAGCTGCTGATAAGCAAGTGGAAATGGAAAGATTCGGCGGCAAGCACGTCATAGAGGTACCGGTTGCACAGGCGATCAGAAAGCCGCAGGAACTGATTGAACAGGCTCTGAAGCAGGATGCCTCAATTTACAAAAGCGGGAAAAGCGCTTCGCCGGATGGACAAAAAGAAAAAGGACAGAGAACCGGCTTCTACAAGCATTTAATGAACGGTGTATCCAATATGCTGCCGTTTGTTGTGGGCGGAGGCATTCTGATTGCCATATCGTTCATGTTTGGGATTAATTCCGCGAATCCGGATGATCCAAGCTATAATCAAATTGCCTATCTATTAAAAACCATCGGAGGAGATAATGCCTTTGCGCTTATGATTCCGATTCTGGCAGGATTTATCGCGATGAGTATTGCAGACCGTCCCGGATTTGCTCCCGGTGCAGTCGGCGGGCTTCTTGCTTCCACTGGGGGAGCAGGGTTTCTTGGAGGATTGATCGCCGGTTTCCTTGCAGGGTATCTCGTAGTGCTGATTAAAAAAGCATTCAGCGGGCTGCCTGGTTCACTGGAAGGCATTAAGCCTGTATTGCTCTATCCGCTGTTTGGTGTTCTCTCAACAGGCTTGATCATGCTGACAGTCGTAATCCCCCCTGCAAAAGCATTGAATGATGCGCTGAATGGCTGGCTTATGGGGATGGGAACCGGAAATTTAATTCTTCTGGGTTTGATCCTCGGCGGAATGATGGCAATAGATATGGGAGGCCCGCTAAATAAAGCAGCCTACACCTTTGGTATTGCCATGATCGATGCAGGAAACTTCGCACCCCATGCTGCAATAATGGCAGGAGGAATGGTCCCTCCGCTAGGTATGGCTCTGGCAACGACCTTTTTTAGAAAAAAATTTACAAAGCAGGAACGGGAAGCTGGAAAAACAGCGTATATCATGGGCGCTTCCTTTATTACAGAAGGAGCGATTCCATTTGCAGCTGCAGATCCTGGAAGAGTCATCCCGGCATCCGTTATCGGAGCGGCGACAGCAGGTGCCCTTTCTATGCTGTTCAGCATAAAGCTTCCGGCACCGCACGGGGGAGCATTTGTTATTCCAATCGTTGAAGGAAATCCCCTTCTGTACGTAGCGGCCATCCTGATTGGAGCCCTTGTTACAGCCATAATTGCCGGCATGTGGAAGAAACCGGTTCAATCATAACAATCGAGCGGCTGCCGCTGTAAAATTTGAAAAGCCTGTCCTGCTTCCCTGTTCAGAGTTCAAAAAAGATAGTCTTTCACAATTATTCGCTTAAAGCTGAGCAGGTGCAGAAATAGGCCGAAAAATAGGCTGGGATATAACTAAAAGTGTTGTCCTTAAAGCCGAATAATTTGTTGGGAAAAAGCATGAAAATAAGAAAACCGAACTTTTACGAAGCTCTATACCAGAGTTTCAAATAAAGTTCGGTTTTTTTTAGCCGGAAACCTTTTGTCCCATCCTTTTTTTATAGTCTCAATAGAATAGGGACGAGCTGTAAGAGTATCGGGGCAAGTCTGCTAATCCTGCACCTAGTTTGCTTATTTACGGAATTTTGCTATCCGGAATTACGGCTTCTTTACCTATAAGTGGGGTCCTTTTTGATTTAGAGTCCCTTTCAAGCTGATGGAGAATCATGCAATGATGCGTGTATATGCACGTTCCTGAACTGAAAGAAAGATCCTGCTGATAGAAAATAGCAAAAAGAAAACCCTCGTTCACCGGGGTTTTCTTTGTGAAAGTTTTGTTCAGAATGACTCAGGCAGATTGGCAAACCGAATAGAAAAAAGGGGAGAGAACATGAGAACGGTTTACTGTACGCATGATATTTTTATGTCTATTGTCATGTTTTCTAAAAAACTTAATAGACTAAGACATTAGAAGTAGGTAAAATGAATGGTGTACATCAGTCCGTTTTGAGCAGGAACCAGGATGATTAAGCAGGGTGAAACTGGTGAGCCTATTTGGAAATTGTCTTCAATCTGGGCGTGTGCTACAAATAATGTAAGCAGTTATTGAGTTTATGATTAGAGTACTAGTTTTTGTCGAATTACCAGCGGTTAAAGTCTTTTACCGCTTTGTAATGCTTAAATCCTTGAGCTGCAGAAAATGCATCACTTTTTGAGTGCTGTTCAAATGAGACGGTCAGAACCTCCAGCCCAGTTTCCTGCTGCAGCTCTTTTAAATCAAGAATTTGATTCCTAGACCATTGGTCCTTGGAAACGACCCGGTGAGAAAAGTCCTCCCACATAATGGCGTCTACATAATCAGCGCTGGCAGCTTTCAATGTATCCATTCCCCAGTTCTGGATGATCCCCAATCTTGGGTAGGAAGATGTAACGCTTTTAAGGAGCTGCTGCAAACCGGTCCGCTGCTTTTTTAGCTCAGCGGGCTTACTGCTAAAATAATCATCTATATTTCCGACTGTATCCAAAAAGACACCGTCCATATTCTTGCTGTATACCTGTGCATGGATTTCTGACAGAAGCAGCTGCCTGAAATGGGAAGAACCCATATTCATCAAATAGGAATCCCATTGCTTGATATAGTGTTTTTGTCCATTGCTCCGGTAGTAATCCTGGGGGAGAAGTTTCCGGATAAATGCTGTATTCCAATTATCGGCTTCCATCGAGTTGATGTAGCCGTATACTTTCGTATCGCCCTTTTTAATCTCATCGATTTGGGTTTTGGTGTACAAGAGGGGTTCTATGATCACCAGATCATAAGCTTTCATTTTTCTGATAATTGCAGGGGTAGGAGCATCGTAGTAAATCTTATAGGATTTCACGCCGTCAAGAATCCCGTTGCTTCCGTGTGACATTGCAGAGGCTGCAGTGACTGGAGACGATAAAGAGACAGTAATGGATACGGCAAAAAAGATCAATACAAAAAATTTGATTACGTTATTCATTTGTAATCCCTCCGTTTTTTTAACGAGGGATGGCAGCTTCGCAGGCTGGCGATCGGTATCTCCCATAGGAAATCTGACGACCCATGCCTTTGCGTCCTTGCTTTTCAGCAAGTTTGCCCATCACCTTAGGCCTAATCATATCAGCCTGTTTTTGTAAGATCAACCTATTTTTTGCCGAAAGTAGTGATTCTTTTGATCTATAATCAGTCGAAAACAATACGAAAAGTAATAGAAGCATTTTCCCTGACAGGATTAAATGCAGCAGCCATTTTCTATTTTAGCGAAAATCTTCCTGCACTTGGCTTGTTTGTCTGGCCTGTTGCTATTGTACTGATTTCTCTCAGATACGGCATCTACCCCGGCTTTATTCCTTTTTCCGGTGCAGTGATCACCACGTTGTTTTACGAAGTTAACCAGGGCGGAGATTTGTATTTATTTTTTACAAACTTCGAAAGCATATTAACGCTTCTCCTGTATTTTTTCCTCCTCCTTTTTACAGGTCTGTCACGTAATTCCCAGCAGGAACGGTATTCGGATTTAACAACCCTTTATCAGGAGGCTTCAGAAGAAAAAAGGCAGTTGAAAGAGGCACTTGAAGATGCACTGGAAGTAAATCGGCTGTACAGGAAACGGTTTTTAGAATCCGAGGATGCATTTTCGGAAATGTATGATATGGTTACGGCTTTGAATTTCACAGATTCTGATACGATTTTTAATGAACTGGTCAGAATCGTGCAGCTGAGATTCAGAAGCAGCCAGCTTGTTTTGTATTATATTTCTTCTCAGGGACATTCCATCCGCTCAAAAATCAACACAAATAAGGTGGGAAGCCTAAAATCGAATTACAGGGGAGAAGACGTTCCTGGACTGATCAGCAAGGTGATGAATCACTCTCCCCGCGTTCTTTTCAAATCGGCTGATGAAGCCGATGATTCTCCAATGATTGCAGGCCCTGTGTTTGTAGTCGGAGAGATGAGGTATGTGATGGCACTGAATGGTGTAAAGCTTGAGTCATGTACAGCCCATCACATTCAATGGCTTGACTGGTGTTTGAAGTGGGCAGGAAACAGGCTTAGCTTTGCTTACAAATACGAACAGGAAAAAAATCATCTCGAACGTTATGAGGGAACGGGGATTTATAAGCTGGCCTCCTTTTTTAGAAAGTTCAATGCGGAGCTGGAAAGAGTTGAAAAAATCGGCCAGCCTTTCGTAATTTTTGAAATACACACGCCAGGTTTATCCATAGGGGAGATTGATCTTACAGTTAAAAATCAGCTAAGGGAACTTGATTCAGCGGGGTGGGATGAAGAGACGGATATTCTTTATGTTTTGCTTCCCGGTGTTGAACCGGCTTTTGAAGCGTCTGTAAAAGCAAGGCTTCAGAATGCACTTCGGAAGGAGGCGGCTCCAGTCAAATGATTTGGATGTTTTTTTTAGGTATTCTGCTGGGAGTTATTGCTGCCGTTTTATCTCGCCGCTATGCCAAAAATATGGAACGCAGCCAGCACGGCCTCCTTTTCCTTTGGGTGCTGCTTGCATGCGCTGTGCCCATAATAGGATTTATAGGAGGATGGGTTATGGTGTACGTCTTCCGTAAAAGGCAGGATGGAACATTTATGGAAGACTACTCAACCTATATCCATAATAAGGTTTACAATTTTGAGAGCTTAAGAGAAATGCTCAAGCAGGACCGGCATTTATTATCTGCTGAAGGACAAACGTCAGAAAATTCCTGGATGATAAAAAGTCTTTTGCTGAATATGTCCAATGAGAAAAACACTCATCAGGAAAAAATCATAAAAAAAGGGCTTAGCCATCCTGATCAGGAGGCGGTTCATTATGCTGCTACGATAACCAATGTGCTGCAGGACCGGCTGTTAAACCAATTACAAAAATTAAAAATAGAGAAATCACCGGAACTTCCAAACAGCTATGAAGTGCTTCTTGAATCCTATCAGGAGTACCTATCAAGTGATTTGCTCTCGTCCGCATTGCGGGAAAAGACAGAGAAAGAGTATGAGATGTTTCTAAAGGAGGCCTCTGGACTTTTTCCGGAGCATGATTCCTTTACTGTGGCGCTGGCGGATTTCTTACTGGAAAGCAATCCGGAAGAATCGGATAAGCTATATGAAAGAATTTACGAGAAAGATCCCCGTTCATCCAAGCTGATGTGGGGGAAATTGCGGATTTCTTATCAAAAAGGAGAATGGAATCAAGTATTTCGACTGGCAGCATTGCTTATGGAACAACCGGATTTGCGTTTTTTTTCTGAGCAGCAGCAGGAAACCATCCGTTTTTTGGGAGGAAAGGCTGAATGAATCGCAATGTTCCGGGCTTTGTCCAATTCACCTCTATTTTG
Organism: Metabacillus sp. 113a; assembly: GCF_050107635.1. Lineage (NCBI taxonomy): Bacteria > Bacillati > Bacillota > Bacilli > Caryophanales > Bacillaceae > Metabacillus > Metabacillus sp. 113a. The sequence continues at coordinate 233,550 of NZ_JBNILJ010000003.1, read as the reverse complement.
GCTGTTTTATTGCTGGCAGGCGTTTTGTATATGAATACAGATCGATTTTATGCGAGTCTTCCGGCAGCGGAATCGGACGCCGCTTCTGAAAAGCTTACCTTTATGAATTCTGAATGGGATGGGAAGGCAAACGATCTGAACCGTATCAAGATTTATTTAGCTGAGCCTGAAAAAGGAAACCTTCTTAGTGAGAGGACGCATGCCAACATTTTAGAAGCCCTTCAATATGCGAAAATCCCGTTGGAAGTCATTTCTCCCCGTCAAATGGAGTCTCTTAAACCAAATCCATATACGATGATTATTTTAACGGGAGAAGATTCCTCACGCTGGAATTTAGAAGTCATAAAAAAGTTTGTCAGGGAAGGCGGGCGGTTATTCGCGGCTAACCGCTTTTCTGATCCGGCTTGGCATAATCTGCTTGGGATTGAGCAGGCACATGGCTACAATGATACAGTTAAAGGCGCAGTGTTCTCGGAGTCTTTTTTTAAAGGCTATCCAGATTTAGGTCCGGAAAGCGAATTTTTTTCAAACAGTATGCTGAAAGCAGAGCTTAGTCCGGATTCCATGACCTATATTACCGCAGAGAGCCTGCCCCTTCTGTGGACGCATGATGAAGGAACGGGCCGGGTTGCCGTCTGGAATGGCACAAGCCTGCAGGAAAAATCCGCAAGAGGCCTGCTTGTCCATTCCATCAGTCTTGCTTTTCCGGCTTTTTTATCCGGACAGATGGGAGGGAAGGTTATGTTCATCGATGACTTCCCTGCCCCCATTGCCGAAACAAGCTCAGAGCAATTTCAGAAAACGTATGGAATGTCCTACGAGCAGTTCTATCGGAACCGCTGGTGGCCGGATATGAAAGAAATCAGTAAGCTTTATCAAATCCCCTACACGGGCGCATTAATAGGCACCTACCAGGACAAACCTGATCTCTCAAGCCAGGAAATGCTGAGCATGAGTGAGAGGGACTTGCTTGGATACGGCAGGCAGCTGATCCAGGGAAATGGAGAGCTGGCCCTGCATGGCTACAACCATGAGTCTCTCCTTACAAAAAGCGATCCGGTATCTGCTGAGTTCGGATACCGCCCTTGGAGATCAGAGGAAGAGATGGTGAACTCCCTGCTGGAAGTAAAAGCGCTGAAGGAAGAACTTTTTGCAGCACAGCAGCTGAAAACCTATGTCCCTCCTTCTAACTTGCTGAACCGGTCCGGAATATCCGCTTTAAAGAAAGCTGTGCCTGAATTGGAAGTGATCGCCAGCCTTTATATAGGAGATCCTTCCAACGGAAGCCTGATTCAGGAGTTTGACTATGACTCAGTGTATAAAGAGCTTTACCATTTTCCAAGGATAAACAGCGGCTATCATTTTTCGAAGGAAGATCAGTTCCAGCTCGCTGACTCAATTGCTAACATGGGAGTGTTTTCTCACTTTATTCATCCAGATGATGTCCTTGATGAAGCCCGATCTAAGCAGGGAGACTGGGAAGCGATGAAAAACAGCTATACATCGATGCAGAAGTTTTTGGCAGAAGAATTCAGTCACGTTAAGGGATATAAGCAAATTGATGCTAAAAGAAGAATGGATGCTTACCAAAAAGGAAAATGGAGTTTTTCTTACAATCCGGAAGGAATTGAGATCCATGGTTACAATGTACCATCCCCTTCTTATTTTTATCTGAGGCTGGAGCCCGGGAAAAGGCTGAAGACAGGAGAGCATCCTTTCGGCCATGTCAAAAAACAGCAGGATCATCTCTATCTGATTACGATGACACAGTCTGATGCAGCCATCAGCTATATAGAGGAGAATGCATAATGAGAGCAGGTCTGATTGCTGAGGGAAGCTATCCTTATGTAAGCGGGGGAGTATCAAGCTGGCTTCATACCCTTATTAAAGGCATGAATGAGATCGAATTTTCGCTTTTTACAATTACCCCTGAGGCAAAGGGGGTAAAAGATTTCAAATACAGGCTTCACCCTAATACTGTGCATCATCATAACATTGCATTAATGTCCGCCTTCAGGCCGGAAATACAGAAATCCAACCTGACAGATGGGGAACTTCTGCTGCTTTTTAAATGGTTTACGTTTCAGACCCGGAATCCAGAAGCCCTGATCATTATGGGAGACAGAAGCAGGATGGGTTCGAGTGAAGCATTCTTTGAAAGTGAAGCATTTTATAAGCTTGTTCAGAAATGCTATGAATATGAAGGACTGTTTGGATCATTTCTTGATTACATGTGGATGTGGAAATCCATGTACAGTCCAATCCTGCATCTCCTGCAGCAGGACTTCAGCTCAGTGGATGTGATCCATACCGCTTCAACCGGCTATGGCGGACTAGTCGGCGCCTATATTTCAAAGGTGCAGGACGTGCCTTTTATCATTACGGAGCACGGAATTTATTCAAGGGAAAGAGAAGAAGAAATTCTGCAATCCTCTTGGATTCCTGCTGTTTATAAAAAAAGATGGATCCAGCTTTTCCATCATTTATCCGCCATTGCGTATGACCAGGCATCTGATATCATCACCCTGTTTAAAAAAAATCAGGACTATCAGCTTGAACTTGGGGCTCCCCCTGAAAAAACAGCGATTATCCCGAATGGGATCGGAATTCATTCTCCAAAAGCCAGAAAAAAAACGAGCTCTGTGTTTCATATCGGAGCCATCGTGAGGGTGGTTCCGATTAAAGATATAAAAACCATGATTTACGCTGCCAACACACTGAAAAAATGGGGCTGTGCCTTTCATTGGTCTATTCTTGGACCGGATGAGGAGATGCCTGAGTATGCCCGGGAGTGCAAAGAACTGGTTCTAAGCCTTGGTCTTGAACTGCATATGACCTTTACCGGCAGGGTCAATATCGAGGAGTATTTGCCTGATTTTGATGTGTGTGTTCTAAGCAGCCTTTCAGAGGGGCAGCCGCTTGCAATTCTTGAAGGGATGGCTGCCGGAAAGCCATGGGTAGCAACAGATGTGGGAGGCTGCCGGGAGCTGATTGAAGGAAAAGAGGATGATCCTTACGGGGCATCGGGATTCATCATTCCGCCTATTCAGCCGGATGAACTCGCAGATCGGTTAAAATGGTGCATCGGCCATCCGGAGCTTCTGGAGAAAATGGGACGCAGCGGCCTTCAGCGTGTTAAACACGATTATTTGATTGAAAATGTTATAGCAGCATACAGAAGTCTTTATCAGAAAAGAGGTGGAGCGGTTGGCGGGCATCGGATTCCAGCTGCAGAAACTATTTAAGGAAGATTACTATTCTTCAAGGTTTAAAGCCTATTTATATTCCCTCTTTGTCACAGCAGGACCATGGCTGATTGTCATTTTAACCATTCTGATGCTGCAGCTGCTGCTTCAGGCTGTTCCAGATGTTACGGCTGAAAACAAACAGCTTTTCATGATTTCCGTATCCTATTGTTTTATGTTTTCCCAAGTGCTGTTTGGCTTTCAGCAGCTCGTTGTTACGCGCTATGTGGCGGACTGTCTTTATGAAAAAAAAGAAGAAAAAGTTTTTTCTTCTTTCCTGGGATTTTCAGCCGTAACGATAGCAGCTGCAGGACTGCTTTGGCTCATATTCGCCTTGCTTTCCCCCATAGGATGGGATTATAAGCTGCTGATGCTTAGTTTATTCATTATGCTGAATCTCATTTGGGTTATGCTGCTGTATTTATCAGGTGCAAAGAATTATCAGGCCATCGCGCTTTCCTTTTTGGCTGGCGGAATTTTCTCAATCGGATTCTTATTCTTGTGCATGAAATGGTTTCCCTTTTTTGAGGGGGAGTGGTCTGCGGCATGGATGATGATGGGGTCCTTTACAGGAGGTATGGCCATAACCTTTTTTGGGCTTGTTGTATCGATGCTCAAAACCTTTCCTGACAGGTCGGCGACTGCCCCCTTTGCCTATTTGGCTTACTTTGATAAATATGGCCTGCTTGCATTCACAGGGATATTTTATAATGCCGGTCTCTGGATCAGCAACTGGATCATTTGGCTGAACAGCGGGGAATGGCTGCTTGGAACTTTCCGCTATCATCCCAGCTATGATACTGCCCTGTTTTATGCCTACCTGACGATACTTCCCACTTATGTAATCTTTGTCGTTTCAATTGAAACGAGATTTTATGAAAGGTACAAAACCTTCTTCTCCTTTATAAATGATGGCGGAACACTGAGCCAGATCATGAAGTCGAAAACCTCAATGATTCTTGTGCTCAAGCAGGAACTGGAAAGACTTGTAAGGTATCAGGGCTTTATTTCTCTCGCTCTGCTGATTTTGGCTGTCCTGCTGCTTCCCCTGTTTATAAAGGCGGATTCTGTACTGGACCTGTTCCGTATCACCATCATTGGAGCCTTCTTTAACGGGATGACGCTGATTATGATGCTCCTTCTCCTTTATTTTGATGACCGGAGGGGTGCGTTTCGCACAGCTCTGCTTTTTTTCAGCGGTATTGCCATTACTACGGTTGTCTTTCTCCCCGCCGGTGAATCAGCATATGGTACGGGCTTTACACTCGGCAGTTTAATCAGCTTTATCTATTCCTCTGCACGGCTCTTTCAGTATGTCGGCAAAGCTGATTACTATGCGTTTTGCAGATCTCACAAAACACGATCTGATGGGCCTTTTCACCGCCTTGCCCTGAAGCTTGAACGGTGGATTTAAAGTTCAGGCAAACAGCCTGTGCCGGAAGAGAAAGCGATGTATCCTATAAGCAAAGAAGTGCTCAGAGACTGGCTCTGAGCACTTTTTTGCCTGCTGCAACGGGAGACTATTACTTTAACCTCTTGTCCGCCAAGGACTGTGGAAGCAGCGGGTCAAATGCCTGACTTGTTTAGACTTTCTGTACAACAGATTGGAAAGATGGTACTGCGTGCCAGTCCTTTATCCGAATAAGGCTCGGAACACCTTAGTGGCTCCGGGCCTTACCCACCTACCCATCTGTATGGTTTCCTATAATGATGCTTTTTTATCGTCCTTTTCATCCGTTTCTGAATAGCAGTGCTGGCTGGTTCTTTTACAAAACCGGATTGCGTTAATTTCACCGCCAATCAGAATAACAAAGCCGGATAAATAAAGCCAGGTCAGTAAAACGATTACCCCGCCCAGACTTCCGTAGGTTGCCTGGTAATTTCCAAATTGGCTTACGTATAAGGAGAATCCGAATGAAAGCAGCTGCCACAGCAGTGTGCCGACAATGGCTCCCGGATAGACGTCTCTCGCACGAAGTCCGAGGTTTGGAGAAAAGTAATAAATGACACCGAGAATCAATGCCATAAATACAAAAGCAATCATCCAGCGAATGACGGTAAATACACTGTCAGTCAAGGGGGTTTCAGGGAAAATACCCCTAATTCCGGAAAGGAGGACATCGCCGAAAATCGGCAATACGAGTGTAATGACAAGACCGAGTACGAGGCCGAAAGTCAATAGGATGGCCATGCCCCGCACCTTCCAAAAGGATCGGGATTCTTCAACCATATGTGCCTTGTTCAATGATCTCATTACCGCATTTGTCGCATTGGAAGCGGACCAAATCGTCCCGATGATCCCGATTGAAAGGAGTCCTCCATTAGGAGTGGAAATAAGAGAGGTGATTTGCTCTTCCAGAAGCTGACCTGTTTCTCCGGGAGCAAATTCATTGATAAACTTGCCGACGGATTGAGGATCGATTGAAAAGTAGGGAAGAAGAGTCAGTGAAAAAATCAGGAGCGGAAAAAGACTCAGCAGGAAATAATAGGCGAGTACGGCTGCCAAGTCTCCTAATTCATGCTTTTGAATACGCTGGATAAGTTCTTTGATGATGGTCATATACGGCCTCCTGTAAAAGGTTTCTTATGTGTATCTTACCCTCAGTAAATTTGATTTGAAACCTGGGCGGGGGAAGAGGGGGAAATTGGGGATGCGGACCGTTCCACAATTAAATGAGGGACCATATACTATCAGGAAAATGGAGAAGGGAGGCTAATAAAATGAGCGATTGCGGACATGGAGGATACAATGGCGGAGGATTTGCTCTTCTGGTTGTATTGTTTATTCTTTTGATTATCATCGGCGCATCTTACGTTGGAGGTTCATACGGCGGAGGCTGCGGAGGCGGCTACGGCGGAGGATTCGGCTGGTAATTAAAGCAGAAAGAGCCGGACCATTAATGGTCCGGCTTCTTTTTTTATGCCGCTGTTTCAGGCTCTTCTTCGGAGTCTTCAGCTGCAGGCTTCTGATCTGTTTCCTGATCTTCCGGCTCTGCAGGTTTATTTTCAGGAGGAGGATCCGGTTTTTCATTGTTTTCATCCGGCTTCTTATCAGGTACAGGTTCTTTTTCCTCCGGTTTTTCAGGAGCTTTCTTTTCGGGCGCATTTGGCCTTCGTCTCATTCCGGCTATTTGGGAAGGCGGTGATTCTTTGCCTCCTGCATCGACTGCTGTTACATAATAAGAAGCACTTCCCGAGCCGATAGTCAGCCCAGTGCCGTCCGCGACGGAAATACTTGCAATCCTTGTGAAGTTGCCTGACCCCCCTCCAGCCATATACACCCGGTAGCCGAGAATGTCTTTCTGATAAGCTGGAGACCAGTTCAGTGTTGCACCGCTGATGGAAACCCCTTTTAACCGGGCAGGAGAAACGCCATCATCCTCCAGTCTTTTTCCTGAATAAACGACAAGCTTTCCTATATCACTGGTATATTGGTACAGCTCCTTTGGAGAATTCAGTCCAAACCTGTCCAGCAGCTCCTGCTTGATCATCGGTCCTTCATATACAAAATCCTGCGGGGCGCTTGCAGGCACCTCATAGGCTGTGCCATTCTGAAGAACGTACTTTCCAGTCCGAAGGCTGTCATCCACTTTGCTTGGAGCATATTTCACGTTAAACAGATCGGATTTTACAAAGCCTGCCTGCCTGCACAATTCGGAGGGAAGAGCTCCAGATAGGGCACAATAAGAAAATTCGGCTATCCCTTCAGGCATTTTAAAAGGTTCCTCAGGAGCAATCAACTCAGGATTTTTTTCATGGGCTGCATTGATAAGAGCTGCCCAGATTTCCTGGCTCCGCGTGCTGTAGGATTTTCCTTTATAGGATTGGATGGTGGCTTCGGTATCATAGCCAATCCATGTCCCAAATGAAACACTGGGATTGGAAGCAACAAACCAGGCATCTATCGTATCCTGGCTCGTACCGGTTTTTCCAGCCCAGTCTGCACTGAAATTGAGCAATCCGGGAACTCTTGAACCTGTCCCTCCATTTAAAACATCACGCATCATGTCGATTGTGAGGTACGCGGTTTGAGGGGAAAAGACCTCCTCCGTCACTTTTTCATGCTGATATACAGCTGTTCCGTCAGCCTTGCGGATGCTCTCAATCATGTAGGCATCCGTAAATTTCCCTCCAGCTGCAAAGGTAGAATAGGCATTTACGTTTTCTTCCACAGATACTTTGGCTCCTCCTCCAAGCGAGAGGGAAAGAACGTCTTCAAAATTTTTATTTATGCCCATTTTCGTCAGGTACCGTGTGGGTTCCGTCGGCATCAGCTTAGAATAGCCCCTTATAACGGCCTGATTATAGGATTTAGCCAGAGCTGTTCTTGCAGTTACCAGCCCATGGGATTTCCTGTCAAAGTTTTTTGGATAAGGATCCCCGTTTGCTTTTATATCATAGGGCAAATCAGCTAAAACGCTGCCGGGCTGCAAAAACCCTTCCTCCAGCGCAGGACCGTAAAACACGAGGGGTTTCATGGTTGATCCATTTGACCGTCCTCTATTTGTTCCGGCTGTTGCATGATTTATTTGCTCCCTGGAATGATCACGCCCGCCAACAAAGCTGATGATTTTGCCGCTTTTGTTTTCCATTAAGAGTGCTCCGACCTCGAGCGGTTCTTTCACTTGTTCCATTTTACCGGTATCGTTATTTTTCTTCATAACCGTGTTTACCTGTCCGTAATCCGGATAGTTTTCAGCTGCTTTCTGCATCGCTTCAAAGATATCTTTGTTTATAGTCGTTTGAATACGGTAGCCGTTCTGCCTTAATTCACGATCTGCAAGAGCGAGATAGTCTGCTCTCAGTTTCGGATCTTCATCAAGATCCTTTGGCAAAAATCCATCTTCATCGGCCAGCTGAATCATCAGAATTTCTTTTGCTCTCTTTTCAATTTCATCTGTCAGGAAAGGATACTTATTATAAAGACGGTTTTTGTTAGGCTTTTTAAACTGAGCGGTTATATCCTCCGCCGAAGCGCTTTCATATTCAGAGAGGGTAATCTTATTTTCGCTGAGCATCCGGCTGAGAACGGTCTTCATTCTATTAACCCCGGCAGAGAAGTCTTTTTTCAGCTCTCCGTTATTTGTATAGGGGGTATAGGCAAAAGGACTTTGAGGCATTCCAGCAAGAAAAGCAGCCTGAGCGATGCTCAAATCTTTAGCGCTTACCCCAAAGATGCCCATGGCAGCCGTTTCTGCTCCGGCAATATTTCTTCCGGAATTATCCCTCCCGAAATCAGCCATATTCAAATAGGACTCAAGAATTTCATCTTTTTCAAAAAAACGTTCCAGTCTGAGCGCAAGCAGAATCTCTTTTGCCTTTCGGTCAAAGGAAACTTCATTTGTTAAGATCTGGTTTTTAATTAGCTGCTGGGTCAGAGTGCTTCCTCCACTTTGTGTGGGGGCATTCGTAAATTCCTGAAAAAGGGCTCTGAAAATGGCTTTCGGAACAACCCCGTCATGCTCATAGAAAAATTCATCTTCTGTAGAAATGATGGCATTTATCAAATGCGGAGATACTTCATCAAGCGCTACTTTTGTTCTGGACAAATCGGAACGGAGTTTGCCGATCAGCTCCTGGTTGTCAAAATATACTTCCGTTGTTTCTTCATAATTATAAATATCTTTTTTCATTTCATCGTAACTCAGTATTTCTTCGTTTTTTACAAGGGAAGCAAAATAGCCTGCACCTGCACTGCCGGCAAACACAACGAATGAACTGCATGCAATAATGGCTATTAAGGCTATATTCCACATAACACCGTAGGCGATTCTAAGTTTTTTTACCAAAAGAGGGCGTGTAGAAGAATCCCCAATTAATTTCTTTATCCATTTTTCCATTATAATCCTCCCCCCTGAAGCATAGATAGTATATCATAAAATTAACTGAAAATTGGAATCTATTGTCGGAAAATTGAATTTGACATGAAGGTATTGAATGTGGTAAAAATCAATATATGAATAGTGAGCGACGATTGGATGACAGTAACAGCTGTTTCCCTGTAGCAGAGAGCTGATGGCCGGTGAGAATCAGCACACAAACAGGCTGTGAATTACAATCCATGAGCATCTGAAGCTGCATTATGCAGCGGAAGACGGCCCCGGCCGTTATCTGTTAAAGCGAAGAATGGCTGTTTAGTGAACCATTCTTAAGTAGGGTGGTACCGCGACGTGATTCGTCCCTTCATTTTTAAAATGAAGGGGCTTTTTTATTTTCTATCAAAAGGCAAAGGAGTATAACCATGAACAATTTATTGCAGGATTTAACATTTAGAGGGCTTATAAGCCAGATAACAGATGAAGCCGGATTGGAAGAGGCATTGAATAAAGAATCCATCAAGCTGTACTCTGGATTCGATCCGACTGCGGACAGCCTGCACATCGGCCATATGCTTCCCATTCTTACATTAAAAAGATTTCAGGAGGCAGGACATCATCCAATAGCGCTGGTTGGAGGCGGTACGGGCCTGATTGGAGATCCAAGCGGGAAAAAAGCAGAAAGAACACTCAATACGGAAGACATCGTTCAGCTCTGGTCACATCGGATCAAAGATCAGCTATCCAGATTCCTTGATTTTAAAGCTGAAAAAAATCCGGCTGTCCTTGCTAACAATTTCGACTGGCTTGGAAAAATGGACATTATTGAATTCCTGCGGGATGTAGGCAAATATTTCGGTGTGAATTACATGCTGGCAAAGGATTCTGTGAAAACAAGAATCGAATCCGGTATTTCTTTCACAGAATTCAGCTACATGATTCTTCAATCCTACGATTTCCTTAACCTATACCAAAACGAAGGCTGCAAGCTTCAAATTGGCGGAAGTGACCAATGGGGAAACATCACAGCAGGTCTTGAACTGATCCGTAAAACCGATGGGGATGCAAAAGCATTCGGACTGACCATTCCGCTCGTAACAAAGGCGGATGGAACGAAATTCGGGAAAACGGAGGGCGGAGCGGTGTGGCTTGACCGCGAAAAAACTTCCCCTTATGAGTTCTACCAATTCTGGATTAATGCAGATGACCGGGATGTAGTAAAATACTTAAAATACTTCACTTTCCTGTCCCATGAAGAAATCAATACTCTTGAGAAGGAAGTACAGGAAGCTCCGGAGAAGAGAACGGCTCAGAAACGCCTGGCCGAGGAAGTAACTGCAATGGTACACGGAGAGGAAGCGCTCAATCAATCCATCCGTATCTCTAAGGCTTTGTTCAGCGGGGACATTAAAGCATTAAGCGGAGAGGAAATCAAACAGGGCTTTAAGGATGTACCTGCTCATCAGGCAAGCAGCAAGGAGACCGGTCTGGTCGAACTGCTCGTGGAAGCCGGCATTTCTCCTTCGAAAAGACAGGCACGGGAGGATATTACCAACGGTGCTGTTTATATAAACGGAGAACGAAAACAGGAGCTTGATTACGTTCTGCAGGCTGAGGACAGGATAGATGACGAATTTACGATTATCCGAAGAGGGAAGAAGAAATATACAATGATCCAATTCTAGACTGAAAAGGCTGGTTCCGCTTTGCTGCGGGATCAGCCTTTTTAGTATGGGAACCAACCGGACTGGTCTGGAAGAAAAAAACTTCTGCTGGAGGAGTTCGAATAAGGAAACAAAAAAATGAGCTTTAAAAGTACATTTTCTAAACGTGGGCATAGGATAATTTGAAAATAAAGCTGAAGGGAAGGGTTAGATGCACCCATACTATAATGATCCATATCATCAAGGCTACAGCTGCAGGCAGTCTGCTTACTGGACTTATCCTTACGGCAATAATCAAGGGGGCTTCAGCAGAATTCCGCTGAAGGATTACGGCAAAAATCCGTTGGTTTTGAATATTGATGAAGCAACAAAGAAGAATAATAATTTCCGTACAGCTTTATGGACCGGAACTTATTTGCAGACGACACTGATGAGCATTCCTCCGGGCGGAGATATCGGATTGGAGATGCATCCTGACGTTGATCAATTTATACGGATCGAGCAAGGGCAAGGAATGGTCCAAATGGGGAAAAATAAAAACAATTTACCCTTTCAAGCGAATGTATTTGATGACTATGCCATCTTTATACCGGCAGGAACATGGCATAATCTAACCAATACAGGAAATGAACCCATTAAGCTTTATTCGATATACGCCCCTCCTAACCATCCGTTTGGAACGGTTCATGCAACCAAACAGGATGCTTTGGCAGCAGAAGAAGGATATATGCAGGGGTAAGTATTATAGTAGGGCAGCGCATATGCAAAAGAAAAACCCCCTGAAATCGCTGAGAACCAGCATTTCAGAGGGTTTTTGTGTGCTAATCTGCAAAGTGCAGGATTAACGGGAGTAGAACTCAACGATAAGAGATTCGTTAATTTCAGCTGGAAGCTCGGAACGCTCAGGAAAGCGAGTGTAAGTTCCTTCAAGCTTGTCAGCATCGAAAGTCAAGTATTCAGGAACGAAGCTGTTTACTTCCATAGCTTCTTTCACGATATCAAGATTACGGGATTTTTCACGCAATGTGATCACTTGACCAGGTTTCACTTGGAAAGATGGAATGTCAACGCGAGCGTTGTCAACCATGATGTGACCGTGGTTTACCAATTGACGGGCCTGACGGCGTGTGCGCGCAAGACCAAGACGGTAAACAACGTTGTCAAGGCGGGATTCAAGCAAAGCCATGAAGCTCTCACCAAGGATCCCTTTCATTTTTCCAGCTTTAACGAACGTGTTGCGGAACTGGCGCTCGTTTACTCCGTACATATGACGAAGCTTTTGTTTTTCCTGAAGTTGAAGACCATACTCAGAAAGTTTTTTACGCTGTCCGGGACCGTGTTGTCCAGGAGCGTAAGGGCGTTTTTCTAATTCTTTACCTGTACCGCTTAGAGAGATTCCAAGACGGCGGGATAGTTTCCAGCTAGGGCCAGTATAACGAGACATTATATGACTCCTCCTTGTGTTTTTATTTTGTATAAAATAAAAACCAGACCGAACCTTACATGTATGACCATTATGTTTTCATGCATCCTCGCTCCAGCAGCAGGGAGTTACTCGATGCACCTCGTGTCAGGCACGGGAACAAAATGGGGACATCTATGCGATTCTGAGGCTGCAATATTTTACACAACAAATAACATTATAATCTCCAGCAAGTGTGAAGTCAAGGGTGAATTCCAAATGCTCTGAAGGGAAAAGTTCAACTATGGCGGGAGCAGGTTTTATGATATAATAAATCTATAAAATTTACTTAATTTGGAACTTAATGGGTGGTCCGTGCATGCAACAAACAAACAGCATCTTAACCTCGCTAAACGGCCGATTTTTTGCTTATTTATATACTGAAAGACCAGACCAATCTCTTGAGAAGGCAGCGCAGTGGCTGGCTTCTGAGCTCAAGGAATTATTCAGGGCAGGGAAGGTTTCTATATCCTGCTACTATTCTGCCAGCGATCCTCTGCTGCCGTATTATACGGCAAGCACTGCCCCTCAGCAAATAAGAGATTCTTCCCTGCCTGAGGTGAAAGAAGAGCTGTTTGCAAATGGTTTTTCAGAAAAGGCAAATCAATGCAGGCTGCTTCTTGGAGCCCCTTCTAATGAATGGTTTTCTATTCTTGAAATTCTGGACGCGGCTGCAATGGATAAAACCTGGCTGCCGGACTTAAGCAATGCCTGCTTCGAATTTTTATTCTATTGCAGAGAAGCAGAATTAAGCGCCTTAAATTCAAGAAAACATTCCCATCTATATGAAATGACGGAGCGGTTCCATTCATCCATGGATAAAGATCAGGTTCTCGTTAAGCTAATTGAGTCTCTTCAAAATATGTATACGGAAAACATATTTTATTTGTTTCTATCTCACGATAATGACAGTAAGCTGGATCTTCCTACAAAAGACTTGTATTTCGATGAAAAAGGGTCGGCTGACAGTGCTATGGAGGCTTTTCTGACTGGGACCTTAAAAATGGACAGAACGGCAGCCGGACAGCTGCACGTGTATATCCCGCTGAAGGGGCGCCAGGGGGTTTACGGCGTTCTGGAGGTTATATCAGGAAAAGCTGCTCCTATTAAAGAGTCAGAGGTTACGTTCATTATGATGCTTGCGAATGCTGCAGGAAATGCAATGGAAAACGCACAGCTTTATCAGCAGTCCCGCAAATTAATTGATGACTTGCGGCTTATTAATGAAACCTCCCATCAGCTTAATAAAAATCTCCCGCTCAAGGATACGATGAAATACCTTTCTAATCGGATTATCCGCTCATTTAATGCAATGGAAGCCGGTTTTTTTTACAGGGACTCCTCCGGAAACTATCAGCTTTTGCCGGGGAGCACCGGTTTTTTTATCACAGAAGAGGCTGAACCTTACGTCAGCTTAGTGCTTTCAAGAATCGAAAATGAGAAAGAGGGCATCTTTATCGGGAGCCTTGGAACGGAGACCGTTTCCGGTTTATTTAAATGCCTTATGGCCGTGCCAATGATGGAAAATGAGCAGATAAAAGGCTTTGCCATCGCCCTGCATTCAGTTCCATACCAATTCACGTTCGAAACATTTAAGCTGCTGCAGTCTCTTATCCATCATTCAGCCCTTGCTCTGACCAATTCGATGCTGCGGGAGGAGCTTGAGGCGCTTGTAAAAACAGATAATTTAACGAAGCTGTTTTCAAGGAACTATTTAAATGAGCGGATCCGGCAGTCGATGAAAGAGGAAAGAAACGGCGTATTTTTGTTAATTGATATTGATAATTTTAAAAATATTAATGATACATATGGCCATCAGGTTGGAGATGAAGTCCTCATCCAGGTAGGCGGTATTATCAAAAGCAGCATCCGGGAGAATGATGTGGGAGCCAGATGGGGCGGAGAAGAGCTTGCCATCTACCTTCCGCAGGTCGACTTGGAAGCGGGAATTGCAGTTGCAAGCCGTCTTGTAGAAAGAGTAAAAAACGTAACTGCACCTACTGTGACTATTTCCTGCGGTGTATCCGTCTGGGAGGCGGAGGGAGAAGACACCCCTAAAAGGCTTTTTCTAAGAGCGGATCGTGCTTTGTATGAGGCGAAAAGCAATGGAAAGGATCAAGTTGTGGTCCAGCCACTATGAAAAAGCGTCCGGCATAGGTGCCGGACGCTTTTTCGTGCATTGGAGTAAAGCCGAACATCATGATGGCTGGTATGAGTAGGGGGGAAAGCACGGTTTTGATTTTCCACCCGCTGATTGGAGCGGAAAGCGGACCCCCGTTAGCTGCAATCAGCAGCCAAAGTTAACAGAACTTAAAGAAAAGGAAGCAGAGCTTCTGCAAATTTTTCCAGGTACTCTTTATCCGTTTCGTTAAATCTCTTGAATGATGGGCTGTCTATGTCAAGAACACCAAAGACTTGACCATTCTTAACAAGAGGGATGACAATTTCAGAGTTCGTAGCGCCATCACAGGCAATGTGTCCAGGAAATTGATGAACGTCTTCAACAAGCTGTGTTTTCCCGGTGGCAGCGGCTGTTCCGCATACTCCTTTGCCGGAAGGAATGCGCACACAGGCTGGGAGGCCCTGGAAAGGCCCTAACACCAGCTCTCCCTCTTTCATTAAATAGAACCCAACCCAATTTACATCTTCAAGAAACTGGTTTAGCAGAGCTGATGCATTCGATAGGTTGGCAATCTGATCGTGCTCATCTTCAAGCAATGCTTGGAGCTGCTTAATCACTAATTCATAATTTTCTTTCGAGTTATTCGAATATTTTTCGACATGAAACATGAATGATCTCCTTCTTTCTATCTATTATATGAATCCAGGCTTCTTCCTGACAGAATTTTGTCGAGAATATGATAAAGGATTCCTGTTCCCTCTATGGAATGATGTATCAAGAATATACTAAGGGGTGAGCCGTGTGAAACAGGAAAACGTAAACATGACCAGGGAGAAGATTATCCAGTCTGCAATTGCTCTGTTTAATACAAATGGCTTCACTGGAACTTCCGTCAGGGCCATTGCTAAAAAAGCGAACGTTAACGTCGCTCATATCTCCTATTATTTCAATGGGAAGACAGGCCTGATGGAACACCTTGTTTCCCGGTTTTATGAAGGGTACCTTCAGGTTATGGAAGCTGCCATCCTCGCTGATATGGACAAAAGTCCAATCGTACGGCTTACCCGTTTAGTATTTGATATTTTAAACTACCAGCAGGAAAGACGTCAATTGACGCGATTTGTGTATCGGGAAATCACCCTGGATACAACCCTGATCCGGGAGGTAATGAGTACGTATATGGTGAAAGAAAAGTTTTTGCTGGCCACCCTTTTAGAAGAGGGAATAGCGGACAGCAGCTTAAATAAAATCCCAGTGGGGCATTTTATCGTCCAGCTGAAAGCGATGCTGACAATGCCGTTCTTGCAGCCGCAGTATATTGCTGAAGTCCTCTATTTGCAGCCGCATGAAAATTACTTTGTGAAACAATATTTTCATGAGCTTGAAAATTGGCTCGCTTTTATGCTCACACCGAAAGTACAGGCTATTTTATAACCATTTCTTCATATGTTTCATAATCCGCTCCAGTATCAGATGCAATGTGCGCATCTGATCCATATACGAGGGGAATTCCCATTTCCCGTGCTAAAACAGCTGCCTTTTCGTATGGATAAGGAACCCGGCAATTGGTTTTCCTAAGGCCTGCCGTATTATAGTCCAATTCATAGCCGGCTTTTCTGACCAATTCAAGCAGCCGGCTCACCGTCATGAAATCCCACTCCGGAGCAGGGAAAAGTTTTTTGAATTTATGAGCAAGGGTAATATGCCCGATCCTTTTCGGCTTGTATTTTCCAAGGTCTGCCAGTATGGAGCGTTCGACCGTCTTGTAATAGAGCTCGTACGTTTTTTCTGGAGAGCCTGTCAGTCGGGAAAGCTCAGCAAACCCTTCCTCGCTGTAATCCAGACAGTAATAAGAGGAACGGTGCAGAAGAAAATGAACGGAAAGAATTCCATCATCCATCACTTCCCCGTATTCATCCAGAAAACTGGCTGTAGCTGCTTCGAATCCTTCAATATAATCTACTTCAAACCCAAGCTTAATCATTAAATCCTTTGAGTATTCCTTTTTGACCTCTTGAACGTCATGGATATACTGCTCTATCCGAGTCAGCGGCAACGAGCTGTCCTTGTCCGGAACCGGGTCTGTAAATCCGGCGGGGAGAGGGGCGTGCTCTGTAAACGTAAGCTCTGTGAAGCCAAGCCTGATGGCCCTTTCTGCATACTCATGAAGGGCATCAGAGGAGCCATGAGGGCAAAAGGGAGTATGTACATGGCCGTCAATTTTCTTCAATTTTATTTCCTCCTTCGCGCAAAGCAGGTAATAGGATGTAAAAAATTAAAAAAATTGGTCAAAAAATATCGTTAACATGGTATCATAAAAACATTGAAATAACATAATTTTAGCGCTTGCTTTACATATAATGTGCAAAACCGGCAGGCAGCACGAATTCTGTCCGCGGTTATCGAATAGAAGAAACAGATCTATTACGCTGGATCAATGATTGCCGGCAGCACGCCTTTCCGGCAAAGCAGACTGAAAACAAAACGCTGTAAGCCGCAAGCAGCTCACCGGGCTAAATATTGCGCTTGTGCTTTTTCTTATATACAGCAGGGGGGCCCATTATGGAAGTCGTTATTGGTTTACTGGCTGTGCTCGTTCTTTTTTTTGCAGCCGGTTATTTTATTAGAAAAAATATATACCGGGAAGTAGACCGGCTTGAAGCCAGAAAAATTGAAATTATGAATCGTTCGCTCGCCGATGAGATGGCGAGAGTGAAAGAATTAAAAATGACTGGCCAGGCAGAGGAACTCTTTGAGAAATGGAGACAGGAATGGGATGAGATCATCACCTCCCAGCTCCCTGAAGTGGAAGAGCTGCTATTTGATGCTGAAGATCATGCAGACAAATACCGGTTTAAAAAATCCAAAGAGGTGCTGAAGCATATTGAGCGGATGCTCGATGCCGCCGAGCAGAATATTGAACAGATTATTGAGGAAATCTATGAGCTTGTCACAAGTGAAGAAAGAAACAGCAGTGAAATAGAAGAGGTGAGGGAGAAGTTCAAAAAGGCGAAGAAGACGCTGCTTGCACACAGCCATACTTTTGGCAACGCACATGCTAAACTGGAAACAGCGCTGTATGAAGTCTATGAAGCCCTTAAACTTTTCGAATCTGAAACAGAGTCCGGCAACTATCTCGCTGCCAGAGAAATATTAACGAAACAGACGGCAGTTCTGGAGCAATTATGCGCTCAGATTGAAGTGATTCCTGCGCTTCTGTCCGACTGTCAGACAGTTATTCCGAATCAGCTTTCTGAAATAAAAGACGGATACGAAGAAATGGCCTCTCAAGGATATTTTCTCGGCCACATTCAGATACAAAGCGAAACCGAGCGCATTTCCGGCTCGCTTTCCCTGTTTCAAGAGAAAATCAGCCTTCTTGAAACGGAAGGAATTCATGAAAGCCTTCAGGAAATCCATGAATCCATTGAAACGATGTATGATCTGCTGGAAAAAGAAGTGCATGCCCACCACTACGTTCTGGCAGAAACATTAAAAACAGAGAGTGCTTTGCAGGAGCTTCTTGCCGAAAAACTGATCTCCAAAGAAGAAACGGATGCTGTAAAGCTAAGCTATCATCTAAGCGAAGAAGAAACGTCCCGACTGCGCCATATCGATAAACAGATCAGTTCTCTCCAGAAACGATACACTCATATCCAGGATAAAATGGCGAATGAAAAAATCGCTTATTCCCTCCTGAAAGATGAGCTCATTGAACTGGAAAAGCAAATGTCTGATGTGAAAGCTGAACATGCTGAATACAGAGAGATGCTTCATGCCCTCCGCAAGGAAGAGCTGACAGCAAGGGAACAGCTCAGTGAGGCTAGAACGCTTCTAAGTGAAGCGGCAAGACTTGTCAGTAAAAGCAATATTCCCGGACTGCCTGCTGTTTACACAGAGCTCCTTTCAGATGCGAAGCGATCTGTGTCGCAAGTGTCCGAAAAACTAAATGAGCTTCCGCTTGACATGGTAGCCGTTAACGTTCTGCTTGAAGATGCCGTTTCTGCCTCTGCGAAGGTCCGCGAGCAAACGGAGGATATGATTGAGCAGGTCTACTATGTAGAAAAAATCATCCAGTACGGGAACCGCTTTAGAAGCCGCGATGAAAACCTGTCAAGAGAGCTGAGTGAAGCAGAGAAGCTGTTCCGGCATTATGAGTACGAAAGCTCCCTGAAAAAAGCTGCGACGGCCATTGAAACAGTGGAACCAGGTTCCTTTGAAAAAATTGGGTCTCTAGTCGAGGAAGATTTGGAAGAACTTAAAAATAAATAAGAAAAAGGACCGCTCACAGAGCGGTCCTTTTTCTCATGCAGCCCGATGCATACCGTGGGTTTCTTTGTGAAAATAATAATCAGGGGGTGAAGCACACCGCCAGCGGGCAAAAATAGAAATCAACGGGAACAAACCAAATTTAAAAGGGGTGTGAGCGTGACACTTGATGAACTGCCCCCCTTTTTCACTTAGCCGCCAGCGGAAGGAATGAGTATACCTAACGAATTTACTGCTCTCCTGTTTTACGCCAGCGCACTTTGCCGGTTTACCGTCCCTAATCATAACGTTCAATGACTGCCCTTAACTTTTGCTTTCAGATGCGGGCGTCTGAATAGGGCAATTGCATAACCAATCAGTGCTCCGGCGATAGCCGGAACAAGCCATCCGATTCCTTCAGGGAAAAGCGGAAGAAATTCATTGAAAAATTCACCAGTCTCACCGAGAGGGATTCCTCCAGCTTTAAGGCCGTCCATAACACTAACAATGCCTGTAAAAGCAAGGCTGAGAGCATAAACCTCGGGAGCACGGTTAAAGATTCGATCTACGAACGAAAGCAGAATCAAAACGATGGCCAGCGGGTAGATGGCTGTGAGCAGCGGCACAGAAAAAGTAATCAGCTGCGTGAGGCCAAAGTTTGCGATCACCGCTGAAAAGACGGTAAGTGCCAATATGATCCATTTATAAGGAATGGCTGGCAGAATTTTCGAAAAGTATTGTCCGCAAGCTGAAACAAGGCCGACACTTGTTGTTAAGCAGGCAAATGATATGGCTAGACTCAGTACGATGTTCCCTAGGGAACCGAATAACACATTTGCAGAAGAGGACAGAATCAGACCTCCATTATCCTTATAGCCGATCGCATCTACGCTCGTAGCTCCTAAATACCCAAGAGCCAGATACACCAGAGCCAATCCTGCTGCTGCAATCAATCCTGCCTGAATGCAAACCTTCGCGATGGATTTTCCGCTGGTGATCCCCTTTGCTTTCACAGCATTGATGACAACAATCCCGAAAACAAGAGCGGCAAGAGTATCCATCGTCAAATATCCTTCAAGAAATCCCTTAAAGAATGTTCCCTCTTGAAAATCCGCCTGCGGAGCTTGAGGCACTCCCATCGGAGTAGCGATGGTCTTTATAGCAAGCAAAGCAAGAATGATAAGCAGGGCGGGGGTCAATAGCTTTCCGATCCGGTCTACAAGCCTGCTTGGATTAAGGGAAAGCCAATAAGTGATTCCGAAAAATCCGATTGTGTAGATCAAAAGAGAAATTCCATTTTTCGCCGCTCCCTCTGGAAGAAAAGGAGTAACACCGATTTCATAAGCGACCGTTCCTGTTCTCGGAATTCCGAATAGCGGACCAATGGCTAAGTAAAGAACAACTGTAAAAATCACTCCGAAAATTGGGTGAATCCGGCTTCCGAGCGACTGAACATCTGTCCCTGTAAGCCCAATGGCAATGACTCCGAGGAGAGGAAGCCCTACTCCGGTTACGAGGAATCCAGCAATGGCAAGCCAGACGCTTGTGCCGGCAGCTTGTCCTAAAGATGGAGGGAAAATCATATTTCCTCCTCCAAAGAATAGGGCGAATAGCATAAGACCAACAACAAACGTTTCTTTTTTTGACAACCCTTGTTTCATCATAAACCTCCTGAATCCGACAATATATACCGTAAGATCGTAACACAGCAATAGGAAAATTGTCGAATTGTTCAACTATTTTAATTTTAATTATATTCAAAAAATTAGCGCAGTCAACGGAAAGTTTCCTCCATTTCATTATTCCATTCAATATGGTAATATATTACGATGTGTGCATTGAACTGCTTTTGGAGGAATGAGAATGCTTTATTTAGACAATAGTGCCACTACATTGCCCTATCCAGAGGTTCTGGATTCATATATCCAAACTACCAGGAATTATTTCGGGAATCCTTCTTCCCTGCATAAACTGGGCAGTGATGCCGAGAATCTTTTAAGGCAGGCACGTAAACAAACGGCTGGGCTGTTAGAAGTAAAAGAAGAGGAAATTATTTTTACTTCCGGCGGTACGGAAGCCAATAACCTGGCGATTAAAGGAACAGCCTTTTATAAGAGATATAAAGGAAATCATATTATTACTTCGGCGATCGAGCATCCTTCGGTTATGGAAGCATGCTTGCAGCTTGAGAAAGAATTTGGATTCGAGCTCACCATTCTCCCTGTTGACGAAAATGGAAGAGTTTCTGCTGAAAGCATGAAGAAGGAACTGCGCGAAGATACTATTCTTGTCTCCATCATGCACGTAAATAATGAAATTGGTACGATTCAGCCAATCGAAGAGCTGGCAGATATTTTGCAGCATTTTCCGAATGTGTCCTTTCATACAGATCATGTTCAGGGAGCAGCAAAAGTACCGTTGCCTCTCTCCCATCCCGGCATTGATCTCTGTTCCATGTCACCTCATAAATTTAGGGGACTTAAGGGAACTGGTATATTATATAGAAGAAAAGGTGCGCACCTCATGCCGATTTTATCTGGCGGGGAGCAGGAGAGCCATCTGCGGTCCGGCACGGAAAGCGTAGCAGGAATTGCAGCTGCTGCAAAAGCATTAAGAATGTCATTTATCGACTATTCTGAGCACCATGTGAGACTGTATGAAACCAAACAGGAATTAATCAAGCGGCTAAAGGAAATAGACGGAGTGGTAATGAACACTCCGGAGTCTCAATCAGCTCCCCATATCATTCATTTTTCAGTACCCGGAATAAAATCAGAAGTTTTAGTTCACAGGCTTGAATTAAAAGAAATTTACGTTTCGACTACCTCAGCCTGTTCTTCGAAGAAAAGTGCACCAAGCCAGACGCTGACCGCGATGGGGAAATCCAGAGAGGAAGCGGTGAGCGGGGTCAGGATCAGTCTGGATATGCAATCAGACCGATCCATAATCCATCCTCTCTATGAAAATTTACAGGAATCCATTCAGCATATTCTAAAAATAAAGGGGTAAACAATGGAATTTGATCATATACTCGTGCGGTTCGGAGAAATTTCCACTAAAGGAAAAAACCGCAGCCGATTTGTTGAAAGACTGAGAAGAAATATGAAAGAAGTGTTGAAAGCCCACTCCAACCTGCGCTTTCAATCTAACCGTGACCGGATTTATATCCAGCTTAACGGCGAATCCCACAGCGAAGTTTCCATAAAGCTTGAGAAAGTGTTCGGAATTCATTCGTTCAGCCTTGCTGCAAAATGTAACAGCAATGAGGAGTCGATTAAAGAAACCGTACTTGAAGCAATCAGAACCGTATTCCAGCCTGGAGATACATTTAAAATCAGCGCAAGAAGAGCGGATAAGACGTTCCCAATTCCAGCCGATCAATTAAACGGCATACTGGGAGGGCATGTTCTGACCAATACAGAAGGACTGACGGTAAATGTACGCAAGCCCGATCATGAAATTAAAGTAGAGGTTCGCAGTGAGGGAACGTATATTATGTTCCAGAACCGCTTTGGTCCGGGTGGGTTGCCAGTCGGAATAAGCGGCCGTGCAATGCTCATGCTTTCAGGAGGTCTGGACAGTCCTGTTGCCGCATATATGGCGATGAAAAAGGGGGTAGAACTGGAAGCTGTACATTTTTTCAGTCCTCCATATACGAGTGAGAGGGCAAAGCAGAAGGTCGTCGATTTGGTGGAACAGCTTACAGTATACGGAGGAAGCATGAAGCTCCATATCGTTCCGTTTACTGAAATTCAGGAGCAAATTCAGCAGCAGGTGCCGGAAAACTATACCATGACCTCTACTAGAAGAATGATGCTCCGGATAACAGATCTTCTCCGAATCCAAAACAGTGCACTGGCGATTGTAACAGGGGAGAGTCTTGGCCAGGTTGCAAGCCAGACTCTTGAGAGCCTGTTTGCAATCAACGCTGTGACAACGACGCCGGTAATAAGACCCCTCGTATCCTTTGACAAACCGGAAATCATTAAAACAGCAAAAGAAATAGGAACCCATGATATATCTATCAGGCCTTATGAGGATTGCTGCACGATATTTACTCCTGCTGCACCGAAAACGAGGCCAAAGCTTGAAAAAGCAGACAGATATGAAAGCTTTGTAGATTTTGATGAGCTTATTCAATCAGCTGTCGCAAAGACAGAAACGATTGTTTTTAAACCTGCGCACCCGGATGAAAATCTTCATTCATCCAGTCTATTGTAATCACTGATTTAGAAACAATTACCAGTAGAATCTCAGGCATGAAGCCATGTGTTTTTACACACTCTATATTCACAAGGAGGTGAGAACACATGGCACAAAGCAGACAAAGCAGCTCTAACCAACTAGTAGTTCCAGGTGCTCAACAAGCGATCGACCAAATGAAATACGAAATCGCTTCTGAATTCGGAGTAAACCTTGGACCAGAAACTACTGCTCGCGCTAACGGATCTGTAGGTGGAGAGATCACTAAGCGTCTAGTTTCTTACGCTCAGTCAAACATGAGCGGATACCAAAAATAATCATATTTTATGGCTACAGGAGCAGGGGAAACCCTGTTCCTTTTTAATTTACCTTTCTTTAAGAAATGCCAGGTTAAAGAGGATCTGGTTTTGTTATACATTTTGAAGTGGGTCTCCGGGCAAATTTCTGCCGGACAGGTGAAACCACGCAGGTGAGTGCGCTGAGGAAGCTCGGCGTCCTCCATTGGATAAGCGTACCCTGCAGCGGAAACCCAGCTAAGTAAAATAATGTAAGACCAGCCGTTTAGCAGGTAATGACGGCTTGCATGCTTACCCTGTTTAGCTGGACTGAATATTATTCAAAACTTTAAAAATATTTAGTATACTTAAAGAGAGGGAATAACAGGAGGGGATCATGATGAATCGCGAGAGCTTGCTTGCACCGGACAAGTATAATCTTGTACAGGAAATAGAACAAAACGCGGACGTTGGAAAACCAGCTTTGATTTGGGAAAATGGGGTGACACATAAAGAGCTTACCTATAAAGAGCTGATAGAGGATGCCAACAGGGTTGGGAGCGCTCTAATTGAAGCGGGGCTCCGACAGGGAGACAAGCTTTTGATTATGACACCAAGAATTCTTGAAGCCTACGCTGTATACATGGGAGCTCTCAAAGCAGGTATCGTCGTTATTCCAAGCTCAGAACTGCTTAGGCCGAAGGATCTTCGCTACCGGATTACTCATGGTGAAGTCAAAGGAATGATTTGCTACGACCAGTTTACCGAGCAAACCAATGAGGTGGAGGAAGCGGATTCGCTTCTTAAATGGGTGATTGGGGAATCGAAGGAAGGATGGCGTTCCCTGAAAGAAGAGATGAACCGCCAGACAGGAGAACTCAGCTTTGCAGATACTAAAAGCAGCAGCACCGCCTTTTTATCCTATACGTCTGGAACAACAGGGAACCCAAAAGGAGTGATACATACACATGGATGGGCATATGCCCACCTTCGCACAGCCGCAGCCGGCTGGCTGTCCATTAAAAGGGAAGACAGGGTATGGGCAACCGCAGGTCCGGGCTGGCAAAAGTGGATTTGGAGTCCTTTTTTATCTGTTTTGGGAATGGGAGCCACAGGTTTTATCTATCACGGAAAATTTGAACCCGGCAAATATCTTCAGCTTCTTCAAGACCAGCAAATCAATGTACTGTGCTGTACTCCCACTGAATACAGGCTGATGGCTAAAGATCAAAATTTGAACCGGTATAATCTTTCTCAGCTGCATAGTGCTGTTTCAGCTGGTGAACCTTTAAACAGGGAAGTCATTGAAACATTCCGGAAGCATTTCGGGATTGATGTGCGGGACGGGTATGGCCAAACCGAAAACACGCTTCTGGTCGGGGTAACAAAAGAGATGAACATCAGGCCTGGGTCAATGGGAAAGCCGACGCCTGGAAATAAGGTTGCCATTATTAATGATCAGGCGGAACTCTGCAAACCTGGAGAGGTAGGTGATATCGCCGTTCATCGTTCCACTCCTGCGTTATTTAAAGAATACTTTAAAGATCCTGAGCGGACAGCTATGCAATTCAGGGGAGATTATTATGTCACCGGAGATCGTGCGAGAATGGATGAAGACGGTTACTTCTGGTTTGAGGGACGTTCTGATGATATCATCATCAGTTCAGGCTATACAATCGGCCCCTTTGAAGTTGAGGATGCCCTTATTAAACACCCTTTAGTAAGGGAATGTGCAGTCGTCTCCAGTCCGGATGAAATAAGGGGCTGCATTGTTAAGGCCTACGTGGTTTTGAAAGAGGGGGCAGATAAACAGGATCCGGAACTCGTAAAAGTGCTGCAGGAGCATGTGAAGAAGCTGACTGCGCCTTACAAATACCCCCGAAAAATAGAATTTACAGAGGATTTGCCAAAAACGGCCTCAGGGAAAATAAGAAGAGTGGAACTGAGGCAAAAAGAATTCAGCAGCCAAAGTGTCTGATTAGCTTAGAATCGGTTGTGTATATGCTAAGAAAATAGTGGAATGAACCCCCCGGTATGCTGGGGGTTTCTTTGTGAACCGAGAATTTGCCGCCGACTAAAAGCAGTTCCGTCCTCGACGTGAAGGGAGGAAGATGTTCGCGGCCCGACCAGCTGTTTGCTGAGCAGCTTATAGTAAAATCAGAATGGGTACAATGGAAAGCCCATTCTCCATGTTTAAATTATGTTTTTGGAATGTGCTAGAATTTCGGTATTTGAATAGAAAGTTATGCAATGGAGGGTAAGATATGGGTACACTTTGGCATGGCGGGAAGACGTATACAATGGCGGCCGAGAACGAAACAGTTGAGGCCATATTTACAGAGGGGAATAAAATTATTGCAGCAGGGGAGGAAAAGGAGCTTCGCATGAAATTTTCTTCTTCCATTAAAGAGGATATCAATCTTCAAGGAAAAACGGTTTTGCCTGGATTCACTGATAGTCATATGCATTTAATTGGGCATGGAGAAAAGCTCATGAGATTGGATTTTTCTTCCATGGACAGCCATGCTGCAATTAAGGAAGCGCTTTACAGGGAAATATCTGAAACTCCGCCGGGCGAGTGGATCATTGGGGAGGGCTGGAATGAGAATCAGCTGAAGGAGGGGAAAATGTTTGACCGTACGGTACTGGATGAACTCTCTGAACATCACCCTATCGTGCTCAAACGAATCTGCCGTCACGCGATCCTCGCCAACTCGGCAGCACTGGAATTGGCGGGTATTCAGGAAGATACGATAGCTCCTCCCGGAGGAATCATCGGAAGAAATGAAGACGGTACTCTTAACGGAATGCTTATGGACAGGGCACAGGACATTGTTCTTTTTGATACAATTCCACCTGTATCAAAAGAGTACTTGGAAAAAGCTTTGCGCAAAGCAGTTGCAGATTGCTTTGAAAAAGGTCTGACGGGAGGACACTCAGAGGATCTATCTTATTATGGATCTCTTCAGCTCCCCATCGAGGCCTATCAAACTGTATTGACTGATGAACGGCCATTTAAAGCTCATTTGCTTATCCATCATCTCGTCATAGATGAGTTTGAACAAAATCCTGTAAAGAATAGCCGGCTCGTCGAATATGGGGCTATGAAAGTCTTTGCAGACGGCTCTCTGGGAGGGAAAACAGCCCTTTTAAGTGAACCTTATTTAGATGACCCGGATACTTACGGTGTAGCTGTTCATTCACAGGAGGAGTTAAACGAATATTTCAAAAAGGCACGAAGCTTCGGAAGAGAAGTTGCCATTCATGTCATCGGTGATCAGGCATGTGAAATGGCTCTAATTGCTGCCGAAGAAAATCCTCCTGCAAAAGTGGGCCAAAGAGACCGTTTTATTCATGCTCAGATTCTCCGGCCTGATTTAATTGAGCGGCTTCAAAAATTGCCGGTAATACTCGACATCCAGCCTGGATTTACGGCGAGTGACTTCCCATGGATTATTGAAAAGCTCGGGGCTGACCGGCTTGCTTACTCGTTTGCCTGGAAAACACTGATTGACAAGGGCATACGATGCGCGGGAGGGTCCGATGCTCCCATTGAGCCAGTAGACCCATTGCTTGGCATTCATGCAGCAGTTACGAGAAAAAGCATTCATACTCCATCTGAACCCGGATATTTTATGAGTGAAGCACTCACGATGTTTGAGGCTATCAAACTGTATACAGAAGGAAGCGCTTATGCAATTCATAGAGAGCATGAAAGAGGGAAGATTCTTCCTGGGTATGATGCAGACTTCACCATTCTTGCTCGAAATCCATTCTCATTGGAAGACCCGGATCAGCTGCTGGATACGAAGGTAGTGATGACGGTTGCGGAAGGGAAGGTGGTATTTCAGCTTCTATAATTTCTGTTCAAATTTGAAAGCGGAAAGAAAACGTGCTAATCAGGAGCATTTTCTTTCCGCTATAAATGCTTAGAGCCGGTTTATAAAAAACTGCGCTTTACTTTTTCCCAAAAAGAGTTGTCCTTCAGTTTAACTGTTTTGATGATGGACGGGCTTAAGGTAATTTCAATCTGCTTAACATTGCGAATGCCTAGCGCTTCATTGTCAACCCCGATTACAGGGTAGTCGTTTCCATCCTGGGCAATCTCGAGCGTCAGTTTTCTGCTGCCGCTTAATACAAAGGAAGAGCCGAGTGTACGGTAGCGGTTGTTGTTTAAAGAAGCAAGCTCACTTACTTGAAAACATGGGAGCAGGGGGTCGATGACCGCTCCGTTTACTGATTTGCTGTAGGCTGTACTGCCTGTAGGGGTTGAGATAATCATGCCGTCTCCACGGAAGGTTTCAAAATGGAGATCATCAACATGGACATCAATTACGAAGGTCTTAATAATTCCTGACCGGACTGTACACTCATTTAAACATTTAAAAGATGCCGCTTCATCTATTTTCACATCAATGACCGGATATTTCCGGACCTCAATCTGTTCTGTCGTAATGGCTTCAATAATCTTTTCTGTATCATCCAGCACAAAATCGCAGTAGATGCTTGCAGAACCTTTCGTGCTGATTCCTACGTAAAGACAATCATCTCTGAAATTCGTTTTTCTCACTGCTTGAAGGAATGTGCCGTCTCCTCCGAGACTGACAATAATGTTTGCCTCTTCGAAATGAGGTACGATTGTAAATCCGTATTGTTCAGCAAGACCGGTCAGTGAATTTACTTTTTCCTCAAGCTGGGCTGTGTTTCGATAATAAAAAAATACATTGCGGCGATTTGTCATCGTACATCCTCCTTCAAAATGGAAATGATATCCTTAGCGGATAAAATTGTGATACAATGTGTTATGTTGTTTATTTTACCATTTATCCTTTCAGGAATGCCTGCTTTTTCGGGGATAATAAATTCAAAGTACATCGTTTAAATAAGGCTTGGTTATGACTTCACCCGATGTTAATGGAAGCAGAATGCAGGACAGCGGGTCGTGCCGTTTCCCTAAAGCGGGCGGGAAGCGGTAAGCATCGGACAGTTGCAGCGAAGCCCTAAATCAAGGAGGATATGAAATGAATGGCAAAAGGTGGGCAGCACTTGGGATTGCCCTTGTTCTGGTTTTTGTTTCTGCTATATTCAGCACGATCACAGCAATTCAAAGCACAGCACTTGATGTATTTTCGGAAAATGAATCTGAATTCTCAGAAGAGGTTCTGGCAGATGGATCAGCTGAGAAACGGATTGCTGTATTGGAAGTTAATGGGGTCATTCAGGATACAGGTGAAGCATCCTCTTTCTTCCAAAGCTCCGGATACAATCATAGTGAATTTCTAAAAAAAATTGAAGCCGTTCAAAATGACGACTCAGTTAAAGGGGTAATTTTAAATGTTAATTCACCCGGTGGCGGAGTAGTCGAAAGTGCGGAAATACATAAGCATATTATGACGTTAAAGGAAAAAACGAAAAAACCGGTATATGTTTCAATGGGTACAACAGCTGCTTCAGGAGGCTACTACATTGCTACCGCTGCCGATAAAATCTTTGCCGCGCCAGATACACTGACCGGATCACTTGGCGTGATCATGCAGGGGGTCAATTACAGCGAGCTGGCTAAGGATTACGGTGTAAAGTTTGAAACAATCAAAAGCGGTCCTTATAAAGACATTATGTCCCCATCCCGTGAAATGACGGACGAAGAACGCGCGATTCTTCAGGGAATGGTGGATAATGCTTATGGAGGCTTTGTTGACGTGATTGCGAACGGCCGCGGAATGAGCAGGCAGGAAGTAGAGAAAATTGCCGACGGACGCATTTATGACGGGCGCCAGGCGAAAGAAAACAACCTGGTTGATGAACTCGGATATATGGATGAAACCATCGCAGCTCTTAAAAAAGAACACAAGCTGGCAGGTGCACAAGTTTTTGAATACAAACAGAGCACAGGATTTGACGCACTTTTATCATTGGGTGCTAAAAAAGTATTCAGCGACGAGTATGAAATGCTTGGACTGTATGAACTGTTCTCCAAGCCGGCCAACAGCCGTTTAATGTACATGTATTCAGAATAAAAGGGAGGAAGCTTTAGTGGACACAACGTTCGATGATACGGCAGCCCGCCCCTCTGTCCAGCCTTCTGAATCTGTACGGGCAGAACCGGTATATGGAGGGTTTTGGATTCGTCTATGGGCCTATTTGACAGATCTCGCGGCAGTAGCCGGAATCAACGCAATTTTAATTAATCCGATTTTCGTTTTCACAGGTACGGATGGGGGAAGGACCATGTTTTCTCCCCAGCCCCTGTTGGAGCTTCTCGTGTTCTTCGCCTACTTTGTGCTGATGACGAAATTTTTCAGCCAGACGCTTGGGAAAATGATTTTTGGTATCCGTGTGGTCTCTTTTAAAGAAGAAAAGCCTCTCTCATGGGGAACCATTCTATTTAGAGAGCTGGTTGGGCGATACATCAGCAAGACCATTTGGCTTGGGTATTTAGTTGCGGGCTTTACGCCAAAAAAACAAGCACTGCATGATTTATTTGCCGATACATCTGTCATTCACGAAAATATCTATCGAAATAAGTAATTCGATTGCTGCTTCCTTCACGGGAAGCAGTTTTTTTTTGACTTGTTTACAGGAACGGAAATTAGGCGATAATGGAATGCTGAAAGGGGCGGTATGATATGTCTTGGCTTTACGGGATGCTGATGCTTTTGTCTGCAATCTTTGTACTCTTGTTATTTACCAGGCTGTCCATAACATTTGAGTACCGCCGGATAGCAAGGAACGATGAGCTGAAAATTTCGTTCAGGGCCTGGTTTGGAGTTCTTCGTTATACATACAAAATACCTGTGATCAAGTTCAATGTCAGTGATTTGAGTGTCGATGCGGTAAAAGAAAAAAGTACCGGAAAAGATGAAAACAGCGGTAAGGCTAAAGAGGAAAAGATAACGGAAAATGATGTGAAAGCAGGTCTCAAGGATTTTAAGGAACTGACGGAGCACATTATTGGGCTTCATTCAATCATTACTAAATTTCTAAAGCATATCGAAATCACCACCCTGGAATGGCATTCAAGGTTCGGAACAGGTGATGCGGCTTCGACTGGATCGGCTGCAGGGATGGTTTGGACGTTAAAAGGGCTGGTGTGCGGTGCAGCAGAAAATTTTATGAAGCTCAATACGTCTCCTGTACTGTCTGTTGTACCTGTTTTTCAAGGTTTATGCCTTGATACGATGGTTGTATGTATGTTCCGGTTCAGGCTCGGACATGCTATTATCGGAGGATTGCGTTTCGTTAAATATTGGAAAGGCGGTAAGACGCACTTTACCAATAAACCTTTATCGAAACTGTTTGGGCAGCAAAATAAAAGTGCATAGGGGGCATCATTAATGAGCGAACATCCTATTCAGGGACTCATGCAAACTGCAATGGAGAGTCTGAAACAAATGGTTGATGTCAATACAATTATTGGAGATCCGGTTGAAACACCTGATGGAAGTGTTATTTTAACCGTTTCTAAAGTAGGGTTCGGTTTTGCGGCAGGAGGAAGCGAATTTGGCCAGCAATCGGGAGAAGAGCACTCCTTTTCACAGCCGCAGGCATCGCACGGAGGCGGTACAGGCTCGCGTAACCGCATGCCGTTTGGCGGAGGAAGCGGAGGCGGCGTCTCCATAACCCCGATTGCTTTCTTAATTGTCGGGCATAATGGAATCAAAATGCTTCACCTTGACGAAAGCACCCATCTATACGAGAAGATTCTTGATTCAGCTCCACAAACAATGGAGAAAATTCAAAAGATGTTCAAGAAAAATGAGTCTGGACATAAAAATCAGCAATCCTCAATGAGAGATGACATTGACTTTTGATCGAAGCATGGAAAACCCGCATGGCAATGCGGGTTTTTTATGTACATTAAAGCTGCAGCGTTTCCGTATTTAAAAAATAGTAATCCACTGCTGATGGGTTTGTTTTTGTAAAATTCAGTAATGTTAATGGCTAATGTTTGCAATGATCATTTTAACCGGCTATCATAAACCTATACATAGAATTAGAGGAGGAATGAAAATGGCAACAATTACGTTTAAAGGCAATCCGGTCACCCTTCCAGCAGCAGAATTGAAAAAAGGCGACAAGGCTCCCGATTTCCGCGTAGTAGCGAATGATCTGTCAGAAGTAACGCTTGAGGATACAAAAGGTAAAGTGCGCCTCATATCGGTCGTCCCCTCTATTGATACAGGAGTTTGTGATGCTCAAACGAAAAAATTTAATGAAGAAGGTTCCGGAATTGATGGGGCAGTCGTGCTTACGATCAGCTGTGACCTTCCATTTGCTCAAAAGCGCTGGTGTGCCGCGAATGGACTGGAGAATGTGATCACCCTGTCCGACCATCGTGATCTATCCTTTGGAGAAGCATACGGAGTAGCTATAAAGGAACTTCGATTGCTTGCACGGGCTGTTTTTGTCGTTAACAGCAGGGATGAAGTGGTTTATGCAGAATATGTTGGAGAAGCTACGAATCACCCTGATTATGAAGCAGCGATTGAAGCAGCTAAATCCGCAGAGTGATCATGGTTTGTAACAGACGGTACCCCGGATAATGGGCTTATGAAAGAAAGCCCCGTTATTCGGGGTTTTCTTTGTTAATACAGGTAGATGTATATTTAGAACGGTTAACAATGTATTAATGGAAACTGATCTTTTTAAGTGTTAATAAAATTTTTCCTCCGGTTTTTTGGCCGAACGAATTTTTTGGGCATAAGTCTTGTCTTTCATGTCCTGAATATCTAAAATGATAAGAAGTATGCGCTAGGAGGAAAAACGAATGGAAACCGTATCAAATATGGAAAAGCTGTTTACGGCACTTAATGAATCTTCTGAGCAGCTGGCTGAGGAACTGGATCTTTCCTATGTAGAAGCTGTCGCCGAAACGGGAGAGAACATATTTCATGGAGACGTGCTGCAGGATGAACTGAGTGAGATTGCAGCCAAAAAATTAAGGAAAATCTATGCTGGCATCCAGCTTGATACATATACAAAAGAAGAGATCAGAAAAGCATTTCAGCTATGCGTATTAAAGGGCCTTAAAGAGGGTGCACATCCTAATCATCAGATGACTCCTGATTCGGTCGGGCTTTTTGTCGGGTATCTGGTTCAGCGCTTTATGAGTGAAAAGTCTTCTTTTTCTCTTCTGGATCCGGCTGTGGGAACAGGAAACCTGTTAACAGCCGTGCTCAATCAGCTGAAAGATCATCAAGTAGAAAGCTCTGGAGTGGATATTGATGATTTGCTGCTGCAGCTTTCCTATATTTCAGCCAATTTGCAGAAACATCCGGTTCAGTTCTTTAATCAGGACAGCCTCCAAAATCTGTTTGCAGATCCTGCAGATGCGGTTATTTGCGATTTGCCGGTTGGGTACTACCCGAATGATGAAGGAGCTTTATCCTACGCATTAAAAGCGGATGAAGGCCATTCTTATGCGCATCACCTTTTTATAGAGCAAAGCATGAATTATACAAAACCTGGAGGATTTTTATTCTTTATCATTCCGAATCAGCTTTTCAGTTCGAAAGAGGCGCCAAAGCTGAATGCGTTTATTAAAGAAGAAGCCTATATCCAGGGTCTGCTTCAACTGCCACTGTCGATGTTTAAAGGGGAGCAGCATGCGAAAAGTGTATTTATTCTCCAGAAAAAGGGAGAGGGAGCCGAGCCTCCTAAGCAGGCGCTTCTCGCAGATCTGCCGAAATTTTCAAATTTTGATGGAATGCAGTCCATGATGAAGAAAATAAATGAATGGTTCAGCAGCAGCCGCTAACTAAGGGGAATTTGGCATGATCACGCTATGTCCCTAATCCATTAACTATGCTGCATGGAATCAGCAGAGCTGGCCCAAAAAGGAGCTGACGTGATCCTTTCGGGTCAGCTCTTTTTTAAGTTGAAGAATAGGATGACATGAACCTTTTTAGAACCAGGATCATATGGCTGGTTCTAAAGGCAGAAACCTTCATGAACTGTCAATAGACGGTTCCATAATCCTCTTTTTAACAGAGTCACTCATCCCGTAAGCAGAAAGTATGAGCTCTCCGGTGCTGGCCTTCCATCAGAATGCTGAACGAAAAGGATGATATCAGGCAGCTTTATTTTGTGTTATTTTAAGGTAGGATTTGACCTTTGCATCAAACTAATAGATGCGTGGTCATTTTGCATGAATGCGCTGGGCTGTGAAAAAATACAAACAGCACCATATGATTTGTCAAATATTGATTTGTGCAAAAAAAATGGGTTCTGTACAATAAGACCATTAGGCAGAAGGGGGAGCGCAATGACACATGCAGCTTTTTTTCCAGTCAGTGAGCGGGCAATGCTGGTTGAACTGGGAAAGGAAATCAGCGGTGATATACGCCTTGCAATCAGGCAGTTTACAGATCTGCTCGATCAGCAGAACTATCCTTGGCTGATCGAATACATACCTGCTTTTACGAACGTAACCATAATTTTTGATCTTCTGTATTTTAAAAATAACCCGGAAGAATCCCATATCTTCATTCAGAAGAAAATGGAGGAGCTTCTTTTCACCCTCAGGAACAAACAGACCGAGTCTGCCGGCTCCCGAACCGTAAAAGTTCCAGTCTGCTATGATGAAGAATTCGGACTGGATCTGGAGTGGGTAGCTAATTACAACCGCATCAGCAAAGAAGAGGTCATTTCCTTGCATTCACAGGGTACATATCCGGTATATATGATTGGGTTTTCACCTGGATTTCCCTACTTGGGAGGCATGGATGAGAAAATTGCAGCACCGAGGAAGGAAAAGCCGAGAGGGAAAATTCCGGCAGGATCGGTGGGGATTGCGGGGACACAGACAGGTATTTATCCACTTGAAACTCCCGGAGGGTGGCAAATTATCGGAAGGACCCCGGTGCCTTTGTTCGATCCGGCTAAAAACCCCCCTGTCTTACTGCAGGCTGGAGACACAGTTGAATTTTATCCAATCAGCAAAGATGAATATTTCCGACTAAAGGAGTCGTAAAATGAGTTTAAAAATTCTCCAATCCGGTCTGCTGAGCACCATACAGGACCAAGGCAGATACGGCTTTCAGAAGTACGGCATTATAAAAAGCGGGGCAATGGATTTATACGCCCACAGAATGGCTAATATTTTAACGGGGAATCCCGATGATGAAGCGACAATCGAAATGACTTTGCTCGGTCCCACTATTGAATTTACCGAAGATGCAATCATAGCGTTGACGGGAGGCAATCTTTCTCCTAAAATAAGCGGTCAGTCCATTCCGCTTTGGAGGCCTGTCTATGTTAAAGCTGGAGCTAAACTTGAGTTTGGAGCACCTGTTTCGGGCTGCAGAACCTATATGGCAGCAGCCGGGGGATTCAAGATTAACCCGGAGCTTGGCAGCCGGTCCACCTACTTGAAAGCAGGGATCGGAGGAGTTGGCGGGAGAGCGCTTAAAGAGAATGACGAGCTGGCAATAAATCAATCAAAACAAATTGAGAGCATCATTCTTGATGGCTCAGATGCAAAAGCAATTCCTGCAGGCTGGTACATAAAGCCTTATTACAGCGGAAGAGGAAAAATATTCCGGTACATAGAGGGCAGAGAATATGATTGGTTCACTGAAGACTCCAAGACAGGATTTGAAGAGAACGAATTTTCAATTACGAGCCAGTCTGACAGGATGGGCTATCGTATTGAAGGGCCTTCCTTAAGACTGAAAGAACAAAGAGAATTACTCTCCGAAGCGGTCGGGTTCGGGACGATTCAAGTTCCGTCCGGAGGTCAGCCAATCATATTAATGGCAGATCACCAAACGACAGGAGGCTACCCTAAAATCGGCCAGGTTATCTCAGACGATCTCCCTATGCTTGCGCAGCTGAAGCCTGGCGAGAAAATAAAGTTTGTAAAAACAAATCTGACTGAAGCTCAAAAACTTTATATCCAAAGGGAAAAGGAAATTGATTTTATCCGATTAATGGTAAAGGATAAGCATAAAAAGGGGGTTCTTTAGCATGAAGGTTGATTTAAACTGTGATTTAGGGGAAAGCTTCGGATCCTATTCCATCGGGAATGATGCCGATATTCTGCCCCTTGTCACATCCGTTAACATTGCGTGCGGATTTCATGCCGGGGATCCATCCGTTATGAGAAAAACGGTTCAGCTCGCTCTTACAAATGGAAAGGCAATCGGTGCTCATCCGGGACTGCAGGACCTTCAGGGTTTTGGAAGAAGGTCAATGGCGATCTCACCTGAAGAAGCCTATGATATAGTGCTTTATCAAATCGGTTCATTGGATGCCTTTGTCCGCTCAGAGGGCGGAAAACTCCATCACGTTAAGCCCCATGGAGCTCTCTACAATATGGCAGCATCGGATACAGCATTAGCAGGTGCCATCTCAAAAGCGGTACATAAGTATGACGCATCTCTTGTATTATATGGACTTTCCGGAAGCGAGCTGATAAAAGAAGGGAAGAAGGCCGGCTTAGTAACGGCTAGCGAAGTCTTTGCAGACAGGACCTATCAGAAATCCGGTGCACTCACACCAAGAACACACCCTAATGCTTTAATTGAGGATGATCAGACAGCCATCGAACAGGTAAAAAAGATGATCATTGATCAAAAAGCGGTCAGCGCAGAAGGGGAAGAATTTCAAATAACTGCAGATACTGTCTGTATACACGGTGATGGGATCCATGCGCTTTCATTTGCAGCAGCAATAAGAAACGAATTGGAGCAGTCCGGGATTATCCTGCAGGCCTTTTAATAAGGGAAAGGGAGTTCGGGATAAATATACTGGCTATAATCAGCAGAATGGATTAGGAGGGAAAACGTATGAAGGAAAGCCGCTTAAGCGTACTTCTAGGGGCCGCGTTTTTAATGGCAACATCCGCCATCGGTCCAGGGTTCTTGACCCAGACTACTTTTTATACAGAAACGTTAGCCGCTTCATTCGGATTTGTTATTTTGATTACGATTATTCTGGATATTGGAGTACAGCTCAATGTTTGGCGAATTATTGCTGTTTCAGAGAAAAGAGCTCAGGATATTGCGAATATGGTCTTTCCCGGATTGGGAGTGCTGGTCGCTATATTAATTGTTTTTGGAGGCCTCGCTTTTAATATTGGAAATATTGGCGGTGCGGGGCTTGGTTTTAACGTTTTATTCGGGATTAATCAGGAGATGGGAGCAATCATTGCAGCTTCTATTGCCATTACGGTTTTTGTATTTAAAGAAGCCGGCAAGCTTATGGATAAATTTGCGCAAATTTTGGGCTTTCTGATGATTTTGCTGACAATCTATGTGGCATTTTCAAGCCAGCCGCCCCTTGGCGAAGCTGTGGCAAAAACCTTTATGCCTGACACAGATAAAGATTACTTTATTGCAATTGTGACGCTTGTTGGAGGCACGGTTGGCGGGTACATTACATTTGCAGGAGGCCATCGTCTTTTGGATGCGGGAATTAAAGGGCGTCAGGCGCTTCCTCAGGTTAACCAAAGTGCTGTCACTGGAATCGCAGTGGCTTCATTGATGAGAATCTTCCTATTCCTTGCATCTCTTGGCATCGTTGCTCAAGGATTGGCTATAGATAAAGCGAATCCGCCTGCCTCCGTATTCAGGCATGCAGCAGGGGAAATGGGATATAAGTTCTTCGGTGTGGTGCTCCTCGCAGCCGCCATTACGTCCGTCATTGGAGCAGCTTATACATCGGTTTCCTTTATTCAAACCTTCAGTCCGGTTATACATAAATACCAGAAAGCAACCATTATTGGATTTATCATTATTTCCACCACAGTATTTGTGGCACTTGGAAATCCGGTTCAGCTGCTGCTGCTTGCAGGTGCCTTAAACGGTTTGATTCTTCCGG
The DNA here is from genome assembly GCF_050107635.1 of Metabacillus sp. 113a. Taxonomy (NCBI): domain Bacteria; kingdom Bacillati; phylum Bacillota; class Bacilli; order Caryophanales; family Bacillaceae; genus Metabacillus; species Metabacillus sp. 113a. The sequence continues at coordinate 196,694 of NZ_JBNILJ010000003.1, read as the reverse complement.
TTACTTTAGCTGTGATGCTCATAGCAGCCTATAAGAAAACCATCGTGGGAGATTACAGGCATCCGATTGTGCTGACGATTTTCGGAGTCCTCATCGTAATTGTTATGACAATCCTTAGCATTTCTACACTAAGCACAAATTTTTCAAAATTATTTTAGTGAAAAACGGTTTGGCGCTGCTGCCAAACTGTTTTCTTTTATAAGCATAAATGTCAGGAAAAATCCGAAAACATTGACTTTTAGTTGTAAACGATTGCACATTCCGGTTTATATTGCAATGTGAAGCGGGCAATGTTTAAATGGAAAAGTCAGATATTTTTCGGTTTATTTACAAATGATAAAGACAGATTGTCCGTAAGGAAGTTCAGGACAATTACTCAAAGGAGCGGTAACCAATGGCTAAAATAATTGCGATTAACGCTGGAAGCTCTTCACTTAAATTCCAGCTGTTTGATATGCCAAGTGAAGATGTGGTAACAAAAGGTCTCGTAGAGCGTATCGGACTTGAAAATGCGACCTTTGCCATTTCTGTTAATGGTGAAAAACAAACAGAAACAACCAATATTCCAGATCATGCCGTAGCGGTTAAAATTCTTTTATCCAAGCTCACGGATCTTGGGATTATTGAATCGCTTTCTGAGATTGAAGGAATCGGCCACCGGGTCGTACACGGCGGAGAGAAATTCAGCGATTCCGCTCTGATTACAGAAGAGACACTTGCACAAATCGAAGAGCTGTCCGACCTGGCTCCCCTTCACAATCCTGCAAACGTAGTAGGAATTAAAGCATTCCATGAGGTTTTGCCAAACGTACCTGCTGTTGCGGTATTTGATACGGCCTTTCATCAGTCGATGCCGGAGCAATCCTTCCTGTACAGTCTTCCGTACGAATACTATGAGAATTACGGAATCCGTAAATACGGCTTCCACGGTACCTCCCATAAGTATGTGTCAGAACGTGCATCTGAAATGCTTGGACGTCCGCTTGAACAGCTGCGTCTGATTTCCTGCCATCTTGGAAACGGGGCAAGCATTGCAGCCATCGAAGGCGGAAAATCCATCGATACATCCATGGGCTTTACACCGCTTGCGGGTGTTGCAATGGGAACCCGCTCAGGAAATATTGACCCGGCTCTGATTCCATTTATAATGGAAAAAACAGGGTCTTCTGCTGATGAAGTCCTGAACATCCTGAATAAGAAAAGCGGCCTCCTTGGAGTCTCAGGTCTGTCCAGTGATCTTCGCGATATTACAACGGCAGCAAAAGAGGGAAATGAACGGGCTGAAACAGCTCTTGAAGTGTTTGCAAGCAGAATCCATAAATACATCGGTTCCTATGCTGCCCGTATGAGCGGTGTAGATGCGATCATTTTCACAGCAGGCATCGGAGAAAATAGTGCTGAAGTACGTGCCCGTGTTCTTCGCGGACTTGAATTCATGGGGATCTACTGGGATCCTGCGCTTAATGACACATTCGGCGATGACCGTTTCGTCAGCTATCCGCATTCCCCGGTTAAAGTCATGATCATCCCAACGAATGAAGAAGTGATGATTGCGCGTGATGTACAGCGCCTAACAAAATAACCATTCCAAGCTCCCTGCGGGGGGCTTTTTTTTTCGCTCAGGCGAGAAGGTCCTAAATGGAGAAGGGAGAGCATACGAACAAAGGTCAAGCGAGCCTGCATATAATGCTTTCAGCATTGAACGATTTGAAGGGGGGATAATGGTTCATCTCCGGTATGCAGCTTAGTTCCCGTACTAAGTTTAGATCTTCCAGCAGACTCTTCTTTTCTGAAGGCTAATATGTATGCGCTCCCATCCAAAAAACCATTTTAAGGTTGGAAATAAGGGTTGAAAAACAGGAGAATTCTTGTTAAAGTCTTCTCTAAGATGTATTTTTATTAATTCAATAGTATTTTTATACACACCTATTCAGAGAGGGAGATTCGTATGAACCAGAAAGTTGTTTTAGCCTATTCCGGAGGCCTTGATACCTCTGTTGCCATTAAATGGCTGCAAGATCGCGGGTTTGAAGTTGTCGCGTGCTGTCTGGATGTAGGGGAAGGAAAAGACCTTGCGTTCGTCCAAAGCAAAGCACTTGAAGTTGGTGCGTCAGAATCTTACGTCATCGACGCCAAGCAGGAGTTTGCCGAGGAGTACGCACTGCTTGCCCTGCAGGCCCATGCTATGTACGAAGAAAAATATCCGTTAGTATCGGCACTTTCACGCCCTCTCATAGCGAAAAAGCTTGTGGAAGTTGCTGAGAAAGAAGGAGCTTCAGCTGTTGCCCATGGCTGCACGGGAAAAGGAAATGATCAGGTCCGTTTTGAAGTATCCATTAAAGCATTAAATCCAGACCTGGAAGTAATTGCGCCGGTACGCGAATGGAGCTGGTCACGTGAAGAAGAAATTGATTATGCACAAAAGCACGGAATTCCAATTCCGGTTAACTTAAACAGCCCTTATTCCATCGACCAGAATTTATGGGGCAGAAGCAATGAATGCGGCGTACTGGAAGATCCTTGGGCTGCTCCGCCTGAGGAAGCCTATGATCTGACAGCCCCGCTTGAAAAAACACCGGATCAGCCCGATGTCATAGAAATTGCGTTTGAAAAAGGGGTGCCTACAGCGGTAAACGGAATCGTTTATTCTCTTTCTGATATGATTCTGCATTTGAATGAATTAGCGGGAAAACATGGCGTTGGAAGAATTGATCATGTCGAGAATCGTCTTGTCGGAATTAAATCGAGAGAAATCTATGAGTGTCCGGGTGCTGTAACACTGCTTAAGGCACATAAGGAGCTTGAAGATTTAACACTCGTAAAAGAAGTCGCTCACTTTAAGCCTTTCATCGGGCAAAAACTTACAGAACTCATCTACAACGGACTCTGGTTTTCTCCGCTTAAAGCTCCGCTGGAAGCTTTTTTAAAAGAGACTCAGAAGCATGTCAGCGGAACGGTCCGCGTTAAGCTGTTTAAAGGCCATGCCATTGTAGAAGGACGCAAATCACAGTTTTCGCTATATGACGAAAAACTGGCTACTTACACTTCTGAAGATGCTTTTGATCATCAGGCTGCTGTCGGCTTTATTTCCTTGTACGGACTGCCTACAAAGGTCAGCAGCATCGTTCAAAACCAAAAGAAGGTGAAAGCGTGACGAAACTGTGGGGCGGCAGATTTCAAAAAACACCGGAGGAATGGGTAGATGAGTTCGGTGCCTCTATAGATTTTGACCGGGAGCTGGCAGAGGAGGATTTAAAAGGCTCTTTAGCCCATGCAAAAATGCTGGGGAAGACGGGAATCCTCACCCAGCAGGAAACAGAGCTTATTGTGAATGGCCTCCATACTCTTATGGAAAAAGTAAAAAAAGACGAGCTTGCCTTTTCTGCAAAATATGAGGACATTCATTTAAATCTCGAAAAACATCTGATTGAAGAGATTGGTCCGGCCGGAGGAAAGCTTCATACTGGCAGAAGCCGGAATGATCAAATCGCGACGGATATGCACCTTTATCTGGATGAGCACGTTCAAACCATCATTCAATATATAGAGGCTTTACAGCGAGTTTTGATGACAAAAGCGGAAGAGAATATTTACACCATTCTTCCGGGCTATACTCATCTTCAGCGGGCGCAGCCAATTTCGTTTGCCCACCACCTGCTCGCCTATTTTTGGATGCTGGAAAGAGATAAAGAACGCTTCAGGGATTCGTTGAAAAGAATTCGGCGGTCTCCGCTTGGAGCAGGTGCACTGGCGGGAACCACCTTTCCTATAGACCGCTCTTATACCGCGGATATGCTCGGCTTTGAAGGCATCTATGAGAACAGCCTTGATGCGGTCAGTGACAGGGATTTTATCCTTGAATTCTTAAACGGCAGCTCCATTCTTATGATGCATCTTTCAAGACTCTGCGAGGAAATCATTTTATGGTGCTCACAGGAATTCCAGTTTGTTGAGCTGGATGATGCCTACGCAACCGGAAGCTCGATGATGCCGCAGAAGAAAAATCCGGATATGGCAGAGCTGATACGCGGAAAGACCGGCCGTGTATACGGGAATCTTTTTTCCCTCCTAACCGTTATGAAAGGACTGCCCCTTGCCTACAATAAGGACTTGCAGGAAGACAAAGAAGGCATGTTTGATACAGTCAGAACAGTGGAAGGAAGCCTGAAAATTTTTTCAGGAATGATCTCCACTATGACAGTTAAAAAAGACCGCATGGGCCAGGCGGTAAACCAGGATTTTTCAAATGCTACGGAGCTTGCAGACTATCTGGCAAAGAAAGGCATGCCTTTCAGGGAAGCTCACGAGGTTACGGGAAAGCTCGTTTTTCAATGCATCCAAAAAGGCTGCTTTTTAAAGGATTTGTCATTGAAAGAGTACAAAGCTGCCTCCTCTCTCTTTAGCGAAGATCTGTACCGGGCGATCGATCCGTATGAGGCGGTAGCAAAACGGTTAAGCGAGGGCGGAACCGGCTTTGAAATGGTAAAAGAGGGCTTGAAAAAAGCGGAAGTAAAGCTCCAAAAGGAAGAACTTTCCTTGCAAGGTCAAGGGAAATAAACCAAACACTAGGACAGGAACCCAATATGGCGGAAGGAGGCCTGTCCTGTGAAAAAACAAGAACCGAATCACGCATCCATTCAATATGATTCTGCAGCTGAGGAAGAAACCTCCCAGCAAATTAAAAACGCTTATGAGAGCGGTGTAGTGGAGCAGAACTTTGATGAAAGCTTCACAGAGGATCAAGCGGAAAAAGCGGATGAAATCTAAAGCAAAGCCGGCATCATCATTGGATGCCGGCTTTTTAATGTCTGCCTGGCGGAAGTACCCGGGCAGGCGGTTTCAGGAAAAACGATGAATTGACGAAGTGAACCGGCCGAATCTTTTCCTGAAATAACATAGAATAGCAGCTGGACATCGGGTGATCAGGGCTCCCAAACAGCTTCCACCGGCAGTTGACTGGAGGCCAATCGCACGTGCCGGACAAAAACTAAAAGGTCCCCGCTTTGCTAACCAGTTACAAATGCCCCCAAGAGCCTCAGGGACGCCTATCTTAAGAACCGTTTGGTTTTGACTATTCCCACATACAAAATACCTGTTAAAGCAAAACTGATGAACCCCGGAACAGCTTCTTGCGGCATAAGCCAATAGACTAAGATTCCGAATAATAGTGCCCAAATGGCGTCTTTGTTTATTTTTTTCATCATTATCAGGTCGGCTTCTGGAATGACAGCTCTCTTAATTAGTAAAAAATCCGCCGAAATGACGGCCGAAAGCGGTATAACGAAGCCCCCAAGCAGCGTGATCCATTCCTTCGCTTCTGTCACGATTGAAGGCATCGTACTAAGGGCTGCACCTGCAATGCCAAAAAGGATGGCGCTCCGAATTCTGCCGAGCGAGGGGAATGTATTAAGCAGGCTGAAGCTGCCGGTATAAGCATTGCTTAAGTTGATGGAAATGAGAGACAGGATCGAAGCAGCAAGAAGAAGGGCAATCAGCAAATAAGAGTCCGTTAGTTTTGAGGCGGACAAAAACGGATTGATTTCACCGAAAGCAGCCGCACTGAAGATTCCCAAAAAAGCCGTTACGGAAAAACCGGCGAAATTCCCCGCAAACATACCCCAGAAACCGTGCTTCGGTGATTTGGCATACCGGGTCATATCCGCAGACGCGCTGACCCCGGCCACATACTGAACGAAAACCAGGCCGGCAAAAATCAGCATGGCTCCAGCGCTTCCGCTGGATTGCTGAGCACTTCCAGATGCAGCTTGAGCCGGATTTATAGTAAAGTATAAATAGAGAATGGCTGCTTCTCCTGCAAGCAAAACAGGAAGAAAATAGATGGTGGCTTTTTTAACTGCGTGAAAACCGACAACCGTAATCCCAATCATAACCGCCCCAAGCAACACAGCTAGCAGGGGGAAGGGAATGCCGTTTATCCCAAACCGGCTTAGACCTTCCAAAAGCATCCACGTTCCCCCTATCGTTTGTACGGAAAACCAATAAAGGGAAATTACTGAGCGAATGGGTGATGCGCCATACTGGCCAAGCCGGCTGCCAAGCATACTCCGGATGGCGTATTGAGCCGGGAGTCCGCTTACAGAACCGGGAAGAGACAGGCAGGAGACGAGCAAAAAAGCAAAAAATGCACCAGACATACAGCTTATCAGCGCCTGGGAAAAGGTTAAGCCTCCTTCCATAACAGCTAATGCAGGCAGCAATACATTGCCTGCATTAAACGAAAAGGTAAACTGAATAATAAAGTATTCAATCCAGCCCGTTGTTCTTAACTCGGGAGGAACCGCATCAAGTCCAATGCGCTCAAGCCTGCTGAACGGTTTTTGGTCTGCCGGAATCATATTCATCAACCTGCTTCCTGAAAATTCATAACCGTCTATATTATTACAGGTAAGATCCTTCCATACAATACATCTACTACAATTACCTGCTCGAAAGGAGCATAATCGATGAAGCATGCCATCATTACAGCCGGAACAAAGGGGCTCGGGAAAAAAGTAACTGAAGCTTTTCTGCGTGAAGGGTACTCAGTCACCGCAACCTACAGAAGCGACACAAAGGCAGCACAAGCACTTGAAAAAGAGTTTCAGCATCTCTCCGGAAGGCTGCTTCTTCTCCAGGGAGATGTGACAAGAAAAGGAGATCTCGACTCGATTATTGACGATTCCGTTTCCTCTTTCGGCAGGATTGACTGCCTGATCAATAATGCCGGTCCCTATATTTTTGAGCGAAAGAAACTTGCAGATTATACGGACGACGAATGGTACAGCATGATTGAGGGGAATTTGAGTGCCGTCTTTCATTTGTTCAGAAAAGCTGTACCGGTTATGCGCCGCCAAAAATTCGGGCGGCTGATTACGTACGGATTCCAGGACGCAGGCAATGCCCCTGGATGGCTGCACCGCTCTGCCTTCAGTGCTGCCAAAGCAGGTCTCGTATCCTTAACGAAGTCCATCGCCTATGAAGAAGCCGAAAATGGCATTACAGCAAATATGGTTTCCCCGGGAAATATTATAGGAGAAATGAAAGAATCCGATATCGAACATGCCCGTGCATGGCACGATCCGAAAACCCCTATTGGACGCTCCGGTACAGGAGAGGACATAGCGCGAATCATTGCCTTCCTTTGCGATGAAAAATCAGACTTTATCACTGGTGCGATCATTGACGCGAATGGAGGGGCAGATGTCCTTAGAAGGAAACAAGAGCAGCAGTAAAGCGGGCTCCATGAATACATGGAGTCCGTTCTTTTTTTTCGCTTCGCCCTTTTTTTGTTCAGCTTTTCCAAACAGAGAATCTGTTCATATTATAAATAAAAGTGCTAGCTGAGCAAATGAAAATGAGGGAAGGGATGTATTGGAAAGGCCTGTTATGCCTGTGCAAAAGCACGGTGTAAGTTTGACTTTTTGATTCGCACTCCCAATTAAGGAGGGGAAGAGAAAATGAAAATCGGTATACCAAAGGAAATCAAAAATAATGAAAACAGAGTGGCGGTCACACCGGCAGGAGTTTACGGAATGGTGGAGAAGGGCCATCATGTGGCCGTAGAAACAGGCGCCGGAGCAGGGGCGGGCTTTTCTGACCGGAACTATATGGAAGCGGGAGCGATTATTGTTCAGAAACCAGAAGATGCTTGGCTTTCTGATCTTGTGATAAAAGTAAAAGAACCGGTCCCCTCTGAGTATCCATTTTTCCGGGAAGGCTTGCTTTTATTTACTTTTCTTCACCTCGCAGCTGAACCAAAGCTGACAGAGGCGCTAATACAGGGTAAGGTTACAGCGATTGCTTATGAAACCGTCCAGCTGCAGGATGGAACCCTTCCGCTGCTTACTCCCATGAGTGAGGTGGCCGGAAGAATGGCGGCTCAGATTGGTGCGGAATTTCTGGAAAAACATAAAGGCGGAAAAGGCATTCTGCTATCAGGAGTTCCGGGGATTCAGCGCGGAAGAGTGACCATTATCGGCGGGGGAACAGCCGGAACCAATGCTGCTAAAATTGCAGCCGGGCTGGGGGCGGAAGTGAGGATTTTAGATACAAACGCCTCCAGGCTTCGGTATCTGGAAGATTTGTTCGGTGACAGGGTGATGACTTATCTGTCGGATCCTTATTCCATTGCAGAATCGGTCCGGTGGGCCGACCTTGTGATCGGAGCAGTGCTGATCCCGGGAGCCAGGGCTCCAAAACTGATTAAAAGGGAATTGGTGAAGGAAATGGAGAACGGATCGGTAATCGTGGACATCGCGATTGATCAGGGAGGAATTGTAGAAACGGGTGACCTTGTCACCACTCACGAAAATCCGGTATATGTAAGACATGGTGTGCTTCACTATGCCGTTGCGAACATGCCGGGAGCTGTTCCGAGAACATCGGCTCTTGCCCTTGCAAATGCTGTGTACCCATATGCCATTCAGATCGCCTGCAAAGGCTGGAAGCGTGCTCTAAAAGAAAATGAATCATTGAAAATGGGATTGAATACGTGCGGGGGATATGTTGCCAGTAAGGTAATAGCACTAGAAGGAAAATACCCTTACAAGTCTGCTGATGATTTTATTAAATAAACATCGATTGCAGGGAAGGATTGAAAAAACAATTTCCTGAATGTTTGCATTTCTGCTAAATGTGCTATAACAGTCTATAGGAAGAGCTCGCCAAAATGGGTTGTGCTTCTATTTTGGTGAGAAAAACTATGACAGCGGGGTGCTTATTGTGGAAATAACGTATCATGGACATTCTGTAGTTGAGATTCATGCAAATGGAAAAACAATTTTTATTGATCCGTTCATCACTGGAAATGAACAGTGTGATTTAAAAGCAGAAGATGTTAAGCTTGATGTTATTTTACTGACACATGGACATGGTGATCACGTTGGGGACACCGTCCAGCTTGCGAAGGAGCATGACGCACTGGTTGTGGCCCCGTTTGAGCTTGCCAATTATTTAGGGGCGAAGGGGTTAAAAGTACACCCTATGCATATCGGCGGTTCTCACAAATTTGATTTTGGCACCGTTAAGCTGACTCAGGCCTTCCATGGTTCCAGCTTTGAGGAAGAAGATGGAACGATCGTTTATACAGGGATGCCTGCAGGAATTCTATTTACAGCGGACAGCAAAACCATTTATCATGCAGGAGATACCGGTCTCTTTTCAGATATGAAAATGTACGGCGAACGCCACACGATCGATGCGGCTTTCCTGCCTATCGGTGATAACTTTACAATGGGGCCGGAGGATGCTGCAGCAGCCGCTGAGTGGCTGAAAGCAAAAAAAGTGGTCCCGGTCCACTACAACACCTTCCCGGTCATTGAACAGAATCCGGAGTATTTTGTTTCATTGCTTCCGGAGGGCATTGGACAAATCCTTCATGCCGGTGATAAATTGACATTTTAAACTCATACAGAGGCAGAACTTCCTATTTTGGAATTCTGCCTTTTGCTTTTACTAAAAGTTTGCATGGAGTAGGCTCATTCCCGCCGTCTGCTTGAAGCTGCTTACCCGAACTAAGGCAGAATGGACTCCTGTTATATTTGTAATTTCTTACAAATTTACAACCTTCGTTGAAACTGCGGCCCTGCCAGGCTTATAATAAATATTGGAAATATGTGCACACAAAGGGTGAAAAGCTTGGCGACAAAGCATGAGCAAATTATAAAATATATTGATACGCTGGGTGTCGGCGAAAAAATTTCGGTCCGGCAGATTGCAAAAGAAATGAATGTGAGCGAAGGGACAGCGTACCGCGCCATAAAAGAAGCGGAGAACAAAGGGTTTGTAAGCACGATTGAGCGTGTAGGCACAATCCGGATTGAACGGAAGAAAAAAGAGAATATTGAGAAACTGACCTTTGCCGAAGTGGTCAACGTGGTGGAAGGCCAGGTGCTGGGCGGAAGGGCAGGCCTTCATAAAACACTGAATAAATTTGTCATTGGCGCGATGAAGCTTGAGGCGATGATGCGCTATACAGGCGCGGGCAATTTATTAATTGTCGGAAACCGGACGAATGCGCATCAGCTTGCTTTAGAAGCAGGTGCCGCTGTGCTTGTAACCGGGGGCTTTGACACAGAGGATCATGTGAAGAAGCTTGCCGATAAAATGGAGCTCCCCGTCATTTCCACAAGCTACGATACGTTTACTGTGGCAACGATGATTAACCGGGCGATTTATGATCAGCTCATAAAAAAAGAGATTGTGCTTGTGGAGGATATTCTAACACCGGCGGATGCGACGATCTGCCTCCAGAGCACGGATAAGATCGAGACATGGTATACGTATAATCAGGATAGCGGGCATGGGCGATTTCCTGTCATTGACCGGAACCGTAAAGTCCTCGGAATGGTCACCTCTAAAGACATCATGGGCCACGACCGGACGAGCACAGTCGAAAAAGTAATGACACGGAATCCGATTACCGTAAATGGGAAGACTTCTGTCGCTTCTGCTGCTCAGATGATGGTATGGGAAGGAATTGAAGTACTGCCGGTGACCGATAGCCAGAACAAGCTTGAAGGAATGATTTCAAGGCAGGATGTTTTAAAAGCGCTGCAGGTGATTCAGCGGCAGCCGCAGATTGGAGAAAAGCTGGATGATATTGTAACCAATCAATTTGTCGATTCAGATGTATCGAAAAATGCGCATGTTTATAAATGCAGCGTAACACCGCAGATGACCAATCATTTGGGAACCATCTCTTATGGAGTATTTACTACTCTTGTTACAGAAGCTGCAAACAGGCTTCTGAGGTCACAGAAAAAAGGTGATCTCGTAGTAGAGAATCTATCGATTTTCTTCATGAAGCCCGTGCAAATGGAGACGCTGATTGAAATCCATCCGCGTATCCTTGAGGTCGGGCGAAAGTTTGGAAAGATGGATGTAGACGTTTATAACGAAGGTGTGATTGTCGGAAAGGCAATGATGATGGTCCAGATTATGGAACGAAGCTGAAAAAAGAGGATCTGCCTAATTAGGCAGGTCCTCTTTTTTGCATGTCCGCCCGTTCTTTTTCAGCCAGGGGCTTAAAATGACTTCTCGTTCGATAGCCAGTCCAAATACTTGCCGCTCCAATGACAACGAAAACGATCCCGATTGCAATCGAGACGGAGGATCGGTTCAGGTAAAATTGGTTGACGCCGAAAAAAAATACCATGAACCCGAGCGCCATACTGGATTTACCGGAAATAAACGCGCGCTCCATCGGTCTTTTTGACCGGAAGAACGTAACTTTAAAAGAGAGATAGACCACAAATGCTATAAAAATAATCAATGCCAGAACAGGCATGCTATTCCTCCCAACGTCTTCTATTCCTCTTCATTTTATCTCCGGCCTTTCCGTTTTTCCATCTTTTCTTTTATCGGCTCATTGCCTTCTTTAGTTTCCGTAAGGGTTGTGTTTTAATTAATGATATAAAGAGGGTAAAGGAGAAAGAGATGAGAGATAAAATTTTTGATGCGATCAATCAGTATGAAACGATTATTATTCACCGGCATGTCCGTCCGGATCCGGATGCATTGGGTTCGCAGTGCGGACTCGCGGAAGTGCTGAAGGCGTCTTATCCTGAAAAACGCGTTTTAGTGACAGGCGAAACAGAGCCGTCGCTTGCGTTTCTCTACCAGATGGATACAGTAAAAGATGAAGATTATGAGGATGCTCTGGTCATTGTCTGTGATACAGCGAATCAGGAACGAATAAGCGACCAGCGCTATCATTCCGGGAAAATGCTCATTAAAATTGATCACCATCCAAATGAAGACAAGTATGGAGATCTTATATGGGTGGACACAGCAGCAAGCTCGGTCAGTGAGATGATCTATGAGCTTTATCTGGAGGGTAAGCCAAATGGGCTGGTGATCAGCGAAAAAGGGGCCGAGCTTATTTATGCTGGAATTGTGGGAGATACGGGAAGATTCCTGTTTCCAAGTACGACAGACCGTACCTTTAAGTATGCAAGTGAATTGATTGATCACGGTTTTTCTTTAAACGCGCTATACAGCGAATTGTATAAAACGAAAATGAATGTGGCTAAACTAAGCGGTTATGTGCTTCAAAATTTTGAAGTCTCTCCATCTGGGGCAGCAAGCGTCATCATCAGGCAGGATTTGCTTGAGAAATATGGTACATCTGCATCTGAAGCTTCCCAGCTTGTCAGCATTCTGGGTGATATCGAGGGAATGACAGCGTGGGTATTTTTTGTAGAAGAAGAGGACCAGATCAGGGTTCGCCTTCGATCCAAGGGGCCTGTGATCAATGAACTGGCAAAGAAATACCGGGGAGGCGGGCATCCGCTGGCTGCCGGAGCCTCCATTCACAATTGGGACGAAGCAGATCGGGTAGTCGAAGAACTGGAACTGGTATGCCGGGAGTATAACAAGCGGTAAGGCTACAGAGGAGTTTTAGGGAGACGTTTGCGATCTTCATCCTCTAAAGCTTCCGGAATGAACCATGATCCAATATCTGTGACATCCTCATAAACCCTGATTTTAAGCTTGCTGATTTCTTTTTTCAGCAGGCTTGCCATCTCGGGAGATTCAGCATAGGCTGAATAGCCGTTTTTCATTCTTTCCACCTTTTCTTTGATGAACAATTTCTGGCTTAGAATCTCCATAAGAACTCCTCCTTTTACACAATGTCTGTAAATCCATTGTATCCAACGAAAGAGCATTTTGCGATAGAAATGAATAAAAATTCAAAAAATACACTTAACTTACGAATGAAACCTCTACTTCCAAATAGATGGTTGTATAAATAGTCATTTCTTTTACAACAAGCCGGTAATCTTTATCATCAATCGGATACACCTTATTCTCAATCGCCTTCTTTATAATTTTCCTGCTCTCAAATATGCTTTCCAGATCCCTTTCAATTAAATCTGAAAGATCCTCTTTCGCCTCAATAACGATCTTATGAACAGTTAATGGACTAAGCTTAAATTTGCTTCCATTGACCAGGTTGACATTTACCTCCTGCACCACCAGCTTTTTGGCAATTTCTTTATTCAGTTCCCGTGAGTCCTCCTGATAAATGCTGTTTTCCATTTTTAAGTCAAGAATGGCTGATTTCTGCTTTTCAATAAAGCGGACTTGCTTTTCCTGAAGGACTCCGTACGTAAACAAAAAAATAATCCATGCAGCCACGGCTCCAGCCATCATCCCGGCAAAAAACCGCTGCCAGCCGGGCTGGTTGTAATTGGGCGGAATTCTCATCGCAAATGCTCCTGTGTGAGCCATGTAATGAGGAGCCAGCCGGTTTGGGCTCCGCCCATTGCAGAGACGATCAGCATAACCTGTTTTAGGATATCTCTGGTTTCTCCGTTAAACAGCCCTCGCTCGAAGCTGTAAAAAGCGTCAAATGTACCGCCGATTGCGGCGACAAGAGCCCATATTTTCAGCCGGTTCGCAAATTCAAGGATGGTCGTCATCGGCGGTTCTCCTGATAGATAGGCACCGATCCCCCCGATGATGCTTCCTCCCAACAAAACGCCAAGGGCAATAAAATAGCTATCGATAAAGGCAGGCAGAAATTCTTTTTCCATTTGCACATCATCCCCTCGCTTCAATATATGGACAGACTGTTCAAAGTATGTTCAGCGGTTGAGAAGGGATTTGTTAAGAGCGCACGCTTGTTCTATAATAAAGTGAAACTCTTAAAACCGGCAATGAAGGACAGCTGTTCAATCGCAGTTATGTAAAAGATACTGCCGCTGAGGCAGGGCAATGATAATGAAAGCAGTTAGGATGGGATTAAGATGCCGTTTGTACATCTCCAAATACAAAGTTCCTATAGTCTGTTAAATAGTTCCGTTCGGCTGGACCGGCTTGTGCAAAAGGCTTCTGAGCTTGGTTTCCGCTCCCTTGCGCTGACTGATCTGGGAGTAATGTACGGTTCTGTGGCCTTCTATAAACAATGCATAAGCAGCGGGATTAAGCCGATTTTCGGTCTTACCGCATCCGTTTTCCCCCATGGTGAAGCTATTCCGCAAGGCTACCCTCTCCTTCTTCTGGCTGAAAACTATTCAGGCTATCAAAATCTGCTGAAGATCAGCAGTGCTCTTCAGACGAAATCCCAGGACGGAATTCCAGACCGGTGGCTGAAAAGCTATCGAGAGGGAATTATTGCTATTTCACCGGGGAAGGAAGGCTGGATCGAGACCCTCCTTGCTAACGGAGAAGCAGAGGGGGCCAGAAACGCAGCCCTCCATTACCTCTCTGTGTTTGGAAAGGATTCCTTCTTTTTAGGGATCCAGAAAACGGACAGGAACGAAACGGAAGAGAACCTCAACAAACAGATTGCAGAACTCTCCAGCTCAGCAGAGGTTAAACTGGCGGCATTAAATGATGTGCACTACTTGGAGCGGGCGGATTTTTTAGCATACAAGAGCCTTGCTGCAATTCAAAAGGGTGAAAAATTAGAAGAGGATTCTTCAGAGGAAAGCAAAGAGAGGTATTTAAAGCCAGCCCGGGCTATGGCCGATCTTTTCTCGGACATGCCGGAAGCATTGGAGCAAACACTGGCCATTGCTGACCGGTGCAATGTGAAGCTTGAGCTCGGCAAAGCGCGGCTCCCGTCCTTTCCTTCACCCGGAGGAGAACCGGCAGATCAATATTTAGAGCGGATTTGCCTTGAAGGCTTAAAGAAACGCTATGCAGATCCCGGTGAAGCCGTGTTCAGGCGCCTTACATACGAACTCGATGTGATCAAACAGATGGGCTTCAGCGATTATTTCCTGATCGTGTGGGATTTTATGAAATATGCACACGAGCAGCAAATCCTTACCGGTCCCGGAAGAGGTTCAGCGGCAGGCTCGCTCGTCGCCTATGTATTAAAGATTACAGATGTGGATCCGATTAAACACCGCCTGTTATTTGAACGGTTCTTAAACCCGGGAAGGATCAGCATGCCTGATATTGATATCGACTTCCCGGATACAAGACGGGACGAAGTGATTGAATATGTGGCGGATAAATACGGCTCCAACCGTGTCGCGCAGATTATTACTTTTGGAACGCTTGCTGCACGTGCCTCCATACGTGATACAGCGAGGGTCATGGGCGTGTCTCCAAAAGAGGCGGACCGTCTGGCGAAAAAAGTTCCTTCCGGTGCAGGTATGACGCTGGAAAAAGCGTTAAAGGAATCCCCTGCTTTTCTGAAGGAGGTCGAGCATTCAGAAACAGCTGCGAGGATTGTGGAAGTGGCCGGGAAAATTGAGGGGCTTCCAAGGCATGTTTCCACCCATGCGGCGGGTGTGGTATTCAGCGAGGAGCCGCTTACTTCGGTTATACCAATCAGGGAAGGGCATCAGGATGTCTATTTAACCCAGTATTCCATGGATTATCTAGAGGAGCTCGGCCTGCTGAAAATGGATTTTCTCGGGCTCAGAAACTTGACCCTCATTGAATCGATCGTAAGGATGGTTAAATCAAAGACTGGTACTGCCCTGTCTTTTGAAAAAATTGATTACCATGATTCAAAAACCTTTCAGCTGCTTGGGGAAGGGGATACGACAGGTGTTTTTCAGCTAGAGTCAGAGGGTATGAGGAGTGTCCTCAGGAGATTGAAGCCGGAAAGCCTCGAAGATATCGCAGCGGTGAACGCTCTTTACAGACCCGGTCCGATGGAAAATATCCCGAACTACATTGAGAGGAAAAATGGACGGACTTCAATCAGCTATCCTCATCCTGATTTAGAGGAAATCCTGAAACCGACCTACGGCGTCATTGTTTATCAGGAGCAGATTATGGAGATTGCGGCAGCAATGGCCGGGTTTTCCCTCGGAGACGCAGATTTGCTGCGGAGAGCGGTCGGGAAGAAAAAGAAAAGCGTTCTGGATGAGGAAAGAACCCACTTTGTCGAGGGTTGCTTAAGAAAAGGCTACAGTACGAACACGGCTAATGAAGTCTATGACCTGATTGTCCGTTTTGCTGATTATGGGTTTAACCGCAGCCATGCGGTTGCATACAGCATGATTGGATTCCAGCTTGCTTACTTAAAAGCCCATTATCAGGAAATCTTTATGACGGCTCTTTTAACAAGTGCTGCTGGCAATGATGAAAAAATAGCCCAATATATTAAAGAGGCCAGAGGCAAAGGACTTGTCATTTTGCCTCCGTCTGTAAATAGAAGTGAAGTTCCGTTCAAGCTTGAAAATGGAGCAATCCGGTTTAGCCTGTCCTCAATCAAAAACGTGGGGATTGCAGCAGTCAAAGATATTTTCAGAGCACGCCGCCAAAAGCCCTTTGCCGATTTGTTCGATTTTTGTATGAGAGTCTCTTCTAAAACAGCAAGCCGGAGAACATTGGAAGCCCTCGTTTTTTCCGGAGCGTTTGATGAGTTTGGGATCGGCAGGGAATCCATCCTTGCGACGCTGGATGTGGCTCTGGAGCATGCCGAGCTGATGCGGCCGGATGAAGGCGACGGTCAGATGGGACTTGGGTTCGATGAAGAATTTGACCTGAAGCCCAAATACATAGAAGTCGAGCCTTTTACGATCGCTGAGAAGCTTCAGTTTGAAAAAGAGGCTCTCGGATTTTATTTTTCGGACCATCCTGTCAGCAGCTATAAGGATTTGCTCACATCCCTTCAAACAGTAAAACTCGATGAGCTGGATAAAAAAAGGGGCAGCTATGTCCGTACAGGGGTCTATATTTCAAAGCTGAGGACGATCCGGACGAAAAAAGGGGATTTAATGGCTTTTCTCACCTTAAGTGATGAAACGGGAGATTTGGAGGGCGTCTGTTTTCCGGGACAATACGAAAAACTTTCGGAAGTGCTGGATGAAGGAGTCCTGCTGCTTGCTGAAGGAAAGGCGGAATGGCGGGGAGAAGGCATTCAATTTATTATTCAAAAAGCGGAGCTGCTTGAGCAAGTGAAAAAAATGGAGCCGGAACAGACACTGTTCCTAAAGATTGAAAGCAAAGACAGGAATTATGAAAAAATGGCGGAGCTTAAAAAAATACTCGGACGGTTTAAAGGGAGAACTCCGGTTTACTTGTACAATCCTGAGGATAAAAAAACGGTTCAGCTCAATGGATATAAAACGGCTGCTGCCGGGAAGCAATGCATTTCCATGCTGAAGGACCTGCTCGGAGAGGATCAGGTCGTGCTTAAATAGCGGCTGGGCTGAGGAGCAATTGTCCACCCTTTTGTGCGCTTTTAACCGAGGTGAAGGGCAAGGATGAAAAAGCTTTTGTCTGCCTCATCGGCATATGTTATAGTTTTTATATTACATAGGTGGTCAGACCACTGGATGGGAATATGATGAGGAGTGAGAGGATTGTCTCTAAGAGAAGAAGCGCTTCACATGCATCGGGTCAACAAAGGGAAATTGGAATCTAAATCAAAGGTGCCGGTCAAAAATGCCAAGGATTTAAGCCTTGCCTATTCACCGGGCGTAGCAGAGCCGTGCAAAGCAATCTATGATGATAAAAGCAAAGTGTATGATTATACGATGAAAGGCAACATGGTGGCTGTTGTGTCAGACGGTACAGCCGTACTTGGCCTGGGCAATATCGGACCTGAAGCGGCTCTGCCGGTTATGGAAGGGAAAGCAGTGTTATTTAAAAGCTTTGCAGGAGTGGACGCATTCCCGATTTGCCTGAACACGACTGACATCGATCAGATTGTAGAGACCGTAAAGCTGCTTGAGCCTACATTCGGCGGGGTCAATTTGGAGGATATCGCAGCTCCGAACTGCTTTGTCATTGAAGAGCGGCTGAAAAAGGAAACCAATATTCCGATTTTTCACGACGACCAGCACGGAACAGCAATCGTAACGGCAGCCGGGCTTTTGAATGCCCTGAAGCTGGCCGGGAAGAAGATGTCATCGATCAAAGTTGTTGCGAATGGTGCAGGCGCAGCCGGTATTGCGATAATCAAGCTTCTTTACCGGTACGGAGTAAGGGACATTATTATGTGTGATTCCAAGGGGGCTATTTATGAAGGCCGCCCTGCAGGAATGAATGATGTGAAAGATCAGGTTGCGAAATTTACAAACCGTGAACGGGTCGGCGGTTCTCTCTCGGATGTAATAAAAGGTGCGGATGTGTTCATCGGTGTTTCTGTAGAAGGAGCCTTATCTAAGGAAATGGTTAAGAGCATGAAAGAGAATCCGATAATTTTTGCAATGGCCAATCCGGTTCCGGAGATCATGCCGGAGGATGCGAAGGAAGCGGGAGCGATGGTTATCGGGACAGGACGCTCTGACTTCCCGAATCAGGTAAATAACGTTTTGGCCTTCCCTGGAATATTTAGGGGCGCACTGGATGTACGGGCCACGCATATAAATGAACAGATGAAGATGGCGGCCGTTGAAGCGATAGCCGGCCTGATTCAGGAATCCGATCTGCGTCCGGATTATGTCATCCCCGCTCCTTTCGATCCTAGGGTTGCTCCTGCTGTAGCAGCAGCCGTAGCCAAAGCCGCTATGGAGACAGGAGTGGCAAGGATCAAAGTTACACCGGAAGACGTTGCTGAAAAAACCAGAAACTTAAGCATCATTGGCAAAGAGTGAGTAAGGGGAATGGCATGCCTGGTCCCAAATCAAGAGTCTATGAAGAAACTCTTCAGCAGATCAGACTGATCATAAAAAAGGACGGACTATTGCCTGGAGATAAAATACCATCTGAAAGAGAGCTGGCCGACCGATTGGATGTCGGCCGCTCTTCTGTCAGAGAAGCATTAAGAGCGCTGGAGCTGCTTGGCATGATTGAAACGAAAAGGGGAGAGGGCACCTATATTAAAGATTTTCGTGAAAATCATCTCGTAAGTGTTCTCGGCCTATTTGTGCTTGAAGACTGCAAGGCTGTTGAAGACATCCTTGAAATGAGTGCCTTAATAGAAAAACATGCTCTCCTAAAAATAATGGAGTCATCCGTCAAGGAAACGCTCGTTCATCTTGAACAAGATTTAAGAAATGGAGAGGCTGGACCGCAAGAGCTGATGGGCAAGCTGATCAAATTAGCTGACAATCATCTGCTGTACCGGACATGGTCCATTCTCTCAGATTATCTGAAAGCGGGAAGCCGGCATATGGATCTGCCTCTCCCCGTTTATGAAGAACTGTTATCAGGGCTCATTCTCGGGAATAAAAATCTCGTGCTGCAGACCCATGAGAAAATCAGCAAGAATAAAATAGTTCAGCCCGGCTGACAAGGTTTTACACAAAATGCGAATCGATTTCGCTAAATTTATGAAAGAGACTTGTCTGCATCCAAGCAGATGCAGAGATGGTAACGTTAGGGAGGTACTTAAATTGCTCAAGGATCTTTTTTCCAAGAAAAAGAAACAGAAATATGCTTCCGTCCCATCCGAAAAAGCAAGGCAGGATGTTCCTGAAGGCATTATGACAAAGTGTCCGAACTGTAAAAAAATTCTTTTAACTAAAGAACTGAATAAAAATCTTAAAGTATGTGTGAACTGCGGTTATCACATGCAGATGAATGCAAAAGAGAGAATAAAAGGCTTATTTGATGAACAGTCTTTTAAAGAATTTGATAAGGATATGATTTCACAAAATCCGCTTGCATTTCCGGATTATAAGGAAAAGCTTGAGAAAGACCGTGCAAAGACCGCTCAAAATGAAGCGGTTGTGACGGGAGAAGGAACCATTGACGGTATCCGGACAATTGCTGCAATAATGGACGCAAGCTTCAGAATGGGGAGCATGGGTTCTGTCGTTGGAGAGAAGATTACGCGTGCAGTCGAACAGGCAAAAGCCCGGAAGCTGCCATTTATCATTTTTACAGCATCAGGCGGTGCGAGAATGCAAGAAGGAGTTTTAAGCCTTATGCAAATGGCTAAAACCAGTTCAGCTCTGAAGCTGTTCAGCGATGATGGCGGACTGATTATTTCTGTTATGACCCATCCGACTACAGGTGGAGTATCTGCAAGCTTTGCCTCTCTGGGGGATTACAATCTGGCTGAGCCGGGTGCGCTGATCGGGTTTGCCGGAAGACGGATTATCGAGCAAACCATTCGGGAGGAGCTGCCTGAAGACTTCCAAACTGCTGAGTTCCTGCTGAAGCATGGTCAGCTTGATTCGGTCGTCTCCAGACTTGAAATGAAAGAGACACTCGCCAGAATTTTGGATCTTCATCAAGGAGGCGTACACTAATGGTTGGAGAGCTGGAATTTGAAAAGCCCGTAGTGGAGTTAAGGAAAAAAATTGCCGAGCTTAAGGATTTTACATCGACTGCAGACGTGGACCTCTCATCAGAAATCACAAAGCTTGAAGCAAGGCTGGAGAAGCTTGAGAAGGATATATACGGCAACATCAGCCCTTGGGACAGAGTTCAGATTGCAAGGCATCCGAAAAGACCGACAACATTGGATTATGTTGATCTGCTGTTCACGGATTTCTTTGAATGCCACGGAGACCGTTTTTTTGGGGATGATGAAGCCATCATCGGGGGGATTGCCAGGTTTCAGGGAATTCCGGTAACCGTTATCGGACATCAGCGGGGAAAGGATACGAAAGAAAACATCCGCAGAAATTTCGGTTCCCCGCATCCTGAAGGATACAGAAAAGCGTTAAGACTGATGAAGCAGGCGGATAAGTTTGGACGTCCTATCGTTACCTTTATTGATACAAAAGGTGCCTATCCCGGAAAAGCAGCGGAAGAAAGAGGCCAGAGTGAAGCCATTGCAAAGAATTTATTTGAAATGGCCGGGCTTTCTGTACCGGTGATCTGCATCGTGATCGGGGAAGGAGGAAGCGGAGGTGCCCTTGGGATCGGTGTCGGAAATCATCTGCTCATGCTCGAGAACTCCACCTATTCCGTCATTTCACCCGAAGGGGCTGCGGCTCTTCTATGGAAGGATTCAAGCCAGGCGAAGCGGGCTGCAGAATCCATGAAGATCACAGCTCCGGATTTGAAAGAGCTGGGAGTGGTCGACGAAATTATTTCCGAGGTAAAAGGCGGGGCTCATAGAGATGTACAGGAGCAGGCCTTATTAATTGAGGAACATTTAAAAAAATCCATCCAGGCTCTTTCTAAAATGGACCGCAGCCAGCTGGTTGAACACCGTTACGGGAAATATAAATCCATCGGCAAGGTATCCTTCGCAGAAGAAATACTGAACTTGCATTAACGAGGCGTGCCCCTTTAAAAAAGGGACACGTTTCTATTTTTTGGAGGAAGGGGAATGCTGGTATTAAGAGGAACCTGAAAAATTCCAACAATGTTTTTCTTTCTCTAAAAAAATATTGTATAATAAATACGGTTAGCAAGGCATGAAGAATTTTCGACAAATATCGATTTGAGTTTGTACAGCTAATTTCTTCATGTTATCTTTAAAGCACATACATATTACCTATTGGGGTGAGGAAGTTTGAAAAGAATCGGCGTTTTGACAAGCGGAGGAGATTCCCCAGGGATGAACGCAGCGGTACGCGCTGTTGTCCGTAAAGCTATTTACCACAATGTAGAAGTATTCGGGATTTATCACGGCTATGCCGGATTGATTGCCGGACATATTGAAAAGCTTGAGCTCGGCTCTGTGGGAGATATCATCCACCGTGGAGGTACAAAGCTATATACAGCCCGATGTCCTGAGTTTAAAACGGTAGAAGGCCGCGAAAAAGGAATCGAACAGCTTAAAAAGTATGGAATCGAAGGTCTGGTTGTCATCGGAGGCGATGGTTCTTATATGGGAGCCAAAAAGCTGACGGAGATGGGATTCCCATGTGTGGGTGTACCGGGGACAATTGATAATGACATTCCGGGAACGGATTTGACAATTGGATTTGACACAGCACTGAATACGGTAATCGATGCTATCGATAAAATCCGTGATACAGCTACATCGCATGAACGGACGTATGTCATCGAAGTAATGGGACGCCATGCCGGAGACATCGCGCTATGGTCAGGTCTTGCAGGAGGGGCAGAAACCATTCTGATCCCGGAAGCGGACCATGATATGGATGACGTTGTAGCCCGTCTGAAGCGGGGTCATGACCGCGGTAAAAAACACAGCATCATCATTGTCGCCGAAGGTGTCGGAAGCGGCGTTGAGTTCGGTAAAAAAATTGAAGAAGCTACAAAATTTGAGACAAGGGTTTCTGTTCTCGGCCATATACAGCGTGGAGGATCGCCTACTGCTGCTGACCGTGTCCTTGCGAGCCGTCTCGGTGCTTACGCTGTTGAGCTGCTGCTTGAAGAAAAAGGCGGACGCTGCGTAGGGATCCAAAGCAACCAGTTAGTGGATCATGACATCATTGAAATTCTGGAACAAAAACATACCGTAGATCCAAAGCTGTATCAGCTCTCCCAGGAGCTATCCATTTAATGCAGTCTGCTTGGTATCGTTTCCATAATAGAACTAGGAGGAATTATTTGCATGCGCAAAACTAAGATCGTTTGTACCATCGGTCCGGCCAGTGAAACAGTAGAACAGCTTACAGCCTTAATAGAAGCGGGGATGAACGTTTCCCGTCTTAACTTTTCCCACGGTGATTTTGAAGAGCACGGCAACCGCATTAAAAACATCCGCGAGGCTTCTAAGCTGACAGGCAAAACCGTAGCCATTCTCCTTGATACAAAAGGTCCGGAAATCCGCACGCACTCTATGCAGGATGGAGCAATTGAACTGGAAACAGGGAACGAAATCATTGTTTCCATGCAGGAAGTAACCGGCACCGCTGATAAATTCTCCATTTCCTATGAAGGCCTTGTAGAAGATGTGCATCCGGGTTCCACGATTCTTCTTGATGACGGATTAATCGGTCTGGAAGTGCTTGAAGTCAATAAAACAGCTGGAGAAATCAGAACGAAAATCATGAACAGCGGTACGCTTAAAAACAAAAAAGGCGTAAATGTTCCAGGTGTCAGCGTGAACCTGCCGGGAATTACTGAAAAGGATGCGAAAGATATCGTTTTCGGCATCGAGCAGGGAGTTGATTTTATCGCTGCATCCTTCGTACGCCGGGCGTCCGATGTACTTGAGATCCGCGAGCTTCTTGAAGAGCATAAAGCGGCTGATATCCAAATCATCCCTAAAATTGAGAATCAGGAAGGCGTAGACAACATTAACGAAATTCTTGAAGTTTCTGACGGGCTGATGGTTGCGCGCGGAGATTTGGGTGTTGAAATTCCTGCGGAGGAAGTTCCGCTCGTACAAAAAGATCTGATCAAAAAATGCAATGCGCTTGGAAAGCCTGTCATCACGGCTACTCAGATGCTTGACAGTATGCAGCGCAATCCGCGTCCGACCCGTGCGGAAGCAAGTGATGTAGCGAACGCAATTTTTGATGGCACAGATGCGATTATGCTTTCCGGGGAAACGGCTGCCGGCCAATATCCGAAAGAAGCCGTTCAAACGATGCACAATATCGCTTCAAGAGCTGAGCAGGCCCTTGATTATAAAGGTACACTTTCGAAGCGCCGTGAGGAGACAGGCATGTCGATAACAGATGCGATTGGCCAGTCTGTAGCACATACTGCTTTGAACCTGAACGTGGCCGCAATCGTTACCCCGACAGAGAGCGGACATACAGCACGTATGATTTCAAAGTACCGTCCTAAAGCGCCAATTGCTGCCATCACATCAAGTGAATCCGTTTCAAGAAAGCTTGCCCTTGTCTGGGGCGTTTACTCCAGAACCGGCCAAAAAGCAGCCTCCACAGATGAAATGCTTGAAAATGCCGTTCAGGAATCCATCAACACCGGTATCGTAAAACACGGAGATTTGATTGTGATTACTGCTGGAGTACCGATTGGAGAAGCAGGCACAACGAACCTTATGAAGGTTTACATCGTTGGAGACATTTTAGCAAAGGGCCAGGGAATCGGGCGCAGATCCGCTTTTGGCAAAGTGGTTGTAGCCAATAATGCTGAGGAAGCTTCAGCAAAAATGAAGGACGGAGCGATTCTCGTTACAAGAGGAACAGACCGTGATATGATGGAAGCATTGAATAAGGCTTCTGCATTGATTGCTGAAGAAGGCGGTTTGACCAGCCATGCGGCTGTTGTTGGCCTAAGCCTTGGGATTCCGGTAATCGTTGGCGTCCAAAACGCAACGGCTGTCCTTGAGGATGGCATGGAAATTACTGTGGACGGCACACGCGGAGCCATTTATAAAGGCCATGCAAGTGTCATCTAATGATACAAGATGGGAAGGACGCTGTTCCTTCTCTTTTTTTACATCGGTCAGAAAATCATCCTTTTAGGGGGGCGGTACATTTTGCGGATTTTCGTTCTTTTGCTCATTTTGGTACCTGCGCTTGAAATTGGCTTGCTTATTTGGTCGGGAAAAACTTTGGGACTCATTCCGACTGTGCTTCTTATCATAGCAACCGGTCTGGCAGGGGCATGGCTGGCCAGGAAGCAGGGGCTTGAAACTTGGAACAGAGCCCGGCAGAATATGAATACAGGCAATATCCCGGGGAATGAACTGATTGACGGCGTATGCATTCTTTCAGGGGCCCTTATGCTGATGACTCCCGGATTTATCACAGACCTGGCCGGATTCTTCCTGCTTGTTCCTGCAACGAGAAATACCGTAAAGCCGCTCCTGTACAAGATAATCCGAAAGCGGATGAACCGGAACCAGATCACGATTATAAGATAAACACAGACTGAAAGGGCGGATGAACAGATCCGTCCTTTTCAGCCTGCTATTTATTAGCCACATACTTCCAAATATCATGGAACAAGCGAAGCTTATACAAGCTTTGCAGGATGACCAGAACGACCGGTCCAAGGGCCATACCGAGCAATCCAAAGCACTTATACCCTGCATAAATGCTCATAAGGGTCAATAAGGGGTTAAGGCCAATGGATTTGGAATAAATCCTCGGTTCAAGGAATTGCCTGGCCATCATGATGACAAGATAAAGAACAGCAAGTCCGCTGGCAAGCTTTGACTGTCCCATCAAAAGAAGGTAAAGCACCCAGGGTATGAAGATGGTTCCAGTCCCTGCGTAGGGTATAAAGTCCACTAGGCCGACAAGCAGGCTGATGGATAAGGCATTCTCCACTCCAAGCAGCAGAAGTCCGGGGAAAACTGCCGCCATCGTCACCATATTTAAAAGAAGCTGGGCTTTTAAGAGGCCTGCCAGGGCTTTTCCTAATTCTGAACCGAATTGATCCAGCCTCTTAGAAACAGACTGAGGAAGCCTTCTGTTTATGAAAAGGATAACCCGGTCCCAATCATTGCAGATGAAAAATGCGGCTATGATAATAATCACGAGTACACTTGCAGCATTCGGAAGCCATAAGAGGATGGCGGGGATCTCATTTAACAAAGTCCTGAGCATGCTCCCTGCTTCGTTGATTAAGCTGTCGCCTGCCTGCTGCAGCTCAGCCAGAATTGCAGACTGCTGACCGGGGGTTAAAGCTGAAAACTGTTCTGAAATCTTCTCGATGAAAGGGAAGGCTTGATATGAAAGAATATGCCTGAACGCGGCTGACATGTGATTCAAATAGGCGGGCAGGGATACTGCGGCTTTTTGAATGACGGCAATGAATTCAATCGCCATCAGGACACCGAGCCCTGAGAACAGGGTAATCAGGCTGATTAGAACCAATCCCGCTGATAACCCAGCAGGGAGACCTGTGGTCCGATGAATCCAGCCGGCCGGTTTTTTAATAAACCAGGCAAGGAAAAAGGCAAGGACAAATGGGTACATGACTGGAAGAATCCAGTAAACCAGTAGGCATATTCCAGCTAAAGCACCCGCCGCTATCAATCCTCTGCCTGCGGTACCCGCTAATTGATTCAAAAAATCCTCCTCCTTTTCAAGGAAGGGTTGTACTATATACTTACTCAAGGAATCCGGAAACATGTCTAAATAAAGGGGGAAACCCATTGAATCAAGCTGCTGCTTTTTTATTAATCCTTTTGGCAATAGGTGTTTTTGCCAAAAATCAATCCTTGATGATCGCCGTCGGTTTTCTGCTCGCCCTTAAATGGACAGGGCTTGATGCGAAACTTTTTCCTCTTATCCAGTCTAAAGGTATCAATTGGGGTGTGACGGTCATCACGATAGCTGTACTTGTCCCGATCGCCAGCGGAGATATCGGATTTAAGCAAATGGGGGAAGCCCTTAAATCCTATTATGCATGGATCGCCCTCGGTTCCGGAATTATCGTTGCACTCATCGCCAAAAACGGTGTAACCCTCCTCGCGCAGGACCCCCATATAACAGCAGCTCTTGTTCTTGGAACGATTCTCGCGGTAGCCCTGTTTAATGGTGTAGCTGTCGGACCTCTGATTGGTGCGGGCATTGCTTACCTGGTCATGCAGTTTGTGAAGCTTTTTGGAAGCGGCTGACTGTCACATGTTTCTTAGAGCTATTATCTTGATGCTCACCTTCCAGACCTTTGTGAAAATGGGATTTGAAGCAGCCTCCGCCGCCTCAGAGATAAAAGCGTTAAGAGAGAGGATGCAGGAAATCTTCCTTCTGTCAGCGGGTCTGGAGCAGAAAATGGCATGGAAGTCAGCCGGGACGGTAACCAGCAGGGGGAATGGACTGTTTAAAGGGCGTCCGGGAGATGCAGCTTTCCGGGCACGGCTTGCCCAATACGCACCCTCTTTCAGGCGTCAGCGGGCATGCTCGGTTGTCGTTCCTATTGTTACCGGTATAACAATTAACTGATTATTAGCAAACATGAAAGGCGCTGCTGCAGCGAATTCTCTTAATTAAAATTTTTTTGCCAAATTTTTTTCGAGCCAATTCGATGCTTTCGATTCACAAATGTCAGATTATTGTTTATAATGACAATAGGCTGCTATAATGAATGTATGCCTTTCCAATAGAAAGAGAGTTTCACGGAGGAGTTTCCATTTATTAGCTTATGTGAAAATGTAAGCATTTACTTTTCCGGTTAATCGCTTTCAATCATGGATGCTTGCTGAGCAAGCGCTCATTCATTTATGTTTTAATAGAGTAGGAGAAGGGCTTCGCCTTTCTTTTAATCTTGGCTTTGTTAAAGGATGGTGTTGATTTTCAACCCTGTTGATTAGAGTGGAAGGCGTGAGACTCGGAGCTATGAGCAGGGACAGGTGAAAATCCCGCAGCGGCGAAGCCGGGAGAAGGCTCACCGCCCGCCCAGGGTTAAGCGGACGCATGCCGGCTGCAGTCAACAGCCAAGTTTAACAGAGCGTTCCTTTTAAATCTTTGAATCAGGGAAAATTGCGCAAAGGAGAGATTGGATATGACAGCAACTCGCGGTCTCGAAGGGGTAGTAGCGACTACTTCTGCAGTAAGCTCAATCATCGATGACACCCTTACTTACGTGGGGTACAACATTGATGACCTCGCAGATAATGCAAGCTTTGAAGAAGTAATCTTTTTATTGTGGCACGGGAAACTTCCTGATAAGGAAGAATTGGCTGAGATTAAATCCCAGCTTTCTGATAATGCAGGCATCCCTCATCAAATCATCGAGCATTTTAAGCAATATTCAATTACTGAAGTACATCCTATGGCAGCAATCCGTACGGCAGTATCCATGCTCGGCCTGTTTGATCCGGATGCGGATGATATGTCGAAAGAAGCAAACTACCGCAAAGCGATTTGCCTTCAGGCGAAGCTTCCTACTTTAGTTACGGCATTCAGCAGAATCCGTAAGGGTCTGGCGCCGGTTGAACCCCGTCCGGATTACGGGATTGCAGCGAACTTCCTTTACACTCTGACAGGAGAAGAGCCAAGCCATATAGCAATTGAAGCCTTCAATAAAGCACTCGTGCTTCATGCTGATCATGAGCTGAATGCTTCAACATTCACGGCACGTGTATGCGTCGCTACACTTTCCGACGTTTATTCGGGCGTGACTGCTGCAATCGGCGCTTTGAAAGGTCCTTTGCACGGCGGAGCGAATGAAGCTGTTATGAAGATGCTTACAGAAATTGGGGATGTGGAGAACGCTGAAACGTATATTCAGGGAAAACTCTCCCGCAAGGAAAAAATCATGGGCTTTGGTCACCGTGTATACCAAAATGGAGACCCGCGGGCAAAGCATTTACGTGAAATGTCTGAAAAGCTTTCCAACCTGACAGGTGAAAGCAAGTGGTATGAAATGTCTCTTAAAGTGGAAGAAGTGGTCACTTCTGAAAAGTCTCTGCCGCCGAACGTGGATTTTTATTCCGCTTCTGTCTATCACAGCCTCGGCATTGACCACGATTTGTTTACACCAATTTTTGCAGTAAGCAGGGTTTCAGGCTGGCTCGCCCATATTCTTGAGCAATATGAGAACAATCGCCTGATCCGTCCGCGTGCGGATTATATCGGACCGGATAAGCAGAGATACGTTCCTATTGAAGAGCGCTCTTAAGTTGAAGAATGAAAAGCCGTCAGCTAGCTGCATGGAATGGTTCCATTAAATTTTTCATCAGCAGCGGCCGGTTTGGAGGTTGACTGAAAAGTTAACCTCTTTTACCATTTTATTGTTGGCACTATACATATACGGGAGGTAACAAACATGACGAACGGTGAAAAAATTACAGTACTTAACGGGGAATTGAATGTACCAAACCAGCCCATTATCCCTTACATCGAAGGAGACGGAATCGGTCCGGACATCTGGGCAGCCGCGTCCCGCGTTCTTGAAGCGGCTGTAGAAAAAGCATACAGCGGCGAAAAGAAAATCGTCTGGAAAGAAGTTTTAGCAGGTGAAAAAGCTTATAACGAAACAGGAAGCTGGCTGCCTGAAGAAACACTGAACGCAATCCGTGAGTACATGATTGCCATAAAAGGGCCGCTTACGACTCCGGTTGGCGGAGGAATCCGTTCATTAAACGTTGCTCTTCGTCAGGAATTAGACCTGTTTACTTGCCTTCGTCCGGTACGTTATTTCACAGGGGTGCCTTCCCCGGTTAAAAGACCTGAAGATACAGACATGGTCATCTTCCGTGAAAATACGGAAGACATTTATGCGGGAATTGAATATGCAAATGGTTCAGACGAAGTGAAAAAATTGATCTCTTTCCTTCAAAATGAAATGGGTGTGAACAAAATTCGTTTCCCTGAAACTTCAGGTCTTGGCATTAAGCCTGTCTCTCAAGAAGGAACCTCACGCCTTGTCCGCGCTGCCATTCAATATGCGCTGGATCATGGACGCAAATCTGTAACACTGGTACACAAAGGAAACATCATGAAATATACGGAAGGCGCATTCAAAAACTGGGGCTATGAGCTTGCTGAAAAAGAATTCGGGGACAAAGTCTTCACATGGGCTGAGTATGACAGAATTATTGAAAAAGACGGCAAAGATGCAGCCAATGCAGCACAGAGTGAAGCAGAAGCAGCAGGAAAAATCATCATTAAAGATTCAATCGCTGATATTTTCCTTCAGCAAATCCTTACACGTCCAAGCGAGTTCGATGTGGTTGCGACCATGAACCTGAATGGTGATTATATTTCTGACGCTCTCGCTGCACAAGTGGGAGGAATCGGTATTGCTCCGGGAGCAAACATCAATTACGAAACCGGCCATGCTATTTTTGAAGCAACGCACGGAACAGCTCCAAAATATGCAGGAATGGATAAGGTAAACCCTTCTTCCGTGCTTCTCTCAGGCGTGCTGATGCTTGAGCACCTTGGCTGGAATGAAGCAGCTGATCTAGTAATCAAATCTGTAGAGCATACCATTGCATCCAAAGTCGTTACTTATGACTTTGCCCGTCTTATGGATGGTGCTACAGAAGTAAAATGTTCTCAATTCGGGGACGAGCTCATCAAAAACATGGGATAATCAAAATTTCATTACAGGCAATGCCGCTAAAGGCATTGCCTGATTTTACTATTTTAATAGATGGGAGCTGGGGAAATGAATAAACGCAAAAAGATTTCTGTAATTGGAGCCGGCTTTACGGGAGCAACTGCTGCTTTTCTTCTTGCCCAGAAAGAATTAGGCGATGTGGTTCTGGTAGATATTCCTCAAATGGAAAACCCTACAAAAGGCAAAGCGCTGGATATGCTTGAAGCAAGCCCTGTACAAGGCTTCGATGCCGGCATTACAGGCACCTCCAGCTATGAGGATACGGCAGATTCCGATGTGGTGATCATTACAGCAGGAATTGCCAGAAAACCAGGCATGAGCAGAGATGACTTAGTGGCAACAAATGAAAAAATTATGAGAAGCGTAACAAAAGAGATTGCTAAACATTCACCCGAATGCACGATTATCGTTCTGACAAATCCGGTTGATGCCATGACTTATGCGGTTTTCACTGAATCCGGTTTTCCAAAACACCGGGTAATCGGACAATCCGGGGTTTTGGATTCAGCGAGATTCCGTACATTTGTAGCACAGGAGCTTAAGGTGTCAGTTAAAGATGTAACAGGATTTGTTCTTGGAGGGCATGGAGATGACATGGTCCCCCTTGTCAGATATTCCTACGCTGGCGGAATTCCTTTGGAAACACTGATTCCGAAAGAACGCCTTGAAGCCATTGTAGAGAGAACACGCAAAGGCGGAGGGGAAATTGTAAACCTTCTTGGCAATGGGAGTGCATATTATGCACCTGCCGCGTCACTGGTCGAGATGACAGAAGCGGTTATTAAGGATCAGCGCCGTGTAATCCCTGCGATTGCCTACCTTGAAGGAGAGTATGGCTTCGAAGGCATATACCTAGGCGTTCCTGTCATCCTTGGAGGAAATGGGCTGGAGCAGATCATTGAGCTTGAACTGACAGAAGAGGAACGGGCTGCTCTGGCCAAATCCGCCGAATCTGTGAAAAATGTTATGAAAGTTTTAGCCAACTAAACGAGATAAAAGAAATTGGAGGAAGCTCCAATTTCTTTTATTATGAATTGC
The DNA here is from genome assembly GCF_050107635.1 of Metabacillus sp. 113a. NCBI lineage: Bacteria > Bacillati > Bacillota > Bacilli > Caryophanales > Bacillaceae > Metabacillus > Metabacillus sp. 113a. The sequence goes on along the minus strand of NZ_JBNILJ010000003.1, from coordinate 165,932 downwards.
AGGCATAAACAGCATGACTTGAGGGAAACGGATAACAGCTAAGTCTTTTGCGGCCTTGAGTTCCAATTTGCTACAATAAAAAATAGAATTGTAAGCGATTTCAAAAAAGGGGGGACCGTTCACAGTGCTTGGAAAAAAACGAAAGCTGGGAAGGCCGGTAGAGGAAATTCAATGCGGGGAAAAGCTAACACTGACAGAAAAAATGGAGGATAAAGACTTATTGCTGTATCTGGGCCTTACAAATGATGCCAATCCGCTTTATGTCCAGCACGACTACGCTTCTTTAACGCCATTTAAAAAACCAATTGTACCCGCTGTCATGCTTTCCGGATTTATCACCTCCGCCATATCCAAGTATTTTCCGGGTCCCGGAAGCCATGTGACGAAGCAGCAGCTTGAGTTCCATCAAGCGGTATACCATTATGAAGTCATCCAGTTCTTCTTTGAGATAAGGGAAGTAGATCGGGATGAAGGGAAAATTGTGGTGTCTATAGAAGCCTTGAATGACCGGGAGCAGCTGGCTGTGTCCGGAAAGCTTGAAGTGATTCCCCCTTTTTATCCGGAATCTATGGATGGCGAAGCGTTTCATAACTTTTAAGCTGGAGGGAGGCCTGATCATCGTATCAGGCTTTTTTGATTGCTCTAAGCTTAATTCCGGGTAAATATATGAAATACACTCCACCTGCCTCCTATACGGGCTTAAAGGCGAACCCAGCCTTTCGCCTTTAAGCGAGCTGCTTCTCTGTGTTCCAGCGAACGAATGGAGGTTCTTCCAATACCTTGATTCCTTTACGTGTGCAAAGGCCGCAGGCTTCGTTTTCGCACGTCGCTTTCGTTAGTCCGCTCACCCTGCACCCATCACTAGTCAAAGAACGGATCATAGGATTTTTTCACTATAAATATAAGGCGGCCGCCATTTGAAATTTACCTCCCCCGTACGGGCGGGCGGGCTCTTCACACCCTTGAATAGGAGGACTTATCCCGGAAGTTCGATAAAATATATTGGCAAGTTGCCATCTTCCCCTTTTGTAGTGGGCTGATCTTTGACTATAATAGAGGAGATGGCGGAAAAAGCCATGATGGAAAAAACGATTTGGAGGCCCTTATGAGTAAGAAGATTCTAGTAGTGGATGATGAGCATTCCATTTTAACATTGCTTCAATATAATCTTGAACAATCCGGTTATGAGGTCGTAACGGCTATGGATGGGAGCGAAGCCCTTCACAAAGGGCTGACAGAATCACCGGATCTCATGGTTTTGGATTTGATGCTTCCAAAGATGGACGGAATCGAAGTATGCAAACAGCTTCGGCAGCAGAAGGTTATGGTGCCCATTCTCATGCTTACGGCAAAGGATGATGAGTTTGATAAGGTACTTGGCCTGGAGCTTGGTGCTGATGATTACATGACAAAGCCCTTCAGCCCAAGAGAAGTGGTCGCCAGGATTAAAGCCATCCTGAGACGCACTCAATTTTCAGCAGATTCTGAACCGAAAGAGGATACAGAATCATCCGAACGGATCACAATCGGAGATTTGAGGATCCTTCCAGAGCACTATGAAGCCTATTACAGCCAGGAGCGCCTCGAGCTTACACCGAAGGAATTTGAGCTTCTTGTCTACCTCGCCCGGCATAAGGGAAGAGTGCTGACTAGGGATCAGCTTTTGAGCGCGGTATGGAATTATGATTTCGCAGGAGATACCCGGATTGTGGATGTACATATAAGTCATTTAAGGGAAAAGATTGAAAGAAATACGAAAAAACCGCTTTACATCAAAACCATCCGCGGACTTGGGTATAAGCTAGAGGAGCCAAAGGCGGATGAATAAATTCCGGTCCCGCCTGCTATTTGCACTAATTACTTTAATTATAGCGGTTTTAGTGGGGCTGGGGCTTCTGCTTGGACAAATATTCAACAGCTATTACGTGGATACGTTTAAAGAGCGGATTGAGAAAGAAGCCAGGCTGGCTGAGCTGATCGTAACCGAATCCGGAATTGAGTCAGAAAGAACCGGTGCTCTTCTTGAAAAAGCAAGCGATGCTGCTCAGTCGCATATATCCATCCTGAACCAGGATGGAAAGGTCCTTCATGACGCGGGAAATAAAAGCCTGTATCATGAAGAGCTTGCTGAGGAAGCCTTTAACTCTCTCATGAATGATCAGGATGAAATGAAACTGAGCGGTCAGGCAGAGCGGCTGTACTACTATGCCATCGAGTTTAAGGATCGTGAACAGAAAACCGGCTATCTCGTTTTAAGTACGCCAATTGAGTCCCTCAAACAGGTAAATCAGCAGATATGGGGGCTCCTCGTCACCAGCCTTGGTCTCTCGCTGATTGTGATTCTCCTTCTCGGCTTCAAGATTACATCTCAATATACAAAGCCGATAGAAAGTGCGACGAAGGTGGCAATGGAGCTTGCGAAAGGGAACTATAAGGCAAGAACCTATGAGGATCATCTGGATGAAACCGGCATGCTCAGCCAATCCATAAATATCCTTGCGCGTAATTTGCAGGATATGACCAGAGCCCAGGAAATGCAGAAGGATCGTCTGGAAACCCTCATTGAAAATATGGGAAGCGGGCTGATCCTGATTGACGGCAGGGGATACATCAACCTTGTTAACCGTGCCTATAAAGAAACCTTTCATGCAGAGGCAGATAATTTCCTGTACAGGCTCTACTATGATGCTTTTGAGCATAAGGAAATTATTGATATAATTGAAGAAATTTTTATGACTGAAGTCAGGCTAAGAAAACAGCTTCAGGTCGCGATTGGCATTGACCGGCGGCATTTTGAAATTTACGGTGCACCGATAATTGGAACAAATGATGAATGGAAAGGGATTGTCCTTGTCTTTCATGACATTACAGAGCTTAAAAAGCTGGAGCAGATGAGGAAGGATTTTGTAGCCAACGTCTCCCATGAATTAAAAACACCGATTACATCAATTAAGGGATTTTCTGAGACACTGCTTGATGGGGCGATGTCGGACGAAAAGACGCTTGAGTATTTCCTTTCCATCATTTTGAAAGAAAGCGACAGGCTGCAGTCGCTTATCCAGGATCTTCTTGACCTCACGAAGATTGAGCAGCAGGCATTTAAGCTTACCTTTAATGATTGCGATCTTCATGAAATTCTTGATGATATCGTGGCGATTCTTTCCAGTAAAGCAGAGGAAAAAGAAATCTCTCTTACCGTGGACAGTGAAGCTGAAATCATTCCGGCCGTTGGAGATGTATACAGGATCAAGCAAATCTTCATCAATTTGATTAATAATGCCCTTACGTATACACCGAAGGGCGGCAACGTTCATTTAACACTGAGAAATGAGAAGGATCACGCTGTTGTGACAATTGCTGATACTGGAATAGGGATCAGCGAAGAGGAAATTCCCAGGATTTTTGAGCGTTTCTACAGGGTGGATAAAGCGAGGAGCCGCAATTCAGGAGGGACCGGGCTCGGACTTGCCATTGTTAAGCATCTTGTAGAAGCCCATAGGGGTCAGATTAAAGTCGCCAGTGAAGTAGGCAAAGGGACAACGTTTACGGTTAAATTTAATAAGCGGAATAGAGCCCAATAGTTTACAATACTTTTACAAGGTGTTTATTCTTGCTTAACATATCGTTGATAATATAATAGATGAAAACCCCTTCATCCAAGGAGCCAATCTTAGGACGAAAGCTTAACTGCTTTCGTCCCTTTTTTTGTGGTGATTTATACCACCTGTTGATTGGAGCAAAAGGCGTGAGAATCCGTGCAAAGAGCAGCGGGGCAGGTGCTCTGCATGTGCAAAGGCCAGCGCTTGGATAAGCGAACGGCTGAAGCGGAAATCATCAGCCAGGTTTAACAGAGCTTTTTGTTTGATTTGATCGATGGCAATAAAATCAAAAAAACGGGAGAGGCACGCGGGCTCCTTAATTATGATCCCCGGTACACGCAAGAAGATATTCTAAAAAATTACATAATATGAAACTTTTTCTTTACATATACGTATTAAGAGCAGACAAAGAAAAGGGGGCGGTACGAATGACCTTAAAGCGATTGTATACACTAACCGGGCTTGCCGCTGCGGTAGTCATTGCTATTATCCTGGCATTCACAACATGGTTTACAGTCGATGAATCCGATCAGGCTGTCATTATTACACTGGGAGAAGTGCAGAATACCGTTACAGAATCAGGCCTGCATGTCAAATGGCCATGGCCGGTTCAACGAGTTGAAAAGCTTTCCAAAGAAACGTTCAGTCTGCAGTTTGGGTATGAGGAGAAGGATGGGGATGTAAAAGATTTTCCCGCTGAAACGAAAATGATCACCGGTGATGAGAACATTGTGCTGGCGGATATGGTCGTACAATGGAAAATTTCCGATCCTGAAAAGTTTCTTTTTTCATCAGAAAAACCGGAAGAAATCTTATATGACTCTACTTCAGCTTCCTTAAGGAGCATCATCGGCAGCTCGAAAATTGATGACGCTCTTACATCAGGGAAAACCGCTATAGAAAAGGACGTTCAGCAGCTGCTTGGAGAACTGATAAAAAAATACGATATCGGTATCTCAATCCTTGCCGTCAAGCTTCAGGATGTAGATCTGCCTAACGAAGAAGTGCGGAAGTCCTTTACAAATGTAACCGATGCCAGAGAAACAATGAATACGAAAATAAACGAAGCAAAGAAATATGAAAATCAGAAAAGAGAAGAGGCCCTTGGAGAGAAGGATGCCATCATTTCTAAGGCTGAAGGGGACAAGACAGCCAGAATTCAGAAAGCAATTGGAGAAGCCTCTAAATACACAGCATTGTACACGGAATATAAGAATTCAAAAGAAGTTACGCAAAAGCGTCTGATTCTGGAAACCGTTGATCAGGTTTTGCCAGACGCACAAATTTATTTCATGAAGGACGACGGCAGCACGATGAAATATCTGCCTATAACCGATCCGTCAAAAGCAAAGGCAAGTGAAGTGCCTCCTGCAGCAGAGGAAGGGAGCGGTAAAGATGGAAAGTAAAAATGTAGTCAATTTTAAGGGAAAAATGCCTCCCGTCTATACAAAATACATTCGTTTTGGGCTCTTCCTTGTTGTCATTGCGGCCATTTTAATTCTTCTTTTAACCAACGTGTTTATCGTTAAGGAGAACGAATACAAAGTCGTAAGACAGTTTGGGGAAGTGGTGCAGATTATAGAAGAGCCGGGCCTGCACATGAAAATTCCGCTAGTACAGTCCGTGACTTCGCTCCCCAAATATCAAATGACCTATGATGTGGAAGAAGCGGAAATTAATACCCGCGATAAAAAACGGATGATTATTGATAACTATGCGGTCTGGAAAATTGATGACCCGAAAAAGCTGATTTCAAATGCCCGTACAATCGTGAATGCCGAAGCGAAAATGGCTGAATTTGTATTCTCCTCCATCCGGTCCGAGCTCGGACAGCTGAACTATGATGAAATCATCAATGATGAAAAATCTTCAAGAGGAAGCTTGAATGATAAAGTGACGGATATAGTCAATAATCTGCTTGAGAGAGACCAATACGGAATTACCGTAACGGATGTCCGAATCAAAAGAACAGATCTGCCGGAGGAAAATGAAAAATCCGTCTATACGAGGATGGTTTCAGAACGGGATTCCACTGCTCAGGAATACTTATCTAAAGGCGATGCAGAGAAGAACCGGATCACGGCCAATTCCGATAAGCTGGTGAAGGAAACACTGGCCAAAGCGGAATCAGAGGCAGACATCATCAGAGGCCAGGGGGAGCAGGAAGCAGCAAAAATCTATAACGAAGCTTACTCAGCCGATGCAGGTTTTTACAGCCTGTACCGGACGCTTGAATCCTATAAAAAGACAATTGATGGAGAAACTGTTTTAATCATTCCTTTGGATTCTCCATATGCTCAGACGCTGCTCGGGCAGACGGACTGAAAATAGAGCCGCCGTTTTTCTTTCTCTGTCATCTCATGATAGAATATGAGGAAGAATAGGGCGGCTTTTTGCTTTTGTTTTGTTTAGTTCAGGATGATCGAACACCTGCTGGATGGAGCAGAAGGCGCAGAGTTCAGAAAGCTCAACGCCAAGCAGCAGACTGGTTTGATCGAACGATTATTTCAAAGCGCTTGCGCTTTAAGGAGGAAACATGTTGGCTGGGAAAAAATTGGTTCTGATTGACGGAAACAGCATCGCATACCGCGCGTTTTTCGCTTTGCCGCTGCTGAATAACGATAAAGGGATACATACGAATGCCGTTTACGGCTTCACCATGATTTTGAGCAGAATTTTAGAGGAGGAGCAGCCGACACATATCCTGGTTGCTTTTGATGCGGGCAAAACCACATTCAGACACAAAACGTACTCCGAATATAAAGGCGGAAGGCAAAAGACCCCTTCTGAGCTCTCTGAACAATTTCCATTCATTCATGAGCTGCTGGATGCCTACAAAATTCCCCGCTACCAGCTGGAAAACTATGAGGCGGATGATATTATCGGCACGCTCTCAAAGCAGGCTGAGGAAGACGGCTTTGAGGTGAAGGTCATTTCAGGAGACAAAGACCTGACGCAGCTCGCCAGTTCCAATGTGACCGTTGCCATTACGAAAAAAGGCATTACGGAGGTCGACTCTTATACTCCTGCTTTCGTAGAAGAAAAATACGGCCTGACCCCGGACCAAATCGTGGACATGAAAGGTTTGATGGGCGACAGTTCAGATAATATACCAGGTGTAGAAGGTGTTGGAGAAAAAACCGCGATCAAGCTGCTCAAAGAGTTTGGAACCATTGAAAACGTGCTTGCTTCCATTGACCAGGTTTCAGGGAAAAAACTGAAGGAGCGCTTGGAAATGCATAAAGAAGATGCCGTAATGAGCAAAGAGCTTGCAACCATTAACCGAACGTCTCCCATAACCGTTACATTGGATGATTTGCTTTACAGCGGGTACAGTCCGCAGGATGTTCTCCCCATTTTCAGAGAGCTAGGTTTTAAAACACTCATTGATAAGTTTGATACAGGATCTGAAACAGAAGAATCGGAAGAAATGGAGGACCTTTCCTTTGCTGCAGCAAAAGAAGTAACAGAGGAGATGCTCTCAGATGATTCGATTTTGACAGTGGAGGTCTGGAATGAGAATTATCACCGGAGCGGCATTGCAGGATTTTCCATCATCAATGATGCAGGGCGCTTCTTCCTTTCGTATGATCTGGCCATGGAGTCGGATGCTTTTAAAAACTGGGCCGAGGATCCGGAAAAAAGGAAGATCGTATTCGATGCAAAGCGCTCCATTGTTGCTCTCAAATGGAAAGGCATCGAGCTTGCTGGAGTGGACTTTGATGTACTCCTTGCATCCTACATCCTAGACGCTTCCCAAACGGTGGAGGATGTTGCCGGTCTTGCAAAAATGAATGGGATCAGCGGGGCAAGAACAGATGAATCTGTTTACGGCAAAGGGGCAAAGCGGAAGCTTCCTGCAGAGGAAGTGCTTGCCGATCATTTAGTGCGGAAAGGGGAGGCGCTGAAGCAGCTAAGCGGCAAGCTGGAGCAAAGCCTTCGTGAGAACGGACAATATGAATTGTACCATGATCTTGAGCTGCCGCTTGCAATCATTCTTGCTCAGATGGAAGCACTCGGAGTAAAAGTAGACGTCGGTAAACTGCAGGAGATGGGCGCTGATTTAACGAGCAAGCTCCAGGCTCTTGAAAATAAAATTCACGGGCTTGCGGGAGAAGCATTTAACATTAATTCACCGAAGCAGCTGGGAGTCATTTTATTTGAAAAGCTGGAGCTGCCTCCTGTGAAAAAGACCAAAACGGGTTATTCAACTTCAGCAGACGTTCTTGAAAAGCTTGCAGACCGTCATGAAATCGTCGAACAAATTTTGATTTACCGCCAGCTTGGCAAGCTTCAGTCCACTTATATCGAGGGTTTGCTGAAGGTTGTACATGAAGATACACACAAAGTTCATACGAGATTTAATCAGGCTCTGACCCAGACAGGGCGGCTCAGTTCAACCGATCCGAACCTGCAGAACATTCCAATCCGGCTTGAAGAGGGCCGGAAAATCAGGCAAGCCTTTATCCCTTCAAAAGAGGGCTGGGTCATTTTCGCTGCCGATTACTCCCAAATCGAGCTTCGGGTGCTTGCTCATATTGCCCGGGATGAGAATTTGATGGAGGCCTTCAAAAACGATATGGATGTTCATACAAAAACAGCCATGGATGTTTTTCATGTAAACATGGATGAGGTCACTCCGAATATGAGAAGGCAGGCAAAAGCCGTCAACTTTGGTATTGTCTATGGAATCAGTGATTACGGCCTGTCCCAAAGCCTTGGAATCACAAGGAAAGAAGCTGCGGATTTTATCAGCCGCTACCTCGAAAGCTTTGACGGGGTAAAAGATTACATGGATGATATCGTTAGAGAAGCGAAGCAGAAAGGGTACGTAGCCACCTTGCTTCAGCGCAGACGCTATCTGCCTGAAATTACAAGCCGCAATTTTAACCTGAGAAGCTTTGCAGAACGGACGGCGATGAACACCCCAATCCAGGGCAGTGCTGCGGATATCATTAAGAAAGCGATGATTGATATGGCTAAAGAGCTCAAGGAACAGGGACTTCAAGCCAACCTCCTTTTGCAGGTGCACGATGAACTGATTTTTGAGGCTCCGCCGGAAGAAATTGAGACACTGAAAAAACTTGTTCCTCAAGTGATGGAGCATGCGGTTGAACTGGATGTGCCGCTTAAAGTAGATTATGCATACGGCGATTCCTGGTATGACGCCAAGTAATAAAGGAAGTGATGATAATGCCGGAGCTTCCGGAAGTTGAAACAGTCAGAAGAACCCTATCCGAACTGGTGAAAGGAAAGGAAATTGAAGCGATTGAAGTAAGATGGCCAAAAATGATCAAACGGCCGGATGATGTTCTGCAATTTCAGGATGCACTGAAAGGCCAGACGATCAGGGATATTGGAAGACGCGGAAAATTCCTTATGTTTTCACTAGATGATTACGTGCTCGTATCCCACCTCCGGATGGAAGGAAAATACAGCCTTTATGAATCACAGGATGAACCGGGAAAGCATACCCATGTCATTTTCCGGTTCAAGGATGGTTCTCACCTGAGATACGATGATGTCAGGAAGTTCGGGACGATGCATCTTTTTGAAAAAGGCATGGAACAGCAGAATCTGCCGCTGTCCCAGCTTGGGCCCGAACCATTTTCAGAAGAGTTTTCTGCTGACTATTTAGCAGAAAAGCTTTCCCGTACCAATCGGATGATAAAAGTCGTCCTCTTAGATCAGCGGATTGTAACCGGACTGGGGAACATCTATGTGGATGAAGCATTATTCCGGGCCGGTCTTCATCCGGACAAGCCTGCAAAGGAATTGTCCATTGATGAAATATCCCGGTTAAAGGAGAGCGTCATATCCACCTTGCATGAGGCAGTTGAGCAAGGGGGAAGCACAATCCGCTCGTACATCAACTCTCAAGGGAAAATCGGGATGTTTCAGCTGCAGCTTTTCGTCTATGGCAGAAAAAACGAACCGTGCAAAAAATGCGGAACGTTAATTGAGAAGAAAACAACAGGCGGCAGAGGAACCCACTATTGCCCGGTTTGCCAGCCGATGGAACCAGGCATCAGTGCGGATGTGTAGCAAGCCTGTACGGCACTTCTGATGGGCATATGTCATATAATGCACGAGAACCGAAGGAAGGGGTCTGTGTTTTATATGACATCCATTTCGCTTATGATCGTGGCTTTCGCGGTTAGTTTGGACAGTTTTTCTGTAGGGTTCAGCTATGGGTTGAAGAAAATGAAGATTCCTGTAAAATCTCTGCTGATCATCGCTTTGTGCTCGGCATTCAGTTTGCTTGCGGCTATGCTTCTTGGCCACCTGATCAGTTCATTTATCGATCCGGAATGGACGAAAAGGATGGGCGGGATCATTTTGATTGCGATTGGAGCCTGGGTTTTATACCAATTTAATAAGCCGTCCAAAGATCTTTCAAAAGAAGAAAGAGAAAAAACCTTATTTAATCTGGAGATCAAGTCCCTTGGAATTGTCATCCATATCTTAAAACAGCCATCGACAGCCGATCTTGACGGTTCTGGCCATATAACAGGCATAGAGGCTCTGCTGCTGGGAGCAGCCTTATCCTTTGATGCGTTCGGTGCAGGCTTTGGCGCAGCATTGCTCGGTTTTTCGCCTTTCGTCATGAGCATTACCGCTGCTGTCATGAGCTCGGCTTTTCTGCTTGCCGGGATACAATCCGGCCATATCTTTTCCAGATGGTCCTGGATTGAAAAATTCAGCTGCCTGCCGGGGATTCTGCTGATTATTATAGGGGTTTGGAAGCTTTAAGGAGACGATATTTAATGAACATGGTGATAGGTCTAACTGGAGGAATTGCCAGCGGGAAAAGCACCATTTCCGCTTATCTCAAAAAGCTTGGCTATCCGATAGTCGACGCGGATATTATAGCGAAAGAAGCAGTGGGTCCCGGAATGCCAGCATACAAAGGCATTTTAGAAGTTTTTGGAGAAACTGTGCTGCATGCAGACGGGGCCATTAACAGGGAAAAGCTTGGGAGCCTGATATTCAGGGACCGGGAAAAACGTGGGCAGCTCAACGCCATTGTCCATCCTGAGGTTCGAAAAGAAATGCTTCGTCAAAGGGATCAATTTTTGGAAGAAGGCCATAAAGCCGTCATTCTGGATATCCCGCTTTTATTTGAAAGCAAACTGGCGCATTATGCAGATAAGAGTCTGCTCGTTTATGTAAGCCCTGAGGTCCAGCTGGAGCGCCTTATGAATAGAAACGGCTACAGTCAGGCTGAAGCCAGACAGCGGATAAACTCGCAGATGCCCCTCGAGGAAAAAAGAGCTCTGGCCGATGAAACGATTGACAACAATGGAAGGATGGAGAACAGCTTTTATCAGCTGGATGAAATTCTCAGAAAATGGAACATCCAATGACATGAACCCCGCCTTGGGCTATCGGCGGGTTCTTTGTTTTCTAAAAGGACCTAATGGAGAAGTTTTAAATAACTCTTGAAAGATTGGAGCCGCAGTTACCGGGATTTCTGTACTGACTTACGGCCCATTAGACGCAGACTATGATGGAAGGATCATACTCTTAAGGATGCTTTACAGGATCAATTAAAAAAAAGCTGGAATTGGTTGTTTTCATCTTTCCAAAAAACACAAATATGATATACTAATTACATAATTAACACTACTAGTATAACACAAAAGCGGAAGGGGTCATTTATATGAACGTAAATGTAGCCATCAACGGGTTTGGACGAATTGGGAGAATGGTGTTCCGCAAAGCGGTCATGGGAGAGCACTTTCGAATCGCTGCGATCAATGCCAGCTATCCGGCTGAAACACTGGCTCATTTGATAAAATATGATACAAATCACGGGAAGTTTGACGGGGAAGTCATTCCTGCCGGCGACCACTTAATTGTAAACGGTCACAAAATTCTCTTGCTTAATAACCGCGACCCTAAAATGCTTCCGTGGGAAGAACTAAAAGTTGATATCGTCATTGAAGCGACCGGGAAATTCAACTCTAAGGAAAAGGCGATGGACCATATCCACGCCGGGGCAAAGAAAGTCATCCTAACCGCTCCCGGTAAAAATGAAGATGTAACAATTGTAATGGGTGTAAACGAGGATATGCTGGAGGATGAGCACCAAATCATTTCAAATGCGTCCTGTACAACGAATTGCCTTGCACCGGTAGTGAAGATTCTGGATGAGCAGTTCGGCATTGACAATGGACTGATGACTACCGTTCACGCTTATACAAATGATCAGAAGAACATTGATAATCCCCATACAGATTTGAGACGCGCCCGTTCATGCGCGCAATCCATCATCCCGACAACAACTGGGGCAGCAAAAGCTTTGGCTCTCGTCCTTCCGCATTTAAAAGGGAGACTGCACGGAATGGCATTAAGGGTTCCAACGCCAAACGTTTCTTTAGTTGATCTCGTTGTTGACTTGAAGCGGGATGCAACGGCAAGCGAAATCAATGAGGCCTTTTCAACAGCCGCTGCAGGCTCTATGAAGGGCATCATCCGTTTTACCGCCGAGCCCCTCGTTTCTGTGGATTTTAATACGGATCCTCATTCGGCAATTATTGACGGACTATCCACGATTGTATTGGAAGGAAGAAAAGTGAAAGTTTTGGCCTGGTATGATAATGAGTGGGGCTATTCCTGCAGGGTGGTCGATTTAGTGAACTTGGCCGCTGCCCGCCTGAGGAAGCCTCTGAATGTATAAACAGCATCCTTGAAGGCTTAGCGATTTTTCGCTAAGCTTTTTCTATGCAGGAATTATGCTGACCGTTTTGCAGCAGAAAAATGATTTCCTGCCTCAGGATTAAGCGGCCGGGAAAAAACCGGGATCCGCTTTGAAGTCCGGCGAATTCAAAAGAATGATAAGGATCATCAGTTCATACACCATGAGGCCGCTTTACGATCAGACTCTCAAAGTTTCTGAAACTTGCAGGATGTTCTTAAAATGAGGAAAATATTTTTTGCGAAAGTCTGTTGCAAAATGATTTCAAAGGAAGTATACTATTTTTCGTGAACTTCTTGAGAGCAAGGTAATGTGGCTACTTAAAGGGTTAGGACCTCTTAGGACTAACTTTCCCCCGTGGTAGTATGGCATGCCAATGTGCGGAGAATTTCATTCATTGCCAAATATGAATAAGGGGGATCCATGACTATGGAAACAATGGGACGACACGTAATCTCAGAACTATGGGGCTGTGATTTCGATAAGTTGAACGACATGGATTATATTGAAAAAACGTTTGTAAATGCTGCTTTAAAGTCTGGTGCCGAAGTTAGAGAGGTAGCTTTTCATAAATTTGCTCCACAAGGTGTGAGCGGGGTTGTTATTATTTCTGAATCCCACCTAACCATTCACAGCTTTCCTGAGCATGGCTATGCAAGCATCGATGTATATACATGCGGAGATTTAAATCCGAATATTGCTGCCGATTACATTGCTGAAGCGCTTAGCGCCCAAACACGCGAGAATATTGAAATCCCGCGCGGAATGGGACCTGTTCAAGTGAAACAGTCTCAAGCTAAAGCTCAGTAATTTCAAAGTTTGATAAAGTCATTGGTTTAAGAGGTGTGAAGATTCTTTCACACCTCTTTTGATTATCCGGAAAAAACAGTATGATAGAGGTAAATACATATCGATGCCCGGGCTGCGGGTGTAGCAGAGGAGAAGAAGCCTTCCATGAGCCTATTTAAAAAAATTCAAGCGTTTCTTTCATCACACAGTGAAACATCTGAAGCACATATGATTAACGATCTGAGAAGCCGTTATTATAAAACGACCGCTAAAAAAGCTTTAGAGGCTGTAAAGTCGGCAGCCGCTTCAAGAGAAGGATGCACGGTTACCTCTGTATCAGAGGAGCGCGGAGAAATCAGCGTCCAGGTGAAGAAGCCGAAATCAGCGCTGCTTGTCGCCACGGTTATTTCCGTAAGGCCTTTTGAAACAGCGGTGGATTTTTCGGTCTCAACAGATACAGTCCTCCCAACTGACTTTGGCTACAGCAAGAAAGTCATCTTGGAGTTTTATCAAAAACTGGACAGTGAATTAAAATTTGTTGGATCAGGACTGAATTCCGGCAAATAATCAAACGATAGTTCATAAAGGGCTAAGCCCGGTTACCATGTATATGGATTGGAGCTGTATAAAAATGAAGTGTCCAACTTGTCACAATCAGGGGACAAGGGTGCTTGATTCCCGCCCGGTTGAGGAAGGCAAAGCCATTCGGAGACGCAGGGAATGCGAGGAATGCCAATACCGGTTTACGACCTTTGAGAAGGTCGAGGAAATCCCGCTCATTGTGGTAAAAAAAGAAGGGACCCGGGAGGAATTCAGCAGGGAAAAAATGCTGCGCGGCCTCATTAAGGCTTGTGAAAAGCGGCCTGTACCTTTGACAAAACTGGAAGAGATCGTCCAGGATATCGAAAAGGAATTGCGCAACAATGGAGTATCGGAAGTGAAAAGCGGGAGCGTGGGAGAAATGGTGATGGACCGGCTCGCCCTTGTGGATGAAGTAGCCTATGTCCGTTTCGCCTCGGTTTACAGGCAGTTTAAAGATATTAATGTTTTTATAGATGAGTTAAAGGATTTAATTAAGAGGGAAAGCAAGTAGGAGTACGGAACACGGATAATCCGGCTCCTTTTCCCCATCTTTATTCATTTGCAAAATGGGGAGGCATACGGAGTGAAGGATTATCATTGGACAGAATTAATACCCGGAGACCGGTACCGTGCAAGGTGCAGCGGCATCCTGCATGAATTTGACCGGAAGCTAGTGACCTTGCTTTACCAGCCCCTGATCGGGACCGCTGCTCTTGGGCTTTATATGACATTATGGGCAGAGCTTGAGCAGGATCGGCTTTGGGGAGAAGAGCATAGCCATCACCGTCTTATGACTTTGACCCAAATGAATCTGAAAAGCTTTTATGCTGAAAGAATCAAACTTGAAGGGATCGGTCTGCTTACATCATTTCTGCGTCAGGAAGATGGGAACAGAACGTTTTATTATGAGCTGCAGCCTCCTTTGAAGCCGGATGAATTTTTCACGGATGGCATGCTGAACATTTATTTGTATAACCGGGTAGGAAACACAACGTATATGCAGCTGAAAAATTTCTTTTCCGATGAGCCCCCTGAGCAGGCTGAAAATGTAACCCGCTCTTTTGATGAAGTGTTTCAATCTCTTCAGCCGAGTGAGCTGAGCATGCTGAATGAGGCAGAGTCCCAGCCGGACAGGCAATTTATCGGAGAAGCAAATGGCCGTGAACCAAGCCTGTCCTCTTCGGTTTTTGATTTTGATTTGCTTTTGGATGGCTTGTCTGAGTCGGTTGTTTCGAGAAAATCCATTACCGGACCAGTAAAGGAGACCATCATCAAGCTTGCCTATGTTTATGGAATCGATCCTGTTAACATGAAAAACCTGCTGATGGATGCACTGCAGCCGGATGAAACGATTGACCGTGAACTTCTCAGAAGATATGCGCGCGACTGGTACGGCTTTCAATATGGGAAGAAAACACCTAAACTTGCTGAAATCAATAAGGTGCAGCCTGCTGCAGACCGGACCGTATCTGATCAAAGCGAACCGACGCAGGAGCAAATCATGATCCGTCAGCTGGAGTCTATGACGCCTTATCAGTACATGAAGGACTTATATGAAGGTGCAGAGCCGACGCTTGCAGATCTGCAGATTATTGAAGAAGTCATGCTCCAGCAAAAACTCCAGCCGGGTGTGGCCAACGTTCTCATTAATTATGTCATGCTCCGTGCGGATATGAAGCTTTCAAAAGGATTTGTTCAGACGATTGCGGGACATTGGGCACGGAAAAAAGTAACGACAGTAGAAGGTGCCATGCAGCTTGCGAAAAAAGAACATAAGAAATACCTTGAATGGGCAGAAGGCAAAAACAAGCCTTCAGCAGGCAAGCGCAAACCGGTCCGGAGCGAGCTTTTGCCTGACTGGATGAAGGAGAAGGAACCCGCTCAAACTACCCATGAGGCACAAGCCAAATCCAGTCAGGATTCTGATCTGGAAAAAGAAAAGCAAAAAATGGCCGAATGGATTAAAAATTATAAAAAACCCCCTAATTCAGAATCCTGAACCGGATAAGAGGTGAACGTAAATGGAGCCAATCGGAAAATCAATGAAGAATGTAACGAACCGTCCTGATTTTAAAAGCCGGCTTTCTTCTCTAAAGGAAGAGGTGCTCGCCAACTCTGAAATTCAAGCCTTCATTTCGTCTCACAGCAGCTCAATAGACGAAGAAGTCATTGAACGGAGCTTAAATAAATTATATGAGTATATACAGCAAAGCAAGGAATGCCGAGACTGTCCGAGTTTGCAGCAATGCAAAAACATCATCCCCGGCTACCATCCAGAGCTGATTCTGCAGGGCAAAACCATCGATTTGCAATATGATCAGTGCCCTTCGAAAATCATGTCGGATCAGAGAAAAAAGCACGAATCTCTTATTAAAAGCCTCTACATTCCTAAGGATGTCCTTCAGGCACAGTTCCAGGATATTGAATTTGATGATCACAGCCGGGTTAAAGTGTTCGGGCTTATAAAAGAATTCATGGAAGCAGTAAATCAAAACAGCCGGCAGAAAGGAATTTATCTGCATGGAGCTTTCGGAGTTGGGAAAACGTACATTATGGGAGCAATCGCAAATGAGCTCGCTCATCAGGGCGTGCCATCCATGCTCGTCTATCTTCCTGAATTTATGAGGGAACTGAAAAACTCCATCCAGGACTCGACGCTTGAAGAAAAAATGGATGCGGTCAAAAAAGTGAAGGTGCTGATGCTTGATGATATTGGGGCGGAATCCATGTCCAGCTGGACACGGGATGAAATTCTCGGAGTAATCCTGCAATACCGCATGACCGAAAATCTGCCTACGTTTTTCACTTCTAATTTTGATTTGAAGGAGCTTGAACATCATCTTTCCTACACCCAGAGGGGAGAGGAAGAAAAAGTGAAGGCGGCCCGCATAATCGAACGAATGAAATATTTGGCGGATCCCGTCAAGCTTGAAGGATCCAACCGGCGTCAGTAGCTGTCCTTAAATAAGGGCAGTTTTTTGTTTTCCATGGTTAGAGCGTACTGCTGTTTTTGGGGGGAGCAGAAGGAAGGGGGGCCCTATTGAAAATTCCTTTAAAAACTTCTTCTAAACAAACATCTGCTTCCATATACATAAAGCAGATGTTCGCTATGAGGGGGGACAAACTTTGCTTGAAATTTCCTTTGAATCTGAAAAAATTGCTCATTCTTTATATGCTTGGCTCACAAGCAGGCCAGAGTATACGGGGATGTCCGTCCAGCAGGCTCAACCTGAAAAAATTAGGATTGCCCGGGATCCCTCTGAGAATGGGTTTGCACTCTTTCTCATTCCTGCACTCGCGGAATATATAGCTGAAAAATGGGAGAATGTATTCATGATCGAGATTCTTTCAAGTCAATACTATTTTACGGATGAGGATGAACAGCAGCAGATTTTGAGCATCGCTCACTCCATTATGGAGGGAGAACGGTCGGAGATTCCGAACATCGAGAAGTTTTCAAATAAAAGATCCTGTATTGAAGAAGCTCTCAGCCATTTTATTAAGCCTGGAATCAGTTTTTCGTTCGAGTCATTTCTTCTTTTCCGCCTTCACACGTATAAGCAGAAACTGCATAAATACGCTGAAGCAGCCATTGAGGAATATAAGCTCGAACAGGAATACCAGAACTTTATTCAGCTGCTCCGTGACTATCTCCTGCAAAAGCACCCGGTTCTGCCGGAAATTCACATCTTCCACCGCCGCCATTTTCTTCTTTACGGCGATGACTACAGCGAATTGACAGACGTGCAGCTGCGGCGCATGACGGACCGTGCTCTTCTGTATCATCATCCTGTATACATTGATACCGCGCTTCTTGCACCACTTGTAAGCATTGCTCCAAAAAGAATATTCGTCTATACAGATGACCCCGGCCACGGGATGATTCAAACCATTCAAAATGTCTTTCAGGAGAGGGTCCTGCTTCACCCCGAAGTTTCGTTTTATTTAAAATCCAAGAAAATCCCTTAATCCTGTCTTGATTTCCTGCTGGAAACAGTCTATAATCGAATCAAATTCAACCACAATCAGTTTTGATAAGGACATGAGGATGCGTGAATGGTTCCCAGAGAAAAAAGGCGCTGGCTGAAACCTTTTTAACCGGAAAGGCACACCTTACCCCCTTTGAACTTCGGTCGTGAACGGGCTTACCCCCTTCTAATGACTGACGGGTGTTCCCGTTACAGAATTTAGAGCCGAGCACAGGAGAAAGAGCACCTTGCCGGGAACTAGGGTGGAACCACGATGAAGGTTTGTATGAATCTATATACATAACCCGTCCCTTTTACAGGGACGGGTTTTTATTTTGCCTGCTGAAGAGGGATCGATTTACTAACGGTCGAACCTCCGCATGAAGCAGTGCTGTATAAAAAAGCTTAAAAACCAAAAGGAGTGATCAGGATGTCTGAAGCCGTACACATTACATTTCCGGACGGAGCCGTCAAGGAGTTTGCAAAAGGAACCACAACCGAAGACATAGCGGCATCCATAAGCCCCGGTCTTAAGAAAAAATCCCTCGCTGGAAAACTTAATGGTGAGCTGGTGGACTTGCGCACACCCATTACTGATGACGGGTCCATAGAAATCGTTACACAGGATTCTCCGGATGCGCTTGAAATCATGCGCCACAGCTCAGCCCACTTGCTTGCACAGGCCGTTAAACGGCTATATGGAGATGTTAAGCTCGGGGTGGGGCCGGTTATCGAAAACGGATTTTACTACGATATTGATATGGAAGAATCCATTTCTTCCGAGGATCTGCCGAAAATTGAAAAAGAGATGCAGAAGATCATCAACGAGAATCTGGAAATCGTCCGGATCGAGGTTTCCAGAAGCGAAGCGCAAAAGCGTTTTGAGGAAATCGGAGACAGCCTGAAGCTCGAGCTGCTTGAAGCCATTCCAGAGAATGAAACGGTGACCATCTATGAGCAGGGGGAATTTTTTGACCTGTGCCGCGGAATTCACGTTCCGTCTACCGGCAAGCTGAAAGAAATCAAACTGCTGAGTGTAGCAGGAGCTTACTGGAGAGGCGACAGCAAAAACAAAATGCTGCAGCGCATATATGGAACCGCGTTCTTCAAGAAAGCGGATCTGGATGAGCACCTCCGTCTTTTGGAAGAAGCGAAGGAACGCGACCACAGAAAGCTTGGGAAAGAATTGAGCCTGTTTACAAATTCCCAGAAAGTAGGACAGGGATTGCCAATGTGGCTGCCGAAAGGGGCTACAATCCGCCGCATCATTGAGCGCTATATTGTCGATAAAGAAGTCCGCCTTGGCTACGACCATGTGTACACTCCCGTGATGGGAAGCGTCGATCTTTATAAAACTTCCGGTCACTGGGATCACTATCAGGAAGACATGTTCCCTGTGATGAGCATGGATAATGAGGATCTGGTTCTCCGTCCGATGAACTGCCCTCATCACATGATGATCTACAAACACGATATTCACAGCTACCGTGAGCTTCCGATACGGATTGCAGAGCTTGGCACGATGCACCGCTATGAAATGTCCGGAGCGCTTTCCGGCCTTCAGCGTGTCAGAGGAATGACGCTGAATGATGCTCATATCTTTGTCCGTCCTGACCAGATTAAGGAAGAATTTATCCGTGTTGTCCGTTTAGTCGAGGAAGTGTATAAGGATTTCGGACTTGAAAATTATTCATTCCGCCTTTCCTACAGAGACCCTGAGGACAAAGAAAAATATTTTGATGATGATGCAATGTGGGAAAAGGCGCAAAGCATGCTGAAAGAAGCAATGGATGATCTCGGGCATGAATATTTCGAAGCTGAAGGAGAAGCTGCTTTCTATGGTCCGAAGCTTGACGTTCAGGTACGGACAGCCCTTGGAAAAGATGAGACGCTCTCAACAGTCCAGCTCGACTTCCTTCTTCCGGAACGATTCGACCTGAATTATGTTGGAGAAGACGGCAAGCAGCACCGTCCGGTTGTCATCCACCGCGGAGTCGTTTCCACCATGGAGCGGTTTGTTGCCTTCCTGATCGAAGAATACAAAGGGGCTTTCCCGACATGGCTTGCACCGGTTCAGGTTCAGGTGATCCCGGTTTCCCCATCTGTGCATCTCGACTATGCTAAGCACGTGCAGGAAAAACTGCAGGCGGAAGGACTCCGGGTCGAGCTTGATACGCGCGATGAAAAAATGGGCTATAAAATCAGGGAAGCTCAGATCCAAAAAATCCCTTACATGCTCGTTGTCGGAGATAATGAAGCTGCAGAGGGTGCGGTTAACGTCCGTAAATACGGAGAACAGAAGTCAGAAACAATTCCTTTCAGCCAATTTGCTGAGCTGGTGACAGCAGAAATCAGCCGTTAAAATATTTGTTGCAAATGGTTCCCGTCTCTGTTAGAATCAGAAACAGTGATAAAAAGAGCAACGCGGCTTGACTTCCTGGAACACGGATGGTATGATGTTTTAGGTTAATTGAATAGTTGTTTGATGAAAAAGCAGAAGCACCCGCTTCTCACCTGATTGACGCAATGTGCAGTTGGCAGGTATAACGAGATCAAAACATGGTTATTTGAATTCGTAGTGTGGGTGTGTCATGCGCCCGCACTTTTTATATGCTCAAAAATGCAACGCTCAGGATGGATGACAGCCTGCTGAATGCTGTCACCAAACACTATTCAGTAATAAACCATGGAGGTGGCTAACTATTAGCAAAGACATGTTGGTAAACGAGGGCATCCGCGCTCGTGAGGTACGTCTAATCGGACAAAATGGTGACCAGCTAGGAATTAAATCCCGTCAGGAAGCGCTTGAGATTGCCACTCGCGCAAACCTGGATCTTGTGATGGTCGCAGCAGGAGCAAAACCTCCTGTATGCCGGATCATGGATTATGGAAAATTCCGCTTCGAGCAGCAGAAGAAAGATAAAGAAGCACGTAAAAACCAGAAAATCATCAGTATTAAAGAAGTTCGCTTCAGCCCGACAATTGACGAGCATGATTTTAATACAAAACTGAGAAATGCACGCAAGTTCCTTGAAAAAGGCGATAAAGTTAAAGCTTCTATCCGCTTTAAAGGACGTGCTATTACCCATAAGGAAATCGGACAGCGCGTTCTGGATCGTTTCTCTGAAGCTTGTGCTGACGTGGCAACTATCGAGTCTTCACCCAGAATGGATGGACGCAGCATGTTCTTGGTATTAGCACCGAAATTCGAAAAGTAATCACACGAGGAGGAAACCCCTATGCCTAAAATGAAAACTCACCGCGGCTCTGCAAAACGTTTCAAAAAGACTGGATCTGGTAAACTTAAACGTTCACACGCTTATACAAGTCACTTGTTCGCTAACAAATCCACTAAAGCGAAACGTAAGCTCCGCAAAGGTTCATTGGTTAGCAAAGGCGATTTCAAACGTATTCGCCACATGCTTGATAACATTAAATAAGTTCAAAATAGATCGGAAACAAAACTAGGAGGTAAATGACATGCCAAGAGTAAAAGGCGGTACAGTAACACGCAAACGTCGTAAAAAGGTCATTAAATTAGCAAAAGGGTATTTCGGTTCCAAGCACACGCTTTATAAGGTAGCGAACCAGCAAGTAATGAAATCCTACAACTACGCTTTCCGCGATCGTCGCCAGAAAAAACGTGACTTCCGCAAACTGTGGATTACCCGTATCAACGCAGCTGCGCGCATCAACGGACTTTCCTACAGCCGTCTAATGCACGGATTGAAGCTTGCCGGGATCGAAGTAAACCGTAAAATGCTTGCTGACCTTGCTGTTGCAGATGCTAAAGCATTCGCTCAGCTTGCTGATGCAGCAAAAGCTAAGCTTGATAAATAAGCTGAATAAATAAAGAGGCTGGTTTCATTCGCAGCTGATTCTATAATTCTCCTTTCTGAAGGAGGATTATAGAATCCTGCATAGTGGAAACCGGCCTCTTTTTTCATGACAGGAGCTGAAGTTATGCCAGAAGTCATCCTGGTCTTTTATGCAATTATGAGTGCTGCTGGATTTTTGATTATGGCAGCAGATAAACGAAAGGCGAAAAACAGGGAATGGAGAATAAGCGAAAAAACACTGTGGCTTGTTTCCATAGCGGGGGGAGCGTGGGGAGCATGGATTGGCATGTATACGGTCCGGCATAAAACCAAGCATGCCGCATTTATGATCGGCATGCCATTTCTTTCAGCTGCCCATCTTGGGCTGGCCATTTATCTCTACGCCATTTTATGATTGAACAGGCTTTTCCTTTAAAAATTCCCGAATCGGACTTTTCCAGTCTATTTTGGCAACAGGATAGCGTTCTTTAATGGATCCTTCCAAGTAGCGAAAATCATCGATGGTGAGGCCCTTTAGCTTGGATGCTGTACTGCTCCAAATGAAGATGGAGATGACCTCGAAGGATTGTTCGGTCGTTCCGAGATATTTCTCCCCTTCAAAAAGGGCCCCTTTGTAGGTAATGAGAAAATTTTTCCGGACGTTTTCCTGGTCATCCAAAAAATAAAATTCTTTTCTCTCCTGAGCTAGCTCAAGCCGTCTTTTTGGGTTTAAAATGAACTTGACCCCGCGGTATAAAAGAAAAATAATCAGGGCAATGAGGACGAGTCTAATGAGCAAAACAAACATGGTCAGGCCTCCAGCTATTTTTTCTTATATACGTTTCAGACTTACAAAAGGTTTCAAAATGATAAAAAAAACAACAGATAGTAGATAGGAGTATAAAGGATGAATATTTCTGCTTTATTCGATATGCAAAGAGCGCTTGACAATAAAATTAAACGGCAGCATGGACTTGAGAATGAATCGCTGACCCAGCGGAAAATCCTTGCGCTGCTTGTTGAGCTCGGGGAACTTGCAAATGAAACCCGCTGTTTTAAATTTTGGAGCACAAAGGCTCCTTCAGAAAGAACAGTTATTCTGGAGGAATACGTAGACGGCATCCACTTTATTTTATCGCTTGGGATCGGTCAAGGATTTGAAAACGATACGGTCATTAATCTAAAATCCGGAAGCGGGGACGTTTCGCTGACTCATCAATTTTTGATGGTGTTCGAATCCATCTCGCTCTTTGAAAAAAATCCTGAATTGCCGTCCTATTTAACGGTGCTCGGGGAATACTTATATCTCGGAGAGCTGCTGGGCTTCACTGCAGATGAAATTGAAAAGGCCTACCTCCTCAAAAATGAAATCAATCATGACCGCCAGAAAAAAGGATACTAGGTAATAGGTATTTTTTGCTGAATTGTTCAATAATTGAGTATAATATAAGAGGATACAGCAGGATTGATTGATCGATGCTTCATCAGGTGCAGAATTTACTGTTGAGGAACCGCTTCCGGCGAAAGGATGCACCATAGCGGACATCGAAAACAATGTTTTGTAAAAAAAAGAAATGGGGGCATATATATGGCACTGTTGGATGAAGCTTTGCAGATGCTGAAGGACTTAACGGATGCAAGAGGGATCCCGGGCAATGAGCGCGAGCCCAGAGAAGTGATGAAAAAGTACATAGCTCCATATTCGACAGACGTGACAACAGACGGGCTTGGAAGTTTGATCGCCAAAAAAACCGGCGATGAAAACGGCCCGAAAATTATGCTGGCAGGCCACTTGGATGAAGTCGGTTTTATGGTCACAAGCATCGATGATAAGGGATTTATCCGCTTTCAGCCTGTAGGAGGCTGGTGGGGACAGGTTATGCTTGCACAGCGCGTAACCATTGTGACAAGGCACGGCGATGTAACTGGTATTATCGGCTCCAAACCGCCGCATATCCTTCCTCCTGAGGTAAGGAAAAAATCGGTTGAGATTAAAGATATGTTTGTGGATATCGGTGCTTCAAGCAAAGAAGAAGCCGCCGAATTCGGTGTCCGTCCCGGCGATCAAATCGTCCCGTATTTTGAATTTACGGTGATGAAAAATGAAAAAATGCTCCTCGCAAAAGCTTGGGATAACCGGATCGGCTGTGCGGTCGCTATCGATGTTCTGAAAAAGCTGAAGGATGAGCAGCACCCGAATATTGTGTTCGGTGTAGGAACCGTACAGGAAGAAGTCGGACTCCGCGGGGCAAAAACCTCCGCTCAGATGATCCAGCCCGATATTGCCTTTGCGCTCGATGTTGGGGTAGCAGGAGACACACCTGGAGTGACGGAGAAGGAAGCTCTCGGGAAAATGGGAGAAGGGCCGCAGATTATCCTCTATGATGCCTCTATGGTTTCCCATAAGGGCCTCCGTGACTTAGTGACGGATACTGCAGATGAATGTGGAATTCCTTATCAATTCGATTCACTTGCAGGAGGCGGAACGGACTCAGGAGCCATTCATGTAACGGCCAACGGCGTTCCTGCATTGTCCATTACGATTGCAACCCGCTACATCCACTCTCATGCAGCCATGCTTCACCGCGACGATTATGAGAATACAGTAAAGCTTTTGGTCGAAGTGATTAAGAGATTGGATCGAAGCACGGTTGAATCCATCACATTTGATTAATGTTGAGGCGCTCCTTTGCGGGGGCGCTTTTTTCATAGATGCTGATGTTTTGGTTCCCCGCTCCTCAATGCAGCCATAACAGTTAGTTAGCATTCGTTGTTCTGGATGGGCATACTCATTGAAATGGTTCTAGGTGTGAATCCCAATTTTTTATACAGTTTAATGGCTGGATTGTCTGCATATACACTTAAACGAACCTCGGTATATCCATCTTGTTTTAGATGTTTCATACCAGTCTCCATCAAACGTTTTGAAATTCCATTCCCTCTATATTCTGCCAACACAAACAATTCATAAATAAATCCGCAGATCTTTTCAGTTAACGGGTCTTTACTTGCTCCTATAAAAATCCAGCCCATTAGTTTGCCGCCTTCCGCTGCTATTAAATAATAGCTTCCTTTATGCAGTAATGGCTGAATAAGTTGTCTGACTTTTTCATCTGAAGGCTTTGCCTCGCCTAATGTACCATCGCATAAGGCTTGTGGTGAAAGGGAGAGAATCTTTTTATATTCTGATTCGTCTGGTTTTCTTATTTCCATATAGTAAAGTACTCCTCCTCTCATGAACATCAGGGAACGCTTGTTCTTTTTTCCATTTTATCAAGAATTTGGCTGAGTTTCAATTATTAAAGATGTACGTAAACAGAACTTTACCAGCAAGTATTCGCTGAGCCTTTCATTTTTATAAAAACGCGGTAAAAAAAAAAATCCCACAAAAAAACGCCCGGAATCACGGGCGCTTTTTCTATTTCTTCAGACCGCTTTCAAGCGTTTCAAGCATTTCCTGTTTTTCTGTCTGATCCGCATGCTGCCAAATTACTTCAAAAAGGACACCTAAACCCGGAAGCATTTTTTCTTCGCCGCTCTGGATGGCATCAACAATCGTATGCTCTAATTCGTCCTGAGAGTTGCCTGTCACGTTATGCAGAACTGCATTGCGCAAATTAAGATTCATTCCTTATTCCTCCTTATAAAATTACATCTGACCGTAGCATTCGCTAAATTGAATTTTATTATGTACAGATTAAAGGATATAATGGAGACAGCTTAAATAAAGGAGTTAGAAATCTTGAAAAGAATTGAATCAGCACAAAATCCACGTGTCAAGCAGTGGCGAAAGCTGCATACACGCAAAGAGCGGGATAAAACAGGCATGTTTCTTATAGAGGGATTTCACCTTGTTGAAGAGGCATTAAAACAAAAAGAACTGGTGGCGGACATCATCGCCGGTGAAAATACGGTATTCCCAAAAAGCTGGAACCTGGATGGCATGGACATCTATCTTGCAGCTGACGAAGTAGTAAGGTCCCTGGCTGAAACGGAGACGACCCAGGGAGTTTTCGCTGTCTGCAGGCAGCCGGCGGCAAATGCAGAAGCCGGCATCTGGAAACGGCTGCTGCTGCTTGATGCGGTTCAGGATCCCGGCAATCTTGGAACGATGATCCGGACAGCGGATGCGGCGGGCATGGATGCGATCATTTTAGGGGACGGAACGGCTGATGCTTTTAATGCGAAAACGATCCGCTCCAGCCAAGGGTCTGTATTTCACCTTCCGATTGTGAAAGGAAACATCCTGAACTGGATCCATGAATGCAATAAGCGTTCGATCCCCGTTTATGGCAGTGCACTGGAGGGGGCCGTTTCCTATAAGGAGATTTCTCCAAAGCCTGATTTTGCAGTCATTATCGGGAATGAGGGGAAAGGAATGGATCCTCTACACCTTGAGAAGACCGATCAAAACCTATATATCCCGATTAAAGGTTCAGCAGAATCATTGAATGCCGCGGTGGCGGCGGGAATCCTTATGTACCATTTGCAAGGATGAGGTTGCGAAACCCTTTCCTTTTCACTATAATAAAGCTATCCAATATAAATCGGCGTTGATAGAGACAAGTAGTTAGCTTTATATGCCATCAAGGGAGAAAATGCCTCAGACTGAAAGCATTTTTATGGCCGGAGCCTATGAATTCACCTCTGTAGCCGGCACCAGGACCGCAAATCTGCGTAAAGGTGCCCCGGTTAAAAACCGTTATCCTTTCCAAAGCGACAGACTTCTTCTGCAGAAGTCTCGAACAAGGGTGGTACCGCGAATTCAAACCTCGCCCCTTTACCAGGGGCGGGGTTTTTTTTTGTATCCCCTGGAAAAATTAGGACTGCGGACAGCCGCATTCGGTTCATGATCACTTAATTTAAGGAGGATTTCTATGCAGGAGCAATTAAAACAATTGCAGCAAGAAGCGCTTCAGAAAATTGAAGAAGCTGATGGGTTAAAATCCCTTAATGACATCCGTGTAGCGTATCTGGGTAAAAAAGGCCCGATTACAGAGGCACTTAGAGGAATGGGGAAGCTATCCGCTGAGGAGCGCCCGAAAATGGGAGCGCTGGCGAATGAAGTCCGTGAAGCAATAGCGACAAAAATCACGGAAAAGCAGGAGCGTCTGGAAAAAGAGGAAGTAGAGAAAAAGCTGGCTGCCGAAACCATTGATGTGACCCTCCCCGGCCGTCCGGTCAAAACGGGAAACCGCCATCCAATCACAGCTGTTGTAGAGGAAATCGAAGACTTGTTTATCGGCATGGGCTACTCCATTGAGGAAGGTCCGGAGGTTGAGATTGATTATTATAACTTCGAAGCGCTGAATCTTCCTAAAGGCCATCCGGCACGGGACATGCAGGATTCATTCTATATCACAGAGGAAATTCTTCTTCGCACCCATACCTCACCCGTTCAGGCGAGGACGATGAAAAAGTATGCAGGAAAAGGTCCGGTTAAAATCATCTGTCCGGGTAAGGTATACCGCCGCGATGACGATGATGCAACACATTCCCACCAGTTCACACAAATTGAAGGTCTCGTGATTGATGAAAAAATCAGTATGAGCGACCTGAAAGGAACACTTGAAGTATTTGCGAAGAAAATGTTCGGAGAAGAGCGGGAGATCCGTCTCCGCCCCAGCTTCTTTCCTTTTACCGAGCCATCCGTAGAAGTGGATGTTTCCTGCTTTAACTGTGCCGGGAAGGGCTGCAGCGTCTGCAAAAAAACCGGATGGATTGAAATTCTCGGTGCCGGTATGGTCCATCCGAATGTCCTGGAAATGGCCGGATTCGATTCGAAAAAATATCAGGGCTTCGCTTTCGGTATGGGACCTGAGCGAATTGCGATGCTGAAGTACGGAATTGATGATATTCGTCACTTCTATACCAATGATCTTCGTTTTCTAAAACAATTCAAAAGAGCGTAACAGGAGGGATAGATATGTTCGTTTCCTATAAATGGCTAGGGGACTATGTGGATTTAAGCGGAATGACCGCAGAAGAGCTTGCTGAAAAAATAACCCGCAGCGGAATTGAGGTTGAGGGCGTTGACGTTCTCAATCATGGAATAAGCGGGGTCGTTATCGGGCACGTGCTCGAAAAGGAGCAGCATCCGGATGCGGATAAGCTGAACAAATGCTTAGTGGACATCGGACAGGAGCAACCTGTTCAGATCATCTGCGGGGCACCAAATGTAGATAAGGGCCAAAAAGTAGCCGTAGCAACAGTCGGAGCTGTTCTGCCCGGTAATTTTAAAATCAAAAAGGCAAAGCTTCGCGGTGAAGAATCCAATGGGATGATTTGTTCCCTTCAGGAGCTTGGAATTGAAGGCAAGCTTGTTCCGAAAGAGTATGCGGAAGGGATTTTTGTTTTCCCTGGAGAAGCAGCGCCCGGGGAAGATGCCCTTCAAAAGCTGAACCTCGATGACCAAGTGCTCGAGCTTGGCCTCACACCGAACCGTTCAGATGCATTAAGCATGCTTGGCGTGGCCTATGAAGTGGCGGCCATTCTGGACAGAGAAGTTTTGCTGCCGGAGCTTTCTTACGACATGGTTACCGGAAAAGCATCAGATTATATTTCCGTAAAAATTGAAGCTAAGGAAGAAAATCCGCATTACATCGCAGCCGTTGTCCGCAATGTAACCATTGCTCCTTCACCGCTTTGGATGCAGACCAGGCTGATAGCAGCCGGAATCCGGCCTCATAACAATGTAGTGGATATTACCAACTATGTGCTGCTTGAATACGGACAGCCGCTGCATGCATTCGACTATGACCGATTCGGTTCAAGGGAAGCTGTCATCCGCATGGCGCAAAAAGGCGAGAAACTAGTGACGCTTGATGAAAAGGAACGTGTGCTTAAAGAAGACCAGCTGGTGATCACAAACGGCAAGGTTCCAGTTGCACTGGCAGGAGTTATGGGAGGAGCGGATTCAGAGGTAAGGGAGGACACAGTGAACGTCCTGCTCGAATCTGCCTATTTTGACGGCCAGACTGTCCGGAGAGCTTCGAAAGATCATGGACTTCGAAGCGAGGCAAGTGCCCGGTTCGAGAAAGGAGTAGCACCGGAAAGAGTGGAAGATGCCGCTAAAAGAGCTGTTCAGCTGATGGTTCAATATGCAGGCGGAGAAGCTATGGAAGGCTTTGCCGAAGAAAAGCATCATCATCCGGATCCAAAGACCATTTTCATTACAGAGGAAAAGATCAATTCTGTGCTTGGAATGAATATTGCTAAGCCTGAGATCTCCGCCATCCTTACCCGTCTTGGCTTCGGAGTAGCAGAGCAAGGGGAGAAGCTTGCCGTGACTGTACCGACTAGACGGGGTGACATCACCCTTGAAGAGGATATAGTGGAGGAAGTGGCGAGACTATACGGCTATGACAACATTCCGTCCACACTGCCTCATTTCCGCTCAACTCCCGGCAAGCTGTCAGATTATCAGGCAAAGCGGAGAAAGGTCCGCAAATACCTTGAAGGAGCCGGTCTCCTTCAAGCGATCACATATTCGTTAACAAGCAAAGAAAAGGCAGTCCAATTTGCATTGGAGGAAACCGGGCAAACGAGACTGGCTCTGCCGATGAGCGAGGAGCGGAGCGTATTAAGACAAAGCCTTCTTCCTCATTTACTGGAAGCGTTAAATCACAATTTGTCCCGCCAAATGGACCATGCCGCTTTGTACGAAACAGGTTCTGTGTTTCTAACCCGGGAAAAAGATCAGCAGCCGCGTGAAAGAGAGCATCTTGCTGGTGCTGTTACGGGATTGTGGGAGCTCCACCAATGGCAGGGAGAAAAAAAGCCGGTCGACTTCTTTGTCCTAAAAGGAATTCTTGATGGGTTGTTCTCAGAACTCGGTCTGGCCGAAAAGATTGAGTACAGGCAAGCAGCGAGAGACGGCTTCCATCCTGGAAGGACCGCTGAAATCTATGCCTCTGGAAAGCTAGCAGGCGTCATCGGTCAGCTGCATCCGTTCATCCAGAAAGAGATGGATTTACCTGAAACCTATGTGTTTGAGCTGATGCTCGAGGATCTGTTCAAAATCGAAACGGGAGAGATCCAATATTCGGTCATACCGAGACACCCTTCGATTACCCGGGACATCGCTTTAGTTGTCAATAAAGATACAGCGGCCGGCGACATCCTGGCCGTCATCAGAGAAACTGGCGGCAAGCTTCTCAAGGAAGCCGCAATCTTCGACTTGTATGAAGGAGAACGAATGGAACCAGGCAAAAAATCAGTCGCTTTCTCCATGGTATACTTGGATGCGGAACGTACGCTTACGGATGAAGAAGTAACCAGAACTCATGAAAAAGTGCTGAATGCCGTTTCTGAAAAATTCGGAGCGGTGTTGAGAGGATAATGTAATGAAATCCGTCCACTGTGAATAAAAAAAGTGCTCAGAGCCATTCTGAGCACTTTTTTTAGATTGGTGCTGGGCACCGTCCTTTTGACTGGGGAGAGTCGGGCAGCTGGTTATCCGGATAAACGGACATAGTGGAGCGCAGAGAACGAGGCCAAGTGTATCGGGGTCTCATAAAGACGGGACTGCCCACGCAGCGGCGGTGTGCTGGGTTTATAGAAGAAGTGGGTGGGGAGGGCAGTTTTTGGCGAATTCTGTCGAAAAGTCTTTATATTAAAAGTACGGACAATAAAACGAAAGTACGGACAATAAAATAAAAGCAGGACAATACTTCGACCTGACAAGCATCCGTTCAGGCCGAAAAATAAAGATTCTACTCCCTGTACAGCTAAAACCTAAATGCGGCCGTGTGCTGGGTTTACAGAAGAAGTGGGTGGTGGGCAGTTTGTAGCGAATTCTGTCGAAAAGTCTTTATATTAAAAGTACGGACAATAAAACGAAAGTACGGACAATAAATTAGAAGTACGGACAATAAAACGAAAGTACGGACAATAAAATAAAAGTACGGACAATACATTAAAAGCAGGACAATACAGGGACCTGATAATCATCCGTTCAGGCCGATAAATAAAGATTCCACTCCCCCGTACAGCTTAAAACCTAAATGCGGCCGTGTGCTGGGTTTACAGAAGAAGTGGGTGGGGGGCAGTATGTAGCGAATTCTGTCGAAAAGTCTTTATATTAAAAGAAAGTACGGACAATAAAATAAAAGTACGGACAATAAATTAAAAGCAGGACAATACCGGACCTGACAAGCATCCGTTCAGGCCGATAAATAAAGATTCCACTCCCCCGTACAGCTTAAAACCTAAATGCGGCGGTGTGCTGGGTTTATAGAAGAAGTGGGTGGGGAGGGCAGTTTTTGGCGAATTCTGTCGAAAAGTCTTTATATTAAAAGTACGGACAATAAAACGAAAGTACGGACAATAAAACGAAAGTACGGACAATAAAACGAAAGTACGGACAATAAATTAAAAGCAGGACAATACTTCGACCTGACAAGCATCCGTTCAGGCCGAAAAATAAAGATTCCACTCCCTGTACAGCTTAAAACCTCAAAAAACAGGCCCCAAAAATACAACCGAGACACAAAAAATGAAGCTAATCCTCAAAAAACCACTCAAAACCTCAAAAAATCCCACAAAACCTCAAAAAACCTCAAAAGCGCCGGCAAAAACGGTGTACGCCCAGTCTTACCGATAAAATTGCTGTTCTTACGACTCACCGACTGACCGATTTGAATCGATTTAATGGTAAAACAGATCGAAGCAGCACAGGGTAAACAAAATGCGATCGCATACAGCAACCGTTCCGATGGCATGACATCCTGAGCAGCCCTCCATAAGAAAGCTAGATAATCATCCATTTCCGGAGGCGTTCTCACTCATCAGCAAGAATTATGCAAACGTGTAAAAAAGAGTGACATAGAACCGGATCTTACATACAATCAAGCTATCTTCTTAATCAGGGGGGCAGTTCATGAACATGAATGAGGCTGTAAAAGAAATTAAAGCGGCAAACCATCTGGATGGACTTGCAGCGATGCTAAAACTCGTAGTTAACGAGGGGTCTTCACTCGGGTTTCTTCCGCCTATGAGTGATGCAGCTGCAGCTGAATATTGGCTGGGCCTTACGCGTGAGAATTTGCTATTGTTGGCCGTTCAGGTGAACGGGGAAATTGCAGGCTCTGTCCAGCTGCATCTTTCTCCTAAGCAAAATGGGCTCCATCGCGCAGAAATTGCAAAGCTGATGACCCATCCCGCTTATCGAAAAAGGGGAATAGGCCGCCTTCTCATGGAAAAGGCAGAACAGCGGGCAAAGGAAGAGGGAAGGTCGCTGCTCGTTCTTGATGCGAGAGAAGGAGCGCCCTCAAATAAGCTCTATCATTCACTCGGGTATACAGCAGCAGGGAAAATCCCGAACTATGCAAAGTCAGCAGATGGAACACTCCACACAACCGTAATTTTTTATAAAGAAATATAATTCACTTATATTAAGAAAGAGACAGCCGCAACCTCATAGCAAAATTAAAAGCAGCGGATTTCCAGTTAGAAATCCCGCTGCTTTTATTTTAATCAATCCCGCTGTTTTATTTTCAGGCTCTCCTACGGACGCTTCCGGTCTAATAGGGACAAAGCTTTCTGGGTGTTCGCAAAATGGGTTTTCGTGTATGTATGTAAGACTTGTTCCCCCTGCTTGCTGATCAGTTTTGCGGCTGCTTCATCAACCTGCTTACCTGCCCCTTTTGGAAGGGTCATGCCCGCCTTTTTGGAAAGCTTATCAAATTCTTTAACGAACGAGTAGCGGGCAATAATGGATGCGGCGGCTACGGCCAGGTGGATGCCCTCTGCTTTCGTGCTGAAGTATGTATTTTTTTTCGAAAAGGTTTGGCCTCTCAAATGGCTGTAGTAAATGTTCGGATCGACGAACTGATCAATCAGAACGGCCTCTGGTTCTTCAGGATTGATTTTATCCATTAAATGCCGGATTGCCTGGTTATGCAGCCAGGCTTTCATTTTTCCCTGAGTCATGCCCTTTTTTTGCAGCTCGTTGTATTTCTCATTTTTCAGGACGAGAAGGCTGTATGGAATGGCATGGATGAGATTTTTGGCTATTTCAATAATTTGGGGATCTTTAAGGCCTTTAGAGTCCCGGACTCCCATTTCTTTTATGAGGGGGAGGTTCTCCCGGCTGACATAGGCAGCCGTAACGGTCATCGGGCCGAAATAATCGCCGGTTCCGACTTCGTCTGAACCGATCGCAGAAAGCTCGCTGATATTAGGAGGCGGAGCAAATCCGTTTACGGTTTTGGCAGCGGATTTGGCGGGCTTGGCCGGATTCGATTCTCCCCAGCGCCGGGCCTCTGTCTCAGCGGCGCTTCCCTGAAAGAGAATTTTGCCGGATTTGTACCCGGTGACGGTGCAGCCGTCAACTTTAGCGGAAAACACAGCTCCCGCGGGCAGTTTAGCAGCGGAATGGCTTTTATAATAGTTTGCTGCTTCAGCGAGCAGTTTTGAATTGGCCTGTATTACAGAATGTGACAAGTGGATTCTTCCTTCCCTGGTAAATTACGGATTTTCGATGTGATCGTGCCCCGGACTGCTTCCCATTTCAGAAATAAACGTGTTATGATAAAGATTAGGATTCCGAGGAATGGAGGATGTACGTTGTCGAATCGTTCAAAGACTAAAACGAATGTTGATATATATGGTCAGCAATATTCCATTATAGGTACAGAAAGCACAAGCCATATGCGTCTTGTCGCTTCCATTGTGGATGACAAAATGCGGGAGATGAACAGCCATAATCCCTCTTTAGACATAAACAAACTGGCCGTTTTGACAGCGGTGAATGTAGTGCATGAATACTTAAAATTAAAAGAAGAATATGAGCTTCTGGAAAGAAAGCTTTCAGAAAAGGATTGAATGAAAGTATGCTTGATCTTATCCTGGCAGTAGTCCTGCTATTTGGTATATTAACCGGCTTGAGAAGGGGTTTCATTATGCAGCTCGTTCATCTGACCGGATTTATTGCTGCTTACATTGTAGCATATTTATATTATGATGATTTAGCCCCCAAGCTGGAACTGTGGATTCCTTACCCTTCTATGGGGGAAGGACAGGCTGCAATTTCATTTTTTACGGGTGGGCAGCTGGAGGAGGCCTATTACCGGGCCATCGCCTTCGCGATTCTTTTCTTTGGAACGAAAATTGTCACGCAAATCATCGGGTCCATGCTTGACTTTGTAGCCATGCTGCCGGTACTAAAGCACCTGAACCGGTGGGGAGGGGCTATTCTCGGATTTGCGGAAATATACCTTATCGTATTTATTCTCTTGTTTGCCGGAGGCTTGCTGCCGATGGAAAATGTCCAGAATGCGATGGAAAATTCTGCGCTGGCCAACACGATCGTTCACCACACTCCCTATTTCTCTGACAAGGTGAATGAACTCTGGATTCAATATACAGGAAAGCCGTAAACTTCTCAGAATGAGAGGTTTTTTTCCCATGTTTAATGATAATTAAAGGGGTGCTGCCAGATGGCTGTACATAAAAAGGACGTCGTAAAACTGCTTGAAACGATCGCAGTTTACATGGAATTAAAGGGCGAGAATCCGTTTAAAATATCCGCGTTCCGCAAAGCGGCGAATGCGCTGGAACAGGATGACCGCAGTTTGAGCTCGATCGATGATTTTACAAAGCTTGCCGGAATCGGAAAAGGGACAGCGGCAGTGATTGAGGAGTTTATCCAAACCGGGGAATCGGATGCACTCACCCAGCTGAAAAAAGAAGTTCCTGAAGGACTCGTGCCGCTTTTAAAGCTGCCGGGACTTGGAGGCAAAAAGATTGCCAAGCTCTATAAAGAACTGGGAGTGGACGGGGCAGGGTCACTAAAGAAAGCTTGTCTTGACCATAAGGTTCAGGCCCTTGCAGGCTTTGGAACGAAAACCGAGGAAAAAATTATGGCCGCACTTGAGGATATGGGAAAAAGACCGGAAAGACTTCCCCTGGCTTTTATGCTGCCGATTGCTGCGGATATTGAGTCATATTTGGCGGAGTGTCCTGATATCATCCGCTTTTCGAGGGCGGGCTCTATGAGAAGAATGGCTGAAACGATCAAGGATCTCGACTTTATCATCTCTTCGTCCCACCCGGATAAAGTCCGGGATTACCTTCTGCAAATCCCTAATAAAGGGGAAGTGATTGCCGGCGGTGATACAAAAGTTTCATTGGAGCTTGCCTATGATTTTACAGTAAGTGCTGATTTCCGTATTGTAAAAGATGAAGAATTCGCCACAACCCTGCATCACTTTACAGGCTCTAAGGATCACAACGTCAAGTTGAGGCAGCTTGCGAAGGAACAGCGGAAAAAGATAAGTGAATACGGAGTGGAAGATCTGGAGTCGGGAAAAATCGAAACCTTCGCGGATGAAACCGCCTTTTTTGCCCATTTCGGGCTGCCTTTTATCCCGCCCGAGCTCAGGGAGGACGGGAAAGAGGTCGAAGAACCGGTTCGAGCGGAGGAGCTCGTGTCGCATGACCGGATTGTGGCGGACCTCCATATGCATTCCACATGGAGTGATGGGGCCTTTACCATTGAGGAAATGGCTAATGCCTGCCGTGAAAAAGGGTATCGCTATATGGCGATAACCGACCATTCCCAATACTTGAAGGTAGCCGGTGGTCTGACGCCGGAACGACTGAGGGAACAGCGGAAGGAAATTGACCGTTTGAATGCTGGATTTGATGATTTTACGATTCTGGCAGGTGTTGAAATGGATATCCTGCCAGACGGAACACTTGATTACGATGATGAATTACTTCAGGAGATGGACCTTGTCATTGCGTCTATACACTCAAGCTTTTCCCAGCCGAAGGAAAAAATCATGGAGAGGCTGAAATCGGCCCTGACAAATCATCACGTTGATATTATCGCCCATCCTACTGGCCGGCTTATCGGCAGGAGGGAAGGGTATGATGTGGATATAGACATGCTGATCCGCCTTGCTAAAGAAACGGATACGGCACTGGAACTGAATGCGAATCCGAACCGGCTTGATTTAAGTGCAGGTCATGTACGGAAGGCGCAGGAAGCAGGCGTTAAAATTGTCATTAATACGGATGCTCACAGTGTTGAAATGCTGGAGCACATGCCGATTGGAGTTTCAACAGCAATAAAAGGAAATGTAAAAGGGGAAAATGTCTTAAACACTTGGGAACTGAATGAGCTCAAGCAATTTCTGAACAGACATCATTCCTGAGAATCTGGGAGGTCTGCACGTTGCAGGAAAAGGGATTACACGTTTTAGAATTTCATAAAATCAGACAGCAGCTCATGAACCACGCCGCATCTTCTTTAGGGAAGGAAAAAGCGGGCGCGCTGCTCCCGGCAAACGATCTGGAAGAGGCAGACCGGTGGCAGCAGGAGACCTTCGAGGCGGCGGATATATTAAGACTAAGAGGCCACGCCCCATTTGGAGGGCTGACAGATATAAGAGCGAGCCTGAAAAGAGCCAAAATCGGCGGAGTGCTGAGTGCGCAGGAATGCATGAGCACAGCAGGGGTGCTTTATGCAGGCAGACAAATGAAACAGTTCATTCTTGACCTGGTGGAGGATGAGGTGCTGGAAATTCCGTACTCGGAAGAAAAGGCACTCATGATTGAAGCGCTGACTGATTTGGAAAAGAAAATCAATCAGTGTGTGGATGACAACGGAGAGATTCTTGACCACGCGAGCGACCTGCTCCGCTCGCTGCGGCAGCAGCTGAGGACCCTTGAATCAAGAGTCCGTCAAAAGCTTGAATCAATGATTCGTTCCTCCTCTGCTCAAAAAATGCTTTCTGATGCCATCATTACAATCCGGAACGACCGGTTTGTCATTCCTGTTAAACAGGAATACCGCTCATCCTATGGCGGGATTGTTCATGATCAATCTTCCTCAGGTGCAACTCTGTTTATCGAGCCGCAGGCCGTAGTGGATCTGAACAACTCGCTTCAGCAGGCCAGAGTGAAAGAAAAGCAGGAAATTGAGCGGATTCTGCGCGAGCTTTCAGAGGCAATCGCTGCCCAAGCCGATATCATTTTAAACAATACCGATGTATTGGGTGCGCTGGATTTTATGTTTACAAAAGCGCGTTATGCAAAATCGATCAAAGCATCCCGTCCAGTGTTAAATGATAAAGGCTACATGAACATGGTCAAGGCAAGACACCCGCTTCTGGACCCGGATGAAGTTGTAGCTAACGATATTTTGCTGGGGGATGCGTTCTCAACCATTGTTATAACAGGTCCGAATACAGGAGGAAAAACAGTCACTCTAAAAACCATCGGTTTGTGCACCCTCATGGCTCAATCCGGGCTTCAGGTGCCGGCAGCGGAAGGCTGTGAAATGTCTGTTTTTGACTCTGTCTATGCCGATATCGGGGATGAGCAGTCCATCGAGCAAAGCCTGAGCACGTTCTCCTCCCACATGGTCAACATTGTGGATATATTAAAGAAAGCCAACAATCGGAGCCTCGTTCTATTTGATGAGCTTGGAGCGGGAACCGATCCGCAGGAAGGAGCGGCTTTAGCGATTTCCATTCTGGATGAGGTGTATGGAAGAGGGGCCACGGTCGTTGCGACAACCCACTATCCTGAACTCAAAGCATATGGCTACAACCGGGATGGTGTGGTCAATGCAAGCGTAGAATTTAACGTAGAAACGCTAAGTCCGACTTACAGACTCCTGATTGGGGTTCCAGGGCGGAGCAACGCGTTCGAGATTTCCAGAAGGCTTGGTCTTTCTGAACATGTTATTGAATATGCCCGTTCAAACATGAACGCGGAAAGCAACGAAGTCGATACGATGATTGCCTCTCTCGAAGAAAGCAAAAAAGCAGCAGAAGCGGAAGCGAACGAGGCTGAACAGTTCCGTAAAGATGCAGAGGCCCTTCATAAAGAGCTGCAAAAGCAAATCCAGGAATTTAATGAACAGCGGGACAGGCTGTTTGAAGAAGCCGAAAAAAAAGCAGCTGAAAGGCTGGAAGAAGCAAAGAATGAGGCAGAAGAAGTCATCCGCCATCTGCGCAAGCTTCAGAAGGAACAGCACGCGTCGGTAAAAGAGCATGAACTTATAGACGCAAAAAAACGGCTGGAGGAAGCTCAGCCGGTCTTTGCCAAATCAGCCTCCCAAAAGAAGAAAGAAAAGCCAAAAGCTGACCACACCCTTAAGCCGGGAGACGAGGTTAAAGTGCTCAGCTTCGGACAAAAGGGAATCCTTCTTGAAAAATCAGGAGGCAAGGAATGGCATGTGCAAATCGGAATTTTAAAAATGAAGGTCAAGGAAAGCGATCTTCAATATATGAGCAGACCTAAACCGGTCACAGAGAAGCCGCTTGCTACGATTAAAGGAAAGGACTATCATGTCTCCTTAGAGCTTGACCTTAGGGGAGAACGATTTGAGAATGCCATTTCCAGAGTTGAAAAATATTTGGATGATGCAGTACTTGCCGGATATCCCCGTGTAT
Source organism: Metabacillus sp. 113a (assembly GCF_050107635.1). Classification (NCBI taxonomy): domain Bacteria; kingdom Bacillati; phylum Bacillota; class Bacilli; order Caryophanales; family Bacillaceae; genus Metabacillus; species Metabacillus sp. 113a. The sequence continues at coordinate 128,066 of NZ_JBNILJ010000003.1, read as the reverse complement.
CCATTATCCACGGAAAAGGCACCGGTGTATTGCGAAAAGGAGTGCAGGAACTTCTTCAAAATCACCGCAGTGTAAAAAACACCCGTTTTGGAGAGGCCGGAGAAGGCGGCAGCGGTGTCACCATCGTAGAACTCAAATAAGGGGAGGCGATACTCAAGATGAATCCTTTCTGGGAGAATGAGCTAGTCCAAACAGCAGCCTATTACAGTGTAGTCGTCTTATGTATGATTGTATTCATGTCGATTTTTGAACTGGTTACCAAATACAAAAACTGGGATGAAATCCAAAACGGAAACATCGCTGTCGCTATGACGACAGGAGGAAAGATCTTCGGGATCGCCAACATTTTCCGTTTTTCCATCGAACAGCACAACTCCCTGTTTGAAATGGTCGGATGGGGCTTTTACGGCTTTTTGCTCCTGCTGCTCGGTTATTTTATTTACGAGTTCCTTACACCTAAATTCCGTATCGATGAAGAAATTGAAAAGGATAACAGAGCGGTTGGATTCATATCTATGGTTATTTCTATAGGACTATCTTACGTAATCGGATCAAACATTTAAGGGGTTTAGTATGAAAACTTTAGCTAAAGTGCTGTTTGCCGTATGCGGAATTTTTATCGCCATCGGGATTCTTTACCTGATATTTTTTGCATGATCCACCTTTAAACCCGTGCTCAGAGCCAGGCTCTGAGCATTTTTTTGTGCTGCTTTTGAACAAGGTGCTCCAGCTGAAGAAAGCAGCATACCGCGGACACGTGTTTATTCGGCCGGCCGAAGCCGTTTTCCAGCGCGAATTTAATGTGCATTATGGCCCGATCCAGGCAATGCACCAATAATTTGCATTCAAAAACTGCAACAAGTCCCTCCCCCTTAAATCGGGTAATCCTCTATGTATGCTGTAATCCGGAAAACAAATCCCACCATTAAGTAAGGTCTATATGGGAAGCCAATCAAGAGCCAGCCGGAGTGGCATTTGGTTAGGAGATCAATCCAGCATTGCCAGCAGCCTTTGCCTGATTAAAAGAAAACATCAGGACGCAATAGAGAATATATTTAAATTTCTGAATATACTGTTATAATGAATGCATAAGCCGAAAGTCATAAAGGCACAAGGGGGAAATGGGAATGGTGGATATGATCAGGCCGTGGCTGGAGCATTATCCGGCAGAAATTCCGCAAGCTTTGAATTTTGAGCCGAAAACGCTTCAAACCTATTTGCTGGAGACGGCAGAAAAGTTTCCGGATAAGACCGCAATCAGCTTTTTGGGAAAAAAAATGACCTTCACAGCCTTGCTCAAGGATGCTGAAAAGCTGGCCGGGTATCTTCAAAAACAGGGGATGAAGAAGGGGGACCGGGCAGCGATTATGCTTCCAAACTGTCCTCAGGGGGTTATTTCGTATTATGCTGTGCTGATGGCGGGAGGAATCGTCGTTTCCACCAATCCGCTATACACAGAAAGAGAAATTGAGTATCAGATGAATGACAGCGAGGCTGAATTCCTCATTACACTGGATTTGCTTTTTCCAAGGGTTTCTAAAGTGAAAGCGTTAACAAAGCTGAAGCACGTCATCGTGACAAAGATTCAGGATTACCTTCCTTTTCCTAAAAATCTGCTTTATCCATTTGTTCAGCGCAAGCAAACAAAGGTAAAAGTAGATGTTAAGCACGGAGGAACGACCCATCTATTCTCTGTCATCATGAAAGAGTCTCCGGCTGAGTTTTCCAGCGTGGCTGCAGATCCGGTTGAAGACATCGCCCTGCTTCAATACACAGGAGGCACGACCGGTTTTCCAAAAGGTGTAATGCTAACGCACAAGAATATAGCGGCAAACACGGTCATGTGCTCGGCATGGATGTACAATTGCCGGCACGGAGAGGAAAAGGTTTTAGGTCTTCTGCCGTTCTTCCATGTGTATGGAATGACAACCGTTATGCATTTATCGATTACTGAGGGCTACAATATGATTCTTTTGCCCAAATTTGATGCCACAGACACGCTTAAGGCTATTCATAAAGAAAAGCCTACGCTTTTTCCGGGAGCTCCGACAATCTATATCGCTTTGCTGAACCATCCGGATTTAAAAGAATACGACCTATCCTCTGTTCAAAGCTGCATCAGCGGCTCTGCTCCGCTGCCGGTTGAAGTACAGGAACGGTTCGAAAACGAAACGGGCGGAAAGCTTGTAGAAGGCTATGGACTGTCTGAAGCATCCCCTGTGACTCACTCTAATTTTCTATGGGGACGCAGGAAAAGAGGCAGCATCGGCGTTCCTTGGCCGAATACAGATGCGATGATTCTGTCACAGGAAACGGGCAGCCAGGCAGAACCGGGGGAGAAGGGTGAGCTTATCGTTCGCGGTCCCCAGGTTATGAAGGGCTACTGGGGCAAGCCTGAGGAAACGGAAGCCGTATTGAAGGATGGCTGGCTGTTTACAGGAGACATTGGCTATATGGATGAAGAGGGTTATTTTTATATAGTTGACCGGAAAAAAGACATGATTATTGCTGGCGGCTATAATATTTACCCCCGCGAGGTAGAAGAAATTCTCTATGAATATGATAAAATACAGGAAGTAGTGGTAGCCGGGGTTCCTGACCCATATCGCGGAGAAACGGTTAAAGCCTATGTAGTGCCGAAGGATGGAGCAAAAATTTCAGAGGAAGAGCTGGACACTTTTTCCAGAAAACACCTTGCCGCCTACAAAGTCCCTAGAATATATGAGTTCAGGAGCGAGCTTCCTAAAACGGCCGTAGGAAAAATTTTAAGAAGGACGCTTGTTGAGGAAGAAAAGGAAAAACTAAAGAACGCAAATTAAGGAACGTTCGAGGGGAATTTCTCTTTGAAGAAATTTCCCTTGCCCCATCATAATGCTTGACACTTCCTGAAGGATTTACTATTATGGAAATATGAATGATGATTCATTCATTTTCGAAAAGGAAGGTAGTCCATTGAAACAAAACAAACCGAAATATAAACAGATTATTGACGCGGCAGTGATTGTGATTGCTGAAAACGGCTATCATCAAGCCCAGGTTTCCAAAATCGCAAAGCAAGCCGGTGTAGCAGACGGGACCATTTATTTATACTTTAAAAACAAAGAGGATATTCTGGTTTCTCTATTTAAAGAAAAAATGGGCCTCTTCATCGAAAAGATTCAAGGGGAAACGTCAGGGAAATCCAGAGCGGCTGATAAGCTGTACGTCCTGATTGAAAAGCATTTTTCGCTCCTTTCAGAAGATCACCATCTGGCGATCGTTACCCAGCTGGAGCTCAGACAGTCAAACAAGGATCTCAGATTAAGAATCAATGAAGTTCTAAAAGGATACTTGAATGTTGTAGATTCCATCATTCAAACGGGGATTGAGTCCGGGGAGTTCAGGGAAGATCTCGACTTGCGGCTTGCAAGACAAATGATTTTCGGGACCATCGACGAAATCGTCACCACCTGGGTAATGAATGAAGAAAAGTATGACCTGATGGCTTTAGCCGGAAAGGTTCATCATATGATTGTCCATGGCTTTGGAAACAATCAATCTTAACCATTCAGGAGGATGTACAGTGGGATATTTATCCGTACAAAAAGAAGAATACGTCGCTATCGTGAAAATTGATAATCCTCCTGCCAATGCACTTGGTTCCTATGTTTTAGAGGAGCTGGCTGCATTTATAGAGGATGCGGAACATGACCCTTCGATCCGGGCCATTTTGCTGTATGGAGAGGGGAAATTTTTTTCCGCAGGGGCTGACATTAAAGAATTTACAAAGGTCGAGTCTGGAAAGGAATTTTCGAGGCTGGCAGCTAAAGGACAGGAACTGTTCGATAGGATTGAAAGCTTCCGCAAGCCGGTGATTGCTGCCATCCATGGAGCAGCTCTTGGAGGCGGTCTCGAGCTTGCCATGTCCTGCCATATCCGAATCGTTACTGAAAATGCAAAGCTCGGCCTTCCTGAATTGCAGCTCGGCCTTGTTCCCGGCTTTGGAGGGACTCAGCGTCTTCCGCGCTATGTTGGAGAAGCAAAGGCTCTCGAAATGATGGCTACAAGCGAGCCGATCACCGGAGCAGAAGCTGCGCAGCTTGGACTCGCCAACAAGGCAGTGCAGGATGAGATGCTGCTGCATGAAGCTAAACAGCTGGCAGGAAAAATGGCTTTAAAAAGCCCAAATACCCTCAAAGCTGTTATCGAATTGCTGAATATCCGGAAGTCTTCTTCTTACCAGGAAGGGATGGCAAGAGAAGCAGCCCTGTTTGGAGAAGTATTTGATAAGCAGGATGCTAAAGAGGGAATTCAGGCGTTTCTTGAAAAGCGCCCGCCTCAGTTCAAGGGAGAATGATTGGACGGGGGCTTTCCCCGGCCGTACAATGGAAGCGTATTCAAATAGGCGTTTTAAGCAATGAACATGCGAAACAGGGGGATGGAGAAATGAATATTTTTGTAATGATGAAACGGACTTTTGACACAGAAGAAAAAATTTCCATCAGCAACGGAAGAATCCAAGAGGATGGAGCAGAATTTATCATCAATCCGTACGACGAGTATGCGATTGAAGAAGCTATTCAGATCAGAGACGCCCAGGGCGGCGAGGTAACCGTTGTAACGATTGGCGGGGAAGAGGCTGAGAAGGAACTTCGTACAGCTTTGGCGATGGGATGCGATAAAGCTGTGCTGATCAATACGGAAGATGATCTGGAGGATGGAGATCAGTTCACTTCTGCCAAGATTCTCTCGGAATATTTAAAGGACAAAAATGCAGATTTGATTCTAGGAGGAAATGTTGCCATCGATGGAGGCTCGGGACAGGTTGGCCCCCGTCTTGCGGAGCTGCTAGATATCTCCTATGTAACAACCATTACAAAGCTTGAGATTGAGGGCAGTAAAGCAACTGTTACACGGGATGTTGAAGGTGATTCTGAGATCATCGAAACAGCTCTTCCTTTGCTCGTTACGGCACAGCAAGGATTAAATGAGCCTCGCTATCCGTCATTGCCCGGCATCATGAAGGCGAAAAAGAAGCCGCTTGATGAACTGGAGCTGGATGATTTGGACATTGAAGAGGACGATGTTGAACCAAAAACAAAAACAATTGAAATTTTTATGCCTGCGAAAAAAGAAGCTGGAAAAGTCCTTCAAGGGGAATTGGACGAGCAGGTTAAGGAGCTTGTCAGCCTGCTTAGGAACGAAGCTAAGGTCATCTGATTGGAATTCATGACAGGCAAGGGAATACGGAGAAATAGGGGGAAATGAAAATGGCAAGAAAAGTTCTAGTATTGGGAGAATCACGAGATCAGTCATTGAGAAATGTATCCTTCGAAGCGATTGCTGCCGGGAAAATTGTTGCGGAGGGCGGAGAAATTGTAGCTGTTCTTATAGGGAATCAAGTATCCGGTCTTGGGGAAGAAATGATTCAATACGGTGCGGACCGTGTCATAGCTGTAGAAAATGAGAAGCTTTCAGCTTACACACCGGATGGGTTTTCACAGGCTCTGATGACGGTCATAGAGCAGGAAAATCCGGAAGGAATGGTGTTTGGGCATACTGCCCTCGGAAAGGATCTCTCGCCTAAAATTGCAGCAAAACTAAATACGGGACTGGTTTCGGATGCGATTAACGTAGAGGAGGCTGGAGGCAATATTGTCTTTACCCGCCCTATCTACTCCGGAAAGGCATTTGAAAAAGTGATCGTAACGGATGGCATGATTTTCGCGTCAATCCGTCCGAATAATATTGCCCCGCTTGAAAAAGACGAATCCAGATCAGGTGAGGTTCAAACAGCAGCAGCCGATATTAAAGATTTGCGCACAATTGTTAAAGATGTGATCCGCAAAGCAACGGAGGGAGTAGACCTTTCTGAAGCTAAAGTGATTGTTGCGGGAGGAAGAGGCGTTAAGAGCACAGAAGGCTTTAATCCGCTTAAGGAACTGGCAGATGTTTTAGGGGGCGCTGTCGGGGCATCCCGCGGAGCTTGTGATGCAGATTATTGCGATTACTCCCTTCAAATTGGCCAGACGGGTAAAGTGGTCACGCCGGACCTTTATATTGCGTGCGGCGTATCCGGAGCCATCCAGCACTTGGCTGGAATGTCCAACTCCAAAGTCATCGTTGCCATCAACAAGGATCCAGAAGCCAATATATTTAAAGTAGCGGACTACGGCATTGTCGGGGACCTGTTTGAGGTCGTCCCCCTGCTGACCGAAGAGTTTAAAAAGCTTAAAGTTCATTCATAAGCCAGTGCAGCCCCCGCAAAAAGCCTGTTTGCGGGGGCTCTAATGTTATTTAAACCTTGTGTCAGGAAGGATCATTCACCCGATTTCAAGCGGACAGGAAAAACGGTCTGATGTCGAAGGTGTAATGGCACAAGCTTACGCATACATATGTATACCTTAAGGAAGATAAGAATTAATACAGTCCCCTTCCAGCGCGTCAAGCGATACCAGTACCGAACCGGGTTATTCCTGCTAGGATTGGGTATAATGACTTCGAGGCAAAATCTTAGCACGCCTTACAGGAAGGTGCTATACTAAGTGCATATTCTTAAAGATTTAGGAGGAATTCTACATGGCTATTTCACACGTAACGGATCAAAACTTCTCTGCTGAGACTGGAGAAGGCGTTGTTCTTGCAGATTTTTGGGCTCCATGGTGCGGACCTTGCAAAATGATTGCCCCAGTACTGGAAGAGCTTGACCAAGACATGGGTGACAAAGTGAAAATCGTTAAGCTTGATGTTGATGAAAACCAGGAAACTGCTGGTAAGTACGGCGTAATGAGCATCCCGACTCTTCTCGTTTTCAAAAATGGAGAAGTAGTGGATAAAGCGGTTGGATATCAGCCGAAAGAAGCTCTTGCTGAATTACTTAATAAACACGCTTAATTGAAATAAGGAACCAGGCTGATTTATTGGTCTGGTTTTTTTATTTTTTTGCAGGAGGGCTGCATCATGGGGAACCGCTCGTGTAGAAGATGGGCGCCATTCCCGCTGCCGTCCGTTTTTCCGACACCACCGGTATCTGATCGGAAATTGCCTCCTCGGGCCAATACTCTGCGCCTGACACTGTTTCCAGCGCTATTCTTAGTAATTTTCCTATATATATCGTACAATATAAGGCAAATGACTGGATGGAAGTGGTTATATGAAAGACAAAATCAGAGAAAAATTAGCCATTCTTCCCGATCAGCCAGGCTGCTACCTCATGAAGGACAGACAGGGGACCATTATTTATGTCGGGAAAGCCAAAGTATTAAAGAACCGTGTCCGTTCTTACTTCAGCGGCTCTCATGACGGGAAGACGCAAAGGCTTGTCAATGAAATTGAGGATTTTGAATACATTGTGACGTCCTCTAATATCGAAGCCCTTATTTTAGAAATGAATCTGATTAAAAAATACGATCCAAAATATAATGTGATGCTCAAGGATGATAAGTCCTTTCCATTTATAAAAATAACCGGTGAACGCCATCCTCGGCTGATTGTTACGCGGAAAATCAAAAAAGACCGGGGGAAATATTTCGGCCCTTACCCAAATGTCCAGGCAGCCCGTGAAACGAAAAAGCTGCTGGACCGGCTGTATCCGCTGAGGAAATGCAACACTCTGCCAGACCGCGTCTGCCTGTATTACCATATGGGGCAGTGTCTTGCCCCTTGTGTATATACAGTAACGGAAGAAACAAACCGGAAAATGGTTGAGGAGATCAGCCGGTTTTTAAACGGCGGGTACAAGGAGATTAAAAAGGATTTAACCGATAAGATGTATAAAGCTTCAGAGGCTATGGATTTTGAGCGGGCAAAGGAGTACAGGGATCAGATCGTCCATATTGAAGCGACAATGGAGAAGCAGAAGATGTCGATGACGGATTTTGTGGACCGGGATGTGTTTGCTTATGCTTTTGATAAGGGCTGGATGTGTGTACAAGTATTTTTTGTCCGGCAAGGCAAGCTGATTGAACGGGATATTTCGATGTTTCCAATCTATAATGAACCGGATGAAGAATTTCTGACATTCCTGGGCCAGTTTTATCAGCAGAGCAATCATTTCCTGCCGAAGGAAATCATGATTCCGGACAGCGCTGATCTGGAATTGGCGGAGCAGCTTCTGAATGTGCGCGCGGTCCAGCCGAAGCGCGGTGCGAAGAAGGACTTGCTGATGCTCGCTCACAAAAATGCGAAAATTGCACTCCGCGAGAAATTTTCGTTAATCGAGCGGGATGAAGAGCGGACAATTAAGGCCATCGAGAATCTCGGCGATAAGCTGGGAATCGCCGTGCCAATCCGGATCGAAGCGTTTGACAACTCAAACATTCAAGGGTCTGATCCAGTTTCCGCAATGGTTGTTTTTATCGATGGGAAACCGGCCAAAAAAGAGTACCGTAAGTATAAAATCCGGACTGTTACCGGGCCTGATGATTATGAGTCCATGAGAGAGGTGGTCCGGAGAAGGTATTCCCGTGCATTGAAAGAAAACCTTCCTCTTCCCGATCTTATCGTGATTGATGGAGGAAAGGGGCAGATTTCTGCAGCAAAAGATGTTCTTGAGAATGAGCTGTCTCTGCAAATACCAGTATCCGGCCTTGTAAAAGATGATAAGCACAGGACTTCCAATTTGATGATTGGAGACCCGCTTGAGCTTGTTCAGCTCGAACGCAGCTCACAGGAGTTCTATCTGCTGCAGCGGATTCAGGATGAGGTCCATCGCTTTGCGATCACGTTCCACAGACAGCTCCGCGGAAAAAACGCGATTCAATCCATATTGGATGAAATCCCCGGCATCGGGGAAAAGCGGAGGAAGATGCTGCTGAAGCATTTCGGCTCTGTTAAAAAAATGAAGGAAGCGACCGTTGAGCAGATTAAAGAAGCCGGTGTTCCTTATGCGGCTGCAGAGCTGATATATGAAAAGTTAAAAGAATAGACTTGTGCTTTTCCTAATCCTCTGATAGAATACAAACTAATTTAATCAGGTCGTTTAGTTCGTTAAATGACGATAGAGGTGCGGACTTCAATAGTAGGCATAAGCAGGAAAATGGTTTTCCGTTTATGTATGCCGAAAGGGGAGCGCCGCCGAAGAGGAAAAGGTGCCATTGCTGATTCTTCTGGTTTTGCATTGAATAAATGCAGGGCTGTCAAGATTTTTATTCTTGGAGAGCTATCTCATTGTATGGGCGGAGAATTTTTTCGTTTATGCAAGCAATGGGAGGGGCATCCCATTGCTTTTTATTTTGGGCTCTTATCTGAAAGAACTTGCGATATACCATTGACCTAGAGGAGCGATAACGTGGGACTGATCGTACAAAAATTTGGAGGAACATCCGTAGGATCTGCAGATCGAATTTTGAATGTTGCAAAAAGAGTAATCCAGGAAAAAGAAAATGGCCATGACCTGGTGGTCGTCGTTTCGGCCATGGGGAAAACAACCGATCAGCTCGTATCGCTTGCGGGGGAACTTTCATCGAAGCCGGACAAAAGAGAAATGGATATGCTGCTGACTACAGGGGAACAGATCACGATTTCTTTACTAGCGATGGCTCTCCAGGCCAAGGGCTATGAAGCCGTTTCCTTGACCGGAGGCCAGGCGGGAATCTTCACTGAATCCCGGCATGGAAATGCACGCATAACCCGCATTGAAGATGACCGCATTACAGAAGAGCTGACCCGGGGGAAAATCGTTGTGGCAGCAGGTTTTCAGGGGAGAGATGAAAACGGGGAAATTACAACATTGGGAAGAGGCGGTTCGGATACAACAGCTGTTGCCCTTGCAGCGGCGCTGAAGGCAGATAAATGCGACATTTATACCGATGTGACGGGGGTCTATACGACCGATCCGCGCTATATCCAAGGAGCAAGAAAGCTTGCCGGCCTATCCTATGACGAAATGCTGGAGCTGGCAAATCTTGGTGCGGGTGTTCTTCATCCAAGAGCAGTAGAGTTTGCAAAAAATTATCAGGTTCCACTGGAAGTGCGTTCCAGTATGCAGGACGAGCGGGGAACGCTTATTGAGGAGGAAAGTGCATTGGAAGAAAATTTAATTGTTAAAGGAATTGCATTTGAGGACCAGGTAACAAGAGTGTCCGTTTGCGGCCTGCCGAATGATTTAAGCACCCTTTCGACTATATTTACGACACTGGCGGAGCATGGGGTAAACGTGGACATCATCATTCAAAGTCTGACAGATAAAGAGAACGGCACGATTTCTTTCTCAGTAAAAACAAATGATCTGGAAGAAACGATCGATGTGCTTGAGACTCATAAGAAAAAATTAAGGTTCAAGAAAATTGAATCGGAAAAAGGCTTATCCAAGGTTTCCATTGTCGGTTCCGGCATGGTTTCCAATCCCGGGGTGGCGGCAGGGATGTTTTCGGTGCTCGCCAAGGAGGGCATTGAAGTGAAAATGGTGAGCACCTCTGAAATTAAGGTATCCACTGTAATTGAGCAGGATGATATGGTGAGGGCAGTTGAAGCGCTTCATGAAGCATTCGAGCTATCCGGCAAAAAGGCGCCGGTTTAATAAACAGAATCAAAAGACATCTTCATCCTGTTCGAAGCACGAACAAAAAAGAACCCGGGAATGCTTTTCACCAAGCATTCCCGGGCTCTTCCTTTAGGTGCACCCTTGCTTTACAGACAGCCAGGTTAAGCCGGGATCCAAAAATCATGGCTTCCGGTCAATCTGTGATCATGTCCTTTTTATCCCATTTAACGGTCAAGATTACCTTGCCGGAGCGGCGTTTTACCTGCTCGTAGGCCTCAGCCGCATGCTTCCCGATTGTCTGAACCTGCTCTGCCAGAAAACCGGCCTCCAGCTGGAAGGATGGCTCCTTTTGAGCTTGAAAGCGGGTCAGGATCAGGTCGGAGGTCAATTCAAACTCCATTTCTCCCTGTTTTCTATGTAAGAGTGTCAGTGTCCCCCATCCGGATTGAAGAAAAAAACGGGGAAGCTCCTCTGCAGTTTCCAGCGGAAAGTGCCTTGCAAGCTTTCTGCCGGCCCAGTAAAGCAAAGAAGGATACTCCTGACCAAGGATTTCGGGAAGAAGGATCTCCCGCAGCATTTCATGGCCAAAAGCAGGGACTGACAGCTCCTCATACTTTTCAGCCTCTACTTGATTACGTGTCGTTTTCATTTCATTTCCCCTCTCTCTATGCTCATTATATATCAAGACCGTAGGCTATTAACATGAAATAAAAGGAAGATCGGGCTTAAGAGGGTTCCATATTAGGAGAGGCCAAGGGCAAGGAATGATTCCTTCTTGCCATACTAAGCTCTTAAGCATATTTTCTCTCACATTTCAATATAGTAATAAAGTTAATTTTGTGAAGAACGAAAATAATTCCGAAAATTATAATTTATGAACACGTTTTCTTGACGCTCTATTATGTTAGGAGTAAAATGAATTTGTCACATTTTATCAGTTTATAATTATGATGGAGCGGCGGTTTAGTCAAAAGTTTCCAATGCAGAACTGCCAGATTCAAAGTCATGCTCCCTGATCATCCGGGCGAGAGAATTATGACAGCATATTGGGAAATAAGGTTGGATAAAATGCTATTTTAATAGCTTGCCATGACAAAGCCCTCCCATGCTCCAGACTGTAAAATGGGGATAGGAGAAAACCCAATAAAAACTACAGATTATCATTGATTAGGGGGTAAAGGAATTATGGCTGGAAATAAGGAGTTTGCGCTGCGCAGACTGCACTCGCTGCTGGGGGTTATTCCTGTAGGAATCTTCCTGATTCAGCATCTTGTTGTCAACAATTTTGCGACTAGAGGAGAAGAAGCATTTAATGAGGCGGCTCATTTTATGGAGAGCCTGCCATTCAGGATTGTTTTAGAAACATTTATCATTTTCCTGCCGCTATTATTCCACGCTATTTATGGTGTTTATATTGCTTTTACGGCGAAAAATAATGCTTCCCGCTATGGCTATTTCAGAAACTGGATGTTTGTCCTGCAGCGGTTCAGCGGCATTGTTACATTTGTATTCGTTGCATGGCATGTGTGGGAAACAAGAATTGCCGCTGCATTCGGAGCGACGGTCAATTTTTCTATGATGGAAAATATTCTTAGCAATCCGGCAATGGTCGCTTTCTATGTGGTGGGTGTTGTTTCCACAGTGTTCCACTTTGCAAACGGGCTCTGGTCTTTCTGCGTAACCTGGGGAATTACGGTTACACCTCGTTCCCAGCTGATTTCAACCTATGTAACACTTGCTGTGTTTGTTGCACTTGCTTACGTAGGAGTAAGTTCCATCTTTGCATTTGTTTAATTGAGGAAACGTCAATCAAGGGAGTGGGCTAGATGAACAACAATCGGATTACAATCGTCGGCGGCGGTTTGGCCGGCTTAATGGCTACTATAAAGGCTGCCGAAAAGGGAGTCAGCGTGGATCTTTTTTCACTCGTTCCTGTTAAGCGTTCACATTCAGTGTGCGCACAGGGCGGCATCAATGGAGCGGTGAATACAAAGGGTGAGGGGGATTCCCCCTGGGAGCATTTTGATGACACGGTTTACGGGGGAGACTTTTTGGCGAATCAGCCTCCGGTAAAAGCAATGTGTGAAGCTGCTCCTTCTATCATTCATCTTCTTGACCGTATGGGCGTCATGTTTAACCGTACCCCTGAAGGACTGCTTGACTTCCGCCGCTTTGGGGGAACTCAGCATCACAGAACAGCTTTTGCGGGCGCTACAACCGGCCAGCAGCTGCTTTATGCACTGGATGAGCAGGTCCGCCGCTATGAAGTGGCAGGGCTTGTCAGAAAGTTCGAAGGCTGGGAATTCCTTGGAATCGTTTTGGATGATGACCGGGTCTGCCGCGGGATTACTGCTCAGAATCTGTCGTCCATGGAAATCAAATCGTTCCGGTCCGATGCAGTCATTATGGCAACGGGCGGACCTGGAATTGTATTCGGCAAATCCACGAACTCTGTCATAAATACGGGCTCTGCTGCTTCAATCGTCTACCAGCAGGGTGCCTATTATTCCAATGCTGAATTTATTCAGATTCACCCGACCGCGATTCCGGGGGATGATAAGCTTCGCCTCATGAGTGAATCCGCAAGGGGGGAAGGCGGCCGTGTCTGGACATATAAAGACGGGAAGCCATGGTACTTCCTAGAAGAGAAATATCCGGCTTACGGAAATCTTGTGCCAAGGGATATCGCTACAAGAGAAATCTTCGACGTCTGCGTAAATCAGAAGCTTGGAATCAATGGGGAAAACATGGTTTATCTCGATTTATCCCATAAAGACCCGAAAGAGCTGGATATTAAACTTGGCGGAATCATCGAAATCTATGAAAAATTCATGGGGGATGATCCGCGCAAAGTTCCGATGAAAATCTTCCCTGCCGTTCACTATTCCATGGGCGGACTGTGGGTGGATTACGATCAGATGACGAACATCCCGGGACTGTTTGCAGCAGGCGAATGCGATTATTCCATGCACGGAGCGAACCGTCTTGGTGCCAACTCCCTTCTTTCCGCTATTTACGGAGGAATGGTGGCAGGTCCAAGTGCTGCGAAATACGCACAGGGACTTGAATCATTTGCAGAAGATCTTCCATCCAGCGTCTATGAACGCCACGAGAAGGAAGAGCAGGAAAAGTGGGATTCCATCATGAGCATGGATGGAGATGAGAATGCCTACGTGATTCATAAAGAACTTGGAGAATGGATGACAGCGAACGCAACAGTTGTCCGCTACAACGATAAGCTTCTGGAAACAGATGAGAAGATTCAGGAACTGATGCACCGCTATGAACGCATTAACATAAATGATACGGCAAAATGGAGCAACCAGGGGGCTGCTTTCACCCGCCAGCTGAAGAATATGCTCAGCCTGTCCCGTGTCATAACACTTGGAGCCTATAACCGAAATGAGAGCCGGGGGGCTCACTATAAGCCTGATTTCCCTGAACGGAATGATGAAGACTTCCTTAAAACGACGATGGCTAAATTCGTGGGCGACCATGAAGCTCCGGCTCTGCATTATGAAGAAGTAGATACATCTCTTATTACTCCGAGAAAAAGGGATTATTCCAAGAAGAAAGGAGCAAAAGCATGAGTGAGAAAAAAATCATTCGCTTTGTGATTTCACGTCAGGAATCTCCGGATGCAGCTCCTTATGATGAGGAGTTCGAACTTGAACACCGTCCGAACATGAATGTAATTTCGGCTCTAATGGAAATCAGACGTAATCCCGTTAATGCAAAAGGGGAGCCGACTACCCCGATAAACTGGGATATGAACTGCCTGGAAGAGGTATGCGGCGCCTGTTCCATGGTGATCAACGGCAAGCCTCGGCAGTCGTGTACAGCACTTGTCGACCAGCTGGAGCAGCCGATCCGCCTTGCGCCGATGAAAACATTTCCGGTCATCCGCGACCTTCAGGTAGACCGAAGCAGAATGTTCGATTCCCTTAAAAAGGTGAAAGCGTGGATTCCGATTGATGGAACGTATGATCTTGGTCCGGGACCCCGCATGCCGGAGAAAAAGCGTCAGTGGGCCTACGAGTTATCGAAGTGTATGACATGCGGCGTCTGCCTGGAAGCATGTCCGAATGTTAACAGCAAATCAAACTTCATCGGACCGGCTCCGCTTTCGCAGGTTCGCTTGTTTAACGCTCATCCTACCGGAGCTATGAATAAATCAGAACGCCTAGACGCTTTGATGGGTGATGGAGGACTTGCAGATTGCGGAAACTCCCAAAACTGCGTGCAGTCGTGTCCGAAGGGCATTCCGCTGACAACCTCTATTGCAGCACTTAACAGAGATACAAACCTGCAGGCATTCCGCAATTTCTTTGGAAGCGACCAGGCATAACGTACCCCGGCTGCCTTAGCGCTTTTCACGCTTTCAAGGGATTAAAGCGCAAAGTGACCGCTTTTAAAAGAATGAGCTTCTTCAAGACAGTAAAAGAGCCGGAGTCCCGGCTCTTTTTCATTTTGATTAAAGGTGGACCCTTAGGGAGAGTGGCGGGATGTGCAGGCGAATGCCTGCAGGAGAAATCAGCTGCCGGGTATACCGGAGCCAACTTTTGAAAAATGGACGCATCCTCCCCTGCTTTCATCAGCAATTCAGTCACCGCTATGCCTGAAAGCACATACTATATGTTGACTAATCGGATACCCATGTGCAAGAGCAGCTCTCACCTAGCAAGGAGGGTTACAATAATTGAAGGACAACGAATTTCAATCTAAGCCACTGCTCACGAAAAGAGAAAGAGAAGTATTTGAATTACTGGTACAGGATAAAACAACAAAAGAAATAGCTGGAGAGCTTTTCATTAGTGAGAAAACCGTTCGAAACCATATCTCAAATGCGATGCAAAAGCTTGGAGTCAAGGGGCGTTCACAAGCGGTTGTAGAGCTCCTGCGTATGGGAGAACTAGAGCTCTGAAAAATTGCCGGCAGGCCTGCATAAGGGACCGCCGGTTTTTTCATTTAATCTTTTCTTAAAGCGTTCTCAAGCCGGGATGGTTTTCAATTAAAGATTGCCCTCGAAAAAGGCTGCTACAGTCCGGTCCTGCAGAAAAATCCCTGCTCATGAATTTTCCTCAATCCTTGCATTTTCTGCAGAAAACTAGGAAAATAACTAGGGGATATGGCGGAAAGCTGTTTCCTAATGCGGATGAGCGGGGTATGGCGCGATGAATAAACCAACATTTGAAGCTGGCCATGTAGCGGATATTGAAAAATCGCTCAGGCGGATTTCAGGGAACATTAAACAAAAAGGACGAGAGATCCTTAATCAATATAATATAACTCCACCTCAGTTTGTAGCTCTCCAATGGCTTCTTGATCACGGAGATATGACGGTCGGGGAACTTGCAGGACGGATGTATCTTGCCTGGAGTACGACAACCGACCTCGTGGACCGGATGGAGAAGACGCAGCTTGTCATCCGGATTAAGGATGCGAATGACAGAAGAGTTGTCAGGGTGCATCTCCTTGAAGAGGGAGCGAGGATCATTGAAGAAGTGATTAAGAAGAGGCAGGAGTACTTAAGTGACCTTCTTGTCCATTTTGATTCATCAGAAAGGCTCACGTTTGAGCGTTTACTGACTAAACTGCAGCTGGAAATGAATGAAGAATGAGGCGATTTTTTGAATAGACCGATAGGAGTTATCGATTCAGGCATTGGCGGTCTTACGGTAGCTAAAGAAATCATGAGGCAGCTGCCGAAGGAAGAAATTATTTATTTAGGAGACAGCCAGCGCTGTCCATATGGACCCCGTCCAGAAGCTCAAGTTCTGCAATATACGTGGGAGATGACAAAGTATCTTTTGTCTGCCCACAGGATTAAAATGCTCGTAATCGCATGCAATACGGCAACGGCGATTGCGCTTGAGGAAATTAAAAAACAAGTGGACATTCCGGTGATCGGAGTCATCCAGCCAGGTGCCAGAACCGCGATAAAGCTGAAGAAAAATCAGCATATCGGCGTCATCGGAACAAACAATACCATTCAGAGCGGCGCCTATGAACAGGCGCTGAAAGCGTTAAAAGCGTCCGTTTCCGTTGAGAGTGCAGCCTGTCCTGAATTTGTTCCCCTGGTGGAAAGCGGGAATTATGAAGGAGAGCTGGCGAGGGAGATTGTTAAGCAGTCCCTGTTGCCGCTGAGGAGCCTGTCGCTCGACTCGCTGATCCTCGGCTGCACCCACTACCCGATTTTGAGGCCGCTCATAGAAGAGTACATGGGGCCCTCGGTGAAGGTCATTTCCTCCGGGGATGAAACGGCAAGGGAAGTAAGCACCATTCTGTCTTACAGCCAGGCTTTAAATGAATCAGACGGACAGAAGCAGCATCAGTTTTTAACGACAGGTCCGCACGGCTTGTTTCAGTCCTTTGCTGAAAAATGGTTTGGCGAGCCGGTGGGCAGCGTTCATACCATCAACCTTGAAAAAGCACTGCAGTCCTATTGAAAATCCCGGATGTCCGGGATTTTTTTTATTAAATTTTGCAGCACCTGCTGATTGGAGTGACAATCGTGATACTCCTTGCTGGCTTTTGAAAGCGAATGCCTGCTATGGAAATCAGCAGCTAAGAGGAATCGAAAATGCAGGCTGTATAAAATCTTCCTGAATGGCGGTATAAAATAATCCGGGGCTCGTATACATAGTAGTACAAACTGCCTCAGGAGGGATTTTTCATGCCTATGAATAAAAAGTTGGCCATTGCTGTTTCCGCTATTGCTGTTACTTCCGTTATCTTGTCGGGCTGCGGCTTATTCGGTGGAGGGGAGCAAGCGGTCAAGGAAGTGGATCCGCCGCAGGATGTCACCTATACGGATGGAAAAAACGCTGAAGGAAAAAAGGAAGCAGAATCGAAATCGGGCAAGGAAAATGTGCAGACGGTTACGAGAGATCTTTATTTAATAGACAAAAACGGCATGGTCGTCTCTCAGGCTCTGTCTCTTCCAAAGCATGAAGGGGCAGCCAAGCAGGTTCTTGAATACCTGGTGGATGGAGGACCGGTCAGCAACATGCTTCCAGATGGCTTTAGAGCCGTTTTGCCTGCCGAGACTCAAGTGCTGGGGGTTACCATTAAAGACGGGACGGCTGTAGCCGATTTCTCAAAGGAATTTGCCAACTATAAACGCGAGGATGAACTGAAGATCCTTCAGTCCGTCACCTATACCCTCACTCAATTTGAATCGGTTAAAAAAGTGAAAATTTGGGTGAATGGCCATCCGCTGAACGAAATGCCGGTCAACGGAACACCCATTTCAGAGGATCTGAGCAGAGCGGATGGGATCAATTTAGATACAGCAGATGTCACCGACATTACCAATACTCACCCGCTAACCGTTTACTTCCTAGGGCAAAATGAGAATGGAACCTATTACGTTCCTGTTACAAGAAGGGTAGACAATACGGAAAAAGATCCGATCACGGCTGCCGTTTCAGAGCTTCTGAAAGGTCCTTCAAGCACAAGCGGGCTTCTGGATGAATTTCAGGGCGGAGTTAAGCTGAATGGTGAGCCAAAATATGAAAATGGAAAAGTAACGCTTGATTTCAATAAGTCGATTTACGGGAGTTTTGATGAAGAGAAAAAGGTTATTTCCGAAAATGTGCTTAACTCACTTGTGCTCACCCTTACGGAGCAGGAGGGCGTAGAAACGGTAGCGCTGACGGTGGATGGCAAGGCGGATCTGACGAATGAAAAGGGAGAAAAATTGTCGAAACCCGTAGCGCGTCCTGCAAATGTGAACACCGGTAGTTTTTAAAAGCGAATATTTGATATACTAAATAAGGTAAGAAAAGAGGCAGACTTGTTATGGGGCTGCCTTTTATTTGTTGCGGGCCGTTCGTTTGGCCCGTTAGTGATGGAGGTTTTACGGATGAGAAATGACGGGAGAAGCAATAATCAGCTTAGACCGGTTGAAATGGTGACAGAATTTATAACACACCCTGAAGGATCTGTCTTAATAAGTGTAGGCAATACAAAGGTCATCTGCAACGCTAGTGTGGAAGACCGCGTGCCGCCGTTTATGAGAGGGCAGGGGAAGGGCTGGATTACTGCAGAATATTCCATGCTGCCGCGAGCCACAGAGCAGCGAACAATCAGAGAGTCCTCGAAAGGGAAAATTTCAGGGCGCACAATGGAAATTCAGAGGCTGATTGGAAGAGCGCTCAGAGCGGTAGTGGATCTCGACAAGCTTGGAGAACGGACAATCTGGATTGACTGCGATGTCATTCAGGCAGACGGAGGAACCAGAACCGCTTCCATTACCGGTGCTTTTACAGCAATGGCGATTGCACTGGGAAGGCTGACAGAAAAAAATGTGCTGGCTGAGCTTCCGATTACTGATTTCCTGGCCGCGACATCTGTTGGATTGGATTCAGAGCTTGGAGAAATTCTTGATTTGAACTACTTGGAGGATTCCTCTGCCGAAGTGGATATGAATGTCGTCATGACCTCTAAGGGAGAGCTTGTAGAACTTCAGGGAACCGGGGAAGAAGCAACTTTTTCAAGAAAACAGCTCAACCAAATGTTAGATCTTGCAGAAGAGGGTATACATACATTAATTGAGTATCAAAAATCAGCTCTTGGTGATTGGGCCTCTCATATTGTCAAAAATCTTGCGAAAGAGGGATGAACAAATGAGCCAAACCATTATCATCGCAACGCGGAATGAAGGAAAAGCAGCCGAATTCAAACGGCTGTTTGAACCAAAGGGCCTGCAGGCTGCCTCGCTGAATGAACTCACACACCTTCCGGATGTAGAAGAAACGGGGCATTCCTTTGAAGAAAACGCAATCTTAAAAGCAGAAACCATCTCTAGGCTTACCGGTAAGCCTGTTATTGCAGATGATTCCGGACTTTCAATCGATGCTCTCGGTGGAGATCCGGGCATTTATTCTGCCCGCTATGCAGGGGAAGAAAAAGACGATGGAGCCAATATCGCGAAAGTGCTTGAAAACATGAAAGAGGTTGAAAAGGATCAGAGAACAGCCCGTTTCAGATGTGCACTCGCTATTGCGGCTCCCGGAAAAGAAACCAAAACGGTCGAAGGATCGGTTGAAGGGTTTATTACAGAAAAGCCGGAAGGGGAGAATGGATTCGGCTATGACCCGATCTTCATGGTTAAGGATAAAGGTGTGACGATGGCTCAGCTTTCTTCAGAAGAAAAAAACAAAATCAGCCATCGGGCGAATGCCCTGAAGAAACTGGATCAGCTGATTGGGGAGTATTTTTAAGGGAGAGAGTGCGATGAAGGTATTGATTATGAGCGACAGCCACGGATGGACTGAGGAAGTAGCCAAAGTAGCAGACCGCCACAAGGACGAAATATCGGCTGTGATCCACTGTGGAGACTCTGAGCTGCAGGCAGACGATCCGGCCGTCTGCTCCATGTGGATCGTCGGGGGAAACTGTGATTTCGACGCGAGGCTCCCAGAAGAGCTCGTGAAAGAAGCAGGTCCGCACCGCTTCCTTATCGTACATGGACACTTGCATTCAGTGAAATCCTCACTCATGACGCTTAAGGATAAGGCCCGGGAAGCAGGAGCCCAAATTGCCTGCTTTGGCCACACTCATATAGCCGGGTCAGAAATGACGGACAATATTTTGTTCATTAACCCGGGGAGTCTCCGGCTGCCGCGGGTGCGTCCTGAAAGGTCGTATGCTATAATTCAATTAGATCAGCAGCGTGCCGATGTAAACTTTTATGATTTGGAAGGAAACCCTATAAAAGAACTGGAAAAATCCTATTCTCTTGCATAGAATAGAAAAGGAGGAGAGCTTTCCTCCTTTTCCATAAAAAAAGTTCCAAAAGTTATTGACTTTATTATCTAAAGAAAATATAATAAATCTTGTCGCTGATAACGAAACACCCAATTAGCTGCTAAAAAGATCATGTCCCAGTAGCTCAGCCGGATAGAGCATACGCCTTCTAAGCGTACGGTCGGGAGTTCGAATCTCTCCTGGGACGTCCAAAAATCGGGTGCTAAATCCCGTCAAATCAACCTCTTATATCGTTTAGTGAAACGGTCAGTATAACGGTCGTGTAAGAAATTACACCTGTTATTGACTTTGAAGCTAAATGATATGGGAGGTTTTTTGTTGTGACCAAAAAGAAAGGCTTATTTGAAGTTAGTGAAAATATTAAAGGAATACTTGCAGGGCTTCCTGGCAGCGATTCTGATACCCCGAAGATAGTGGACAAGCCCAAAGAACCATCTGATAAGGAACGTGGGTTTATAAGCATTCTAGAAGCTTTAGAGATTGTAACAAGGCAAATGGAAGTGAGCGGGTACAGGAGTCGTACCATAAGTGACTACATTATCCATGTTGAACATTTTCAAGGCATAACAAAAGTAAAAAATGTCGCTGATATTACAGGCGATGCGATTTACTGTTGGCTGGATAGCATGGGTGTAAGTAATCAAACCAAATTAACCCGTCTAAAATGTTTAAAAGCATTTCTCTCCCGCTGATCAAATGCTACTATGAAGAGGTTTGGTATGAAGGCATTGGTAAGAATCGAATCGTTTACACAGATAAAAAGCGAAAAGAAAAAGCTCCGAAAGAAGACAAACGACATTTCAATAAAGGAATAGCACCACCTCATTCAAAGCACCTAGCACTATTAGTTATGAGTAAGATGGGTGGCATCGATAACAGGGCGAGGACTAGAAATGGCTGGGCGTCCTATTTTGGACTTATATCACCCGTTGAGCAAGATATCTTGAGTGGTATTTACAGTGAAGAAGTAATTAAGCCATACAAAAAATATATGATTAGATTAGGTATCTTAGCGGATGGAGAAGAGAAGGTATTCCAAGATATAGCATATATCTTAAGGAACATATGTAATGGACATTTACAGACTGTATTTACTCAAGCTTCAAGATTGGGTTTGATTAGGATAGTCTCCTCATGGAAAGGGAAAGTGAAAACTCTCAGAGAGCCTATCGACATAGATAAAGCAAAAGCAATGGAAATTAAATACATCGAAGCAGAATTCCTTAAAAATCATGAAATCTCTAAAGCATATTCAATAATGTTTAAGAATTCTCCAAAGACTAAGGCTTTTAAAGCTGATTGGCTTGACTGGATTGAAAATGTTGAAGATGACGAAGGCGATGCAATGCGATTGCAGTATATTTATGAAGTGTTTCAAATCGAGGTTCTAAACAAAAACGCACTTAATGAGTTCATTAAGGCACATTATCCTCCTGAGATTGATTCATTCAATACACAAAAAAATGAACAGGAATACCATAGCAGTTTGCTAAATTATGTATCAGGGAATGCTCAAAAGAAACATGACAATTATTTGATGAAGAAGCAGGGTGAAAAAATTTTTAATAAAGAAGATATGAAAGAACTCATGGTTGGAATAGGATTAACAGAAGAAGAAGCCGCTGCATTTGTAAGTGAACAGGAAGAAGAGGAAGTTGATTTAAACGAAGAAGAGTCTTCACCATATATATCTCTACTTGAAAGTGACAAGTATGTTGATTGTATTAAGAACATTCATGTTAAATTGCATAGCTTGAATGAAATTGATATAAAAGAAATTAAAGCTGTTCAAAAGATAATTGATGAAGATAGGAGGAAAGAAATTGAGCAGTTAAGACTTGATAACCCAGAAGTGATAGAGAGTCAAAAAAGTGAAAAGGATAGAATTCATAATTACATTGAATCCTCGGTGAATTTGGAACATCGGGAAGAACTGACTAAAAATGAACAAAATAATCAAAATCAAGCTGTCCGGGGGAATGAATTAGAAAACCTATGTCAGGTTGACAATGTATCCAAATCAATTGCTCTGTCTTCTAAGCAAAGCGATATAGAAGATGAATATGCAGCAGCAATGGAGGATATAAAAAATGATATTCTTGAGTATGAAGAGAAGTATGGCGATAAAGCCTTGGAATATATGAGACTTGATGTAGTTATTAATGACTTGACAAGGGAATTTGCAGCAAATGATGTGAATATAGCTGAGTTTAAAAAGAAATTGCAACGTGAAAAGGAAATTGAAAGAAACGAATGGGATAGACTATTTGAGGGAAGACAGCCTGCTAGATGGAGGCAATCTACAAACAATCCGCTAGAAGTATTTCAAGGGATTAGATATGGTCGTAATGATAAGGAGAACTCTTAATTGAGGTTCTCCCTTTTTTTGTATCTTGGTGTGGATGATTGAGCAATGGGCGTAGTTCAAGACTTAGCCCCACAGCCATTAATAAAACTGTGATTTCATTAAGTATATGCTGCCCTATTTTCCTCCCCCTGCGATTTCTGTAGATACTTTTCAATCAGTTTTTTCTTTTTCTTTGATAAATATTCCATATACTAGAGGTATTTGTAAAAATATGTAGAATTAGGTAAAAAGGAGGCGATTTTATGAAGTTAGTTAAATTTACAATTCGAAATTTTAAAGGGATTAAAGAACTTACAATGGAAGTTGAGAACATCTCTATTATTATCGGACCTAATAATTGCAGTAAAAGCACTATCTTGCAGGCATTAAATCAATTTGGAAGTAAAGAACTTAAACTTAGCAAGCATTTATACCACAAGCATAATATGTCAGAACCTATTAGTTTTCATGCAACATTCACTGATTTGACTGAAGAAGAGATTGAGATGCACGGTATCAGAAATTCTATTCATAGAGATACGGGGAATTTTATTGTAAGAGCAGTATATAAGGAAGGTGTAAACGTTGTGCGTGCTTCCAAGACATCTGGAGCAGAAACGCATGACCTAGAACTGGAAGGGTGGGAAGGAAAACTTGGTGGCGGTAATAATGGAGCGCACTTCCTAAATGTCTTTCCAGAAATCATATATATACCTGCTGTCAAAGATGCTAACGATGAATTAAAAAATAATTCAGCTCATATGAAAACACTTTTCACCCTCTATAAGGATGTGGTTGCAGGTTTACCTGAATATCAAGAAGCATATGAAAAAACTCAACTACTTCAGCAAAGAATCAATGAGCATAATGATGAGAAAATAAGATACTTTGAAGATGAAGTAAAAGCTTTTTTAAATGATGTAACCTCAACAGATGTAAAGTTTAAAGTAAATGTAAGTCCATTAGATGATATTGTCAGTACTTCTGTTGCTACAAATTTTAATTATAATGGTTTAGATACTGAGTTAATCCATCAAGGTAATGGTGTGCAAAGAACATTTATTTTGTCAGTTTTCAAAGGTTTTAGGAAATACAAGAGACGATTTGAGACAGAAAATGTAGAAAACAAAAGACCTTTAATTGTTGCCCTTGAAGAACCCGAACTTTACTTACATCCCCATTTGGCTAGAGTGTTCAAAGATACTCTTTACAGTTTAGCAGACGATGGTTTCTTTCAAGTACTTGCAACATCACATTCACCTAATTTTGTGGATTTGTCCAAGCCGAATAGAACACTTGCAAAAGTATTTATTAATGATGACAATGAAGTTGGTTTAAATCAAGTTAATTCTGATGTTTATGGCTTACCAACGCATGAAAAAGAACGACTTCAAGCTCTTCTAAGGTTTAATCCTTATGTAAATGAGGTCTTTTTTGCTGACAGAGTAATATTGGTTGAAGGGGATACGGAAGTAATTGCTTTGAAAGTTTTAGGAGAAAAGCTAGTAAACAACGGTCTTTTGAAATCAGAAGATTTTCACAAAACTTCAGTGGTGAACTGTAATGGGAAGGGAACTATGTATGTTTTACTTAACATCTTAAATAATTTTCAAATCAAATACACAGTAATTCATGATTACGACATTACGGAATTTGATAAAAAAGGAAATCGTAGGAGTATCGGTTCGTTAAAAGCTGCTATGACACTCAATCACAAATTAGAAAAACTAGCTTTTGCTAGAGGAAACAATAAGTTTGTACTACGACATACATTTGAAGCTGAGATGCCACATGATTATGACCAAGGGTCTTCAAAGTCCTTTTCGGCATATGAATTTCTGAACACAAAAGATGTTAGCGAGATACCTATTGGACTATTAGATATTGTGAAAGGTTCATTTGGAATAGCGGAAGTTGAACTAGACCATAGAAACGAGACTTTAGTATCGCAATACAACTGGAGCGAAATGCATCAAGCTTTAAAAGAATGGACTGAACCGAAAGAAGAAGATTTTCTAATAAGGTTATGGGACGAAGAACAAGAACTAAAAACCATTTAAGATTTCGATATGGAGATAAGATTCAATAAATTATGAAAGAAGTGTTATATGTATAAGGTAAGTAGTTGTTTAAAGACATCCAAATTAGTGGGGTGTCTTTTTGTGTGTCGTGCTTGTAATTTGCTATATGTCTAGTCATACCAACTAGATAGAGCGTTCTAAGAGCTGGGGACTCCTTTGACTCCCCTTTAAATTGCTAAAGTTGGAATCTAAGATTCAGTAAGCCTACAGTGAAATTGCTGTTATAATGTGACTGTTGGTACGTAAACTACGCTTATCATCCCAATTGTTTGTTCAACACTCAGACATAAAATGTGATAAATCAATTAGAGAAGAACAGATGCGATTCGATAAAATTAGTTCCAAGGTATGGTTTACCAATTGTTTACTATATAGGGAAAAAACACTTTTTTATAATGTTGTTTCAATAATAATAACTTCTCAAAAGGTACACATTTTGAAACGCATTTCTCTAGACGGACTTATAAGGTCTTGTATAGTATCAAATGGTATGAGTTGATATTACGGAACGCATCATAAAGTTTATTGACATTTTGATACGATATCTGTATAATTATGGTATTAAATCATAAAGGCGGAACTGACAGTGGATAATAAAGAGTTTGGATATGTACGAGTAAGCAGCAAAGACCAAAACGAAGTAAGACAACTTGAAAGCATGTATGCACTTGGTATTGATGACCGTGACATCCATGTAGATAAGTTAAGTGGGAAAGACTTTAATAGACCTCAATATCAATCGTTGAAGATGCGTTTGCGGCAAGGTGATACGGTATACATACATTCTTTGGACAGACTTGGTCGTAATAAAGATATGATTCTAGATGAGTGGAAGGATATCACAAAGAACTTAAAAGCTCATATTGTTGTTATAGACATGCCATTATTAGACACTAGAAAGTACAATGATTCAATTGGTTCTTTTGTGGCTGACTTGGTATTGCAGGTATTATCATGGGTGGCTGAAGAAGAACGAGCTAAGATAAGAACACGTCAAGCGGAAGGAATTGCATCTGCAAGGGCACTGGGTATCCATTTAGGAAGACCCAAAATATCCATTACATCCGAATTTGAGCTAGCATATACAAGTTGGAGAGCGGGAGAAATCACTGCAGTTGAAGCGATGAAGAGAGCCAATATGACTAAGGCTACATTCTATCGTAAGGTAAGGGAATATGAGGCGAACTACGGGGACTCTTAAAGGGTCTCTTTTCATTTGCATATGGTGGGGGGCTAATTTCCACGTTTCCACTGTATTCATAGGTAGGATAGACCCTATGTATCCTCATGCACACGATTCTTATAATTGATGTATGCATGTATTAAACGTGGTCCGATAAGTAAATACCACAATGGGGCGGTTCTTTTTTGACTACACTGTTAGCTGTTGCTGAAACGGAACGAAACCTAATGGTTAAACGCACACAGGAGGGCAAGGCTCTTGCAAAGCAAAGTGAATTCTTTAGAGAAGGCAGACCAACAAAACACTCGAAACTACAAGCAGGAAATGCATTAGAGTTACTCAAGACTCATACATACAAAGAAAGTCGAAGTAAAACAGACATTAAAAAGAGGACGCTTATTCGAAGAGAAAATGAACAAGGAAAAAAACAGGAGCCTTAAATGCTTAAAATGCTTAGGAAAAATTTTCAGTCATAGTTAAACATCCTCACTTAGGCCATAAAAAATGATAATCATTCATATGAGTAGCCAAGAATGTGATGCTTTATACCTGTGAAAACCCTCCAATGTGAGGTAAAATAGTACTCGATTGCTATATATTTCTAATAATCGATGAGCTACTCGACGAAAAAGAAAATCTAATAGAAAACGAATAGGTGATGCCCATTGGAAGGTTAAATCTTATAACGTATAAACAAATGATTTCCAAGAATGTGCTAACGGGGAGTATGAGACATGACAGAAAAGGATATTTGGAAGTGGCTCTTGCCCAAGTTCACCAATGACCTTCTTTACGATATCTATCAGGAACAAAAGGTCGTCTGTAATGGATTTAGGGCCAGCAACATAAAAGACAAGAATTCAAACCGTAAATTGTTCATCACCAATCTTTTGAATAAAGGCAACTTTAATAAGCTTGTGAAATGGTCTAGAGAAAAGGTGCCGGAATCTCTCTTAACCGAAGAACAGGTTGACACACTTGAATTAGAGGAACTTACAGAGGCTGCATCTAAGCACTCTCCCATGAAGGTTCTGCTCAAGCTCCTAAGCGAAAACCATGATAAGAAAGCGATACAATTTTTCACTTATTTAAAAGAAGAGGAGATTGAGATTTTAGAAGAGCCTATGTTTGAGGACCCTGCCGTACCTAAAGAAGTAGAGAAGCAAATAGAGACCGAGCCACAAGGTGAAGGAAATCAAAAAAATATTGAAAAAATTGAAAAAAAGCTAGACCGAAAGATTAAGAAGCTTCAAGAAGAACTGACAAAACGGGATACCCAGTACAAAACAAAAGTGGATGAATTGGTAAAAAACAACCAGAATTTGCAGAAAAAGTTGAACGAGAAGAGCCAAGAATTGGGTGAGATTAACTATTATTGCGAAGAGCTCAAAAAACAAAACCAGGAGGAGAAGGCAATATGGGAAGAAGAACGTAAACAATTGAAAGAAATTATTCAAAATCTTGAATTGCAAGGAGAGGCGAAAGAGGAAATCCCAGAAGTGGAAAGAGTCGAAGATATACCCATTCAAATACTAGTGATAGGGAAACCCATGTATACCAACCAATTTAAAAGCAAAAAGATTAACTTTAACTTTGTGCAGGGAAACGATGTTCTTCATTATGATTTCTCTGAACCCTATGATGCCTATTGGGTCCTTATGTACGAGCTCTCTGTCAAGCAGCAGGTATGGTTTAATGCCAACGTGACACGCTCGAATATCGACCTGTCCAAGGTTACTTTTTGCAAAGATTTCACTGAAGTCAAAAACCATATAAACTTGCATACTCAACACGAAGAGAGGGTCTAACATGTACGGAAGTAAATACGACATCGATTTTGCAGGAGTTTTACTAGAAGAAGGCCAAACTTATACAGGGAGAAGAACCGTATGGGTAAATACTCAGGAAAGTGTCCAATATCATATACGTATTATATCCATTACGCCTGAAAACTTTCCAAGACAAATTGAAACGGTCACCGGATATGGCGATTCCCTTACAAGATATGGGTTCGAAGATGATTTGTCTTTGTCAAGGGTTGAAAGAGCGAATGCGGCTAGGGAGTTCCTAAGTCAATATATTCTCTTTTTCACAATAGATAAAAAAAGCTCCGCTACATCCTCCGGGGTCCAGGAGTTCCACAAGGCAAGAAACATCCGACTCGTTAAGAAATCCGATGCTTATCGGGAAGATATTTCATTGATTCCTATTCCTATCTACTCAGAGATTGAGGATATGAATAAGTCCACGTTCGAACACCGTCTTCTGAACAGTAAGTATGTGGGGGAGAATACACAAATCTCTCGGGAAGATGATGACACACCAACCATGATTTTATGGTCAGAGAGCACAACCAATCATACTCTATACGGTTTGTTCTCTAAACACGACTATGCAAGAGGTGGTTTTAAGTTTTTCGCTGACCATAACCAGCCTAAAAATATGACATTGGATATGGATATCTTTTATGAAAGTTACCAAAACGAGCAAGTGCTCTTTATGGATTCCGTCATCTATAGTGAATTACAGCAGCAACTGGAAGAAGGCGGGGAAGTTCTAAATTCCACGATGGAAGGGGAAGGGGAACAGGTTGAAGAACAGCCAGTAGAAGAAACGGAAGGGACAAAAGAATATGAATTCATGGTGACGTTTAAAAGAAAGTGCGTCGAAAGCGGACTTTTTTACAGTGAGAAGGATTTATATAACTTTCATGCGTCCATGAAGACCGGTGGATTGGTTATCCTATCTGGAATGAGCGGTACTGGAAAGACTAAACTTGTACAATGTTACATGGACTCTCTAGGGTTACAGAGTGACCAGCGACTATTCGTTCCTGTAAGGCCTTCCTGGCAAGACGATACCGACCTGCTTGGCTATCTCGATACAATGCACAACATCTATCAGCCGGGTGATTCAGGGCTTGTCAATTTTCTAATCGAGGCGGAAAAAAGTTTCAGCACAGCACTACATATAGTTTGCTTTGATGAAATGAATCTTGCACGGGTTGAGCACTATTTCTCTCAATTCCTATCGGTTTTGGAACTGGAGGAGAACAAACGGTTCTTGCCGCTCTATAATGAAGATGCTGTATCCCGGACCTATAACAGCAATTTCTTCGGTCCCAAAGTAAAGATTGGACCAAATGTAGTGTTTGTCGGGACTGTTAATTTAGATGAGTCCACTTATCACTTTTCTGATAAGGTGTTAGACCGGGCGAATGTCATCACCTTGAACATGATTCCTTATCTCGAAGCAATGGAATCTGATGACACGGCTACTCATGATGGTCCCAAGAATACGGAGAAGCGGGACCCGCTATCCTATGATGTATATAGAGACTTTAGGAAAAAGGAACGAAAGATATCTTTGACGGAAGAAGAGGCTTCCTTTTTGTGGGAATTGCATAAAGAGTTACAAGCATGCAGCAGAAACCTCGGAATAGGATGGAGGATAGTAAGGCAGATAAGTTTATTCCTCCTCAACCTGCCCGCTGAGGCTCCTCTAAGTCGACAAGAGGGATTTGACATTCAGGTGGTCCAAAGAATCCTAACGAAAATTAGGGGTTCTGAAGAACAATTCACTGAATTGCTTGGCCGCTACAACTCTGAAACAAAAGAAGTGGAAAACAGTCGCTTCTTTCAACTCATTGAAGAGTTTCTTCCTCAGGATTCAGTTCAGTCCAATAGCTATAGCATGGTGAGAACCAGGGAAGCCATCCGGGAGAAAGCTAAGGAGTTACGCTTATATGGCCATACCGTTTAAAATCATCTTGCATCATAAAATGAGTGATGGCAGCTATACCAATGCGATTGATTCAGAGAAATTTGTAAATGATGAAAGGCAACTCTATCATTTGTCCGACCTTATGTTCACAGGTATTACAGAGAACAGGAAGCTTGAAATGGAATTCATTTGCGATGATAAAAATGCACGTCTTTATATGGACGGGCTCGATACCATTCCTGCTCAGTCTCTGGAGATAGAAGGGGATGGGCCAGCCTATCTTCAACCAACTAATGATAGAATCACTCTTTATGCTCCAAAAGAAACTAATAATCCTAATTCGCAGGAATACTACCCTTTTATTCCCGGCTATTACAGGATAAAAGTTCTGGCGTTTGGAAAGTCTTATTATTCATGGCTTAAGGTTAAACCAAAGCAAATAACGGAAGACCAATGGGTTGCTATGAGGGATGAAGTGGAGGATACGTTAAACGGATTGGCCCAAGACCTTATAATAAAAAACAGCAGCATTGGTCTGGATTTGTCAGTACCCATTCCAGTGCATATCCTCAGAAAACTGTACATCGTTAAAAATGATTTTCAAAAGTGGATAGTTGCTTTGAGAAACATTTCTGCCAACCCTAGAATACGAGTAGGAAAACAATATCATCTTGTGCCTCATGGAAAAGCAGCAAGGATTGATACAGTCACGATTAGGTATAGAGCCAGACATCCAGAGAGCAGGGATATGGTTTATAGTCCTTCACACGTAAGAAATTACAATCTTTTAGAAAATCAATGGGTAAAAAAGATATCCAAATTTCTGATTAGAGAAATGAATGATTTGTACAACTACCTTAAGACGCATAAAGACAAAGTAAAGGACGAAATGAAAAGAGCAAGGCGGTATCACAGAGGACCGGAAGAAGAGAGTATCCAATTACGCTTGAAACGAAAGGTCTTAGGGGAATTGGAAGAGTACGAGCGATTTGTAAGCAGGGTACGGAGTGAATGCTTGTTTTTATTGCAAGCAGAGTGGATGGTTGAGGTAGAAGAGAAGACTCCGATGAGTGTTCCCTACTCCATGCTGATGGACGAACGTTATAAGAGGTTTTACAGTTTGTATCGCTCACTGAAAACAGAAAAATTTTCAGTATCCTTTGATTCAAACTACGACTTCTATTGGAAAAGAACAGACTTACTTTATGAAATTTGGGGCTTTCTTCAAATAGTTAACGCTTTGCAACATCCTACTGTCGGATTTGAAGTGGTGGGAGGCTGGATTTATAACAATGAATTTGATTCCCAGACCATTCAAGTGCCTTTCTTAGAGCCAGGAACGGTAATTGAGCTTAAGAAGGAAGATGTTAAGTTGAGGGTCGTATACGATGAAACAGTGCCCTACAATGCAAACAGGACCACACTGTATAACCCAATTTACGCTGTTGAAAAACATACAAGGCCTGATGTGAGGTTGGATTTTTACCACAGCGAAGTATACCTTGGTTCTATTATTCTGGACTTTAAGTACAGGCCTTTGCATTTTGTGTGGAACCAGTACAAGGTTTACAGTTCAAACAAGACGGATGCTATGCAGCAATTAATATCTTATCGTAATTTCCACTCATCTTGGTCGTTCAGAAACCTTCCTATTGGGCTTCGCTCACAATTTAGACCTATTTATGAAGTATGGGCCGTATATCCGAAACATGAGGGGAATTCAGATATGGAAAGCCCTATGAGAGACTTCAAAATAAGACTGATGGAATTAACTCCTTTAGAGGAAAGAGAAGAGTTGTTTAACGGATTAAACGATGCCATATCGAAAGTGTTGAGCACTATTCAACATCAAAATTAAAATTATTAGGATTCTCACACGTGGGAATTCCTTTTTTTTATTGGCCCCATAAAAAAGTATGAAAGTATCTCGCCATAAGCATAAGTGACATCTGTAACGCAATTAAATACGGTTTAATTTTGAACTCACCTCTCTCATAAATTGTTATTCTCTGAAAAGGCAAATGCAATATAGAGGGTTGTAAACCTCGTAAGCGTGGTGGTGCTTTCTAATACCAAGGAATCAGTAAGGAACAGGTCTACCTTCTAGTTACAAGAGACTGTTTAAAATCGACTTATTCAAAGGTTATTTGTCAGTGTATTATTGTTATATCCCGTTTAGATAAAGCTTATTTCTAACTTGCACTACCTTCAAACGTTATTTATACTAAAATTAGTCAAACGGTCTAAGTTCGAAAAGTGACCGTTATACCCAACCGAAGCTAAACACTGATATATATAGTAGCTCAGCCGGATAGAGCATACGCCTTCTAAGCGTACGGTCGGGAGTTCGAATCTCTCCTGGGACGCCATTTCATTTACATACTGAGCCCTGATGAGACAGGGTTTTGAATAATAAAGAGATGCGGGCACAGTCTTTAACACTGTGCCCGCATCTTTTTTGTGTTCCTTAGATTCTCCAGCTATGTCTGTATATGCTAATATAAGAATTAAGAATCCTGCTATCAGCATTTAGGGGGAATGGCGATGAACGCATTATCACCGGATCAACGCGAAGAGTTACTCAAAACGCTAGAAGCCCGTTTTGAGAAAAACAGGGACAGACATGAGGGGATTGTATGGGGAGATGTAAAGTCCCGTCTTGAAGACAATCCTGCGAAACTCTGGTCTCTCTATGAAATGGAGAGAACGGAGGGCGAACCGGATGTGGTGGGCCGGGATCAAACAACGGGAGAATTCGTATTTTACGACTGCTCGCCAGAAAGCCCTAAAGGCCGCAGAAGTGTCTGTTTTGACCGGGAAGCGCTGGAGTCGAGAAAAAAGCATAAACCGGAAAATAATGTGATGGATATGGCTGCTGCCATGGGCATTGAGCTTTTAACCGAGGAGCAGTACCGGGAGCTCCAAAAACTAGGGAATTTCGACCTGAAAACATCGAGCTGGGTGAGTACACCTGCTGATATCCGAAAACTCGGAGGTGCGCTCTTTTGTGACCGCCGCTACGACACCGTGTTTGTGTACCATAATGGAGCAGACTCCTATTATGGTGCCAGAGGGTTCCGCGGATCACTGAGAGTCTGAAGCAGTGTGAGATATATGAATGGTTGGTGCCGCCGTTGAACCTCAAACCTACTGTTTTTCGGGCAGTGCTCCTGCATCCTATTGATTTTTACACCTTTTGATTGGGGATGAAGGCTTAAAGCTGCAAGCTAAGCCCAGCGGGACAGGTGACACCCCGCATCGCGGAATGATGAAGAGGCTCACCGCCCGCCCCGTTGGCAGCTGAGCAGCCAGGAGAGGAAATCAGTAAAAACAAACCAAGTGGATAAAGGGATGAGTGCGTTATTACGGACCTAATGGCCAGCAATTACCTGCTGCCAGGCTTTAGTGCAGAAGTGTTTAGATCTTCACTTTCTATAACAATTGCCATTAAACCGGTATCTGTTTTCGTTTCGTGCCACTCATCTTTATCCCAGAGTACAGCTTCCCCGTTTTGAACGTGTGTGTATTCCTCCGATTCTCCCCTAACCCAGCCCTCTCCATTCACGATTAGAAGAAGCTGAGGAACAGCAGCTTGATGATAGCCAATTCTTCCATTCGCCTCTAAATGCATGCAGCCTATTTGAGCCGCGTTCTCTGTCCGGGTAATCGGTGACAGGACAAAATCTGAGTCGGATTTTGTGATTTTCCTGCCTGAATTCTTATTAAATTGAAAGATCTTCATCTCATCCCCCCTGCGCCTGCTTAAAGGACCCGCTTAGTGGTCCTTTAAAAATTGTTTAAATCCCCAAGATGGTTAAGTAATCATGATCCTTGGTTTTATTTTCGACCCACGTCTGAAATTCAGCTATCAACCTGATCAAATCTCCACAATTCTGATCCGGGTTTTTTCTGAAATTCTTCTCTGTTTCTTCGAGTATCAAAAAACCGATCAGGTCTTTCAAATTTTCTGCACCCGGTTTGTCCACAAGTGCTTGTTTTACCTTATCTAACTCAGTCAGGATCTTTTTCCACGTTTCCCTGTCAATTCTGCTGATGCCGAATAAGCTGTAATTTTTATGATGTTTTACGATGGCGGGTGCAAGGAAGGTAAAGGTTTCATCCGTCAAATAGATGGAGGCCTTGTTCCAGTGCCTGCCGGCAGATCGGCCAGGCTTTATTTCCACATAGCTGGATCCTTCTAATGTGTCCGCATCATAAATGATAGGGTCAATCATACGAACTCTCCCCATTCCATAAAAAATTTAATTGAAATAGCGCCTCCAGTCATCTGAAGCGCGAGTAATTTTGAGTGCCGGAGTGAACATTCATCCTTTGTCAAAAAAACCTGTCAGAAAAAAGTACAAAAAAATTGCAAAATGATCTTTCCTGTTATAGCGCGTATGTAAGCGGATACAAATTGTTAAACTAATCTAAATTATCAGTTAATTCAAAAAAAGGGTGTTGACTCTTGTACGCAACGGGCGTAAGATAGGTTCAAACATTCATAACACGGCAGCGAAACAACTTAAAATCATCCATATAACATTGGTTATAGGATCTTTTTTTACAAGTAATCTTCTAATCATTTAAAGCGTCTTAACATTAAAGGAAAGGTGTGACCTGGCATGAGTGATCAATGGATCTTCTTGAACGGCGAATTTGTAAGGAAGGAAGATGCGAAGATTTCTGTATATGATCACGGATTCTTGTACGGAGACGGCATTTTCGAAGGGATCAGAGTATACAACGGGAATATTTTCCGGATGAAAGAACATATGGACCGGCTTTACGAATCCGGAAAATCAATTTTGCTCAACATGCCGTACAGCCAGGAAGAATTAACAGAGCTCGTCATAAAAACGGTTGAAAAAAATGGACTGAGAGATGCTTACATCAGACTGGTTGTCTCCAGAGGCGCTGGAGATCTCGGTCTGGATCCATATAAGTGTCCAAATGCAAATGTGGTCATTATTGTAGAACCGCTTGCTATCTTCCCAAAACACCTTTATGAGACTGGAATCGATATCGTAACGGTGCCGACCAGGCGAAACCGTCCGGACGTACTCAGTCCTAAAGTAAAATCATTAAACTACTTAAATAACGTTCTCGTAAAAATCGAGGCCCATCTGGCAAACGTAAGCGAAGCGCTCATGCTGAATGATCAGGGATATGTTGCAGAAGGTTCAGCGGATAACGTTTTCATCTATAAAAAAGGCAAACTGCTCACACCGCCGGGATATATTGGAGCGCTGGAAGGCATCACAAGAAACGCCATCATCGATATTGCAAATGAGCTTGGCTATACCGTTTCCGAAGAACCGTTTACCCGCCATGATGTCTATACGGCAGATGAGGTTTTCCTCACAGGAACAGCAGCCGAGGTCATCGCGGTTGTTAAGGTGGACGGCCGCGTTATAGGAGACGGGAAGCCTGGAGAGCATACGAACCACCTGCTTGAACAGTTTAGAAAAAAAGTAATCGATGAAGGGGAGAAAGTGAATCTTCCTTCAGATGAAAGTCTTCACGTAAGCTGATTGATAACCTAATAGGGCAAAACATAGACGGGGATAAGTAGTTGTTTATATCAGCCATCTTCAGAGAGCCGGGTTGCTGGAAGCCGGCGGTGGCATAGACGATGAACTCACCCCGGAGTGTCTTTCTGAATCAAGTAGGAGGGACCGGGTGCATCCGAAGCACTCGTTATTAAAACGAACATACTTGTTCTTGAGATGGCTTGAGGGCCATGAAAAAGGGTGGTACCGCGGAGAGTTTCCTAGCCTCTTCGCCCCTTTGATCCGAAAAACGGGTCTTATGAGGGGCGGAGAGGTTTTTTATATGCAATCAATCACCGGCTTCTAACTACTTTGGGAATGTTTTTGAAAGAAGAGGAGGCAGAAAAATGAAGGTTCAAGCGGAGATGGATGAGGCACAGCTCGAACACCCTGTAAGGATGACGGGGGGCGCAATGCTTATCGAGGCATTAAAGCAGGAAAAGGTGGAGGTGCTTTTCGGGTATCCCGGAGGTGCGGTTCTGCCGTTATACGACAAGCTTTATGGTTCAGGTCTTTTTCATATCCTGACAAGGCATGAACAGGGAGCCATACATGCTGCAGAGGGGTACGCAAGGATTTCAGGAAAGCCCGGAGTGGTCATAGCAACATCAGGGCCTGGTGCGACGAACCTCGTAACCGGTCTGGCAGATGCAATGATTGACTCTCTGCCGCTCGTTGTTTTTACGGGTCAGGTCGCGACAACCGTTATTGGCTCAGATGCTTTTCAGGAAGCGGACGTATTGGGGATCACGATGCCGGTTACAAAGCACAGTGTTCAGGTAAGGCATGTGGATGAACTCCCGATGGCGATTAAGGAAGCTTTTCATATTGCCTCTACCGGCAGGCCCGGTCCCGTCCTGATCGATATTCCGAAGGACGTTGCGGTATCCGAAGGAGAGTTCAAGTACGATCAAACCCCCGATCTGCCGGGCTATCAGCCGGTTACGGCGCCTAACCATTTGCAAATCAGGAAGCTTGTGGAGGCGGTCAGCCGGTCAAAGAAACCGGTCATCCTGGCTGGAGCGGGTGTTTTGCACGCTAAAGCGTCTGAATATTTGAAAAGTTATGCCGAACAGCAAGACATTCCGGTTGTCCATACTCTGCTCGGACTCGGAGGATTTCCGGCTGATCATAAGCTGTTTCTCGGAATGGCAGGGATGCATGGAACGTATACAGCGAATATGGCGCTTTACGATTGTGATCTTCTGATTAATATTGGTGCCAGGTTTGATGACCGGCTCACGGGTAATTTGGATGATTTCGCCAAATATGCAACGGTTGCCCATGTGGATATTGACCCGGCTGAGGTTGGCAAAAACGTTCCGACTGACATACCGGTTGTAGGGGATGCAAAGCTCGTGCTGAAGGAGCTCATTCATCAAAACGGCAAAAGAGCAGCTTCAGAGGAATGGCTTGCAAAGCAAGAGGATTCCAAGAGAGAATATCCGCTATGGTATAACGACTCCGCGGATATCATTAAGCCCCAAAAGCTGCTTGAGATGATCAGCATCTTTACAGAGGGAAAGGCAATCGTTACGACGGATGTCGGACAGCATCAGATGTGGGCAGCTCAGTTTTATCCCTTTAAGGA
This sequence comes from Metabacillus sp. 113a, assembly GCF_050107635.1. NCBI lineage: Bacteria > Bacillati > Bacillota > Bacilli > Caryophanales > Bacillaceae > Metabacillus > Metabacillus sp. 113a. Next base: position 91,353 of record NZ_JBNILJ010000003.1, on the reverse strand, counting down.
TTCGGACAGCTGGGTAACCTCCGGCGGGCTTGGAACGATGGGCTTCGGGCTCCCTTCAGCGATCGGCGCCCAGCTGGCAGACCGGAATAGAAGAGTCGTCGCGGTTCTTGGGGACGGAGGGTTCCAGATGACGCTTCAAGAGCTGTCTGTCATCTATGAATTGCAGCTCCCCATCAAAATTGTCATCCTAAACAATCAGTCGCTCGGAATGGTAAGGCAATGGCAGGAGATTTTTTATGAAGAGCGCTACTCTCACTCTAAGTTTGTATCACAGCCCAATTTTAATAAGCTTGCAGAAGCTTACGGAATCCGCGGGTTGACGATCACCAGCATGAAAGAAGCAGATTCTGATTTGAAAGAAGCCCTTCAGTCTGATGAGCCAGTGCTCATAAATGCGCTCGTGGAGAAAGAGGAAAATGTGTATCCAATGATTGCGCCAGGCAAGGGAATTCATCAAATGACAGGGGTGAAACCGTGAAAAGAATCATCACGACCACCGTATTGAACAGACCCGGCGTATTAAACCGGATTACCGGGCTTTTTACAAAACGCCTTTATAACATTGAAAGCATTACAGTTGGCCATACAGAAACAGATGGCGTTTCCAGAATCACTTTTACGGTAGATGTGGAGGACCATAAACAGATAGAGCAGCTGACCAAGCAGCTGAACAAACAAATTCATGTCCTTAAGGTAACGGATATGACCAATCAGCATGTAGTTGCGAGAGAGCTGGCTCTCATTAAAGTCAATTCACCGGCGGCAGCCAGACTTGAAATCTACGGGATCATTGAACCTTTCAGAGCTTCGGTCATTGATGTCGGAAAAGAAAGCCTCGTGATTCAGGCGACTGGCGAACCGGGAAAAATTGAAGCGTTAATCGATTTGCTGAAGCCGTACGGCATTAAAGAAATTGCCAGGACCGGCACGACAGCCTTTGCGAGAAGCAGCAAAAAACAGGCATCCGCAAAAGCCGCATTCATCGTCTGAAACCCGCTGCTTTTACAAATGGCAGGAGAGCCGGTGGAAAGACGTCAACTAACATTTGGAAATGGAGAGATGGAAAATGGTAAAGGTATATTATAACGGAGATGTAAACGAACAGGCACTTCAAGGGAAAAAAATCGCGGTAATCGGGTACGGTTCCCAGGGCCATGCCCATGCCCTAAATTTAAAGGAAAGCGGGCTGGATGTTGTGGTCGGTGTCCGGAAAGGGAAATCGTTTGATAAAGCGAAACAGGACGGACATCCCGTTTATTCGGTAAAAGAAGCGGCTGAAGCGGCCGAAGTGATCATGGTTCTGCTGCCGGATGAACAGCAGGCAAAGGTTTATGAATCGGAAATTAAAGAAGCCCTTGAGCCTGGCAAATCCTTGGTTTTCGCACATGGATTCAACATCCATTTTCATCAGATTGTTCCTCCGGAATTTGTGGATGTTTTTCTGGTAGCCCCTAAAGGACCAGGTCATCTTGTGCGGAGAACGTATACAGAAGGAGCTGGAGTTCCTGCCCTCTTTGCCATTCAGCAGGATGTATCTGGCTCTGCAAAGGACACAGCTCTCGCTTACGCTAAGGGCATTGGAGCCGGCCGCGCGGGCGTCCTGGAAACGACGTTTAAGGAAGAAACAGAAACCGACCTTTTCGGAGAGCAGGCTGTACTGTGCGGAGGCCTGACCTCTCTAGTAAAAGCCGGTTTTGAAACGCTGGTTGAAGCAGGCTATCAGCCGGAAGTCGCATATTTTGAGTGTATGCATGAGCTGAAGCTGATTGTGGACCTCATGTATGAGGGCGGGCTTGAAGGGATGAGATATTCGGTTTCCGATACGGCTCAGTGGGGAGATTTTGTTTCCGGTCCGAGAATCGTTGATGAAAGAGTGAAGGAATCCATGAAGGCTGTGCTGGCCGATATTCAAAGTGGGACGTTTGCCAAAGACTGGATTGTCGAGAATCAAGTGAATCGGCCGCAGTTTAATGCGATTAACCAAAAAGAGAATAGCCACCAAATTGAACAGGTTGGAAGAAAGCTTCGCAGCATGATGCCGTTTGTAAAACCTAAAGAAAAAGAGGCGGTGACCGCTGGTGCGGAAAATTAATGTCTTTGATACGACGCTAAGAGACGGGGAACAGTCGGCGGGCGTAAATCTCACATTTGGAGAAAAGCTTGAAATAGCCCGGCAGCTTGAAAGGCTCGGAGTCGATATCATGGAGGCGGGGTTTCCCGCTTCCTCCAAAGCAGAAATGAAGAGTGTCAGGGAGATAGCGCGTACAGTTAAAAGCAGCTCTGTCACTGGCCTTGCCCGATCGGTTAAAAGCGATATTGATATCGCCTGGGAGGCGCTTAAAGAGGGGGCAGATCCAAGGCTGCATGTGTTTCTGGCAACCTCGCCGATTCACAGGGAATATAAGCTGAAAAAATCCAAGGAGCAGGTCATAGAAGCCGCAGTGGAAGCTGTAAAATACGCAAAGACCCTTTTTCCTGTCGTGCAGTGGTCAGCAGAGGATGCGTGCAGAACTGAGCTTGAATTTTTGGGTGACATTGTCGGGGAAATCATTAAAGCCGGTGCAGATGTTATCAATATTCCTGACACCGTCGGATACATTCATCCGATAGAGTATGGGAGAATCTTCTCCTATTTAACAAAACATGTCACAGGCATTGACCAGGTGATTCTTTCCGCGCACTGCCACAATGACCTTGGAATGGCTGTTGCAAATTCACTTGCTGCTATCGAGCACGGAGCCGGTCAAATCGAAGGAACCATCAATGGAATCGGCGAACGGGCAGGCAATGCCGCCCTTGAGGAAATTGCCGTCGCCTTAAAAATACGCGGAGATCATTATCAGTCTTATTTTGACTTGAAACTGGATGAAATTAAACGAACAAGCGATATAGTGAGCAAGCTTACCGGAATGGCTGTACCCGGAAATAAAGCAGTGGTCGGGAAAAACGCGTTCGCCCATGAATCAGGCATTCATCAGGACGGGGTGCTGAAAGAAAAAACAACGTACGAAATTATTTCTCCGGAAATGGTGGGGGTCTCATCCAATTCCCTTGTACTCGGTAAACATTCCGGACGGCACGCCTTCGGAGCAAGAATGAAGGAGCTCGGCTTTGCACTGGATGAAAAGGAACTGAAGCGGGCATTTGACCGGTTTAAGGACTGGTCAGAGAAGAAGAAAGAATTTACGGATGCCGATTTGCTGGCCATTTTAATGGAAGAAAAAGCAGCGAACGGGGCTGGCGGCTATGAGCTTATCACTCTTCAAGTGCAGTTTGGCACGGCCAATATAACAACCGCTGCTGTTACCTTAAGGGATCCGGACAAAACCGTTATACAAGAGGCGGCAACAGGAGCAGGAAGTGTTGAAGCCATTTACAATACGCTTGAACGCTGTATAGGGACCGCTGTCCATCTGAAGGATTACCGCATCCAGTCCAGCAGCGGAGGAAGAGACGCTCTGGCAGAGGTTTATGTAAAAGCAGAATTTAAAGGGATTGAAACCAGCGGCCGAGGAATGGCTCAGGATGTCCTTGAAGCTTCGGCGCGGGCATACGTAAATGCAGTTAACCGGGTGCTCTTATTCTCGAAGGAGGAGCAGGAGGCGATCCAGCTGCCAGTCTAATTGAAAACGGGGGATGAATGATGAAGAAGACAATCGCAATGCTTCCGGGAGACGGGATCGGAAAAGAAGTCATGCAAGGTGCACAAGAAGTGCTTTCTGTTATCGCCGAGCAATATGGTCATGAATTCCATTTTACATCAGGACTGATTGGCGGATCTGCGATTGACCAGCACAGCGAGCCGCTCCCTGCTGAAACAGTGGAGCTTTGCCGCCAGGCGGATGCCGTCATGCTTGGTGCGGTTGGCGGACCAAAATGGGATCAGGAGCCGCCTGCCGGAAGACCCGAAAAAGGTCTGCTCGCGCTCCGGAAGGAACTTGGCCTGTATGCCAATATCCGGCCTGTAAAAGCCTACGAATGTTTAAGCGGCCGAAGTCCTTTCAAACAGTCGGTTCTCGAAGGCGTCGATTTCGTCATCGTCCGAGAGCTTACAGGCGGCCTGTACTTCGGCAAGCCAAGTGAGCGGTCCTTTAAGGGCGGAGAAGAATCCGCAGTTGATACCCTTTATTATACGAAAAAGGAAGTCAAACGCATTCTTAATGCTGCATTTGAACTGGCTGCACAGCGGAAAAAGAAGGTGACGTCCGTTGATAAAGCAAATGTGCTTGAATCAAGCCGGATGTGGAGAGAAACGGCAGAAGAAGTAAAGGCGGAGTACCCTGGGATTGAACTTGAGCACATGCTCGTCGACAATGCTGCGATGCAGCTGATCAAAAATCCTGCCCAATTCGATGTCATCGTAACAGAAAATATGTTCGGTGACATTTTAAGTGACGAAGCCTCCGTGCTTACCGGATCTCTCGGGATGCTGCCATCATCAAGTCTGTCGACGGGCGGTTTGCATCTATATGAACCTGTTCATGGGTCTGCTCCTGACATCGCCGGAGAAAACAAAGCCAATCCGCTTGCCATGATATTGTCTTCAGCCATGCTTCTCCGTACATCATTCGGCTTGAGGGAGGAAGCAGATGCGGTCGAGCGCGCTGTTCAGCACGTTCTTGATGCAGGAAAACGGACAGGGGATTTGGCTGTGGATCAGGAGCGGAGCCTTACAACAGCGGAGATGATCGAAGAAGTAAAAGAGGGGCTGGCAGACGATAATGCTATCCTTCATATAATGGAAGCTTATGCTTGAAATCTAGTAAAGGAGGAGGAGAACCATGAGGAAAACACTGTTTGAAAAATTGTGGGATCAGCATGTGGTTCATAGTGAAGAAGGGAAACCGGATCTTCTCTACATCGACCTGCATCTCATTCATGAAGTAACCTCTCCACAGGCGTTTGAGGGACTAAGAACGAAGGACCGCAAAGTCAGAAGACCGGAACGGACCTTTGCCACAATGGATCACAATATTCCAACAATAAATCCCGCTGTGATAAAAGATGAAACAGCTAAAAATCAAATAAGTGCATTGGAGCGGAACTGCCGTGAATTCGGCATCCGGCTGGCAGATATCGGCAGCGAGGATCAGGGCATTGTTCACGTCATCGGTCCGGAGCTTGGCCTGACTCTTCCTGGCAAAACGATTGTTTGCGGGGATAGCCATACTTCTACACATGGAGCCTTTGGTGCTTTGGCTTTTGGAATTGGAACGAGTGAAGTAGAGCATGTTCTGGCTACCCAGACGCTTTGGCAGCAAAAGCCGAAAACGCTGCAAATCCGGATCGACGGAGAGCTTGGGGATGGAGTAACGGCTAAGGATCTCATCCTTTATATTATCGGCAAGCATGGGGTCCGTTTTGGAACGGGCTATGTCATTGAATATACGGGCAGCGTCATTCGAGGCCTCTCGATGGACGAACGGATGACCATCTGCAACATGTCCATCGAAGCCGGAGCAAGAGCCGGGCTGATTGCTCCGGACGAAACGACTTTTTCTTATATAAAAGGAAGGAAATTCGCCCCAAAAGGGGAAGCGTTTGAGAAGGCGGCTGAGCAATGGAAACAGCTGGCGACAGACGAAGGGGCGGAATATGACCGAAGCGTGGAAATACGCGGAGAAGACGTCGGCCCGATGATTACGTGGGGAACCAATCCGGGCATGGCGCTCTCAGTGGACCAGCACCTTCCGGCTCTTGATTCGTATACGTCAAAAGAGGAGAAAAGAGAAGCTGAACGCGCCTTCTGCTACATGGATCTGACACCTGGAGCCCCCATTGAAAACCTTCCTGTACAGCACGTATTCATTGGCTCCTGTACAAATTCACGGATTCACGATTTAAGGAAAGCAGCAGCCTATGTGCAGGGCAAAAAAACAGCAGATTCTGTAAGAGCATTAGTCGTTCCCGGCTCAGAAGCGGTAAAAAGGAAAGCGGAGGAAGAAGGGCTCGATGAGATTTTTAAAGCAGCAGGCTTTGAATGGAGACATTCCGGCTGCAGCATGTGCCTCAGTATGAACGAAGATGCTGTACCGGAAGGAGAGCGCTGTGCTTCTACCTCGAACCGGAATTTTGAAGGCCGGCAGGGAAAAGGTGCTAGAACTCATCTGGTTAGTCCAGTGATGGCCGCTGCCGCCGCAATCCACGGCCGCTTCGTTGATATAAGACAATCACCGTTCAAGGAGGAGGACACCCATGCTTCAGCCATTTCGTCTTCATAAAGGAAAGGCAGCCGTAATGGACAGAGACAATGTCGATACAGATCAAATTATCCCAAAGCAGTTTTTAAAACGCATAGAGCGAACGGGCTACGGAAGGTTTGCCTTCTTTGACTGGAGGTACAAGGCCGATGGCGAGCCGGATCCTGCTTTCGAATTGAACCAACCGGAATTTTCGGGGGCGACCGTCCTGATCGCCGGAGAGAACTTTGGCTGCGGGTCCTCAAGAGAGCATGCTCCTTGGGCATTAAGCGACTATGGGTTCCGGGTAATCATTGCCCCGTCATTTGCCGATATCTTTCATCAAAACTGCCTGAAGAATGGAATGCTGCCGGTCCGCCTCGAAAAAAATCGAGTGTCTCAGCTGATGGACCAGGCAAGCCGTGGGAAATGTGAACTCACAGTTAATCTCGCAGACCAGACCATTTGGAGTGAAAACGGCCTGGAAGCGGCTTTTGACATGGATCCGCACTGGAAAGATATGCTTTTAAATGGAAGAGACGAGATTGCCTATACACTGATTCATGAAGACAAGATTCAGGACTTTGAGAAATCGGCGATCGGCTAACGGGATGGAGGTGCAAAGAGGGTTTGTCTTTGCATCTTTTTCAATGAAGGACCGGATCTGCGCAGTCAGCCCCGAAGAATCAACGTTACGTCTGTTTCGCATGGTTAGATTTACAACTAATAGAAATAGGATAAAAACGAAAGGTTCGTCAATCGATCTTCATCCAGAGCAGGTCCCTCTAGCTGTATTTCAAACAGCAAAAACCCCATTCCATCCCAGAACCCCCTAATTCTACCGTACTCCCTGCCGCTTGTGTTCCATTCAGCACATTGGTAAACTTGTAACAAAATTGTACGCGGAGTTGGTCTGTTCATGAAAGATGATAAACAATCAAAGATCATTCCATTCCCTAATCTAAAAGAGCGTCTTGTAGATAAAGGAATGGATGCTTTGAAAAAGAAACAGTTTCAGGATGCACTGGACCTTTTTTCGGAAGCCCGGAACATGGATGAGGACCAGGCGGAAATCCAGCTTGGCATTGCCCTGTGCCTAATGGAAATGGGAGAACTGGAAGAAGCAAGCCGCGTGTGCAAAAAAATGCTGAACGAAGACATCGGCCATTACTTTACCGTGCTGCAGGTGTATTTAACGATTCTCATACAGCTTAGGGAATACAATGAAGTTCAGGCTACGATTGAAGCGGTTCTCGAGGAAAATCAGCTGCCCGCAGAAAGTGCCGAGCAATTCTACAGGCTGCTCGATTTCAGCAGGAGAATGAGCGGTTCCGGGCAGGAGGCAGAGCCGGAGGAAGAATTTACGTATGAGCCGGATGATTGGACAACGTCAGAAGGTTTTATGGCAGAGCCGGCCAAACAAATTGATTATATTCAGTCGATCCGTGACCGGAATGTAGCGAAGCATATGCCGACGTTAAAGTCTCTGCTTGAGCACACGCATGCCCACCCGGTTATTAAAACGATGATTCTTCAAGTTCTGATCGAGCATGAAGTAAGCAAAAGTGTGACCGTAGAAAAGTTTGGAGATGTGCAGACTGTCGTACCCGCAGCCCTCTCCCTTTCAGACACTCCATTTGCGAAGAAGGTGCTGAATTTGCTTGATGATACACTTGGGGCAGAAAATCCGGCGCTGTTTGAAGCGGTGAAGGAGCTGTGGATCCGGCATCTGTTTGTGCTGTTTCCATTTATCCCAAAACCTGCCGATGCTTCACTCTGGGCTGCCGCACTGCACAAAGCCGGCTATGAGCTGCACGGCATTGATGTGGAAGAAGAAGAGATCAGCTCATTATATGAAATCCCCTCTTTTCAGCTCGGCGAGGCGTGCAGCAAGATCTTTCAAATTGAAAAGATGTCCTATTTGGATAACGGCCATGCCTAAACTTAGAAAAATATTGGAATAGGTTGAATCAAAGTCATTCTGTGTTATAATGAAATGGTTTCATATCGTGAAGGGGAGCGGAAAACGCTCAATTTACATACTGCAGAAGCGCATGCTTATGCTGAATTAATGAATCATGAAACTACAAACATATTATAGATTTTTGGAGGGAAACACATGTCTGCTAAATGGGAAAAACTTGAAGGAAATCAAGGGATTTTGACTGTTGAAGTGGATGCTGAAACTTTCGACAGCGCTCTTGACGAAGCATTCAAAAAAGTCGTACAGCAAGTATCCATTCCAGGCTTCCGCAAAGGAAAGGTTCCGCGCAGCCTGTTTGAAAAACGTTTCGGAGTAGAATCTCTTTACCAGGAAGCTCTTGATCTTCTATTGCCGGTTGAATACGGGAAGGCCATCGATGAAGCTAAAATAGAGCCGATCGACCGTCCTGATATTGACATCGACTCAATGGGCAAAGGCGAAACGCTGACTTTCACTGCGAAAGTAACCGTTAAGCCTGAAGTGAAGCTTGGCGAGTACAAAGGTCTTGAAGTTGAAAAAGAAGATACAGAAGTAACGGATGAAGATGTAGAACAGGAATTGAAACAGCTTCAGGAGCGCCAGGCTGAGCTTGTCGTGAAAGAAGAGGGAAAAGTGGAAGACGGAGATACCGTTGTGATGGATTTTGAAGGATTTGTAGATGGGGAAGCATTTGAAGGCGGCCAAGCCGACAACTACTCTCTTGAAATCGGATCCGCCTCTTTCATCCCTGGCTTTGAAGAACAGCTTGTAGGCCTTGAAACAGGTGCCGAGCAAGAAGTGGAAGTAACATTCCCTGACGAATATCACGCAGAAGATCTTGCTGGCAAGGCGGCTACATTCAAAGTGAAAATTCACGAAATCAAAGCGAAGGAGCTACCTGAGCTTGATGATGAGTTTGCGAAAGATGTAGACGAAGAAGTGGAAACACTTGAAGCGCTCAAAACAAAAACGAAAGACCGCCTTCAGGAAACACGCAAAACAGAAGCAGAAAACAAGCTTCGTGATGCACTGGTTGAGAAAGCGGCTGAAAATGCTGAAGTTGAAATTCCTCAGGTGATGATCGACAGCGAAGTGGATCGCATGATGAAGGAATTCGAACAGCGTCTTCAAATGCAGGGCATGAACCTTGAGCTTTATTTCCAATTCTCTGGTCAAGATGAGGATGCGCTTAAACAGCAAATGAATGAAGATGCTGCAAAACGCGTAAAATTCAACCTGACTCTAGAAGCGGTTGCTCAGGCTGAGAACCTTGAAATTTCAGATGAAGAAGTGAACGAAGAGCTTTCTAAAATGGCTGAAATGTACAACATGCCAGTAGACAGCATCAAGCAGGCACTTGGCTCAACTGATGCTGTAAAAGAGGATTTGAAAATCCGCAAAGCGATTGATTTCCTTGTGGAAAACAGCAAAACCGCTGCATAATATAAGAATACCTGACAGGGCGCGATTGGATCGTGCCCTGTTTTCTAAACATAAGCTTTTGCAGAAAATGGCGACATATACTTAGAAGCAGGATCATTCCTAATTAACCTGAAACATGCTAGAATACATATACATACATCAATACATAGCCCTTTCGGGGGTACTCCGTCATAAACAGCCTGAGTATGCAAAAGATGTTTTTTCTTCAAAATATAGGGTAGGATATAAAAAAGCATACATAGCTGCAAACATTCTTCAAAAATCTAAATATCCATCACCGCAGCGTTTATGTTAAAATGCACTGCATACTTGATTTGCTCTCAATGGCTGTACGCTGCCAAAGCGCATCACCAAGTTTAACAAAACCGCTGTATTCCCTGATGGACGGGGTTTTGACTGTATGAAGAGATAAAGAATAAGGGGTGAAACAATGTTTAAGTTCAATGATGAAAAAGGACAGCTAAAATGTTCATTCTGCGGGAAAACACAGGATCAAGTTCGTAAACTTGTAGCTGGACCGGGTGTATATATATGTGACGAATGCATCGAGCTCTGCACGGAAATCGTGGAGGAAGAGCTAGGCACGGAAGAGGAAGTTGAGTTTAAAGATGTACCGAAACCTGCTGAGATCCAGGGAATTCTCAACGAGTATGTAATCGGACAGGAAGCGGCTAAGAAATCTCTTGCCGTAGCGGTATACAACCATTACAAACGGATAAATTCCAGCAGCAAAATCGATGATGTGGAGCTTTCTAAGTCCAACATTGCGATGATAGGGCCGACAGGAAGCGGTAAAACCCTTCTTGCGCAGACACTCGCAAGGATCCTGAATGTTCCATTTGCTATAGCGGACGCTACTTCTCTAACTGAGGCTGGATATGTCGGTGAGGATGTAGAGAACATCCTTCTTAAACTGATTCAGGCAGCAGATTACGATGTGGAAAAAGCAGAAAAAGGCATTATCTATATTGATGAAATCGATAAGGTTGCCCGTAAATCCGAAAATCCGTCAATCACGCGTGATGTATCTGGTGAAGGAGTTCAGCAGGCATTGCTGAAAATTCTTGAGGGAACCGTTGCAAGTGTTCCACCGCAGGGCGGACGCAAGCACCCTCATCAGGAATTCATTCAGATTGATACGACGAACATCCTCTTCATCTGCGGAGGAGCCTTTGACGGGATTGAACAAATTATCAAACGCCGTCTCGGCAAAAAAGTCATTGGTTTTGGATCAGACAACTCGAAAGAAGATATGGACCAAAAAATGCTTCTTTCCAAAGTCCTTCCGGAAGACCTGCTTAAATTCGGTCTGATTCCTGAATTTATCGGTCGTCTGCCTGTTATTTCAAGTCTTGCCCCACTCGACGAGGATGCATTGGTTGAAATCCTTACAAAACCGAAAAATGCCCTAGTCAAACAGTATCAAAAGATGCTTGATCTGGATGGGGTGGAACTGGAGTTTGAGGATGAGGCTCTGGTTGAAATTGCAAAAAAAGCAATCGAGCGTAAAACAGGTGCCCGCGGTCTAAGATCTATTATTGAAGGCATCATGCTCGACATGATGTTCGATCTTCCTTCCCGCGAGGACATCGAGAAATGTATCATTACCGGCGCGACCGTTACTGATCAGGTTCCGCCTAAGCTTGTCACAAATGACGGTACTGTCATTGAAAAAGATAAAAAGACTTCCGCCTGAGGAACGTGTAATCGAGGCGAAATATTGAACGGAAAAAAGGCTGCCATCATGCGCAGCCTTTTTTTTTCATTGCTTGAGCGGCGGTCCTTCTTGTTCAGTTCTGTAAAGAAAATCTGGTGTTTGGAACTTTAGTCGAAGAATTCTGCGAGGCTTGACGATTATGTCTTATCGGCATTAGCGGGCTGAAAAAGCGGGAATCCTTAGTCGCTGGCACTGTTCACGTCTTTTTGGTTCAAAATCGCCTTAATGTGCCGTTTAGAACTCGTTCTCCGTTAAAATTGCAGGTATCAGGCTGTTTTTGGTGTCTTCAAAGCTGCTTTGGGGGCTGATTGGAGAGGATATTGTCCTAACTTTTGTTTTATTGTCCGTACTTTCATTTTATTTTCCTACCCTCTCAGCTTATTGTCCGTACTTTCAATATATCTACTTTTCGACAAAATTTTGATGGAAACCGTCTGGTATTAACTTCGAAAGGTGCTTAACTTCCGCTGAAGGCGGGACAGGGGGAGCCATCCGCAGCTGCAAAGCAAGACACTGCCCGTCCTGTGGGAAATATATAGTAGGAGGAGAAAGAAATCAGCCTGAACAATCCTGGATGAAACATGAAAAGACAGATTGATGTATGCTTTTTAGAAATTCCACTGCTGCCCTCCGCCACCGCCGAATCTTCTTCCTGCAAATCTTCTTTCTGCGGGTTTATTCCGCTTTCAGTGAGGAGATACTAGGAGCAAGGAAACACCATTATGGCTAAGAGAGGAAGACTCTTTTACATAGAAACAGAATGCAGCAGGAGGGACCAGTATGAGTTGGACAAGCATTGCATTGTTTGTACAGTTGTTTTTCGGGATTATTATCGGTTTGTATTTTTGGAATTTGTTAAAAAGCCAGCGCACCCAAAAGGTATCCATCGACAGGGAATCGAAAAAAGAAATGGAACAGCTGAAAAAAATGAGATCGATCCGGTTAAGTGAGCCTTTGGCGGAAAGAGTCCGCCCTAAGACATTTATGGATATAGTCGGTCAGGAAGATGGAATCCGTTCCTTAAGCGCTGCATTATGCGGACCCAATCCCCAGCACGTGATTATTTATGGACCGCCAGGAGTTGGAAAAACAGCCGCTGCGAGACTAGTGCTTGAAGAAGCGAAACAAAATGGGAAATCCCCGTTCCGCTCGAATGCGGGATTCGTCGAGCTTGATGCAACGACAGCCCGTTTTGATGAAAGGGGAATTGCCGATCCGCTAATCGGGTCTGTTCATGACCCGATTTACCAGGGCGCCGGAGCTATGGGACAAGCCGGCATCCCTCAGCCTAAGCAAGGTGCTGTTACACATGCACATGGGGGAGTCTTGTTTATTGACGAAATCGGTGAACTCCATCCGATTCAGATGAACAAAATGCTGAAGGTTCTTGAAGACCGGAAAGTATTTTTGGAAAGTGCTTATTATAGTGAAGAAAACACAAACATACCAAGCCACATCCATGATATTTTCCAAAATGGATTGCCGGCTGATTTTCGCCTGATCGGGGCTACAACCAGAACGCCAAATGAAATTCCGCCAGCCATCCGGTCGCGCTGCGTAGAAGTGTTTTTCAGGGAGCTTGATCAAAAGGAGCTCTCCATCGTCGCAAACAAAGCAGCGGCGAAAATTGGGATGAATGTCTCGGATGAAGGTATTGAACGTATGACCTCCTATGCCAGAAACGGACGGGAAATCGTCAACATGATGCAGATTGTAGCGGGGATGGCGATGAACGAAGACCGCGGCGCAGTTACATTAAAGGATATTGAATGGGTCATCCATTCCAGCCAAATGTCTCCAAGGTATGACCGAAAGATTGGGGAGGAAGCGAAAATAGGCCTGGTGAACGGACTGGCTGTACACGGTCCGAACACAGGATCTCTCCTTGAAATAGAAGTAATGGTTCTGCCAGCGAAAGAAAAGGGCAGTGTGAACATAACAGGGATTGTGGAAGAAGAAAGCATTGGAGACCGCGGAAAATCCATCCGCAGAAAAAGCATGGCCAAAGGATCGGTGGAAAATGTCATTACGGTCCTCAAATCAATGGGAGTAGAAGCAGACAACTATGAAATTCACGTTAACTTCCCGGGAGGGGTTCCGGTGGATGGGCCTTCGGCAGGGATTGCGATGGCATCAGGCATCTTTTCTGCCATTCATAAAATTCCAGTCGACCATCTTGTGGCAATGACTGGAGAAATCAGCATACATGGGCACGTTAAGCCGATTGGCGGCGTGGTCCCTAAAATCAAGGCAGCTAAATTGGCCGGGGCCATGAAGGTCATCATTCCTGCGGAAAACAGCCAGTCGATCCTTGAGGATATCCCGGGGATCACGATTATTCCTGTTTCACATTTCCAGGAAGTGCTTGATCATGCACTACTGAATCCGCCGGCCGAATTTTTGCTGAATGAGAAAAAATCAGTATAAGTCTGCATATAGTTAAGAGCGGTGAACCTCCAGCCTGCCTGGGGGTTTTCCTATGCTGATTTGCTTGATTACATAGGTTCGGTCCGCCGATGGGCAAAAAATGATCATCCAAATAGACACCCTATAAAGAATAAGTTAGAATTAGACAAGAACTCGCACATACGCTATCAAGAAAGAGACGGAGGTGCATAGGTATGGCAGACAATAAACTAACCATTCCTTTGCTTCCATTAAGAGGGCTTTTGGTCTATCCAACCATGGTTCTTCATTTGGATGTAGGCAGAGATAAATCAGTAGAAGCTTTAGAAACGGCAATGATGGACAATCATATGATTTTCCTGGCAACACAAAAGGATATTTCCATAGATGAACCGGCAGAGGATGATGTTTACCGGGTCGGTACGTATACAAAAATTAAGCAGATGCTGAAGCTTCCGAACGGGACGATCCGTGTCCTCGTAGAGGGTTTGGAAAGAGGCGAAATCCATTCCTTTGAGGAAGAAAACGATACCCTGATGGTGACAATTGAAACACTGACAGACACGGGGACAAAAGACACGGAGAGCGAAGCGCTGATGAGGACACTGCTTGAATATTTTGAGCAGTACATTAAGCTTTCCAAAAAAGTTTCAGCGGAGACGTTTGCTTCCGTGGCCGACATCGATGAGCCGGGACGTGTAGCTGATCTCGTCGCTTCCCACCTGCCTTTAAAATTAAAGGAAAAGCAGGAAGTCCTGGAAACGGTCAATATAAAAGAACGTCTTCATAAAGTCATCAGCATGATCAACAATGAAAAAGAAGTGCTGAACCTTGAGAAAAAAATCGGGCAGCGTGTAAAACGCTCCATGGAACGTACTCAAAAAGAGTATTATTTGCGTGAGCAGATGAAAGCCATACAAAAAGAACTTGGGGATAAAGAAGGAAAAACGGGCGAAGTTTCTTCTCTCTCCGGTAAAATAGAAGAAGCCGGCATGCCCGAGGAAATTAAAGCGGCTGCTCTGAAGGAATTAGACCGTTATGAAAAGGTTCCTTCCAGCTCAGCAGAAAGCGCGGTTATCCGCAATTACATTGACTGGCTCCTTTCACTGCCATGGACCAATTCAACAGAAGACCGGCTTGATCTAAATGTAGCCGAAAAAATTCTCAATGATGACCATCATGGCTTGGAAAAAGTAAAGGAACGGGTGCTTGAATACTTAGCTGTCCAAAAGCTGACAAACTCTCTGAAAGGACCTATCCTGTGCCTTGCAGGTCCTCCGGGCGTAGGGAAAACTTCTTTGGCGCGCTCCATTGCAAAATCACTGAACCGTAATTTTGTCAGGATTTCACTTGGCGGAGTGAGGGATGAATCTGAGATAAGAGGACACCGCCGGACATACGTCGGTGCCATGCCTGGCCGGATTATTCAGGGTATGAAGAGAGCAGGCAGCATCAATCCTGTCTTTTTGCTGGACGAAATTGATAAAATGTCCAGTGATTTCAGAGGGGATCCGTCCTCTGCCCTGCTGGAAGTACTTGACCCTGAACAAAACCATACATTCAGTGACCATTATATAGAAGAAACGTATGATTTATCCAACGTCATGTTCATTGCGACAGCCAATAACCTGGCGACCATCCCGGGTCCGCTGAAAGACCGTATGGAAATCATCACGATTGCCGGCTATACCGAACTTGAAAAAATCCAAATTGCAAAGGATCATCTCCTGTCGAAACAGCTGGAGGCTCACGGATTAAAAAAAGCGAATCTGCAGGTAAAAGAAACAGCTCTCCAGAATGTGGTCCGCTATTACACAAGAGAAGCCGGGGTTCGCGGAATGGAACGGCAGCTGGCGGCCATTTGCCGGAAGGCAGCGAAAAAGATTGTTTCTGAGGAGAAAAAGAAGATTATTGTATCAGAGAAAAATCTTCCTGATTTTCTCGGAAAGCCGATTTACCGCTATGGCCAGGCAGAAATTGAAGACCAGGTCGGCGTGGCCACCGGGCTTGCTTATACAACGGTCGGGGGAGACACTCTGTCGATCGAAGTATCCTTGTCGCCCGGTAAAGGCAAGCTGATCTTAACCGGTAAACTTGGAGACGTAATGAAAGAGTCCGCGCAGGCCGCATTCAGTTTTATCCGCTCAAAGGCTGCTGCGCTTGAGATCGATGCGGATTTTAACGAGAAAAATGATATTCATATCCACGTTCCGGAAGGAGCCGTGCCAAAGGATGGCCCATCCGCGGGTATTACGATGGCCACCGCGCTGATCTCTGCCCTGACTGGACGCCCCGTCAGAAAAGAAGTAGGCATGACGGGAGAAATCACCTTAAGGGGACGCGTTCTGCCAATCGGCGGTCTGAAAGAAAAGTCTTTATCCGCCCACCGTGCAGGGCTGAAGAAGATCATCATTCCAAAGGAGAATGAGAAGGATCTTGACGACATTCCTGAAAGTGTACGCAACGAATTAACCTTTGTCCTGGTTTCCAATATTGAAGAAGTGTTAAACCATGCATTGACTGGAGAAACGAAATGAAAGTAACCACATCTGAAATTGTAATAAGTGCAGTAAAACCGGAACAATACCCTGACGCCGGCCTTCCCGAGATTGCTCTCGCCGGGAGGTCCAACGTAGGGAAGTCTTCCTTTATCAACAAGCTGCTGAACCGTAAAAACCTGGCCAGGACATCCTCCAAGCCGGGGAAAACCCAAACCTTGAACTTTTACATTATTAATGAAGTCCTCCACTTTGTGGATGTACCCGGATACGGCTTCGCTAAAGTATCGAAAAGCGAGCGGGATGCCTGGGGAAGAATGATCGAAACGTACCTGACGAACCGGGAAGAATTAAAAGCGGTCGTCCTGATCATCGATGTCCGCCATAAACCGACGAACGATGACCAAATGATGTACGGCTTTCTAAAGCATTACAGCATCCCGGTGATCGTCGTTGCTACAAAAGCGGATAAAATTCCGAAATCAAAATGGCAAAAGCATGTAAAGATCGTAGAAGAAACCCTCGATCTATATGAAGAGGATTCCATTGTCCTGTTTTCATCTGAGACCGGAAAAGGCAAGGATGAAGCATGGGGTGCGATTAAGAGACTGACTGGAGTTAAATAAGAGGAAGAAAACGCATCCTGAAGGTGCGTTTTCTTTTTGAGGTGTTCATTCATTCGGTATAAAACTGCAGCAATAGAACAAAAAACGCATCCCAAGGATGCGTTTTGCTTGTATACTTTCTTATTTTTTCCTGAATAATAAGAACAGACCGGCAGCGATGAACAAAAAAGGCCAGAATTTTTCGGCATAGCTGATGCCCTCTTCCAGCTGGCTGAAAGAGCCGGTAATCTGCTCGAAGTAATGGAGGAATAGCCCCGCCAGCAGGACAATGGCGCCGGTTATGTACCCGTTTTTCGCTTTTATTGAAGCAATCAGGAGGGCAATTCCGATGATGATTGTGATGCCTGCAGCATCATCCGGCCAGGACGGGTTTTTCCCGGACATGAGAAAGTGGACACCAAGGCCGGCTAGAATCAATCCCGGTACAAGGTAGGCATCGTCTTTAGCTGTAAAACTGCTGATGAGAAATACAGCACCGAACAGCAGGACCAATGTCGGCCAGCTGTTTTGCTCGGGAAATAGGACAATGTTAAGCTTCTGAAAAAGAAAATAGGCTCCGATGATAATTAGAAAATAGGCTGGGAATGCTGGACGCTGTTTCATTTTTACACCTCGTTCACAGGACTCTCTCTTGAAAGAAAGCGCTTTTTTTGGTATTGTACATGGTGGTATACATAAATTTGAGCATTTTCTGTTTCATACTCTGTTCACATTTTATCAAATGAAGACTTTTCTATCATGTTATAATATAAAATAGACGATATGTAAATGATTAGACAAAGAATTATTTTTACTTTAGAATAATTATTGCTAATGAAAGTAAGGAATATAGGGGGTATGAAATCGTGCATATTTTAGTTGTAGGCCTGAATCATAAGACTGCCCCTGTTGATATACGAGAAAAGCTCAGTTTCGATCCTGCTGAACTTGGATCAGCCATGCAGAAACTAAAAACGCAAAAAAGCGTTCTTGAAAATATTATTGTATCTACCTGCAACCGTACGGAGATTTACGCCGTTACGGATCAGCTTCACACGGGAAGATATTATCTGAAAGCCTTTTTAGCCGAATGGTTTGATCTTGAAATCGAGCAGTTTGCCCCGTTTTTAACGTTCTATGAAAATGACGGAGCCGTCGATCATCTTTTCCGTGTTTCCTGCGGTCTTGATTCCATGATTGTTGGTGAAACTCAAATTTTAGGACAGGTGCGAACGAGTTTTTTGAAGGGGCAGGAGCTTCAGACTACTGGCACAGTCTTTAATTACTTGTTTAAAGAAGCGGTGACGCTTGCCAAGAGGGCTCATTCCGAAACCGAGATCGGAAGTCATGCAGTTTCAGTCAGCTATGCAGCCGTACAGCTTGCCAAGAAGATTTTTGGAGGATTGAATTCCAAGCGTGTCCTCATTTTAGGAGCCGGGAAGATGAGCGAGCTTGCCGCTCAAAATCTGCATGGAAACGGTGTAAGCCAGGTGACGGTTGTTAACCGGACTTTTGAGAAAGCCAGGCAGCTCGCAGATAAATTCAGCGGAGTTCCTAAAAGCTTTGCCGAGCTTGAAGCGGCACTGAAGGATGCGGATATCGTGATCAGCTCGACAGGAGCAAAAGACTTCGTTGTAACAAAGCAAATGATGGCAGAAGTTGAGAAGAAACGCAAAGGCAATCCGCTGTTTATGGTGGATATCGCCGTACCGCGCGATTTGGATCCTTCTATAAATGAGCTGGAAAGTATTTTCCTATATGATATCGATGACCTGGAAGGCATCGTGGAAGCAAATATGAAGGAACGGAATGCAGCGGCCGAACGAGTTGGACTTATGATTGAACTGGAAATCGTCCAGTTCAAGCAATGGCTGAATACACTTGGAGTCGTTCCGGTCATTACGGCTCTGCGGGAAAAAGCATTATTGATTCAGTCGGATACGATGCAGAGCATCGAGCGGAAAATGCCTGATTTGTCTGAACGGGATATCAAGCTTTTAAATAAGCATACGAAAAGCATCATAAACCAGCTTCTGCGAGATCCGATTCTGAAGGCTAAGGAATTGGCAGCGGAAGAGGATGGAGAAGAAGCGCTGGAGCTTTTCTCAGATATTTTTAATATTAGCGAACAGGTCAAACAGCAAAAAGAAAAAAACCGGCAATCTGAACGGTTCTATGAAACCGAAGCTGTTCAGAGTGTTTCGTATCCATCTTACTAGAAAGGATATGGCTTAATGATTGGGTTGGACCTGAACCGGCTGAATGAAGCAGCGGTTATTATCTATGCATGTTGTGTCCTCTTTTATTTCATTGATTTTGTTCATACGAACCGGAAGGCCAGCAAAGCTGCCTTCTGGTTGCTTTCTATTGTTTGGCTGCTGCAAACAATTTTTTTGTTTTATGAAACAGCCGTTTCTCGAACGTTTCCGATTTTGAACATATCGGAGGGCCTGTATTTCTACACATGGGTGCTCGTCACGATTTCCCTGATTTTGAATTGGCTGCAAAAGGCGGATTTCATCCCGTTTTTAACTAGTGTGCTCGGGTTTATTATGCTTGCTCTTCACACATTCGCCCTTTCGCAAAATCAGCCTGGCCAGCTTTCTGAGCAGCTGATTTCAGAGCTTTCCATCATTCATATCACCATGGCCATTCTATCGTATGGAGCTTTTTCTCTCAGTTTCGTTTTTTCTATGCTATATTTGCTGCAATACCGGCTGCTTAAGAAAAAAAGGTGGGGAAAAAAACTTCTGCGCATTAACGACTTATCTACGCTTGACCACATGGCCTATGTATTGAACGTAATCGGAGTGCCTATGCTCCTGCTCAGCCTGATTCTTGGATCCATATGGGCGTTCATCAAACTTCCGGACTTTCAATGGTTCGATCCGAAGGTAACGGGTTCATTTGGCGTCATTGTTATATACAGCGTGTATCTATATGTAAGAATCGTAAAAAACCGGCAGGGGAAACCGATTGCTTTATGGAATGCAGCAGCTTTTCTCGTGCTGCTGATCAATTTTTTCCTGTTTGGAAGCTTATCCCGATTTCATGTGTATTCATAGATTTCGGGATTGGAGATTGGGAGGATTCATATGAGAAAGATCATCATCGGTTCTAGAAGAAGCAAGCTTGCTCTGACCCAGACCAACTGGTTTATCCAAAAACTCCGGGACTTGGGTCTTCCCTATGAATTTGAAGTAAGGGAAATTGTTACAAAAGGGGATCGAATCCTGGATGTAACGCTTTCCAAGGTAGGGGGAAAAGGTTTATTTGTTAAGGAAATCGAGCAGGCGATGTTCGATGGAGAGATTGACATGGCTGTCCACAGCATGAAAGATATGCCAGCCGAGCTTCCTGAAGGTTTGACAATCGGGTGTATTCCATTCAGAGAAGATGTAAGGGACGCGCTGATTTCAAAGGATGGACGCAAGCTTTCCGAGCTTTCCCCCGGGTCTGTAATCGGGACGAGCAGCCTTAGAAGAAGTGCTCAAATTCTTGCGATCAGGCCGGATCTTCAAATTAAATGGATCCGCGGGAATATTGACTCACGCATCAGCAAGCTGAAAAATGAAGATTATGATGCGATTATCCTCGCGGCAGCCGGGCTTTCACGGATGGGCTGGAGCGAAGAAATTGTCACTGAATACCTGGACCCTGCTGAATGCCTGCCGGCTGTCGGCCAGGGAGCCTTGGCTATTGAATGCAGAGAGAGCGACAAAGAATTGCTTGAGATTCTCGCAAATGTCAATGACGCGGATACTTCTTTAACCGTTCAAGCCGAAAGAGCGTTCCTGAAGGATATGGAGGGCGGCTGCCAGATTCCGATCGCCGGTTATGCAGAGCTTGCGGGCGGGAGTCAGGTTCGCTTGACCGGGCTGGTTGCAGATCCTGAAGGCAGAAACGTGTACCGGGAAACGATGGTTGGAACAGATCCCTCTGAGCTCGGAAAAAGAGTCGCGAAAAAGCTGGAAGGGCAGGGAGCGAAGGAGCTTATTTCCAGGGTGAAAGAGGAGCTGGACCAAGAATGAATAGAAAGAAGCCGCTAAGTGGGAAACACATCTTGATTACAAGAGAGAAAAGCCAAGCGGCTTCTTTTGCGCGTCTTATTGAAGAGCTGGGGGCTGTCCCTTATGTCATCCCGCTTGTCGCAATTGAGCCGGCTGCTGATGAGGCGGATATCGAAAGCCGCATGGAAAAACTGGATCAATACGATTGGATTATTTTCACGAGTGCAAATGGAGTTCGCTTTTTTACCTGTTTCATGGAAAAATTCAGACTTTCTTTTCCTGAGCATTGCAAAACAGGTGCAGTTGGGAAGAAAACAGCCGAGAGCCTCGAGCAGGCTGGGCTAAAAGCCGACCTCATGCCCCACACCTTCTCGGGAGAAGGGCTGGCACAGGCTTTGGCAGGCGAAGTATCAGCCGGCGACAGCATACTGGTGATCCGGGGCAGCCTGTCTAAGCAGGCAGTCTACAAAAAAATGAAGGAAATGGGTGTGCAGGCTTCTGAGCTGATTTTATACAGCAACAGTCCTCTGAAGAGAGCCCAGCAGGAGCTGGCAGAGCTGCTTCAGGAAGGAATTCTTGACTTTGCTACCTTTACAAGCCCTTCAATCGTTCGTTCCTACATGCAGGCTGCACAGAGGCAGCCGGGTGCATCCCCAGCTTTTGTCTGCATTGGAGACGTGACAGCTGAAACGGTGAAAAATTACGGGTATGATTGTCTTATAGCCGATCCTTATACCATTGAAGGAATGGTAAAGAAAATGATCGATCATATAGAAGCACCCAAGGAGGAATAAATGATGGATTTGCATTTTGCCAGACACCGCAGACTTCGTTCCAGTGAAGGAATGCGTGCAATGATTCGAGAAACGTTTTTGCGTCCGGAGGATTTTATTTATCCGATCTTTGTAGTGGAAGGAGAACATAAGCGGAAAGCCGTAGCGTCTATGCCAGGTGTAGAACAGGTTTCCCTTGACCACCTCAATGGAGAAATGCAGGAGCTTCTTGACCTTGGCATCCGCTCCGTTATTGTATTCGGTGTTCCGGACCATAAGGATGCTGTAGGTTCAGAAGCCTATCATGATCATGGCATCGTCCAAAAAGCGATCCGCCAGATCAAAGCAGGCTTCCCGGACCTCGTGGTAGTGGCGGATACATGCTTGTGCCAATATACCGACCATGGGCATTGCGGCGTCATTGAAGAAGGGAAAATATTGAATGACCCCTCCCTTGATCTTCTTGCCCGCACAGCGGTTAGCCAGGCGAAGGCAGGTGCAGATATTATTGCCCCCTCTAACATGATGGATGGATTCGTGGCAGCGATCCGCAAAGGACTGGATGAGAACGGATTTGAAGAAATCCCGGTAATGTCCTATGCTGTTAAATATGCAAGTGCGTTTTACGGGCCTTTCCGGGATGCAGCCCACAGTACTCCTCAGTTCGGCGACCGCAAAACCTATCAAATGGATCCGGCCAACCGGATAGAAGCCATCAGGGAAGCCGAATCTGACGTAAAAGAGGGCGCTGACTTCCTCATTGTCAAACCGGCCCTCTCTTATCTGGATATCATGCGGGATGTGAAAAACAGCTTCAGCCTGCCGGTAGTAGCCTATAATGTCAGCGGAGAGTACTCCATGATAAAAGCAGCAGCTCAAAACGGATGGGTCGATGAACGGGCCATCGTTCTGGAGAAACTGACGAGCATGAAGCGTGCAGGTGCCGATCTTATTATCACTTACCATGCGAAGGATGCAGCAAGGTGGCTAAAGGAGCAGTAAAAAGAATGGAAAGGGGCAGACCAATATGAGAAGCTATGAAAAATCGAAGCAGGCATTTAAGGAAGCACAGAGGCTGATGCCCGGCGGTGTCAACAGCCCGGTCCGCGCTTTCAAGTCTGTCAGGCTCGATCCAATCTTTATGGAGCACGGCAAAGGATCGCGAATTTATGATATCGACGGAAACGAATACATTGATTATGTTTTATCATGGGGTCCCCTCATTCATGGACATGCAAATGAGCAGGTCGTCGACTCCTTAAAAAAAGTAGTGGAATCCGGAACCAGCTTCGGTGCCCCCACCCTTTTAGAAAATGAACTCGCCCGCCTTGTGATCGAGCGCGTTCCGTCCATCGAGATTGTAAGAATGGTCAGCTCGGGCACGGAAGCGACGATGAGTGCTCTCCGTCTGGCTCGGGGATATACCGGCCGGAACAAAATCATCAAGTTCGAAGGGTGCTATCACGGCCACGGTGACTCTCTTCTCATCAAAGCGGGCTCAGGTGTTGCCACCCTTGGCCTGCCCGACAGCCCCGGCGTGCCTGAAGGAGTAGCGAAAAATACAATTACCGTTCCATATAATGATCTGGAGAGCATTCGCGCCGCTTTTCAGGAATTTGGCGAAGATATCGCCGGAGTGATTGTGGAGCCGGTCGCTGGGAATATGGGTGTCGTCCCTCCGCAGCCGGGATTCCTTGAGGGATTAAGAGATGTAACGAGTGAATACGGCTCCCTGCTGATTTTTGACGAGGTGATGACCGGCTTCCGCGTGGATTATCATTGTGCTCAAGGCTATTTCGGTGTTACTCCTGATTTAACGTGTCTTGGAAAAGTCATTGGGGGAGGACTTCCGGTCGGAGCTTACGGCGGAAAAGCCGAAATTATGGAGCAAATTGCTCCAAGCGGTCCCATTTATCAGGCGGGAACGCTGTCGGGAAATCCGCTCGCCATGACGGCCGGGCTGGAGACGCTGAAGCAGCTCACACCTGAAAGCTACAAAGAGTTTGCCAGAAAAGCGGATCTTCTTGAGCAAGGGTTGGCGGAAGCGGCTCAAAAACATCAAGTTCCGCATACGATCAACCGCGCCGGCTCCATGATCGGAATCTTCTTTACGAACGAGCCGGTTACGGATTACGATACAGCGAAATCATCGGATCTGGATTATTTCGCAGGCTATTACAGAGAAATGGCCAATGAAGGTGTCTTTTTGCCTCCGTCACAATTTGAAGGGCTGTTTCTTTCCACTGCCCATTCTGATGAAGATATCCAACAAACGGTTGCTGCAGCTGAAAAAGCGTTCAGCAGACTGCGTTAAGATCAGCTGTCCGGCATGTCTGGACAGCTTTTTATTTTTTGGCTTTGTTAAAGCATACAATTGATTTTTCACACCTGTTGATTGGAGCGGAAGGCGTGAGACTCCGAGCTAAGAGCTGCGGGACAGGTGAGACCCCGCAATCGCGAAGATGAGGAGGCTCACCGCCCGCCCTTGGATAAGCGAACGCCTGCAGCGGAAATCAACCGGCTAGTTTAATAGAGCTTTTTTTTGTGGACAAATAGCCCATGCAAACAGCCGGACCCAGATGAATGATTCATCCAAGTGCGCTCCAGGATCCTCCTATAGCAGAGGAATTGCCTAAGGATCCTGCTGCCGCGTTCTCCAGTTCTTTTTTTCACCCCCCCTTCATAAATTGGAAGTGTCATGATTCTATGGATCAGTTTTAAGAAGGGAGGAAACAGCTTGTCACAGGATGCAGCATTGCGCTTTTCTGTTGAAGAGTCTGTATGGTTTCAAAAAGGACAGGAAGTATTTGAACTGCTATCGATTTCTCTGGATCCGAATATAGTGATTGAAGAGCATGATCAGTATGTTTCTATAAGAGGAGCCCTTCAGCTTACGGGTGAATACCGTGCGGTTCTGAATCCGGATCAAGAAGAAAAGGATTTTGAGTTTTCTGCTGACCGATTCGTTAATGAAGTAGTGGTAAGAGAAGACGGGACTAACGAAATTCATCACCGGTTCCCGGTTGACATCACGATCCCGAGAAACAGAATTGACCGTCTTGAGGAAGTGTTTGTGTCGATCGATTCGTTTGACTACGATCTCCCTGAAGCAAAATGCTTAAAGCTGTATGCTGATTTGTCTATTACAGGCATTGCGGAAAACAGCCGAGAGCATGAAGAAGCGGAGATCCAGGAAATCCACGAGGTGGAGCAAGAGGCAGAATCAGTGGAATTCCAGGAAGCAGAAGCTTTGTCAAGAGAAGATGCATCTGATGCGGAACCGATAGAAGAACACGATCAGGCTTACCAGGAAATTTATGCTTTTAGAGGAGAAGATCAAGCTGTAATGGAGCATGAGGCGGATCCGTCTGTTTCTTCGAGGGATGAGGAATCCGATTATCCGGAGATTGAGGTGGAAGTCCGCAGGCAAACCCACGACTATCAGGAAATCCAGCCCCTTTTTGAAGAGGAAAGAGAACAGGTGCAGCAAGCGGAGCATCGTCCTGAGATGAAAGAAGCACGGGAGGCTGCAGACCCTAAAAGCGAGAACTCGCTTCTTCTGACCAAGCTTTTTGGCCGGGAAGAAGATGAAGAGCTGGCAAGGCTGAAAATCTGCATTGTCCAGCAGGGCGATACCATTGCCGGCATTTGTGAAAAGTATGAATGCTCGGCCCAGCAGCTGATCAGAGTGAACCATCTTCCGGAGGATAAAGAGGTTTTCGAGGGGCAGACGCTTTATATTCCTCAATATGCCGGCAGCAAGTAAAACGCAATAAAAGCTGAGGATGCTGCTCAGCTTTTTTTTCATATGGAAGGGGCTGCCCGGCTTTGGATGCAGCAGGCGTGCGCCACTACTAAAATAGGCGAGTGGGGAAAGCGAATGGAGGATTTTCAAGCGATACTCAGTCAATACCAGGTTAATCTGGAGTTTGCCGAGCAGCATAGTCCGAGGCTCGTAAAAGTGTATTCTCCTCAGGGGACATTTGCCTTGAAAACACTGAGGCCGTCCAGAGCAGACCGGTTTGCAGACAGGGTCCGTTCAGTCTATGATGCGGGCTATACGAGCTTAGTGCCCATTTACCGCAACATAAACGGGCATCTGGTCACAGCAGGAAGTGAAAATTATTACTATTTAATGCCATGGCTTCCCGATTCTCAAGCGGATGAACGGAGTGCAAGGCATGACTATTTGTTTAAAGAAGCCGCCAAACTTCATCGGCAAACCGTCAAGCAAGTGAAAATAACCGGTGAGGAGATGAAAGCCACCTATGAAACAGCCAGAAAGCAATGGGAAGAACAGAAGCAAGCCTATGAACAATACGTAGAAAAGTGCGAAAAGCAATGGTATCTGTCCCCATTTGAACTGCAGGCTGTCACGTATTATACAGAAACAGCCAGAGCGACCGATTTTGCAATTGAAAAACTGGAGGAATGGTACGAGTCAATGAAAGAAAAGGATACAGCCCGGACCTCCTATATCCACGGCAGTCTGTCCGTCCAGCATGTTGTGTATGATTCAAACGAGAAAAGCTATTTGATCAATTTTGAAAAAGCGCACCGGGCCCCTCCGATGAATGATCTTTTGCAATTCTATTACAAGACATTTTACACCTATCCAATCCGCTGTGAGGAGTGCGTGGACTGGTTCTACACCTATCAGAAGAACTTTCCTTTTGCAAAGGAGGAAATGCCGCTTTTCATCAGCTACCTTTCGTACCCTGAGTCCCTTTACCGCGCGGTTCTCTCGCCTGACCGGGATGGGAGGAGTACATCCCAGCTTCAAAAAAACAAGGATTTGATCAAAGCCTACTGGTATTTCAAAAACAACGAATACTTCGTGATGAGAATCGTCGATACAGAAAATAAGAAAAATGCCGAGGCTCAGGCATGATGAGGGGGAAACCCCTCTTTCTTGCGCCTAGAGCCACCCAAGATGAAAGGATAAGGCAAGAAAAATCAGAGCTGCAAGGAGGATGATATCAAAAGCGGTCGGAAAGATGAGGGTTCTGATTCCCTGGAAGATGGTGATTGGAAGAATAAACTGGACAGCAATGACACGAATCTCTTTTACCCAGGGGGGAACTGTGTATGAATTAAATCGTTTTCGCAATGGTATTCACCTCCATCTTTGAGTTATAATCAGCATATGAACGATTTTCTCGCCTGTGCCTGCCCTGTTTGACGTATAAGATGATAAAAAAACGGGGAAGATGTTGACGAAAAAAACATTTATATAATACTATTATGACTAGAAGCATAAAAGAATATGATGAAAAGCTTGGATAGGGAAGAGTACAGGCACCCCGCGCCTAAAGAGAGAGAAATCATCAGCTGAAAGATTTCTCAGGAAAGCGGATCTGGAAGTCGCCCTTGAGCAGTGTTCCTGAACAGCTGAGTAGGGAAGACCGGCGGAGGCCGTTAAAACATTTAAGAGCATGGGAAAGGGCTTTGTTTTCCCGTGAAAAAAGGTGGTACCGCGAAATCAGCTCCTTTCGTCCTTTTGGATGGGAGGAGTTTTTATTTTGTCAACTTTTAGGAGGAACCGGAAATGACCGATCATCAGCAGCCTAACCTGTCTACTAAATATGATCCGAATGCTGTAGAACAAAACCGCTATCAATTTTGGCTGGAAGGAAAGTATTTTGAAGCCGAAAACAATCAGGATAAAGAGCCATATACCATTGTGATTCCGCCGCCGAATGTAACGGGGAAGCTGCATTTGGGCCATGCATGGGATACAACGCTTCAGGATATCCTGACCCGCATGAAGCGAATGCAGGGCTATGATGTGCTATGGCTGCCCGGCATGGATCATGCAGGAATCGCAACTCAGGCAAAGGTGGAAGCAAAGCTTAAGGAGCAGGGAAAATCCCGTTATGAGCTGGGCCGTGAAGCCTTTTTGGAAGAAACGTGGAAGTGGAAGGATGAATACGCCTCCCATATCCGTGAGCAGTGGTCTAAATTAGGGCTTGGGCTCGATTATTCACGTGAGCGCTTTACCCTTGATGAAGGGCTGTCAAAAGCGGTTCGGGAGGTATTTGTAACCCTCTATAACAAGGGATTAATCTACCGCGGCGAATACATCATCAACTGGGATCCCGCTACGAAAACCGCTCTGTCCGATATTGAAGTCATCTACAAGGATGTTCAGGGAGCCTTTTATCACATGCGCTATCCGCTGACAGACGGTTCAGGACATATTGAGATTGCGACAACCCGTCCGGAAACCATGCTTGGGGATACGGCTGTTGCGGTCCATCCTGAGGATGAGCGATACAGGCATCTGATCGGCAAAATGGTGACTCTTCCAATCACAGGAAGAGAGATTCCAATTGTAGGCGATGATTATGTCGATATGGATTTTGGATCCGGAGCTGTTAAAATTACCCCTGCTCATGACCCAAATGACTTTGAAATCGGAAATCGTCATGAACTGCCGAGGATCCTGGTCATGAATGAAGATGGAACAATGAATGATAAAGCCGGAAAATACGAGGGCATGGACCGGTTCGCTTGCCGCAAGCAAATCGTCAAGGACCTGCAGGAAGACGGGATCCTCTTCCGCGTAGAAGACCATCCGCATTCCGTTGGCCATAGTGAACGAAGCGGGGCGGTAGTGGAGCCTTATTTGTCCACACAATGGTTTGTGAAAATGCAGCCGCTCGCTGATGCAGCCGTTGATCTGCAATCATCAGAGGAAAAAGTGAATTTTGTTCCCGAGCGCTTTGAGAAGACCTACCTGCACTGGATGGAAAACATCAGGGACTGGTGCATTTCCAGGCAGCTGTGGTGGGGTCACCGCATTCCTGCATGGTACCACAATGAAACAGGAGAAGTTCACGTAGGACATGAGCCTCCAATAGACCCGGAAAACTGGAAGCAGGATGAAGATGTACTGGACACATGGTTCAGCTCGGCACTCTGGCCGTTTTCGACGATGGGCTGGCCTGATACAGAATCCATTGATTATCAGCGCTTCTATCCGACGGATGTCCTTGTGACAGGCTACGATATTATTTTCTTCTGGGTTTCCAGAATGATTTTCCAAGGCCTTGAATTTACAGAACAGCGTCCGTTCAAGGATGTGTTAATCCACGGACTTGTGCGCGATGATCAGGGAAGAAAGATGAGTAAATCCCTCGGCAATGGAGTAGATCCGATGGAAGTCATCGGCCAGTACGGGGCAGACTCTCTTCGCTATTTCCTTGCGACAGGAAGCTCACCGGGGCAGGATCTGCGTTTCAGCTTTGAAAAGGTGGAGTCTACCTGGAACTTTGCAAATAAAATCTGGAATGCTTCCCGTTTTGCGCTAATGAACATGGATGGGCTTGCTTATGATCAGATTGATTTGACCGGCAAAAAATCAGTGGCGGATGAATGGATTCTGACTCGCTTGAATGAAACGATAGAACAGGTGACGAAGCTTGCTGACCGGTATGAATTTGGTGAAGTCGGCCGTGTTTTATACAACTTTATCTGGGATGACTTCTGTGACTGGTACATTGAAATGGCGAAGATACCATTATACGGAGAAGACGAAGCGGCAAAGCATACAACCCGGTCGATCCTCGCGCATGTGCTTGACCAGACGCTGAGACTGCTCCACCCGATTATGCCGTTTATCACTGAAGAGATCTGGCAGAGCCTTCCGCATGAAGGGGAGTCCATCACGGTTGCCAAGTGGCCTGAAGTCAGACAGGAGCTTTCCAATGAGCAGGCGGCAAGTGATATGAAGCTGCTGATGGAGATCATCCGTTCAGTAAGAAATATCCGGGCTGAAGTGAACACACCAATGAGCAAACAAATTCATTTAAAAATTAAGACAAAGCAAGAAGAAGTTTCCAGACAGCTGGAAAACAACCGCTCCTATCTTGACCGCTTCTGCAACCCGTGCACGCTGGAGATCGGGACAGACTTAGCGGCAGACGACAAGGCAATGACAGCCGTCGTAACCGGTGCAGAACTGATTCTGCCTTTAGAAGGGCTTATCAATATGGAAGAAGAGATTAAGCGTCTTGAGAAAGAGCTCGAAAAGTGGACAAAAGAAGTGGATCGTGTTCAGAAAAAGCTCAGCAACGAAGGCTTCGTAAAAAAAGCGCCTGAAAAAGTAATTCAAGAAGAACGCCAGAAAGAAAACGAATACGTAGAAAAACGGGATTCCGTTTTAGCCAGAATCGCTGAACTGAAAGGCTGAAACGTGTAGGGTGATCATCACAGAGATGATCACCTGCTTTTTTATTGTGATTAAAAGGAGCTTCCGGAAGCCGGAACGTCATTCTACTGAGGTGAAAAAAATGCTGAAAACATATGAAGAGACGCTGAATTGGATTCATTCAAGGCTGCGATTTGGGATTAAACCCGGATTGGAGCGGATGACGTATATGATGGAAAAGCTCGGGAATCCGCATCTGAATGTTCCGGTCATTCATGTAGCCGGTACAAATGGAAAGGGATCCACGGTTTCCTATATGAGATCTGTTTTAAATGAAGCCGGTTATCAGGTTGGAACGTTTACTTCCCCCTATATCGAGTCGTTTAATGAGCGGATCAGCATGAATGGAGTGCCTTTCAGCACCGGCGATCTCATTCATCTTGCGAATGGGGTAAAGCGTGTAGCAGAAAGAGCAGAAGCCGAATTGGGTGAGCACCCGACCGAATTTGAAATCATCACAGCCATGGCTTTTTTATATTTTGGTAGCGTCCAGCCGCCTGATTACCTTCTATTAGAGACGGGGCTTGGCGGGCGCCTGGATTCCACAAATATCGCAAAGCCGGTGCTTTCTGTGATTACTAACGCCGGCTATGATCATATGAACATTTTAGGATCTTCAATTGAAGAAATTGCCGCTGAAAAAGCAGGGATTATTAAAGCGGATACTCCTGTTGTTACAGGGGTGAAAGCGGGAAAAGGCCTGGATCAAATCCGTTCTAAAGCAGAGGAAATGAACGCAGAGCTGCTCGTATTAGGTGAGGATTTCCGCATCGGAGGTATACGCTCTGTGGCGGAGGGGGAGGAATTCAATTTTTCAGCCCCTTTTAAAGAGTGGAACGGCTTAAGCATCAGCATGTACGGTGCCCATCAGATTGAAAATGCAGCCCTTGCTTTAATGGCAGTGGCCCTGCTGGACCATAAGGGAAAAGCATGCGTCACAGAGCCGTCCATCCGAAGGGGATTGTTCAAGGCAAGGTGGAGCGGAAGATATGAGAGGATGCGGAGCAATCCAGCGATTATTTTAGACGGAGCCCATAATTTCGAAGGAGCAGAAAGTCTTGCCGAAACGATTGCCAGGCACGAAAAGGGAAAAAAGGTTCATATGCTGTTTACCGCCCTTGAGGATAAAGAATACGAAAAAATGCTGCAGGTGCTGGAAAAAGCTGTGGATACCCTGTACGTAACTGAGTTTGATTTTCCTCGCGCGGCTTCGAGTGAGCGGCTATTAGAGGCAGGCAGCTTAAAAAATGAAGCGGCCGTTAAAGACTGGAGAACATTTCTTGCAGAGTTCCCTAACAGGATGAATCCGGATGAAGTCCTTGTGATTTGCGGCTCATTGTACTTTATTTCCCAGGTTCGACAGTTCTTGTCGGAAAATAAAAAAATAGATTTTAGGTGAATAGACCTAAATAATTCACACAACCGTCTGAAAATTTGCTAAAATATAGAACAAATAGAGGACGGCTAAAGGAGGGGGCT
Source organism: Metabacillus sp. 113a (assembly GCF_050107635.1). Lineage (NCBI taxonomy): Bacteria > Bacillati > Bacillota > Bacilli > Caryophanales > Bacillaceae > Metabacillus > Metabacillus sp. 113a. The sequence goes on along the minus strand of NZ_JBNILJ010000003.1, from coordinate 60,068 downwards.
GCGTTGGCTAAACGTGTGCAAATCACCTTGTGGATGACATGGGCGATTGTTTCACCGCTGATTTTTTATATAACGTACCAAGTATGGCCTCCTGATCTCGCAGGAAAATCGATCGGAGATTTACTTTTGTTTCTGATTCTAATGTGTACAGTGGCCCTCATCCCAATTGTAGTAAATGGCACACCGGTGTTTTTCGTGGAAGGGGTATCCCTTGCCGTATTTTTATACTTCGGCCTTTTTGCAGAGATGGTGCTGATTCAGCTGGCGATGATCGTCCTGCTCCTGAGGGTAAGAATTGGATGGAAGGATCTGTACCGGTACCCTGTTAATTTTCTGATGTTTCTTGCTATTTCTCTTGCAAGCGGTGCCGTTTATGAGTGGATGGGCGGCGGTCACGGACAGCAGGAGCTGACATGGAGCTTTGCAGGAGAAATATTGATCTATGTGGTTGTCTCTCTGTTTGTAAACCACCTCATCCTGAACAATATTATCTGGAGGTTTATGTACAAACGAAAAGCCCCGTTCTTTTCAAGAGACTTTCTATGGGAGGGCTTTGCAGCAAGCATCGTTTCCCCTTTTGGTTTTCTGCTCTACGTTTTGTACGGGGAGCATGGGAATCTGGCCCTCCTTTATGTAGGGCTGCCGATTATCGTAATCTCTATAATGCTCAATCATTATTATGCGGCGAAGCATATCAATGAGTATTTGCAGAAAGCGAGTGAAGTGGGCTATCAGCTGACAGAAAGACTGAACGTAGATGATGTCCTGGATGTATTCCTGGATAAAATAACAGCAATGATTCAAGTAGACTATGCCTACATCATTGATGTGACCGATCAAAACACACTCAGAATCATCCGCAAAATGGAAGACGGAAAGCACCACAAAAGCCCGGATCAAACCGTCAGGATTACAGAGGGAATCAGCGGATATGTATTTGCAAGGAAAAAGAGCTTTCTCTTTCATAAACGCACCCAATGGGAGCACTTGGGCAAATACATGCCGAAAGCGGCACAAAGCTTGATGGCCTTTCCGGTATTTCGCAGTCAGCAGGTAGTCGGGATCGTAATCCTCGCATCCAATAAAAGGCGGAAGTTCGAAAATCATCAGCTGATGATCGTAAATCTCCTGATTGCCCATCTCGCTGTAGCCATTGAAAACGCAAGGTTTCATGAAGAGACAGTAAATCAGACCATAAAATGCTCTTTAACAGGGCTTTACAATTACCGGTTCATGGAAGCGGAGCTTGTAAGAGAATTTACCCGGTTAAAGGAAGGGACACTCTCACAGTTTTCATTGGTTCTCCTTGATCTCGACCATTTTAAACGGATCAATGATACGTATGGGCATCAATCTGGAAATGAAGTACTCATTCAGCTGGCTGAGAGACTCGAGCGATTTACCGGAAGCAAAGGAACCGCTGCCAGGTATGGAGGAGAGGAATTTGTTGTCCTCCTCCCCGGCATGGACCGAAATGCCGCCCTGTCCTTCGCGGAAGGTTTGCGGAAAGAGATCGCTGATCAGCCCTTCATCGCAGAACAAGACCTGACAGGAGCATCCAGACAGCCGATCTGTGTGACCGCAAGCATCGGCATTGCAGAAGCGCCCGCTGATGCAGATGACCCGTTATCTCTTGTCCGCCATGCAGACCGGGCCATGTATACTGGGGCCAAACGGGCAGGCCGCAATAAAGTGGCGGGATATTCGAAATAGAGGGGATCATCGAAGACTCAAGAACGCTGCTGAGGCGGACTTGGGTTTTTATTTTGGGTTTTTGAAGCCAGCTCCCTGGTATGGGAGGAGTTTAAACGGGAATTTAGCAGGGTGTCCGTGTCGGTCAGCTGCAATTTTGTTCGAAATTTGTCGAAAAGTCGATATTCTGAAAAAATAGCCGATATCATTTTTTTTCGGCCGATAAAATTCAATAATAGCCGATAAAATCAAATAATAGCCGATAAACGAAAATTTAGGTCGATATCCGAAGAGGTAAACCATTATATGGAAATTTGGGGTTTGGTTTTTACTGGATCAAGCGCTCACATTGAATAAAAGGCAATGCCGAAAAAATAATAGGCTGTAAATAGGAAAAAAAGATTATCTTTTTCTATGAATTTGGTATAATGTGATTGACAAGACAAAGTTTTACAGAATATACGAGACTATAGGAGGAGCAGTTCGATGTTTAAACGGATTTTTGCCGCTATTTTACTAATGACTTTGATGATTTCAACGTTCTATTTACCTAGTGCTTCTGCTTCCGTTCCAACCGGGATGTATATTGAAACATCGGTATCTGCTTCTCCTGAGACGATGAATATAGGGTATGGGGAAAGCGTTTCTTCATCTCTTGAAATGAAAATACTGGCTAAAGGGGAAGCTCCCAAGACGGAACGGCCCCCGATTGATGTGGTATTTGTATTTGATAAATCCGGTTCGATGAACGACACCGTAAATGGAAAAACGAAACTGCAGCACGCGAAAGAGGCGATGGATGCTGCGCTTTCCACTTTTAATGAGAATAACAAAAACCGGATGGTTTCAGACCGTTTTGCACTGGTAGCCTTTGATTCCGGAGTCAGTGACGCCAATTCTCAATTTTCCCTTACCTCGAATACATCTGGAATTTCTTCGAAGATCTCTGCTATGCGTGCTGAAGGGGGAACGAATTACACCAATTCTCTTGAAAAAGCCAGGCAGATTTTGGAGCAGGGGAAGGATTCGGCTGACCGAAAGCAGTATATTATTTTTATGACGGACGGCAAGCCGACCAACTCAGAGAAAATAACTGCAGCGAACCGAAACTTTAAAGAGCTGATCGAGGTCGACGACTACTCGAGCCGGTTTGGGAACAGATCTTTCTGGATTAAATATTTTTCGGGAATGGTCACCACCTTCAAAGACGGTACGTATGTAATCGGTGATTCCGGCAACCGCAATGTGTATATCACAGGCACTAAAAAACAGTATTTTGATTCCAATCCAAGCCAGAATTATGTTATAGCAGAACACGGCGGCAAGTATTATATTGAATTGAAATCCGCATCAGCGGTTCAGTCAGATATCGAAGGCCATATTCACGAACAGGCACAGTTAATAGCAGACCAGGGCATTTCTCTGCAGTCGATTGGATTTGGAGAAGCCCGGAATGCTTCACAGATTGACATGGATTTCCTAAATGATCTTTCTCTTAAAGGAAAAGGGCAGGCGATCAATGCGGTAGGAAGCAGCATTGTTGAGGTTTTCCAGACGATTTCCCGCAATATTTCATCCGCTGTCCCGGTTCTGACAGGCGGCTATATTAAATTTAATCTTCCTGAAGGAGCTTCGCTGGATCCGGATTCAAAGGCGAGGAGGCTATCAGGGGGCAAATATCAAATTGATCTTGATACAAGAATTGAATACGATAGAACGCCTATTCCTGAACAGGTCAACTACACGCTTCCAATTACCTTCAGCCAGCCGGGCAGTTATTCCATCGATTTAGAGATGGGCTTCAACGGGGGAGAATACAAGAAGACGAATAAAGCTGTATTGAATGTTAAGCCTATTCCGGTTTCCTCTGCAGCCTTTGATCCGATTACGATTGAAGTCGGTGAGACGGTCACCTTAAATCCGCTTTTGAGGATTGAGCCGGCCAACGCCTTCCAAAAACTTGATAAGATAAAGAAGGCCAACGCTTCCAATCAGGCATTTTCCATCTCCGTAGAAAACGGGATATTCACGGCTACCGGCCTAAGTCCGGGATTTGATGACATCACAGCTGAGATTTTGAGCGGTGACAATGTATTCAGGCCAAAAGGAAAGATTTATGTAAAAGACCCTGACTCATTAAAATGGTAAGAAAAACGCCTCCCAGTTTGGGAGGCGTTTTCTGCGTTACCGGCTGATTATCGTATCGTCCAGTATAACTTGATAGGTTTCCACGCGGGGGAGGGCATCCATTTGATCAATCAGAACGCTCGGATCGTGTTCAACATAGAAGCGTGATTTTTGTCCTTTCTGGTAGGAGGGGGTACTAATCTGATCCGCCAGCCTCTTAGAGCGGCTGATCCGGTCCTGTCTGATGGCGTTAATCGTCAGTTTCTTCTCAGCGAACACACCGCCATTAATTTTAAAGATGGACCCTACCCCATAAAGCTCTGCAGACTGCTCTGTGAAAAGAAAAGCGTCGATCGCTTCCGATTGCTGATAATCCTTAAACTCGTTAATCCGTGACATGAATAGATTCTCCTTTGACATGACCACAAGCTGTTTATCATCTAACCCTTTAATATTTGTGTTAGAAATAGAGGTTTCGCCCAGCACATATATGGTGGAGTCCACCTGCACCTCATCATCTTCCGCTGCTTCGGTCCCGCCCGCGGAGTTTGTCTGATTTCCTTCTATAATTAGGTCCCCGGTTACAAAGATATTGCCGGCTACTTTAATCGGTTTATCCGTGTCAGCCGTTATGGTTAAGTTTCCATTTACAATCAGCCATTTTTCATCGGCGAGCAAGAAATCTGAATCAATCGTAAAAGGGTCTTCCAATTTCGCTGACGGGGAATAAATGACGTTTTCAGGAATCGGCTCTCCTGCACCATTCAGATCTTCCAGCAGCTGCGAAAACCCATCATCAACTTGGAGTGTGCACCCGGTTATGGGAGTGCTGCAGAAATTAAGACTCGAGAGTGCCTGATTAATTTTTTTAACGGTAATATCTTCCTTTACGTAGTCAGCTGTCCCGCTGACGGTATTCAGCACCTTTGCCAGTGTCTGCTCAAAATCAACGGGAATGTAGTCCTCCGTGTCCTTCCGGAACGTGACTTTGCTGCCTTCCTCGAAGTAGCCTTTAAGAACAGAGTAGTCGGACAAAATATCTTTTCCATTGATGGATTTCCGGATTGTGGCTGTCCCGTCGAGCTTAGGATACCTCGTTTGTGTCTCTGCGGTTGTATTGTTTAAAGCGGCTTCCTCATCAACGTACCGCGCTGTATCCTTCGTTTTAAGCTCCTTTGTATAAATGTTTCCCTTAAACTCTGAAGCCCCGTTTAATTCCATAATGCCCTTATCAACTTCATCATTACCATACTCATCAAGACCATCACCGGTCCCGGCAGCAAAATTCAGAAAGGTCGGGGTAGGACTGAGGAACACTTTTTTGGAAACGGTCTTTGTTAAATTTCCATCTGTGTCTGTATAAGAAAAATTGTAGGCTTTCGTCAGCACAGAGGAAGGATCCTTAATGCCGCTCGCTTCAGACTCATCTGTGATGGTCAGCTTTCCCTCTTTATCCAGCAAGGAATTGTTTATCGTTCTAAGCTCTGCGTGCACCTGAGTAATTTGATTGGAGCCGGTCAGCTTGATGTCTGATACGCTGTCCCGAAAATCCGCTATCACTTCGTTTAGTTTACGCGTTGCTTGAGCCGTAAGCTGTATATCATCCACCCGGATTTCAGTCCGTTTCGTACCGCCGATCGTGCCGGCTGCAATCGTCAAACCGAGGACGGTAAATACAAGGGAAATGAGCATAACGGTTAACAGGGTTTGCCCTTTTTGATTGTTCAGCATTTTCTGCTCCTCCAAATTAAAATCCAAATTGGCTGGTTAAGGTCATCGGTTCAACGGCAATGGGGCTTTCCTTTGTGTAGTTGGCATCCTGGATACTGAGCGTCATTTCAATTAAACCGGATGTGCAGCTGTCCGGTTCGTCGATGGAGCGTTCAAGACAGATGATGTCAGCTGTTGGGTTGACGAGCTCATAGGGCTGGCTTGTCAGGGTGGCGGTATCCTCTTCTCTGCTGACCTCTTCGTTCTTTTCATTCTTCGTGACAATGGCCGTTTCTTTTGTTACCTGTTCTCCAAAGGTAAACGTAATGACCGTTTCGCTCAATGCTTCTCCCTCAACAAAAATTTCCCCTTCACTGCCGTCGGCTCTGTTTTGCTTTTGAATCTCCTTGTTCTGGATAAATTGGAGACAGGGCTGACCGTTTATGGATGTACAGCTTCTGGCGGCATCAATTTTCGATTCATCCAGTGTATCCAGTAGGGCGGATAGCACATAATCTGCTTCTTCTCTCAGCTGAACCTCGATCGACGTCTTTTCATAGGTTTTTATACCCATCATAAACACATTGTAAAAGACCGTTAAAAAGATGCCGGAAACGGCTAAAACGGCCAGCAGTTCAATGAGTGTGATGCCCTTCTCATTCCTCAGGGCGCTAGCGGTTTTTTTCAATGGCGATATACCCCCCGAGCTCTGTATCGTCCTCGTCCCATTCCACCGAAACGGTAATAGGAATAAGCGAATCCTGAAGATCTATGGATGAATGTTTTTGGATTGTAACGGAAACTTCATACTGGCGGTTATTGATTTCAGGAGAAAAGTTCAGCTCACATTTAGATGTTCTGTTTCCGCTGATCACAATCTGTTCCGTCTGGTTAAGCACGGTTCTGCCTGAAGACAGCTTGTCGCTCTGACAGGCTTCTCCGGTAATATTTACGGGTCCGCTGCCGGTTAAATAATGTCCGCTTACGGCACTGAAGCTTTGCTGTTCCATATAATTCAGCATATTGCGCGCGACATAAATGCCTATCGTTTTGTCTTCGTTTTTACCGGAAAAGTCCATTGCCTGGGTGAAAAACTGCAGCATTCCGAGCGTCAGGATACTGAATATGGATATGGAAAGCAGGACCTCAATCAGCGTAAATCCGTTCTTATCGGGAGATATAAATCTTTCAAACAATGGAAATCCCTTCTTTCCAATTCAATAGCTTTATTATACAATAAGTGATAGTCGAATAATGTCTATTTTAGGGATTTTTTTACTGGTTTTAAGAGTATGATAGTTCTTTGTGCGTAAAACTTTCGGCTGAGGTGATGAATTGGAATTATTTAGTTGGGATTTTATTTTATATTTACTGATTGCGCTGCTGATCTGGATTCCTGTATTCCTCCTTGTACCGTTTCCATTGCGATCTGAGGGGAAGTGGCTGATCACAGGTATTTCATTTTTATTAGCCGTCCTTTATCTGGCTGCATCGCAAGTGCTGCCAATGTGGCAGGCCATCCTGATCACAGTTTTGCTTCTTGGAATGGCAGCTTATTTTGTTCAGCAGAAGGGATCAAGCTTCCTTGCAGCTGAAGGGCTCCATGAGGAGGATGATGAGGAGGAGGCGGTATATTTTGACCGGCAGGATGATGAAGCGCCTCTGTATTCCTCAGCGGCAAGCAAAGACATGACGGAGACGGCAGATGAGGAAGAGGCCTACGTTCGGAATGAGGACTTTGAGTCTGCAGAGATAGCAGAAGATCACGAACAGGAAGAAAAAAAGGACGAGTGGGAAACGGAATGGTTTGCAGCTGATCTTGAGATAGAGGAATTAAAGGTGGAGCAGCCACAGCCTTCTGCTGAAGTCCCGTCAGAGCCTGAGCTCCTGGAAGAATGGTTTGAAAACCAGGAACTTTCAGATTCTTCAGGAAGTATTGAACTGGCTTCTGTTCCTGAAGACCGGCAGTTTTTAAATGAATTAGCGGCTGACGGTGCGGGCGAAAAAAATGCGAAGCAGACTGAATTGGATGCCCAGCCGGAGATAAGTGCTTCTGAGGTGTCTGACGACTGGGAAACGGAATGGTTTGAACAGAGCAAGGCTGAAGCAGAAGACCCGGAACAAAATAACAGCGGAGAAGCAGATGAGATCGGTTTGAGTTTATCCGCTGAAGAAAAAGAAGCTTTTCATAAACTGTTTGAAGAACCAGACGAAGAAGAAATGCACTATGATCTGGATTTGCAGGCAATGAATCCTATCAACCATGAACTGGACAGTACAGATCCCGCAGAGTCCGGCTCCGGCTATGAGATCGATTCTGAAGAAGCTGATTTTGAACCGGAGTCAAAACCGGAACCGGAATCAGACCCAGAACTCGAACCCGAACCCGAACCCATCCCTGAAAAAGGAATGCAGGATGACCTGCTGCATGCCCTGTATGACCAGCTGCTTATGCTGAAGGATACGTCTGAGGCGGGAGAATTCAGCGCCATGATGGACGAGGTTCTCATTCAATCAAAGGGCGTGAGGGAATATTTTGTTTTCGTTCAGCTGTATTTGATCCATTTACAGGAAGCCGGTCAAAAAGGCGCATTTCAATCTGTATATGACGAGGCTCTGGAGCATCTGGAGGCTTATCCATCTTTAACAGAGCAATTATCCTGGACTAATCAGCAGTAAAAAGAATCTATTAATCTATTGGATGTGGTGAATGATGAAGAAAAGTATCGAAATCGTTGGATTGCCGATCGTATGCATATCAGAAGGAAAAGAAGCCGGAGAAGTGAAATCCCTTGTTATTAACCCTGAAAAGGGAACTGTCGATTTTTTAACGGTTGAGCATGCCGAATGGCAAGTGAGTGTGAAAGCCATTCCGTTTAAAAAAATTGTAGGAATCGGGGAATATGCCGTTACGATCGAGTCGGAGAATTCCATTATTGATTTAAACGAAATTCCGATTGCGAATCAGCTCGTTAACAAGCGCATTAAAATAAACGATACCCGCGTGATGACCCGAAAAGGGCAGCTGCTTGGAGAAGCAAATGAATTTTTCGTAGATGATGACAGCGGCGCGATCCTTGGGATCCAGGTAGGCCAAAAAGATAGGCAGGTCGTTATTGAATCTGCGGATGTTTTAACATTTGGAAAAGATATTCTGGTAGTGAAAGAGGATGTCCATTATTACACAGCCCCGGAACAGCTTGAGGAAGAGCCTGAAGAGCTGGCAGAGGAGACACCGGAAGCGCTGGAAGGAGTAGTTGAAGAATCTCCTGCCCTCACTCCGGCTGAGCCACCATCAGCTTCCATGCTGTCGTTTTCAAACGGATACAGCCGCCAGCCGATGGACGAAATAAAAGAAAAACAGCTGCAGCTTCTGGAAGGCAAGCGGATTTTAAAAGACATTTATACAAAATCAGGCCATATTCTTGTGAAAAAGGACAGCCTGCTTTCGGCTGAAGCTATCCGCCACGCACAGGAAGAAGGACCGGGCATTATTGTTGAATTATCTATGAATGTAGAAATGTAAGGAGTCATGCACAGGTGAGAAACTCTGGTTTAAAAGTATTCCTCGCCCTCCTTGTTTGTACCGCTTATCTGACTGGGTTTTCCTACACAGGACAAGCTGTGTGGGATTACTTCAGCAACGGGGACCGGTTTGAGCCCAACACGAAAATAGCATCGATTGATATCTCAGGTCTTCCTGCAAGGGAAGCAGAACAAAAAGTAGAGGATTCAATTAAAGAATGGCAGGCTTCCAGCCCGGTTGAGTTCATGTTCCGGGACCAGGAAGCGGTCCTCCCGGCTGAAGCCATCCGGTTTAAAGTAACGGAAAGCATCAGGGAAGCAGAAGACGGGCAATCTTCTCCGCTGCTCGTATCAATAGACAGTATGCTTGCAGACCGGGTTATGCTGGATTTAGCTTTAGATGAATCAGAACGGATTGATATGGATCATGTAAAAAAACAGATCTCTGAATCAGCCGCAGTCCTTGCAGCCGGTCAGGAGTACGATCTGGAAAGCTACGTAGCGGGTGAAGACCAGCTCATTTCCGAACAGAGTCTTGTGATTCCCGCTGGGGATCCTGAAATCAGCAAATTCGTTGAATTGCACCCATCTATTAAAATGGAGCCGCTCTCCCAGTGGTCCCTGCTGGAGCAATTTCCGGAAGCGACCAGCCAGGATTCGCTCAGCATGATTGCTTCCGCTATTTACAAAGCCGTGCTCAGCACGAATTTATCCATTGTAGAGCGCCATACAGGGATGACCGTTCCCGAATATACGGAGCCGGGCTTTGAAGCGAAGGCTGTACCGCAGGAAATGGACTTAAAGATTTTCAATCCAAATCATACCGCCTATACGCTTTCTTTTGAACTAAGCGGAGAAAGCCTGATTGTCAGGGTTACAGGGAAGCCTCTTTTGAATATGTATAAAGCAGTCATTGACCAGCCTGAATACTTTTCATTTAAACAAATTATTCGCTACAACGCTGCTCTTTCTGTCGGTGAGGAAAGAAGAATCCGTGAAGGGACGGACGGTCTTTTTGTAAAAGTAACGAGGAGCGTGACAGACCTTCAGGGGAATGAAAAAGAGAGCGAAGAGATTTCAGAGGATTTCTACCCGCCGATTCATGAAATTATTGAGAAACGCTATGAAGAACCGGTTGAACCGCAAGATGAAGTCTTAACGGATTTGCCGGAAGAAGAACAAGAATTGCCTTCCATCCCTGAAGATCCAGCTGTTCCATCTGAAGGAGAGGAAGAGCTCCCGGCCGAAAGCGGAGAGACCGCTGAGGGTGAGGAAAAGCCCTTAGAGGAAACCGAAACCGTGCCGGCGGAGGATTCTGCCGAGGCAGATGAAGCGTCAGAGCAAGAGGCAGAAGAGCCCATTGAAAAATAACAGCAGCGGGGGCGGACGAAGATGACAACAATCCGTAAGCGGTTAGGCGATCTTCTTGTAGAAGCCGGACTAATTACAGAAGACCAGCTGAATCAATCTCTTTCGGAAAAGCAAAAAGGCCAAAAGCTCGGGGATGCGCTCGTTGAAAGAGGCTATGTAACAGAGCAGCAGCTGATTGAAGTGCTTGAATTTCAGCTCGGCATTCCTCATATCAGCCTTTTCAGGTATCCGTTTGACCAGAAGCTGATGAGCATTGTTCCAAAAGAGATGGCAAAAAGAAGTCTGGTCATTCCGCTGAAAAAAGAAGGAGACAAGCTGTTTGTAGCCATGGCAGATCCGATGGACTTTTACACCGTCGATGATCTGCGGCTCGCAACCGGCTTCCAGATCCAGACGGCCATCGCTTCCAGAGACGATATCATGAAAGCCATTGCGAAATATTATGATACCGACGACAGCATGACCGATATTATGAGCCAGATTACAGCGGAAGAAAAAGTGGAGGAAGAGGCCATTACAGGGGAAGATTCTCCGGTCGTCCGCCTGGTGAACCAAATTCTTCAGAGCGCCGTTCAGCAAAAGGCGAGCGATATCCATATGGATCCGCATGAAACGAAAATTGTCATCCGCTACCGTGTCGATGGAGTGCTGAAAACTGAACGCACCTTGCCGAAAAATATGCAAAGCGTCCTGACAGCGCGAATCAAAATCATGGCGAACCTCGACATCACAGAGCACCGCATCCCGCAGGACGGACGGATTAAAACGGCGATTGACCTGCATCCGATAGACCTTCGTGTTTCCTCGCTGCCTACCGTGTACGGGGAAAAAATTGTTATGCGGATTCTGGATTTGGGAAGTACGCTGAATGATTTGAATAAGCTTGGCTTTAACAGTTTAAACCTGCAGCGGTTTCACAGCCTGATCGAACAGCCGACCGGTATCGTCCTGATTACAGGACCGACCGGTTCCGGAAAATCCTCTACCCTGTATGCGGCGCTGAACAGGCTGAACAGTGAAGAGGTTAACATCATCACCATTGAAGATCCGGTGGAATATCAGCTTGAAGGAATCAACCAGATTCAGGTGAATGCCAACGTAGGCATGACATTTGCTAAGGGGCTGCGCTCCATCCTCAGGCAGGACCCGAATATTGTCATGGTAGGAGAAATCCGGGACCGCGAAACAGCTGAAATCGCGGTTAGAGCCTCTCTGACCGGACATCTTGTGCTGAGCACGCTCCATACAAATGATTCTCTCGGAACGATCACAAGGCTGATTGACATGGGAGTTGAACCGTTTTTGGTTGCTTCGTCTCTTAGCGGAGTGGTGGCACAGCGTCTTGTCCGGAAAGTATGCAGAGACTGCGCAAAGGAGCAGCCGGTCACGAAACGGGAGGCCGAGATCTTTGCGAGACGCGGGCTCCGGATTGAAAAAACCATCAGGGGTGCCGGCTGCGGCATGTGCAGCATGACCGGCTACAAAGGCCGGATCGCCATCCATGAGCTTCTCATGATTAACGATGAAATGAAGCGGATGATTTTAAACAACGAGCCTATATCGGTTATCCGCGATTTAGCAGTTAAAAATAAAACAATCTTTCTGATTGATGACGGCCTTTTAAAGGTAAAGCAGGGGCTGACAACAACAGAAGAAATCCTCCGGGTCGCCATTCCGGATTAACAGGGGAAAGCTGATATGAAAAACGAGATCGATGCGATTCTTTCCACGGCCTTTGAACGGCAGGCCTCAGATATTCACCTGTCCGTCGGGGTACCCCCCGTACTCCGCATCAACGGGGATTTACTAAAGCTCGGGGATAAACCGCTTATGCCGTCAGACACGGAGGGGATGGCCAAAACCATTATAAGCAAAACCAAATGGGTGATGTTCGAGGAAAAAGGCGAGCTGGACTTTTCCTACGGCATCCCTGGTGTTTCGCGCTTCAGAATTAATGCGTTCCGGCAGCGTTCCTGCATCTCCCTCTCTATCAGGATCGTTCCAAGAACCATTCCTTCCATTGACTCAATGGAGCTTCCGCCCGTCCTGAAGGATATCGTCGAGAAGCCCCATGGCCTGATTCTCGTCACCGGGCCGACCGGGAGCGGCAAATCGACAACGCTTGCCGCGATGATAGATTACATGAATAAATCGATCCGCAAGCATATCATTACGCTCGAGGATCCGATTGAATATTTGCATAAGCATCAAAAATGCGTGGTCGAGCAGCGTGAGGTCGGATTCGACACAATGACCTTTGCAGCAGGGCTGAAGGCAGCGCTTCGGCAGGATCCGGACGTGATCCTAGTCGGGGAGCTGCGCGATTTAGAAACGATTCATACGGCCATTACAGCGGCCGAAACGGGGCATCTTGTTCTTGCAACCCTGCATACATCCTCCGCCGCCACTACGATCGACCGGATGATTGATGTATTTCCGGCTAATCAGCAGCCGCAAATCAGGATGCAAATCGCTTCTGTATTGATTGGCGTCATTTCCCAACGGCTTTTTCCAACCTCCGACCGTAAAGGAAGACGGGCTGTGACGGAAATCCTCTTAAACAATTCGGCTGTTTCCAACCTGATCCGCAATGAAAAAACACATCAGATTCCAAGTGTGATTCAGACAAGCCGCGCTCAAGGAATGCACTCCTTTCAAAGCAAGCTTGATGAATTTGTCAAAAGCGGAATCATAGACAGGGAAACAGCCTTGCCATATATGAATGGAGCAGCAGAATAATGGGCCGCTATACGTATGAAGGCCGCGGGAAATCAGGGAAAGTCAATGGGAAACTGACAGCGCCATCCAAACGGGAAGCGGTGCTGAAGCTCGGTGAATCCGGGATCCGGGTAACGAAGCTCACCGAGGTGCCGGAGACGCTTCTTACTAAAGACATCAGCATTGGAAATCCGGTCAAGCTTCAGGATTTTGTCATCTACCTGCGTCAATTTGCAACCCTTCTCAAAGCCGGCATTTCCGTTGTAGATTCCACCAACATTTTGGCAAAGCAAACCGAAAGCAAAGCATTAAGAAGAGCGCTCGAGCAAATGGAAGAGGATTTGCGGTCCGGAAATCCGCTATCCGCTGCTTCTGCAAAGCACAAGAAAATATTCACCGGTATGTTTATCAATATGATCCGGGCCGGGGAAGCGAGCGGAAATATGGATGAAACGCTCGAACGGCTTGCCGAGCACTATGAAAAGCAAAACCGCACAAAGCAGAAAATCCAATCCGCTCTCGCTTATCCGATGGCGGTCGCCGTCGTAGCAGTGGGGGTTGTCATTTTCCTTCTCCTGTCTGTTGTGCCGACATTCGTCTCGATGTTTGAAGGATTCGGTGCAGAGCTTCCTGCCATTACGAAGCTCGTACTGAACGCGAGCAATTTTATGCAGGGCTACTGGTGGGTTGTCCTGATTGCTGCAGTCCTGATAGCAGGTGCATTCATTGTCATGAGAAACACACCTGCAACCCGCTATTACCTGGATTATTCCGCCCTAAAGATGCCGATTTTCGGAAAAATGATCCAAAAAGCAGTGCTGGCCAGGATGACAAGAACGCTCAGCTCGCTGTTTTCAAGCTCTGTTCCCATTCTTCAGGCAATGGGAATCGTTGAAAAAGTCGTCGAAAATGACGTCATCGCCAAAGTCATCGCAGAATCGAGGAATTCCCTCGAAAACGGATACTCTCTGACAGAGCCGATGCGCAAGCACTGGGCCTTCCCGCCGCTCGTCACCCAGATGATTGCCATCGGAGAAGAAACAGGCTCCCTCGACGCCATGCTCGGCAAAGTCGCCGACTTTTATGAAGAGGAAGTTGAAAACAGCACCGACCGTCTCAAATCGATTATCGAACCGCTCATGATCGTCCTTCTCGCCGGAATTGTCGGTACCATTGTCATAGCGATAATAGTCCCGATGTTCGACATATTTAACCACGTCCAGTAATAAAAATTGTCAAATAACTGTATCTAAATAACCAATCATATTGTATAATCATTCTAGTAAATTAGGTTAAATTTACTAACTACTATTTAGGGGGAAACCAAGACCATGTTTAAGAAATTGTTTAAAAATGAACGCGGACTGACATTGATCGAGCTATTGGCTGTTGTTGTTATTTTGGGGATTATTGCGGCGATTGCGATTCCGGCTATTGGCGGGATGATAAGTAATTCTAAAAAAGATGCACACATTGCGAATGCAGAGCAAATTGCAAATGCGGCTAGGATTTATATTGCCACTAACAACTCTGATGTAAAAGCAGGAGATGTAACTATTACATTAGACACATTAATTACTGATGGCCATTTGGAAGAAATTAAAAACCCTAGTGGTACTGAGTATGGTGAAGGTTCACAAGTAAGGGCGAGTAATGAAGAGGGTAAAGTTAAGTTTTATGTAACCTTAGTTGAAGGTGATGAAACATATATTGATGGTAGTGAAGAAGTAAAAGAAATTGATAGAGAAAACGTCAGTAACGTATAAGTGGATAAAAGTCCTCCCCCGGGAGGACTTCTCCCTTTTTCTATAACTAACTCAATCTTCTATACTCCAGCAGGAAGGTGAACCGAACCCATGACCCTCCCAATCATCATCCATACATACCTCTTCACGCTCGGTGCCGTTCTTGGATCTTTTTTTAACGTCGTCGGCCTTCGTGTACCTGAAGGACAGTCCATTGTCCGTCCTCGTTCTGCCTGTCCCGGCTGCCGTCATCAGCTGGCAGCGAAAGAACTGATTCCGATTTTCTCCTTTTTTCTTCAAAAAGGATCCTGTGCCAGGTGCGGCACATCTATTTCTCCCATCTATCCGGCTATGGAGCTGGCGGCGGCGCTGCTTTTTACCATGACTCCGCTGCTGATCGGCTGGACGATGGAATTAGTGGTTGCCTGGACACTCATTTCCCTTTGCCTGATTGTCATGGTTTCAGATATCCGCTATATGATCATCCCGGATAAAGTGCTCCTGTTTTTCCTGCCCTTGCTCGCGGCAGAGCGCATTTTCATCCCGCTTGTCCCCTGGTGGGATCCGATTGCGGGTCTTTTGCTCGGCGCATTGATTCCGTTCGTTATCATTCTCGCAAGCGGGGGAGGAATGGGTGCGGGGGACATGAAGCTGCTCGGAGTTTTTGGGCTTGCTCTTGGCTGGAAGCTTGTGCTGCTTGCGTTTTTTCTTGCCACACTATTTGGCACCGCCGCCGGTCTGACCGGCATCGCGGCAGGAAAAGTGAAAAAGGGCAAACCGTTTCCGTTTG
This sequence comes from Metabacillus sp. 113a, assembly GCF_050107635.1. Classification (NCBI taxonomy): domain Bacteria; kingdom Bacillati; phylum Bacillota; class Bacilli; order Caryophanales; family Bacillaceae; genus Metabacillus; species Metabacillus sp. 113a. Next base: position 44,390 of record NZ_JBNILJ010000003.1, on the reverse strand, counting down.
GTCCTTACCTCGTTCTTGGCGCTTTGGTTTCGTACTTTAAAGGCTATGAACTGATTGATTGGTATTTATCATGGTTTTCATTATAATGCCGGGAGTGCCGGTCATTCTTACTAAAGGAGCTTTTGTATGAAACGATCTCTATTTCGCACCAGATCAGCAGCTGCCAACTTGCTTTTTACGGATTATTCGATTCAATACCTTGAGCTCCACTCTGCAGATCCTCTCCGGGTCAGCCGGTTTGGGGAGCATTTCCTGCCAGAAGGGATTATTTCGGGCGGCAGAATTCAGGATCCCGAAAAGCTTTCTCTTATTCTTGAAGAATGCAAGGAAGAATGGAATCTGAAAAAGAAGAAAATCCGGTTTGTCGTTCCCGATTCCTTTGTGGTTGTGAAGAAGATTGAAGTTCCGGAAGACATTCCCGGAGATGAATTGAAAAGTTATTTGTATGTAGAGCTTGGAAACAGCATTCATCTGCCCTTTGAGGACCCTCTTTTTGACATCCAGATCCTGGACCGGCCCGGGCAAAAGCGGGACGTCTGTCTGTTTGCTGCACCGGAAGCTGTTGTCCGCGATTATTCTCAGTTTTTAGAGGCCCATAAGCTCTCGCCTTCCGCTGCCGATATTTCGCCGCTTTGCTTATTCAGGCTGCACAATCAATTGCAGGGTGAAAACAGAGAGCAGAACAGCAGTCTCCTTGTTCAGGCCAATGTAAAGAGCGTCACTTTCTCTATTTTTGAAAAGGATGAGCTTCTGATGATGAGAAGCCTGCCGATTGAGGCGCAAATTAAAGAATGGGATTGTGAATACTCGGCTGTATCGGGAGATTATTTTCAGCTTATCCATAAAACGCAGTCTCCGGATGAAGTCCTCTCAGCATTCGAGGACAGCTTAAAGGAAATTGAACGGGTGATGAATTTTTATCAGTTTACGTTAAATGAAGGCACCCGGAAGATCGAAAAACTTTTTGTCACCGGCGACCATCCGCTTCTCAGTGAATTAACGGAAAGAATTGCGGACTCTGCTGTCATGCCGGTGAACAATATCCGCAGCCAAACCGTATACACGCCGGATAATCAAGCATTGCCCGGGAAATTTAATGTGCTGCTTGGTCTTGCGCTGAAAGAGGTGGATTAGCATGCTGGCCGAAATCAACCTGCTTCCGGAACGAAAACGGAAAAATTATGCCACCCTTGCTCTGTTTGGCCTGCTTGCGCTGGCTGCTGTTGCAGTCCTGCTATTAATGCAGCATCAATATACCACTGAAGAAAGCCATTTAAAAAAGCTGGAGCAGGAATACCTTACGATCCAGGAGCAGATGATTGCGCAAGCGGAATCAGCCGATAAAAATTCAGGAGGGAACGCCTTTGAGACGCTCGCAGATGCGGTTGTCTGGACGAAGGAATACCCGGTGGATTTTGCGCCGATCATGGACGAGCTCAGACTGAAGCTCCCGAACGGGGGATTTATAGAGGAGATTGGCTATACCGAAGCCAATAAGCTGCTTCTATCCGTTAAACTGGAAGAATCCAGGGAGGGGGCCTTTTTGCTTAACAGGCTAAAGGAGATTCCTTATTTCAGCTCGGTCCGTCTGCTTGAGATGAACGCCGAGGAACGAAAGGAACCCGCTCTCTCAAGCGAAGAAGGCGAGGAAGTCCCTTCCGGATTGGAGGAGGCTCTGCCGTATACCGCCACCTATGAAATGGACCTGGACAGGGCAGCATGGAAAGAGCTTCAGGAGGATGCAGCGGAAGACAATGAGGAGGAGGGGGTGCAGGATGATTCAATTCAATAAGAAACACCTTATTGCTTCCATTCTGACACTCGCCCTTCTTGGTGCAGGCTACGCCGCGTTTCAATCCCTGCTTATCAGCCCGCTTGTCCAGAAGCAGGAGACGCAGGAGAAGAATATCGAAAGTCTGGAGGAGGAACTTTCCTCAGCGAATGTCTCGGGGGCGCCGAGCGCTGTTCTTAATCAGTATTCTCTCGCTGAGCTTCAAATGGAAGTGCCAAATAACCGCTTTGAAGAGCAATTCCTTTTAGATCTTGAAAAAGCGGAAACACTATCCGGAAGCACCGTGAAATCAGCAGCCTTCGCTGATGAGACCTTTTCTGATCAAACAGCTGAGCAGGCACCGGAGGAAGACAGCTCGGCTGAAGAGACCGCTGAGAACGAAGCGGCTGATGCCGGGAACGAGACGGATGAACCGGCAGAAGGGTCAGAAGAAGAGAAGGCTGTGGAAGCGCAGCCTGCTTCCGATGAACCATCCCTTCCATCAGGGATGGAAAAAATTTCAGTTACGGTTTCTCTTGAATCCGATGATTACAGCTCCGTTCGACGATTTCTGGAAACGCTGGAATCGTTAAAGCGAATCACCCAAATCGAGTCTGTGGCGCTTTCAAATCCGGAAACAGCAATACCGGAAGAAGCTGTGGAGGAGACGCTGAAATATGATGTGATTGTTTCTGCTTACTATATGCCGAACTTAGAAGAGCTGAAGGATGATCTGCCGCCGTTTCCGAAAACGAATCCCGGCAGCGTCATAGATCCGTTTGAATCTCCGTCCACTGAAAACATTGGCGAATCAGCCGAATAGATGGCGAAAGCTTTTTAAACAAGACGACACAGGTCTTGTTTTTTTTTATATTTCCTATGCTAGCATGAAAGAAAATGGCCAGCAGGGGCGGTGAGCAAATGGACAAGCAGCAGAAAAAAGGAAGGACCATTAAAATAAATATGAACGGGGAATCGGTGAAGCCGACCGTTATTCCTTTTTCTTCATGGGAAGAAAATGCTGCTAAAGAGTCAGCCGCAGCTTCGGAGAAAAAAGACGAGTTTAACTGGGTGCTGCCTGATGACGACGCGGAAGTATATGAAGAGGATCCTAAGGTGCTCATTCAGAAAAAAGAAAAGAAGAAAGGATTTTCATTTGCGGGCGAAAGCAGCTCAGGTCTCCAGGATCGTCTGTTCCCGGTTAAACAATTTTTATTTACGGTGATTGTCGCTGTTGTATTAGGCGTTTCGTTTGGTTTTATCGCGCTCAATGTGATTTCCAATGATGAGATGCCGGCTGCTGTTCAAACGGAGGGCTCTGCAGGCGAAGGGGAAACCGCTCCGGCCGCACTTGATGCTAAGCCGGCAGATGGAGCAAAAGCTGTGACAGGAAATCTGACTTCCTATGTTGTGCAGAATGGAAAATTTTCCTCAAAAGCTTCCGCTGATCAGGTAGCAGGAGAAATAAAAGGCAAAGGGTATGCAGCTGCCATCCGTGAGGAGGACGGTTCGTTCTTTGTATATGGAGGAATTGGCCTTTCCAAGGAGGAAACAGCCGGGCTGAGCAAGGTTTATCAGGAAAGCAAGCTGGACGCATGGGGAGGCAAGCAGGCCCAATGGGAAGTGGCTGGCTCTGAAAAAGCTGCGGCAGATATGCAAAAAGCTGTTGGAGATGCATCCGGGCTTGCCATAGCCGCCATTAATGGAAGCCAATTGGATGCAGGTAAGCTGAAAGAAGCTTTAAAAGCAGCAGAAGAGATAAAATCCGCCTCGCCTTCTTTAAGCAGCAGCCTGCTTGAAGCTGTCAGCCAGCTGTCTAAAGAGTCTTCGCCAGCAAGCGGCTGGAAGGCTCAGCAAATGATTCTGGATGGGCTAAACGTCGGGAAATAAACGGCTTGCCCATAAATAGAAAGCAAAAAAGTCAGATTGGCATTTCGTGGCGGCCCTAGAGCCGTCATTGTTTTTTTAAACGAGCCTTTATCCAGCAACGTTCTACCCGCTATTCCCCCTAATGTCCTTCAGATCATGCAACACATCCACTCACCCGGGCCTGTATCCCCTATTGTTTTCCAGGGTTTTGCCGCTTAGCCCCCTTGCATTAGCATTGATTCCATCCGTCACGTTCCAAATCCCGTCAACTAGTGCAGCCCGCCATAAATAGCTGAATAAGGAAAATTCTGTGAAGCATACTATTGGCAGCGAATGTTCCGGGAGGAGGGGCGCTCTATGGTAAATCTGAAAATGAAGAAAGACCGGATCAGGGAGCTTGATGAAAAGAGGTCGGAATGGGCCGCTCTTCCGGTTTCGGATCGGTTATATGAGAATGAAGCGACACTTGTCAAACTGTTCGGAAATAGTGATGATTTAATTGTTCAATTGTATGAGCGAGAATCGTTTTCCTTTATGATCGTTTATCTTGAGAATATGACAGACAGACAGCAAATTGAAGAATTTATCGTAGCTCCTATTCTTCAGAAGCTGCAGCAGGATATTCCAGTGGGCGGTCCGGAATGGATAAAAGATACGCTCGCGGTTTCTGCAGGAATGCAGCATCTGACGGAGTTTAATGAATCAACGGATTCTCTATTAAGAGGGGGAGTTTTGCTTTTTGCAGACGGGCTGTCTTTAGCCTATTCAATTCCTCTGACATCCTGGAGATCGCGTACGATCGAAGAACCCCAGTCACAGACAATGGTCCGGGGGCCCAGGGAAGGATTCGTGGAAACTCTTTCTGAAAATCTTCCGCTGATCAGAAGAAGAATTTCAACACCGCTTCTTCATTTCCAATCCATGACTGCAGGGAAAATTACGCAAACGAAGCTGATTATCGGATATGTTGAAGGACTTGCAGATAAAAAGGTGCTCAATCACCTCCATTCAAAGCTGTCTACACTGGAAACAGATAAATTGTTCGAAACGGGCATGATTGAGGAATTGCTTAAGGATAACCTGTTTACGCCCTTCCCGCTATTTTTATCTACGGAAAGGCCGGATGTTGCGGCATCTGCTCTTACCGAAGGAAAAGTAATCATCCTGATGGAAGGCACTCCTTTTTGCATAATTGCCCCAGCGACGTTTTGGTCGTTTTTCCAAGCTGCAGAGGATTACTATCAAAACTATGATATTGCTTCCCTTGTGAGGGTCATCAGGCTCCTTGCCTATATCATATCCCTTGCATTTCCTGCTACTTATATAGCTGTGACAACATTTCATCAGGAGCTGATCCCATCTGAACTGTTAATCAGTCTGGCTGCTCAGAGAGAAGGGGTTCCTTTTCCTGCCTTCATTGAAGCCCTTTTAATGGAGGTCATTTTTGAAATTTTAAGGGAAGCAGGGGTCCGTATGCCCCGTCCGGTCGGTTCTGCCGTATCGATTGTAGGTGCGATCGTAATAGGGGAATCGGCGGTTGCAGCAGGACTTGTCTCCCCTGGAATCGTTATCGTCGTATCGCTGACAGCGATTTCGAGCTTTGTTGCTCCTTATTATTCATTTGCAGGCGCCAGCCGGCTGCTGCGCTTTGCCTTAATGGTGACCGCTTCAACCATTGGAATATATGGAATGACTTTATTCGTTATCGCTCTCGTCATTCATCTTGCATCGCTTGAGTCTGCCGGTGTTCCTTACTTTCAGCCGTTTGCTCCTTTCAAACTGGATGATCAGAAGGACAGCTTTTTAAGAATGCCTCTATGGATTACGAATACAAAGCTGTATAAGCGGCTCCAAGCCAGGCAGGAGAACGGTGGTGCGCAATGAAAAAATGGCCGCTCCTAATAGCAATATGCATTTTGCTGGCATCCTGTGGAAGAGTAGAATTGAACGAACTTGCTATTATTTCCGGACTCGGTTTTGATGAAAGTTCCGAGGGCCTCAGTATGTCCATGCAGCTCGTTAATCCGGGTGCTACAGCAAAGTCGAAAGGCGCAAATGATTCGGGAGGTACGGGTGGATCTGTATTTACCTATACTATTACTGGCCGAAACATTACAGAAATCATGGAAAAAGCCAGAAATCTGTTTTCTCGCAAAGTCTATTTTTCTCATGTGTCCGTTATTCTGATTGGTGAGCAGCTCGCGAGAAAGAAAGGGTTTCTCCCGATTATTGATTATCTGGAGCGTTATTACCAAATTAGGGATAACATCAATATGTTCGTTGCAAAGGAAAGCTCTGCAAAGGAAATCCTTTCTGTATATCTGCCAATTCAGAATATGCCTGCCCTCTCCATCAGCAGAAGAATTGAAATATACGGGGGCAGCATGGGGCTGGAGAGAGGAATTGAAATCCAGGATGTTGTCCGCTGGAGCTTCGGTTCATACATAGATCCCGTCATACCGGGAATTAGAAAGAAAATCGAGATGGATGCTTCTGAAACCTCTGTGCTTGAACAAATTGATGGTGATCAAAAGATGTTTGAAATGACGGGGCTTGCATACTTTGGGGATCGTAAACTCTCGGGATGGTTTACACAGGAGGAATCACGCGGATGGGCTTTGCTGACAGGTAAAGCAGCAGAATTTGAAACCAGTGTCGATTGCCCCGGATACCCGGGAGAGCAGGTTGGGCTCCGGTTTAAGCAGACGAAAGGGCGGATCAGGGTCAGTTCGTTGGAGCCACTGCTTTATACAGCTGGAATTTCAGCGAAAGCAGTGATTCAAGAGGTAACATGTCCCGTTATTCTGGAAAAAGGCAGCGGCCTTAAAGAAATCGAAAAAAAAGCAGAGCAAAAACTTAAAGAAGAGATGCAAAAAACCTTTTCCAAAACCGTTTCTTCTGGTTCAGATCCATTAGGGCTTGGACAGCTGCTTTATGAAAATCATTATTCAGACTGGAGGAGAATGAAAAAACAATGGGAACAGCTTTATAAAACAGCAAAGCTTGAACCGGCAGTGGATATCAGCATTGAACAGACTGGGTTGAGGGTGAAGAGTGTTTATGAAAAATAAAAAATACAAGGCAGTGCTTGCGATTGTCTGGTTCTTCACTGCTGGATATGGCATTTTCTCTTTTTTCCAAATCGAGGTTTTTCCAGTAGATGAATGGATTTCAGCTGCGCTTGACCCTCTTTATTCTATCCTGTTTGAAGGGGGAGACCAGCCATGAATCAAGTGATTTCCAAGCGGCAGCTCTTATACATCACCATCAGTTTTATAACGGGCAGCTCTGTTTTAATGGCACCGGGTCTCACTGCAGGCTTTGCCAAAAATGAAGCATGGTTATCAATGATTCTTGCATTCGTTATCGGACTTCTCTTAAATTTTGCCTTAATCCTTCTTTTGAAAAAATATCATTACGCATCTATATTTGAAGTTTGTGAAAAGGTGCTTGGAAAGCATGCAAGTGTATTGGTAAATGTCCTTATCATTTTTTACGCCCTGCACCTTGCGGCATACATTTTAAGAAACTTAAGCAACTTTATGACCAGCTCCATAAGCCCTGAAAGCAGTCCTGCCGTCTTTCAAATCCTCATTTTGCTGGTTGTGATGTACTCCGTTTTTTTCGGGTTAAACAACGTTGCGAGAGTCAATGAATTTTTTACTCCTGTCATGATCCTCCTGCTGCTGTTTTCTGTTCTACTAGTTATGAATCAATTTGAACTTGCGAACCTAAAGCCCTATTTTTCACGGGGCTTCCACGCAATCTGGCATGGAGCGTATACAGTCCTTGGCTTTCCATTTATTGAAATTATACTTATGTCGTGTGTTTTTACGTATGTGAGCGATAAAAACAAACTTGGAAGAACGTATTTGGCGGGCTTGCTCATTGGGGGGGTGATCCTATCTGTCATCGTGCTGCTGAGTATCGGCATTCAGGGCTATGACCTTGTCATAAGACAAACCTATTCCACCTTTGAAATGATGAGGGACATTACCATTGTGAAGCTTTTTGAACGGGTTGAAGTATTGATTGGCGTATTTTGGATATTTGGAATTTTTGTTAAAATTACGTTTTGCCTGCAGTCTGCAATGCTTGGATTTAAAACTCTTACAAAGCATTCCACCTATCGACCCTTTATCCTTCCATCTGCTCTGTTTGTCTGGATCATGGCAAATAAAACACACGAAAGCCTGGTAGATTTCAATAATTTCGTCCTTAAATACTGGACGCTGTGGTGGTTTGTCCTGTATCTCCTGATGATTCTTGTGCTGTCCGCCGGGATCGTTCTGAAAAAACACCATGCAAAAACAAAAGGCAGGTAAAAAACAGATTTGGCACGGTAAATGGCGTATTTCAGAAATTGTGCTTCATTGGGCTATTTGATACGATACTTCTGTATCTCCCTTTAGAATCACTTTTTGAAAGGATGAATGTTTATTTTATGCAGGTACATTTAAAGCAGCACCTTATTTTAGCTTCTGGTTCGCCCCGCAGAAAAGAATTGCTGGAAGGTCTTCAAATTCCGTTCAATGTAATCATTACCGATGTCGATGAAACCATTGAAGGAGAGGTGTCTCCTGAAGAAGCGGTTCAGCAGCTTGCAAGGAGAAAAGCCATGCATATTGCAGAATCTTTTCCCGACTCCTTTATTGTCGCTGCGGATACAGCTGTGGTTTTGAACGGGCAGATTCTCGGCAAACCGCGGGATGAATCAGATGCCATCCGAACGTTAGGACAGCTTTCAGGCAAGACTCACAGGGTGCTGACCGGAGTTTCCATTTTCAGAGGAAAAAAGGAAAAGTCCTTTTTTACTTCAACAGACGTAACATTCTGGAATTTGTCCGGAGAAGAAATTCAAGCTTATGCTGAAACGGGCGAACCGCTTGATAAAGCAGGCTCCTATGGCATCCAGGGACTGGGAAAAGCATTCGTAAAGGAAATCAGCGGCGATTACTTTTCCGTAGTCGGGCTCCCGGTCTCCAGACTGATCCGTGAATTAAGAGAGATAGGGTTTTCCTGTTAGCAAAGATGAGCGCAAAAGGGAAAAGGAGGAACAATGAATCCATCATTGCTTAAAATCCGTGATTTCCCTGCAGAAGAAAGACCGAGAGAAAGGCTTTTGAACGATGGACCGGGCAATCTTTCCAATCAGGAGCTTATTGCCATCCTGCTGAGAACGGGCTCTGCAAGCGAGTCTGTTCTTCAGCTTGCTTCGAGACTGCTCGCCCATTTTGAAGGATTGAAGCTCCTTAAGGATGCTTCGATTGAAGAGATGACTTCGATTTCGGGAATCGGCCAGGCGAAAGCCACCCAGCTTCTTGCTTCAATGGAGCTCGGAAAAAGAATTCTCAAGCTTTCAAACGAAGAAAGATATGTCATCAGGTCGCCGCAGGACGGAGCCAACTATGTAATGGAAGAAATGCGGTTTCTGACGCAGGAGCATTTTGTCTGTCTATACCTCAATACGAAAAACCACGTCATTCATAAGCACACCGTTTTTATTGGGAGCTTGAATGCTTCCATCGTCCACCCGAGGGAGGTGTTCAAGGAAGCATTCAGGCGCTCCGCTGCTTCGTTTATCTGCATCCATAACCACCCTTCAGGGGACCCTTCCCCCAGCCGTGAAGACATTGAAGTGACGAAACGTTTATCCGAATGCGGAAAAATGATTGGAATTGAATTGCTGGATCATCTGATCATTGGTGACAGAAAATACATCAGCTTAAAGGAAAAAGGCTATTTGTAACCTGAATTTCACTTTTTTTTTTGACAAATTACGTTATAATAAGGTTTATGAGTTTTTTCATTGCACGACATCCTTATAAATAAAAAAGTGATTCGTTTCAGAAAGGGAGATACATGAATGTTTGGAATTGGTACTAGAGACCTTGGAATAGATTTAGGTACAGCGAATACCCTCGTGTTTGTAAAAGGAAGAGGAATTGTTCTCCGTGAGCCTTCAGTTGTGGCACTGCAAACAGATACCAAATCCATCGTTGCCGTCGGAAACGATGCTAAAAATATGATTGGCCGGACTCCGGGAAACGTGGTTGCTTTGCGGCCGATGAAAGATGGCGTAATTGCTGATTATGAGACAACTGCAACAATGATGAAGTATTACATAAAGCAAGCTACGAAAAACAAAAGCCTTTTTTCACGAAAGCCATACGTTATGGTCTGTGTGCCATCCGGCATCACGGCAGTTGAAGAGCGCGCAGTCATTGATGCTACAAGACAGGCCGGCGCCCGGGATGCCTACACGATAGAGGAGCCTTTTGCCGCTGCGATCGGTGCAAACCTCCCTGTTTGGGAGCCTACAGGCAGCATGGTTGTGGACATCGGCGGCGGTACGACGGAAGTGGCAATCATTTCACTTGGGGGAATTGTCACAAGCCAGTCCATCCGGGTAGCTGGGGATGAAATGGACGACGCCATCATTAATTATATCCGGAAAACGTACAACCTGATGATCGGGGACCGTACTGCAGAAGCGATTAAAATGGAAGTTGGTTCTGCCGGATCCTATGAGAGTGTAGACAATATGGAAATTCGCGGCCGGGACTTGCTGACGGGTCTTCCGAAAACCATCGAAATTACGGCGAAGGAAATTGCTGAAGCCCTTCGTGATACGGTGTACACGATTGTTGATACGGTAAAAAATACGCTTGAAAAAACTCCGCCTGAACTGGCGGCCGATATTATGGACCGCGGCATTGTGTTAACAGGAGGAGGAGCTTTGCTCCGCAACCTGGATAAAGTCATCAGCGAGGAGACCAACATGCCTGTTCTGATCGCTGAGAATCCTCTTGATTGCGTCGCCATCGGAACGGGAAAAGCTCTGGAGCATATTCATTTGTTCAAAGGAAAAACAAAAAATTTCCGCTGAAGGTATATTCGTTCGGTGTCTCTTTAAAGAGGCGCCGAATGCTTTTCAGGCATAATTGTAAGGAAAAGGAATTCTAAATGTGAAGAGGTGTAAATGATGCCGCCTTTTTTTATGAACAAACGACTCATTCTGCTGCTGGCAAGCGTCATTTTGCTCGTTGCATTAATTGGCTTTTCTCTAAAAGGCGACCGAGAACTCACCTGGCCCGAGAAGTTTGTCAAAGATACGACCGGTGTATTTCAATCTGTTTTTCATAAGCCTGCCCAATTTTTCGGCGGTGCCTTTGAAGGAATGTCAGATTTGAAGAATACATATGATGAAAATCAATATTTAAAGTCCAGAATTGAAAAATATGCAAGCCTCGATTCCGAGGTTCAGCGCCTAAGAAAAGAAAATGAAGAGCTTCGGACCGACCTTGACGCCAAAACAGACTTGAGCAAATATGAGCCGATTACGGGAACGCTTATTGCCAGAAACCCTGACCGCTGGTATGAGTACATTACAATCGACCGCGGAAACAAAAATGGGGTGACCGAGGATATGGCGGTCATGACCGGCAAAGGGCTCATCGGAAAAATTAAAAGCGTGAATGAATTTACCTCCACTGTTCAGCTTCTAAGCGCCCAGGACCGGGTGAACCAGGTGCCTGCAATCGTTGAGGGGGACAAAGAGATTTTCGGTCTCATTGCGGGCTATGATGAGAAAAAAGAAATGCTGCTGTACCGGAACATCAACACAAGCATGGATATCAAAAAAGGACAAAAGGTCGTTACGGCCGGAAATGGCGGCGTGTTTCCAGGCGGTCTCCTGATAGGAACGGTGGAAGACGTACAGCCCGATTCCTACGGCTTGACGAAAATGGCCTACGTGAAACCTGCAGCTGATCTATATGATGTTGATAACGTCTTTATTGCTAAACGTGATGCCCCTGTGCCTCCAGAAGGGGATGTCAGTGACGGTGAAGCGGAGGAGGAATCCAATTGAGGAGATTTCTTCTTCCGCTTGTTGTCTTGTTTTTCTTTATTATGGAGAGTACAGCAGGTGATTTGTTTCTGGTCCCAGCCTTTTCGGAGGATATGTTTTACATCCCGAGATTCGTTCTGCTCCTGTTAATTTTCATATCGGTTTACGTTAAAGACAGCTTTGCCATTCCCTATGCTGCCATATTCGGCCTGCTCCATGATATTGTCTACACAGAAATACTTGGAGTCTATCTGATTGCCTATCCCTTTTTGACGTATATGGCAGGAAGAGCGCTTAGAGTTCTTCAGAACAATGCCTTCGTTGTATTACTGGTGGGGATGCTCGCCATTAGCCTTTTTGAATTCTATATATATGGAATTCAGCTGATTATCAGCTTAAATCCGCTCAATTTCTATGAATTTACCAACCGGAGACTGCTTCCGACGCTTGCCGTAAATTCAATTGCGGGTCTTGTCATGATTTTTCCTTTAAAAACGTTCCTGACTGCTCTGAGAAGGCAAACAGAGGACTAACCAGACCTGCCGTATTCTCTCTTTTACAGCAGGGAATATTGACCGGGCAGCTGTTACCGGCAAAAAAGGAGAATCGGATCGGTTTGTCGAATTTGTAATGCTATTGAGGTGAACATCGTGAAAGCCCAAAAACAGCAGTATGTGACAATAAAAGGAACAAAGGATGGCCTCACTCTTTATTTAGATGATGGCTGTACGTATGAAACGCTGATCTCCGAACTGGAAGAGATGCTTTCCTCAAAGCAATACGTACAGGAAAACGGCCCGTTAATCGGGGTGAGCGTTAAGTCCGGCAAGCGCCTTCTCACAGAAGAGCAGCAGCAAACGGTGAAAACAACCATCCGAAAAAAGAAAAATCTTGTCGTCGAACAGATCGAGTCTGATGTTGTGACAAAAGAAGAGGCCAACAGGCTGAAAAAAGAGGCCGAGGTTGTGAAAGCTGCAAGAATTGTCCGTTCCGGACAAGTGCTGCACGTGGAAGGGGATCTTCTTTTAATCGGGGATGTCAATCCCGGCGGCACAGTCATTGCGAACGGCAGCATATTTGTGCTCGGCGTCCTGAGAGGTATGGCACATGCAGGGTACAGCGGAAACAGCCGGGCGATTATCGCCGCGTCTGTCATGGCACCGGCACAGCTTAAAATCTTTGATTCTCTTAATCAGGCTCCTGAGCGTATCCATGCAGAGGAACACGGGATGGAGTGTGCGTACATAGACGATGAAGGGCACATGAAAAGAGACCGGCTCCAAAATGTAATGTATGTAAGACCTGATATAACTACGCTTGAGGGGGGAATGTAACCGTGGGAGAGGCGATTGTTGTAACCTCTGGAAAAGGCGGGGTTGGGAAAACCACTACCTCTGCCAATTTAGGAACGTCCCTGGCCATACTGGGCAAAAAGGTATGTCTGATTGATACCGATATTGGTTTGCGTAATCTCGATGTGGTAATGGGACTCGAAAACCGGATTATTTATGATTTAGTAGATGTTGTCGAAGAGCGCTGCAAAATCCACCAGGCACTTGTGAAGGATAAACGGTTTGATGATTTGCTTTACCTGCTGCCGGCCGCACAGACGAGCGATAAATCCGCCGTTTCGCCCGAGCAGATGAAAAAACTCGTCGATGAACTCAAGCAGGACTATGATTATATCGTAATCGATTGTCCGGCTGGAATTGAGCAAGGCTTTAAAAATGCTGTAGCCGGAGCAGACAAGGCGATTGTCGTCACGACCCCGGAAGTATCGGCAGTCAGAGATGCAGACCGGATCATCGGACTTCTTGAAAAAGAAGACATTGAGCCGCCGAAGCTTGTTATCAACCGGATCCGCAATCACCTCGTCCAGAATGGCGACATGCTGGATGTGGATGAAATTGTGGCGCATCTTTCCATTGATCTGCTCGGCATTGTGGCCGATGATGATCAGGTGATCAAAGCTTCCAACAGCGGAGAACCAATCGCGATGGATCCGAATAACCGCGCCTCTATTGCCTACCGGAACATCGCCAGACGAATCCTCGGCGAATCCGTTCCGCTGCAGGCACTCGATCCGCAGGATCTGGGCTTTATTGATAAAATTAAAAAGTTCTTTGGGGCCAGGGTTTAACCGGGCCAGGCTATGCAGAAGCAATCCCTGTAAGGGGGTTGCTTTTTTTTGCGCCGGGGCTTCATTTACGCTTTCTCACAGCAGGGTTTATTTCGGAGATTGAACAGCGAGAAGAGCGGTCCGGAGCGGTGGGGGGCGTCCTTTTGACTCCCATCAGACCGAATCTTCGAATAAGCGGGAAATGAAGCGTGAGGACTTAGTTGGCGGATAAGCATGCGGGCACTTTTCAGGTCTTTTTTGAAGGCAATAAGACCGTTTACTCACATTTTTAGCGATGGGAGCACTTTTCATAGCTGATTTTTATACTTGTGAAGCTGTTTCAGGGGAGGATGATCAGGATATTGTCCTTACTTCTGTTTTATTGTCCGTACTCCTCAACTTATTGTCCTAACTTTTATTTTATTGTCCGTACTCCTCATTTTATTGTCCGTACTTTCGATATAATTACTTTTCGACAAAATTCGCCAAAGCTAGGTCCGTTACTAGCAATAGGAGCAAGCCCCGCTGCTGCACACCAACTCCTCTAACCGACCACTCCCCCGGTCAGATAGGTCATGTACGGCCATGTTCGTGTCTGCCGCATCGGTGATCCTTTCCACTTCAGGCAGCATAGGAGGCACAGCAACTCTGTTAAAAGCGCCAGTCAGCCTGTAAGTCAGATAGGTCATGTACGGCCATATTCGTGTCTGCCGCATCGGTGATCCTTTCCACTTCTTGCAGCATAGGAGGCACAGCAACTCTGTTAAAAGCGCCCGTAAGCCTGTAAGTCAGATAGGTCATGTACGGCCATGTTCGTATCAGCCGCATCGGTGATCCTTTCCACTTCAGGCAGCATAGGAGGCACAGCAACTCTGTTAGAAGCCCCCGTCAGCCTACTAATCGCAGCATGAACCCCAGAGGAAACAGATCCCTTGAGCAGGCGCACCGCCGCCTGGCTTTTTTCATGCTGAAGAAAACATATTTCCGCCGGACAAGTCATAGACTTGTACAAATGATTAGTAGAGGGTGGAGGATGCGGATGTCCAGAAGGGCCGATGAAATAAGGAGACGGATGGCGAGAAGAAGAAAAGCAAAACCTTCTGCGGAAAAAGCAGATAGTCCATTAATCTGGAAAAAAGAAGCCTTTGTTGAAGAAGAGGAAAAATATACAGGAATTCTTCAGTCCTATGAGGGTGGACCGGATACGCTGAAGGAAGCCGGCCACCCTTTGTTTAAGCCCGAAGTGTTTCTTTTTAAACTGTTTCTTTCAGCCTGTCTCGTTTTGGCGATGGCGGTCGTTTTTAAGGACCATACCGCAAAACTTGATCCTGTCCGGGGAACGGTCGAAACGGCTTTAAGCCAGGAATTTCAATTTGCTTCGGTTTCAGCCTGGTATCAGAAGCAGTTTGGCCACCCGCTTGCCTTGTTTCAAGCCGCTCCAAATGAAGGGGTTCCGGAGCAGCTGTCCCCAAAAACGGAGTTTGCTTTGCCTGCTTCAGGTAAGGTGATGGAAAATTTTAAAGCGAACGGCCAGGGCGTGTTGGTGGAGACTGTTCAGCCGGCTGTAAAAGCGATGAACGAAGGGATCGTTATTGCTGCGGACCAGCAGCCGGATACCGGTCTGACTGTCGTCCTTCAGCATGCAGACGGCAGTGAAACGTGGTACGGGAATCTTAACGCAGTGGATGTTGCTCTTTATGATTTTGTAAAAATGGGCAAGGAAGTCGGGACAATTAAGGTGAATGAAAATAAAAAGGGAACGTATTATTTTGCAATCAAGCAGGGCGGCAGCTTTGTTGACCCGAATAAGGTGATTTCCTTTGACTAAATACGGGTCTTTGCTCCGGAAAATCCACATTCACCCTTTTATGTGGGTTATGATGGCAATCAGCGCAGCAACGGCCCAGTTTAAAACGCTTGCCCTTCTTTTGATCATCGTTTTGATTCACGAGCTTGGGCATGCCGTATGTGCGGTTTATTTTTCATGGAGAGTGAAGTCGATTGTGCTTTTGCCATTTGGCGGTGCTGCAGAAATGGAGGAGCACGGCAACCGTTCCATCAAAGAGGAGCTCGCTGTCATCCTTGCAGGCCCATGCCAGCATATTCTTATGCAGGGGTTCGTCTGGATGATGTATCTTGCGGGCCTCGTATCGCCGGATGATTTTTCGCTTTTCACGTTTTATAATCTCTCCATTTTTCTATTTAACCTTCTTCCAATCTGGCCTCTTGATGGGGGGAAGCTTCTGTTTATCCTGTTTTCCCTTTATAAGCCCTTTCCGGCGGCGCATAAGCAAATGATCGTTTTTTCTGCCTGTTTTTTAATTGTTTACAAGCTGGCGGTCCTCACCCTTTTCCCATTTCAGCTGAATTTATGGATGATTACCGTCTTTTTATGCTACAGCTTATATCATGAGTATAAGCAGCGGCGGTTTGTTCATCTCCGGTTTTTGATGGACCGCTACTATGGAAGCCAGAAAGCCATCCAAAAGCTCGATCCTCTAAATGTGGAGTCCGATGAAGAACTGCTGGCCGTGATGTCCAGGTTTAAGAGAGGCTGCAAGCATCCCATCATCGTTTATCGTGAAGGAGATAAGTGGTCGGAACTGGATGAAAATGAACTTCTGCACGCGTTCTTTTCCGAGAAGCGCACGAATTCGAGAATTGAGGAACTTGTCTATGCGTATTGACTTCCGCTGAAAAAAGTGAGTAAATGGGGGAAAATGAGCGTAAAAGAGGGAAATCGGTGAAAACGCTAATTGTACAAACCAGTCAGCAGGAAAACAGGATTGCTTTGTTTGAGCATGGAAAACTGACAGATGTGAAAATCATCAGATCCAGCCGGCAAGGCAAGGCCGGAAGTATTTATCTCGGGAAGGTCGAGAAAGTAATCAAAGGAATGCAGGCTGCATTCGTTGATATAGGACTTGAAAAAAATGGATTTATCAGGGTGGAGGACCTGCCTGAATACAGGCTCGCCGAATCAAAAAAACCGGTCTCCTCTTATTTACATGAAGGGCAAAAGCTGATTGTCCAGATCAAAAAAGAAGGGGATGAATGGAAGGGTCCGGCTTTAACGGCGAATATTGAAATTCCGGGCCATGCATTTATTTACATGCCTTTTGGAGGCAAAATGACTGTGTCCAGAAAGTTAGCTGAATCGGATGAAAAGAGATTAAGAGAATGGGGGAATGCTCTTCTTCGAAATGGAGAAGGCATTCTGATCCGGACTGCAGCGGCTGCGTTGACGAATGAAGAATTGGAAAAGGAATTCGCTGAGCTTAAAAACCAGTGGAAGGAGCTTCTTTTGCCTGCCTCGGCTAAAGCGCCGGCCGAAATGAAATCAGGCGGTGATCTGCTGGAGGCCATCGTATCAGAACGGCCTCTCACTGCCTACGGGTCTATTCACTGCAGCGAGGCCGGGCTGGCCGGGCGCCTGAAGAGGCAGCTGCCGGAGGACGCAGCAACGGAAGTGCTTTTCATGAGAGACGGCTCTGAAGTTTACGATACCCTTGATGCAGAAATACAGAAGCTTCAGAAAAAAGCGGTATGGCTGAAAAACGGGGCCTATCTCCTGATCGAAAAAACAGAAGCCCTGCATGTCATCGATGTAAATTCAGGAAAATACACAGGCAAAGACTCTCAGCGCCGCACAGTTCTCGAAACCAACAGAGAAGCGGCTTCAGAAGCGGCAAGGCAAATACGGCTAAGAAATTTAAGCGGGATTATTCTCATTGATTTTATAGACATGAAGGACGCTGCCGATCAGGAGAGCATCCTCTCTATTATGCAGAAGCAATTCGAGCGGGACCGCATCCAAACCCGAATCATTGGATTTACAGAGCTGAACCTGCTCCAGATTACGAGGAAAAAGACGAGTGAAGATATAAGCACGCTTTTATCCGCTCCATGCAGGGTCTGCAGCGGGAACGGAAGGGTGGAATCTGCCGAAACCGCCATCATCAGCCTTGAGAGGGTGCTGCAAAGCTGCCGCTATATGGACTATGAGGCAGTCTGGGTACAGGCAGACTCTGAGGTGGCGGCTGAATTACATAAAAGAAGAGAAGAGCTTGAGCAAAGTCTGCATTTTCGGATCATGATTACTTCTGCTGAAATGGACAGGCCGGGCTATTCACTCCGCCACACAGGAAGTGAAAAAGAAATTCTTGAACGAATCGCGAATCAGGAAAAGAATATTGACAGATAGAACGATGTTCTGGTAATATTCATATGTTACTGTTTGTAGCACCCGTGGCTACAACCGCTCGGATGCAGGTTTTAAGCAATCGCTGTGAGCTTCATGGCTGTTCACCTGTACACTGGCGAGTCTGAGTATAAATAGGAGGTGCAGTGGAATGTACGCAATTATCGAAACTGGCGGAAAGCAAATTAAAGTAGCGGAAGGCCAAGCAGTCTACATTGAAAAAGTGGCAGGCGAGCTAGGTGAAACAGTTACTTTTGACAAGGTTTTATTCGTAGGCGGCGACGACGCTAAAGTTGGAAGCCCTCTAGTATCCGGAGCAACCGTTACGGCAAAGGTTGAAAAACAGGGCCGTGCGAAAAAATTGGTTGTTTTCAAATACAAAGCGAAGAAGAACCAGCGTAAAAAACAAGGTCATCGTCAGCCATACACTAAAGTTGTTATTGAAAAAATCAACGCGTAAGGCTTGATCCTATGATAAACGTTACAGTGAACCGCTCTGAGGACGGTTCCATTCAATCCTTCACTATGTCGGGACACGCTGATTTTGATGATACGGGCAAAGATCTGGTATGTGCAGGTGCATCCTGCGTTGCGTTTGGCTCGATCAATTCAGTCATTGCGCTTACCGGTCTCGAGCCTGTGTTGGAAATGAATCAGGAGCACGGGTATTTGTCCTTTGAGTGGCCTGAATCAGCAGCAGGTGAAGCTTTTCAAAAAGGCCAGCTGCTGCTGGAGGGCATGCTTGTCTCCATGAAGACGATTGAAGATCAATATGGAGAATACATTCGCGTTACCATTCTGCAAAGGTAGGAGGTGAACCTCATGTTGAAATTGGACATTCAATTTTTCGCTTCCAAAAAGGGAGTAGGTTCCACAAAAAACGGCCGTGATTCACAATCGAAACGTCTTGGCGCTAAACGTGCTGACGGACAATTCGTAAGTGGAGGATCCATCCTTTACCGCCAGCGCGGTACAAAGATTTATCCTGGTGAGAACGTTGGCCGCGGCGGTGACGACACTCTATTTGCTAAAGTTGACGGTGTAGTGCGTTTCGAACGCTTCGGCCGCGACCGCAAAAAAGTGAGCGTATACCCTGCAGCTCAAGAAGCTTAATTCAACCGAAACTCTAGCTGAATAAGGGCTAGAGTTTCTTTTTTTTTTACAGTGATAAAGTATAAAGCACCTGTTGAATGGAGCAAGCTGTGAGACTCCTGCGGGAGCAGCGTGACAGGTGTGGCTGCGCACATGCAAAGAGCTGAGGAGGCACAGCCCCCGCCCTGATCATACCGGACAGCTGCAGCGGAAATCAGCCGTCTTGTTTAACAGAGCTTTTTCAGCGAACGCATTGGCAGGCAGGAAATCCTCTCTGAAACCTCTTTAATCCCTATTTTCTCTAGAAACCGTTTCTATTCAGCTCATAGGTTTGCTATAATTTCATCAAGTAAACTTTTCAAAAATACGTTCTTCCTCTGAAATGCTGCATTTTAGAGAAACCAGCTAATTTACCTGCCATTGGATCAATACATGCTCCTAAAAGAAATAGAAAGAGTGGAGTGCAGATGACAAAAGAGAGTAAAAACTGGAATATGGTTGAAGCCATCAGCCACTACCGACATGACTGGATGAACCGCCTGCAGCTGATCAAGGGCAATCTGTCTCTTGAAAAATATGAACGGGTCAATGAAATCATGGAAGAAATTATTATTGAAGCCCAGCAGGAGTCCAAGCTGTGCAATCTGAAGGCCCCCGAGCTCGCAGAGAGGCTGATCAGCTTTGGGTGGGACCGCCATTCCTTTTCCCTTGAATATGAAATAATCGGAGATACCTTTCATCTGAGTTCAATTGATAAATGGCTTTCGGCATGGTACGGTGATTTTTTCAGACTTCTTGATCGGTGTGTGAGCGAAAAGAGTGACAATCAGCTTGTCATTACGATGGAAATGTTTGAAGAGATGGGGCAAGTCCGTTTCTTTTTAGATTTTCATGGCATGCTAAAGGAAACGGCCGGTTTGCATACATACTTTCAAAAGCTGAAGAAAAATCAATTATCAGAACTGACAATTTCAGCTGAAGAATTTACAGCGGCTGTCATTTTCTATACACAGTAATGGCGTTTTAATAGAACGGAGGAAAGACATAATGTTTGTCGATCAGGTCAAGATATATGTAAAAGGCGGCGACGGGGGCAACGGGATGGTTGCGTACCGCCGTGAAAAATATGTACCGGACGGAGGTCCTGCAGGCGGCGACGGAGGCAAGGGAGCAAACGTCGTGTTCGAAGTGGATGAAGGCTTGCGCACCCTCATGGATTTCCGGTATCAGAGACATTTTAAAGCAGACCGCGGAGAGCATGGCATGTCTAAAAATATGCATGGCCGCAATTCGGAGGAAATGATTGTCAAGGTTCCGCCTGGCACGGTCGTTATGGATGACGATACGAAGCAGGTGCTAGCGGATCTGACAGAGCACGGCCAGCGTGCAATCATTGCCAGAGGCGGAAGAGGGGGACGCGGAAATACGCGTTTTGCTACCCCGGCCAACCCGGCACCGGAGATTGCTGAAAATGGCGAGCCGGGTCAGGAGCGCTATATCGTCATGGAGCTTAAGCTGCTTGCTGACGTCGGTCTCGTCGGTTTCCCAAGTGTAGGGAAATCGACCCTGCTATCTGTCGTATCGGCGGCTAAACCGAAAATTGCCGACTATCATTTTACGACGCTCGCTCCAAACCTTGGAATGGTTGAAACCCAGGATGGACGCAGCTTTGTTATGGCAGATTTACCGGGCTTGATTGAAGGGGCCCATTCAGGGATCGGACTGGGGCATCAGTTCCTCCGCCATATCGAGAGGACAAGGGTTATTGTCCATGTGATCGATATGTCCGGGCTTGAAGGACGGGATCCTTACGAAGACTATTTAACAATAAATGAAGAGCTGAAACAATACAATCTCCGCCTGACGGAGCGCCCTCAAATTATTGTCGCCAACAAAATGGACATTGCAGAAGCCGAAGAAAACCTGAAAGCTTTTAAAGAAAAGCTTCAGGAGGATTATCCGGTGTTTGCTGTGTCAGCGGCAACGAGAGACGGGATTCGCGATTTGCTGTTCACAATAGCGGATACACTTGAAGACACACCGGAATTCCCTCTTCACGAGGAAGAGGAAGATCCAGGCGTGCACCGGGTTGTTTACACGCTTGAAGAAGAAGAAATTCCGTTTGTCATCACCAGAGACAGTGCAGGTGTTTTTGACGTTACAGGTGAAAAAATCGAACGTCTATTTAAAATGACAGATTTCAGCAGGGAAGAATCGAGCCGCCGCTTCGCCCGCCAGCTTAGAAGCATGGGAGTGGACGAAGCTCTCCGCAAAAGAGGGGCAAAGGACGGAGATACGGTCAGATTGCTTGATTACGAATTTGATTTTGTTGACTGAGAAACGAAAGAATGTCCAGGCAAATTGCCTGGACATTGTACATATTGAGTAAATCACGAGGTTCCGCGGGTCCTCTCGTGCTGTCCTTTTCTTCACTTACTTTTTTCCAGGAGGAGTGATAGGGTTGAAAGAAGAAACGTTTTTTCTCGTCCGTGAAGACGTCCTTCCAGAAGCGATGAAAAAGACGCTGGAAGTAAAAAAAATGATGGAGAGGGGAAAGGCAGGCTCCGTAGCTGAAGCGGTTCAGCGAGTAGACCTCAGCCGCAGCGCCTTTTATAAATACAGAGACGCTGTTTTCCCATTCCATACAGTCGTAAAGGAAAAAATCATTACCTTGTTCTTTCAGCTTGAAGACCGCTCCGGAACGCTGTCGGAGCTGCTTGGGATTGCCGCCGGTGCAGGCTGCAATATTCTGACCATTCATCAGACCATTCCGCTTCAGGGCAGAGCGAACGTAACCCTGTCGTTGAATATTAACGGAATGAATGTAGATATCAACCAATTAATATCCCGCTTTAAAAAAATGGAGTTTGTCGAAAAAGTAGAGATTCTTGGATCAGGCGCTTAAGGAGAGTTGGTACTATTGAGTTATCGCATTGGATTTTTAGGACCTGAAGCAACGTTTACCCATTTGGCCGTTTCAACATTTTTTCATTCACAAAACATCCAAATTCCTTATGCGACCATTCCTGCATGCATGGATGCGGTTGCTGATGGTGACGTGGATTTTGCTATTGTTCCCCTTGAAAATGCGATTGAAGGATCCGTTAATCTGACGGTGGACTACCTGGTTCATGAACAGCCTCTGCACATTGTCGGTGAATTGGTCGTACCCATCAGCCAGCACTTTATGGTTCATCCTGATCGGGCAGGCGCATGGGAAAAAGTTGAGCGAATCGTCTCCCATTCCCATGCGATTGCCCAGTGCCACAGGTATCTGCATCAGCAATTTCCAAGCGCTGAGCACTCCCATGCTGCTTCTACAGGAGCAGCTGCCCAGTATGTGAGCTCCCATCCCGAGGAAAACGCGGGAGTGATTGCGAACGAAATGGCTGCGGAAGTCTATGGTTTATCCATCGTTAAGCGGGATATTCATGACTACAGCTACAACCATACGCTTTTCGCCATCCTGCACCCGGCAATGGATGAAAAGCCTCCGACTTTGCCCGGCTACGAAGCCAAGGATAAAACTACGGTCATGGTTACGCTGCCCTCCAATCAGTCCGGAACGCTGCATCAGGTCCTTTCTGCCTTTTCCTGGAGAAAGCTGAATATGTCCAAAATTGAATCCAGACCGATGAAAACCGGGCTTGGCAATTACTTTTTTATCATTGACTTAGAGCATGCAATGGACAGCGTGCTGATTCCGGGAGCTGTGAATGAGCTTGAAGCTCTTGGCTGCGGTGTTAAAATTCTTGGAAGCTATAAAGCGTTTTACGCGTAAAAGAAGCTGAACCGGACTGTCCGGTTCAGCTTCTTTATTTTCTGGTGCTTTTCGATTCGCTTCAGGTAAAGGCTTCTATCCGCATTTTACCCCATGTACCAATAGATTGTGTGCCTGCCGCACAATCCGCTTAATCTTTAATAAGGAACCCTGCTTCGTCCAATGCATTGCACACTTCATCCAGAATGTCCTCCGAATCTGCAGAAATGGTATGCATGTGAACTCCTTCTGTCAGCTGGGAAAGGTAAAAGGACTGGGTGTTTTTGATTTTTGCAAGGAATTCATCCGCTTCCTTGCGGCTGTGCACCAAGATGGAGGCTGTTATATCTCCATATACGGGGTGCTCAACGGATACATCCTTTACAGCGGCTCCGAAATCGACAATTATTTTTAATTCCTCTTCCGTCCGTTCTGGAGGATGAGAGCAGGCGATCAGGCGCTCGGCGGCTTTCCTGGGTGCATGCTGGAGCATATACACGTATCCCTGGCTGGTGGCTACAATTGGTTCGGACTTTGCTTTTAAAAGGGAGATATCCTGAACGATTACCTGACGGCTGACATTCATTTCTTTAGCAAGCCCGCTCCCGGTTATAGGAGCAGGGCTTTTTTTCAGCAATTGCAAAATGCGCTCCCGGCGCTCATCCCCGTATATCTTTGAATTCAAAGGTGATTCATCCTTTCCGCTCCGGAACATGCTGCCGATAATATGGCTTCCAGTTTCTCTAAATGGGCAAGCGCCGTGCCTTCTCCGGCTGAGACCCTGATAAAACAATGAGCCTCCTCTTCCGGAATACCCAGCGCAAGAAGGGCGGGAGGCGGGTGCGTCATACCGGCGTGGCAGGCGCTTCCTGTCGATACAGCAATGCCCATCTGGCTGCAGGCCAGCATCGCATACTGCCCCTCACGATGAGAGAGCAGGATGCCGGTGATTCCCGGCAGCTGAAATTCCGGTCTTGCCGCTTCAACTATTTTTCCAAGCTTCGTATGGTTCACGAAAGTGGTTAAATGCTTTCTGTATTCTCTCATCTTCGTCCATTCTCTGTCCATATGCTTCATCGTTTCCATTGCCGCCACTGCAAAAGAAACGGCCCCCGGCACGTCCGCTGTGCCGGGACGGAAGCCTCCTTCGTGGGCTGTCCCTTCAATAACAGGCCTCCATCTTGCTTCTGGCGTAATATAAGCCGCCCCCATTCCTTTAGGACCTCCAATTTTGTGAGCCGAGATGGATACTGCACTCAGCCCCCACTCCTCTGCTGGAATGGGAATTTTCCCGAACGTCTGTACGCAATCCGAGTGAAACAGGATGCTGCTGCGCTGAGCAAGCCTGCTGATTTCTTTAATATCATGAACAATTCCGGTTTCTGAGTTCGCATGCTGGACCGTAATGAGCGCTGTGCGGCTGGATAGATGGGGTTCCACCTCAGCAGCTCCTATATGGCCATTTTCGCCTGGAAGCACCTTCCTTATGACATATCCGGATTTGCTTAAATCATCCAGATACGTACGGATGGAAGCATGCTCCATTCCCCCTGACACGATCTCGTTTTTATAAGTGTCTGCTCCGTTTAGAAGGGAGCGGATTGCAAGTGTATTCGCCTCACTACCACTGCCGGTGAAATAAAGCCCTTTTGCTTCCCCTCCCAGAAAAGAAGCAATTTTCTTCCTTGAGGCATTGAGCCATTCAGCAGCCCGGCCCCCATCTTCATGAAGGCTCTGGCTATTGCCGTAAACGGTTTTCGCCGCTTTTGCATATGCATCAACCGCCTGCTGCCGCATAGGGGCTGTAGCTGCGTAATCCAAGTAGATCATATAGGGGTTCCTCCAATTAAAAAACTCTTGTGCTTATTTTAAAATTATGTAAAGATAAGTGTCAAGACACATGTAAAGTAAGGTGAAACTATGCAGCAAACTGATGTGCTGATTGTCGGAAGCGGCATCGCAGCTTTAGCCGTTGCTTATTATATTTGTGAAGGATTGAACGTAACCGTTGTCACGAAAGGCAAGCTTCATGATGGAAACTCCGCTATGGCTCAGGGAGGCATTGCAGCAGCCCTTGCAGAGGACGATTCATGGGAGTTTCATTTAGCTGATACAATGCAGGCTGGAGATGGCCATACAAACCCCCATGCAGCTGAAATGCTCGCTAAAGAGGGAGAAAAGCTTATCCGTGACTTGATTTCAATGGGTTTGCCGGCAGACAGAACGAGCTGCGGCAGCCTTGCGCTTGGCAGGGAAGGGGCCCACCGCATTAATCGGATCATTCATGCAGGGGGAGATCAGACAGGGAGGGCGGCTGTTGGATTCCTCGCAGAGCAAACGAGAAGCAAGGTAAAGATCCTTGAAGGGATGATGGTATCAGAGCTTCTCGTAAAGGATGGAAGCTGTTACGGTGTGCGCGCTGTGGATTTGGAGGGAAGACAGCATTCCATTTACAGCTCGGCCGTGGTTCTTGCCACTGGAGGCTGCGGAGCGCTATACAGCTATACCTCTAACCATAAAAACAGCACGGGGGATGGCATCGCCCTCGCCTATCAGGCAGGGGCCATTTTGTCGGATCTCGAGTTCGTGCAGTTCCATCCTACGATGCTTTACCGGAACGGAAGGACGGAGGGGTTAATATCCGAAGCTGTCAGAGGGGAAGGCGCTTTTCTTCAGGACACATCAGGACGAAGACTGATGAAGCAAGCCCATCCTCTTGCCGATCTGGCACCGAGGGATGTGGTGGCAAGAGAAATTTTCCGCACCATTCAGAAGGGAGAACAGGTTTTTCTTAACATCAAACCAATTACCGGCTTCCAGAAGCGGTTTCCAAACATCAGCCGGATGTGTACGGAGCAAGGAGTGAATCTGTCAGAAGGATTGATACCTGTCATGCCGGGCATGCATTTTGCGATGGGCGGCGTCCAGACGGACCTTGCCGGCAGAACGAGTATTCACCGCCTTTACGCAGCAGGTGAAGCAGCTTGTAATGGCGTACACGGTGCAAACCGGCTGGCCAGCAATTCCCTTCTCGAAGGGATCGTATTTGGGAAAAAAATAGCGGAGGATCTTTTCCTCCTTCCGCCTCTTCCTTCCTTTCCTGAAAAACCTGCCCGCTTCACTTCAGTACAAACCTATCCAGCTACAAAACAAGAGGTAGCGGAGATGATGGACCGCTTTGCCGGCATTGAAAGAGACGGAGAGGGTTTAACGTATTTATCCGGCTGGTTCAAGAAGCTTAAGCTTGAGGCAAGGGATGCCGGCCAACTGACCCATGAAACCATGGAGCTTGCCAATATGATCACTGCAGGAGAACTTATTGCCCGTGCAGCCCTCGAAAGAACGGAAAGCAGAGGCTGTCACTTCAGGTCGGATTTTCCTGAAAAACAGACAGAGTGGACCCGCCGGAAAATCAAATGGCAACCAAATAAAAAAGCTTTAGAGGTGAATCGATGAATCCGCTTAAGGTAAAAGAGGCTCTTCGGCAATTTTTAATCGAGGATCTTGGGGATGGAGATGTGTCCTCAAACGGAATATTTTCGCATTCTGACCGTGGAGAAGCTGTTATAACGGCGAAGGAAAACGGGATTTTTTCAGGAGAAATGGTATTGAAAATTGTTTTTTCGATGCTTGACGGGCAGGCCGGAATCAGGATTTTTAAAAGAGACGGCGAGCAGGTCGAAAAAGGGGAAGCGGTCGCCATCATTTCAGGCAGCATTCCTTCGATCCTCGGTGCAGAGCGAACCGGGTTGAACCTTATTCAAAGAATGAGCGGAATTGCTACAGCCACAAGGAATGCCATCCTATTGCTGGACAGTCCTGAAACGCTTATTTGTGATACCAGAAAAACAGCACCCGGACTGCGGATGTTTGATAAATACGCTGTAAAGTGCGGCGGCGGACGAAGCCACAGAAACGGACTCTATGATGCGGTCATGATAAAGGACAATCATATTTCATTTGCCGGAAGTATCCGGAAGGCGGTCAGCAAAGTAAAAAACAGAATCGGCCATACCGTTAAAATTGAAGTGGAAGTTGAAACTGAATCCCAGCTTTTAGAGGCGATTGAGGCAGGGGCTGACATTATTATGTTTGACAACCGTTCGCCTGAAGAAATAAAAAGATTTGCTGAAATGACTCCTTCGTCCATTATTACTGAAGCATCCGGAGGAATTACTCCCGAAAATCTTCACAAGTACAAAGGAACAGGGGTCAACTTCATCTCGCTCGGATACTTAACACATTCAGTCAAGGCGCTGGATTTCAGCCTGCTGATGAAATAGGGGGATTAAAAAGATGAATCTACTGGATGAATTGCATGAGGAGGCTGTTTCGCTTATTCCGCCTGTCTATGCGGAGCTTCCCTCAGAAGAAATGGAAAAGAAAATCTGGAAAATAAAAAAAGAGCTCGGCAGCAGGCTTTTTATTCCAGGCCACCACTATCAAAAAGATGAAGTGATCCAGTTCGCTGATTGCACAGGGGATTCCCTGCAGCTTGCACAGGCGGCAGCTGAAAACAAAGAAGCCGAACACATTGTCTTTTGCGGTGTGCATTTTATGGCGGAAACCGCGGATATGCTGACAGAAAGCCGTCAGAACGTCTATTTGCCTGATATGAGAGCAGGCTGTTCCATGGCAGATATGGCGGATATTCAACAAACAGAGCGCGCTTGGGAGCAGCTGACAGCACAGTTCGGGGATACGATTATCCCGTTAACCTATGTCAATTCAACCGCCGCTATAAAAGCGTTTGTCGGAAGAAATGGCGGGGCTGCTGTCACATCTTCCAATGCAGCAAAAATCGTGGCCTGGGCGCTGAAGCAAAAGAAACGGATCCTTTTCCTGCCGGATCAGCACCTTGGCAGAAATACAGCTTTTGATCTCGGCATTCCGCTCAAAAACATGGCAGTCTGGAATCCGGTGAAGGAAACCCTTGAATACGAAGGAAATCCAGAGGAACTAACGATTTTGCTTTGGAAGGGGCATTGCTCTGTCCATGAAAAGTTCACCGAAAAAAACATTGCCCATATCAGGAATACCAAACCCGAGATGAAAATCGTTGTCCATCCGGAGTGCACTCATGAAGTCGTTCAGCTATCAGACATGGCAGGGTCGACCAAATACATTATCGACCAAATTTCAAAAGCAGAGCCTGGTTCAAAGTGGGCTGTCGGAACCGAAATGAATCTCGTCAGCAGATTAATCGCCACTCATCCGGATAAGGAAATTGTCTCCCTGAATCCTTATATGTGCCCTTGCCTGACGATGAACAGGATTGACCTGGCGCATTTGCTATGGTCTCTTGAATCGATTGCTGAAGGGAAAGAAATCAACCGGATCAAAGTCAGCGTCGAGGTTACCAGACACGCTGTACTCGCATTGAACAGGATGCTTTCCATTTAGGCATCGGAAAGGCTATAAACCAGCCTCTCGGATAAAAAGTTATCAGCCCGCAATGGTATGCGGGTTTTATTTATTTTTTGAAAAACGGTTCTGCCGGTCAGGAGCTGATCAGGGCACGAGCGGATAAAATTTCATAAAAAGTGGCACATCTGTCACGGTTTCTGCGTTTTATAATAGGGAAGTTTCCGAAGGGGAAAAACTTGCAGGCAAGGGCGGGTATTTTCAAGAAAGGCATATTCGCTCTCTTTTGTGCATAACTTGTGGTGAAGAATAACGGCAATTAGCCTGTATGCTTTTACTATACAGTTAATGCATAGGAGGGGGAACCTTTGAAAATCCATATCGTTCAAAAAGGGGATACATTGTGGAACATCTCGAAAAAATATGGTGCTGACTTCGAAGAACTAAAAAAGATGAACTCTCAATTAAGCAATCCCGATTCCATAATGCCCGGTATGAAAATTAAAGTGCCGACTGGAAGTGTTCCGGTTAAAAAAGAGGCTCAGATTAACTTCAATCCGAAAAAAGAAATGCAAATGCCACCGAAGGAACAGCCGGTTCAGCAGCCTGTTAAGGAAAAGCCAAAAGAGGTTCAGCCGGTTGAAGAGCCGAAAAAAGAAAAGCCAATAACTCCTTTCATGCCAAAAATGCCTAATATTCCGCAGCCTGTTTTCCCTGAAATGGACATTAACAATTACTATATGGTGAACATGTCGATGCCGCCAAAACAGCCGCAGCTTCCTCCGAAGCCAGCCAACGTTATGCCTGAGATGAAAAAGCCGGCAAACGTCATGCCGGAAATGAAGAAGCCGGCAAACGTCATGCCGGAAATGAAGAAACCAACAAACGTCATGCCGGCCATGAAAAAACCGGAGGAGAAGCCAGCAGAAAAACAAGCTGCCAAACAAGATGCACAAAAGGCACTTTCACCAGCCAAGAAAGAGGAGGCAACAAAGAATATGGAGAAAATGCCTAATATGCCTTATTCCGCTCCTGCGGGAGTGGCAGGAGCCATGCAGCCATCTATGCAGCAGCCGATGTATGGTGGTCCTGGATACGGAATGCAGGCTCCGATGTACGGATATGGCTATCCTATGCACCATCATCACCATTGTCCACCCCCGCCAATGCCATATTGGTGCTACCCATCCCCGCCGATGATGCCGTATGGAGTGGCAGGAGCCATGGATGAGAATATGCCGAATGTGATGGGTGCGATGGATGAAAACATGCCAAACGTGATGGGCGCCATGTCCCCGAATATGCCAAACGTTATGGGTGCCTTCGAGAACCAGCCAAACGTGATGGGCGCCATGTCTCCCAACATGCCGAATGTGATGGGTGCGATGTCTCCGAACATGCCAAACGTGATGGGGTCCATGTCTCCGAACATGCCGAACGTGATGGGTGCGATGGATGAAAACATGCCAAACGTGATGGGCGCCATGTCCCCGAATATGCCAAATGTGATGGGTGCGATGGATGAAAACATGCCGAATGTAATGGGTGCTCAAAGCATGCCGCAAATGATGCCGCAAATGGGGTATTCTCCATACCCTCCAGGATGCACTCCTTCGTCGCCGGTCATGCCGGGTTCCGGTTTTGGTCCTGGTGTGATGGGTGCTTACGGAGGTTATATGCCAAACGTAATGGGCGCCATGGATGAGAATATGCCGAACGTGATGGGTGCGATGTCTCCAAATATGCCGAACGTGATGGGTGCCATGTCACCTAACATGCCGAACGTGATGGGCGCTATGGATGAAAACATGCCGAACGTAATGGGTGCGCAGCAAGGAAAAGGCCAGCCCATGACCGGCGGCGCGTACGGCCAAATGCCTCAGGATTGCGGATGCGGAACACCAGGTATGCAGGGACAGGGCTACGGAATGCAGCCTGGATACGGACCGATGTTTGGCCGCCCTGAATTCTACAATGGGGAAGAAGATTAAGAAATCTTTACTAGATGCTTTGAAAAGGTACGATACCATAAACAGGGAGACGCATTCCAGCGTTTCCCTGTTTATATTTAGGGGAGTCTGGCTTGGAAGATGATAACAAAATCTGTACCCAACGGAAGGGAGCTATCAGCCCCGAAATGTAAGAAAGCAAGGAAAAAAGGGACAGGAAGACCGGGCTGTAGATGATAAAAATCCGCCAGATAATTATACGGCAGCCGATTGGTTCTGGAGAGAACTGTCAAGATTAAAACATTCTGTTCAGCACAAGCTAACCAGGAGCATGTATGCTCAATTGGTCAAAAACAGGGGGTTGTCATCTTGATAAAAAAGACCATTCAATTCGGATCTTTAGCTCTTCTGACTGCAGGGGTGCTGGGCGGCTGCGGAAATAACGATGATAATGCAATGAATTACAATGACAACATGCAGCCTATCGGAATGTACTCAAATGAACATGACGGCAGAGGGAGAGACCATGCGGATAACGAAGGTCCGATTACGGAAATGATGGACGGAGACAGAAATGACCGCCCCGATAGAGGAATAAACGAACGGGGAATGAATAACCTGACGGTTCCCATCGCTGACAATCATGGTGATGGAAACGGGTATTACTCAGATAATGAACAGAAAATAGCCGATAAAGTGTCCAAAAAAATTGCCGGCATGCCGAATGTCGACGATGTTCGAACGATTGTCACAGAGGATAACGTGGTAGTCGGTGTGGATACCAGTGATGTGAATGATAAGAATGCTAAAAATGCCATCATAAAGGAAACGAAAAAGATGGCAGAAGGCAAAAATGTTGACGTTTTCACAGATGAAGGCTCATTTGACCGTCTCGTGCAGATCGATAACGATATAAAAGGCGGAACAGACCGCAAAAGCATTGATGCCGACATCCAGGAATTTATGAAGAATACCGGAAAAACGATTGAGCGTACGCTTAATCCAAACCGGTAAAGTCAGGGGTTTATTCCCTGGCTTTTTTATTTTCCGGGTTAATTTGACGGGGAATGGCAACAATATAAATGCGGCAATCATGGATGATTTTTCTAGGGATGAAGATACCTGCCTGTGAATTTTATTAATTGAACGTGAGGTGGCTTCAATGGCCAAATGGATGATTTATGTATCAATGATGCTTCTCACTCTCTTTTTGTCTGTTCCGCCTGAATCTGCGTTCGCTCAGGCTGACCGCCTAAAGGTGGATTTTGAAAGAACGTACTTAGATGGGGAAGTAAGCATTGAAACAAAGGAAGAAACGGTTCGGAACATTAAATCTCTCATGGCCCGGGACAGCGGATGGACTGTGGAGAGGCACAGCGGACAGTCCATCCTATTAAGAAAAAAAATCAACGATATATCCCCGCTGATGAAAGCAAATGGGTATTTTGGTTTGGACAACGAAGGAATACTGACTATTTATGACGGGAAGCCGGATGAAGCCGTGAAAGTCATTCAGTCCTTCTACCAGATTGATGTTGGGAAACTGGAAACGAGAAGACATTGCGAGCTCGAAAACGGGATCAGGGTTGAAAGCAGAAACCGTTACTTAAAAGTCATTGAAACCTTCAGGAATTACGGCACTCCCCCTGCAAAAAAATAGCTGTTCCGCCTGCATAAGCAGGTTTTTTTGTTTTTCTCCTCATTTAACACAGCGACTGCCGGAATTCCGGACATATGGAACGTTCTTGTTCTTGGCCTGCCTGTTTTATGGTACAATGAGGTACAGTTGCAAAGAGGTGAACAGTGTGATTGAATTTGTACGCGGGAGGATTGACTTTATCTCCCCTGAATATATTGTGATCGACCATAACGGGATCGGCTATAAAATTTTTGCTCCGAATCCATTTGTTTATACCAACGGCGCGGAAACCGTCATCTATACATACCAGCATGTCAGAGAAGATATTCTTGCCTTGTACGGTTTCAGATCAAGAGAAGAAAAAGCATTGTTTACAAAGCTTTTAAATGTTACGGGCATAGGACCTAAAGGGGCGCTGGCCATTCTTGCAACCGGAGATCCTTCAAGCGTTGTACAGGCTATCGAATCCGAGGATGAAGCCTTCCTCATTAAGTTTCCGGGAGTGGGAAAAAAGACGGCAAGACAAATTATCCTTGATTTAAAAGGAAAGCTCGGAGATGTGGCACCGGCTTTTTCTCCATCTTTGTTTACCCATGAAATGTACGCCGAAAAAGATGATTCAGCCAAGGCTTTATCAGAAGCCGTTGAAGCGCTTAAAGTCCTTGGCTATGCGGAGCGGGAAATCAGCAAGGTCATTCCGGCTTTAAAAGATGAGCCGCTGACCACAGACCAGCTCGTAAAAAAAGCATTGCAAAAGCTTTTAAAGTAAGGTGATGACCATGAATGACCGGCTTGTTTCCGGGAGTGCTGAAAATGAAGAGCAATATTTGGAGCTCAGCCTTCGCCCGCAAAGACTTAGTCAGTATATCGGGCAGGAAAAGGTAAAAGAGAACCTTGATATTTTTATCCAGGCAGCAAAAATGCGCGAAGAAACACTCGACCATGTTCTTCTGTATGGTCCGCCCGGATTGGGAAAAACGACCCTTGCAGCTATTATTGCCAATGAAATGGGGGTCAATCTCCGGACCACGTCCGGACCGGCCATTGAAAGGCCTGGAGACCTGGCAGCGATCCTAACCGCTCTTGAGCCGGGTGACGTCTTATTTATAGATGAAATTCACAGGCTTCACCGTTCGATAGAAGAGGTGCTGTATCCGGCCATGGAGGATTTTTGTCTGGATATCGTTATCGGCAAAGGGCCGGATGCGAGATCTGTGAGGCTTGACCTTCCTCCTTTCACGCTTGTGGGAGCTACCACAAGGGTAGGGCTGCTGACCGCGCCATTAAGAGACCGCTTCGGTGTCCTGAGCAGACTGGAGTATTATACGGAGACGGAGCTTTCTGAAATTGTTAACCGTACCTCGGATATTCTGCAGATCGGGATTGATCCGCCCGCTTCAGCAGAAATCTCAAGAAGATCCAGGGGGACTCCCAGGATTGCCAACCGTCTGCTTAGAAGGGTCCGTGATTTCGCACAGGTTCTCGGCAGGGATGCCATATCGGAAGAACTGGCATCAGAGGCTCTTGAAAGGCTTCAGGTTGACCGGCTTGGCCTTGACCATATTGACCATAAGTTTCTGACCGGGATCATTGAAAAGTATAAGGGAGGTCCGGTCGGCCTTGATACGATATCTGCGACCATTGGAGAAGAATCACATACCATTGAAGATGTTTATGAACCATATCTTTTACAAATAGGGTTTTTACAAAGAACATCCAGGGGAAGAATGGTAACCGAAGCGGTTTACAGACATTTTAACCTGGAGGTTCCGGAGCATGACTGAAATGCCTAAACTGCTGATGATTATTGGAGGAGTTCTTTTTGCAGCCGGCCTGTTTATGCAGGCGGTGGGAAAGCTGCCGGGCGATTTAGTCTTTAAAAAGGGCAATACCACCTTTTTCTTCCCGATTGCCACCTCCATTATCATCAGTATCCTGCTGACCGTCCTTTTTTCTATTTTTGGGCGATTTAAATGACAACAGAAAAACAGGTGATAACATGAAAGTAGATCTATTTGATTTTAACCTTCCGGAAGAACTGATTGCCCAGGTTCCCCTTGAAAAACGGGATGCTTCCAGACTGATGGTGCTTGACAAACACTCTGGAACCATCAATCATGGGACGTTCCCTGACATTTCAAGCTATTTAGAGCCTGGTGACTGCCTTGTGCTGAATGATACCCGGGTGCTTCCAGCCAGACTTTTTGGAATGAAAGAAGACACTGGCGCCAAAATAGAGGTTTTGCTTCTGAAGCAGGCTGAAGGGGACACTTGGGAAACGCTGATTAAGCCTGCAAAACGTGTGAGAGAAGGAACGATTATAACGTTCGGGGACGGAAAACTCACGGCAAAGTGTGTAGAGGAACAGGAGCACGGAGGCAGGACGCTGCACTTTTCGTACGACGGTATTTTTTACGAGGTTCTCGAGTCGCTCGGTGAAATGCCGCTGCCTCCATATATAAAAGAGCAGCTTGACGACCGCGAGCGCTACCAGACAGTTTTCTCCAGGGAAGCAGGATCCGCAGCAGCCCCTACAGCCGGACTCCATTTCACAGAGGAGATCTTAAACGGCTTGCAGGAAAAGGGAGTTTCAGTAGCCTATATTACCCTGCACGTAGGTCTTGGAACCTTTCGTCCAGTCAGCGCAGAAACGGTGGAAGAGCATGAAATGCATGCGGAATTTTATCAGATGACAGAAGGAACAGCCCGTTTGCTGAACGAAACAAAAGCAAACGGCGGCCGCATCATTTCAGTAGGAACCACTTCAACGCGGACACTCGAAACCATCGCTTCAGCCCATGAAGGAACGTTCAGAGAAGAAAACGGATGGACCAGCATCTTTATTTATCCGGGCTATGAGTTTAAAGCAATAGACGGAATGCTCACAAACTTCCATCTCCCCAAATCATCTTTGATTATGCTCGTCAGTTCACTAGCGGGCAGGGAGAATGTATTGCGGGCCTATGAAACGGCAGTAAGCGAACGATACCGGTTCTTCAGCTTCGGGGACGCCATGCTGATCCTGTAAAACGAGAAGCATAAGCTTTATAATCAATTAAATTAGGATAGACTGAATAAAAGGCAGTACACAGAGGAGGAGAGACGGTGACAGCTTCATCATCACCGATACGGTACGAATTTATAAAAACATGCAAACAGACAGGTGCGAGACTCGGAAAGGTCCATACTCCCCACGGCTCATTTGATACACCTGCCTTCATGCCGGTCGGAACACTGGCTACAGTAAAAACAATGTCTCCTGAAGATTTAAAAGAGATGGGTTCCAATATCATCTTGAGCAACACCTACCATCTTTGGCTTCGCCCTGGCAATGAGATTGTCAGAGAGGCAGGCGGCCTTCACAAATTTATGAACTGGGACCGGGCTATTTTAACGGATTCAGGGGGATTTCAAGTATTCTCCCTGAGCGAATTCAGGAAAATCGAAGAAGAAGGCGTCCATTTCCGAAATCATTTAAATGGGGATAAACTTTTTCTCTCGCCTGAAAAAGCGATGCACATCCAAAATGATCTCGGCTCCGATATTATGATGGCTTTCGATGAATGTCCCCCGTATCCAGCTGAGTACGATTACATGAAAAAATCTGTTGAGCGGACTAGCCGCTGGGCAGAACGATGCCTGAATGCGCATGGCCGGCCGAATGACCAGGGCCTCTTCGGAATCATTCAGGGCGGAGAATATGAGGAATTACGGAAGCAGAGTGCCAAAGATCTTGTGTCGCTTGATTTTCCCGGTTACGCAGTCGGCGGTCTATCGGTTGGTGAACCGAAGGATGTCATGAACCGTGTTCTGGAATTTACCACTCCCTGGATGCCTGATAACAAACCGCGCTACCTGATGGGGGTCGGTTCACCGGACTCACTCATAGACGGTGCGATCCGCGGGATTGACATGTTTGACTGCGTACTCCCAACCCGCATTGCCCGAAATGGAACACTGATGACGAGCACAGGGCGGCTGGTAGTCAAAAATGCGAAATATGCAAAGGATTTCGGTCCAATTGATGAAAACTGCGATTGCTACACATGCAAAAATTACTCGCGCGCCTACATTCGCCATTTAATCAAATGCGAAGAGACTTTTGGTATCAGACTTACGTCTTATCATAATCTTCATTTTCTGTTAAAATTAATGGAGCAAGTTAGACAAGCGATTCGAGAAGACCGTCTTGGCGATTTCAGAGATGAGTTCT
The DNA here is from genome assembly GCF_050107635.1 of Metabacillus sp. 113a. Lineage (NCBI taxonomy): Bacteria > Bacillati > Bacillota > Bacilli > Caryophanales > Bacillaceae > Metabacillus > Metabacillus sp. 113a. The sequence goes on along the minus strand of NZ_JBNILJ010000003.1, from coordinate 8,561 downwards.
TTGAACAATATGGATTCAATAAACCGAACGCTCGCAACTTCTAATTCTTGAAAGGGGTGAAATGTAAATGGGTAATTCAATGACTACGATCCTATCACTGGTTTTAATGTTCGCGATTTTTTATTTCCTGCTGATTCGTCCGCAGCAAAAACAGCAAAAAACTTTCCGCGAAATGCAAAGCAGCCTGCAAAAAGGCGATAAAATCGTAACAATCGGCGGCCTTCACGCTACTATCGAATCAATCGATGAAGAAAAAGCCGTACTTAAAACGGGCGAAGGTTCCCGTTTAACCTTCGAACGGAGAGCCATCCGTGAAGTAAAAGAAAAATCCGTCCTACATAAAACAGAGGAAGCTTAATGCTTTCTCTGTTTTTTTTTGAGTTTCAGGTACTTAGGATGAACCGTGGAATGTGCGGGAAGCAGCATGGCTGGAAAACGTGAAGGCAGAGCAGGATGCGTGGGAAAACAGTGTAAAGAGTAAACATCCGCTGTCAAACACGCGTTCCGGTGAAATGCCCTGCAGCAATCAAAAGCCCCCGGCTGCCGGGGGCTTACTGAACCTTTAATCCGATGACAGGTTGACCCCGATCATTCCGCCCAGCATCGCCATGCCGAGGAAGCCTGCATGGTAGAGGAGCTGCATTGGTTTCATGGAAGAGCCAAAACCGAGAAACTGAAATAGTACAATGATCAGTGTAAAGCACAAAGCAGTAATTCCACCAAGAAGCCAGCCGCGTTCTTTGCCTTTACCGCCTGCAATGAAACCGCCGATGAAAAGAGTAATAAATGAGAGGGCAAGCAGAATCCATTGAATGGAGCTTTCCGTCATCCCGGTAAATTTGAGAAGCAGTGAAAAAATCACACTGATAAGGATGGCGCTTGAGAAAATAACGGCTAATCCGCTTAATATTGCTTTTCCCCATTTTTTTGTTTCCATAATAAGCATCTCTCCCTTTTGGCGCATGCTTGTTTATGCTCGTCTAGTGTAAAGGTATTCTTCTGCATGCAGGTTTAGAATCAATTCATGTAAAAAAGCCGCATGGTTTGCCATGACCAGTACAAACTATTAGGAGCATAATTGCGAAGGGAGGGGCATTGGTGGAAGTTTATCTGATTATCATTGCCCGTACGGCGCTGCTGTATTTTTTAATCATTTTTATTTTCCGGATGATGGGGAAACGGGAAATCGGCGAACTGAGCATTCTCGATCTCGTCGTATTTATTATGATTGCAGAGCTTGCTGTGACGGCCATAGAAGACCCTAAAGCCCCGCTGCTTAACTCGGTCATATCCATGCTTTTCCTGCTGGTCATTCAATACATTCTTGCTAAACTTTCACTTAAAAGCGAGAAAGTCAGACAGCTGATCGATGGGAAGCCGACCATTATCATCAATAGAGGGAAGATTGATGAGAAAGCGATGAAATCGCAGAGGTACAATTTTGATGACTTAATGACCCAGCTCCGTGAAAAAGATGTGCGCAGCGTTTCAGATGTAGAGTTTGCCATCCTTGAGACATCGGGGAAGCTGAATGTTTTTAAAAAAGAAGAAGGCAAGCCGATGCAGCCACTTGAATTGGCGCTGATTATTGATGGGGAAATTCAGCCCGGCCACCTTGAAAAGACAGGGAAAACGGAGCTATGGCTAAGGCAGGAGCTCCGCAGGCTGGGCTATCCTGAAGTACAGCATATTTCTTTTTGTTCGTTTTCAAACGGAGAGCTTTATGTGGATCTTTCGAATGTATAATCATCGGGATGAAGGAATCCATTTAGCCAGTGTCCGCCCTAAAAAAGGAACGCGCTCCAGCTCTTCTTTTAGCACGAGTTTTAGCGTCAATAAGATGAACAGGTAGATCAGGCAGCAAAGAGTTAAAGCTAGTAAAAGTCCGGTTAGAAGGCCGAACTGTTCGAGCCAGCTATAATAAGCGTAATAGCTGATAATTCCTGTGATGGCCATTGCAAACAAACTGTTAACATATTCTTTTACATAAATCGTCAGGGCGACGACCTTAATGACCGTTGCAAGATGAAGAAGGGTTACGGTCATGATTCCAATGACAATCGCTAAAGCGGCCCCTTTTATCCCCATTTCCGGACGTGAGGCAAGCAGAAAAATCAGGGCGGTTTTGACGGCTGCTCCGATCAGGCTGTTAATCATCGCTGCTCCCGCTAAATTCAGAGCCTGAAGAACGGCCTGCAGCGGGCCTTGAATATAGTTGAAAATAAAAAATGGGGCCATAAGCTTAACGAACACGGCGGCATCCTTATTTCCGTACATTCCTTCCATCAGCGGTTCGGCGAATACATATAAAACGACAGCTGCAAGTCCCCCTGTTACAAGCGAAAGTCTCAGGGCCTGACGGAGTCTATGCTCGACAAGCTTCTTTTTTCCCTGTGCCATTGCCTCGCTGATCGCCGGTACGAGTGAAGTTGAAAGGGATACGGTAACAAAAGAAGGCAGCATAAGCAGCGGGAGCGCATATCCTGTCAGCCCTCCATACTGGCTCGTAGCAGCCGCCGCGCCAATCCCCGCGATGGCCAGGCTTTGTGCGACGACAATCGGTTCGAAAAACCATGATACTGACCCGATCAGCCTGCTTCCCGTAGTCGGCACCGCTATTTCCATTAAATCGTTTAGTGTGCTTTTTCCGGCCTTTACAGACTGAAAGAAGTTTTTCCGGATTTTTATTTTCTTTTTTCTTTTAAACATGATAAACAGGTAGAAAAGGGAGACAAGCTCACCTATTACCGCAGAAAACATGGCCCCGGCTGCGGCGTATTCGATGCCGTATGGAAGGAACGCAGTAGTAAATACAGCGATGAGAGAAATCCGTACAATCTGTTCAAGCACCTGGGAATAGGCTGCCGGCTTCATGTTCTGCTTCCCCTGGAAATACCCCCGCAAAACAGAGGAAATGGCTACTATCGGAACGACAGGCGCTACCGCGATCAGAGGATAATAGGTTCTGGGATCAGTAAAAAGGTGATTGGATAAAAAAGGAGCCGATAACAAGATCAATGGTGTAAAGAGAAGGCTTAAGGTTCCCGTCAGAGCGAGAGAAACAGCTAATATTTTTTTGACGCGTCTCTGGTCGCCTCGGGCATCTGCTTCTGCCACAAGCTTGGATATGGCAACAGGAAGGCCAAATTGAGTAATCGTGATAATTAAAACGAGAGTGGGAACGGCCATCATATAAAGGCCGACCCCTTCCTGCCCCACGAATCTCGCAAGGACAATTCTGTTAATAAATCCAAGAACCCGGGTGACGAGTCCTGCGGCAATTAGAATGATCGTTCCCTTTAAAAAAGTTTGCTTGGACATTTCCTTCCCTGCCTTCTCAAATAGCTTGTTTTCATATACAATTACTATATGACTGTCAGATGGCCAAGCATGACAAGTTTACGAATAAAGGCCTATCGTACGGCAAAATAAAACTGAAATGCTTTGGCAAAGGAGCGTGCGCAAATGGAGAAACATCCTGCAGAACTGTACAGGCATCATGTCAGGCCATTTATGAAAAGCAAGCTGGAAGAGTTTGCAGTACTCGGCTATGATCAGGTCTCAGAGCAGGAATTATGGACATACTTAGTGAAAAAGAAGTGGAAAACAATCAGCAAAGATGAAGAAATAGCAGTACATAAAATGGTGAGCGGCATCATGTCTGTCAGAGCAGGTGAATTCATGAATTATGCAGCCGTCGAATCATATAAGACACCTAACTGGTTCGGCAGTGATGAGGGCAGCAGAATGCTGGATGAACTGCTTTAATGGATAGGTTCAGGTAGCTAAGGAGGATACATAATGATTAAGCGGGGGCGCATCCTTGCGTTTTTTTTCATAACAATATTAATAGGGGTTATCATCGGATTCAGAACGGATGAGGTAACAGGAAATATCCCGAAAGGCCTTGACCTGCAAGGCGGGTTCGAGGTTCTTTATGATGTAAAGCCTGCGAATAAAGGGGACGTTGTTGACAGAGAAGCGTTAGTCAGCACAGTAAGAGCCCTGGAAAACCGGGCAAACGTGCTTGGTGTAAGTGAGCCGAATATACAAATCGAAGGCGAACGGATCCGGGTTCAGCTTGCCGGGGTGGAGGACCAGAATAAAGCCCGTGAAATTCTCTCAACCGAAGCAAAGCTTACGTTCCGGGATGTGGAGGACAAGGAATACTTGAACGGGTCAGACCTTGTCCAGGGGGCGGCAAAGCAAACGTTCGATCCAAATTCCAACGAGCCGGTCGTTTCTGTCAAGCTTAAGGACCAGAATAAATTTAAAGAAACGACTGCTGAAATTTTTTCAAAGCAGCCTCAAGGAGAAAATCAGCTGATCATTTGGCTCGATTATCAGTCTGGGGACAAGTATAAGGAAGAAAGAACAAAGGAGAACCCGAAATATCTTTCTAATCCGAATGTAAATGAAGTGCTGGACACTTCAGACGTCATCATTTCCGGCCAATTTTCAATAAAAGAAGCCCAGGAGCTTGCCAATTTATTGAATGCTGGATCTCTTCCTGTGCAGCTGGACGAGACGTACTCGACATCTGTTGGAGCTAAATTCGGGGAAGAAGCCCTGAACACAACAGTTCTTGCAGGCATTATCGGGGTATCGGTCATTTTTGTGTTTATGCTCTTTTATTACAAACTGCCCGGTGCAGTTGCGGTTATCACGCTGAGCGCCTATATTTTCCTTATTCTTCAAATTTTCGACTGGATGAACGGAGTCCTGACTTTGCCGGGAATCGCAGCCCTGATTCTTGGGGTAGGGATGGCGGTCGACGCCAACATCATCACGTATGAGCGGATTAAAGAAGAGCTTAAGCTCGGCAAGTCGGTCCGCTCGGCATTTAAGTCCGGAAACAGAAGATCCTTTATGACGATCCTGGATGCGAACTTAACAACGATGCTGGCCGGAGGCGTTCTCTTTTTCTTTGGAACCAGTGCTGTTAAAGGGTTTGCGACCATGCTTCTTGTCAGTATTACAGCGAGCTTTATCACAGCTGTGTTCCTTTCGAGAATCCTGCTTTCCCTTCTTGTGGAAAGCCGCTGGCTGGACAAAAAGAAATCATGGTTCGGCGTCAAAAAGAGCCAGATGCTTGAAATTTATGAGACAGATAAATATACAGATGCCCCAACCCGGTTTGATAAAGTGGATTTTCTTAAATACAGAAATGCCTTTTTCGCATTCTCAGGGATCACCATCGCAGCGGGAATCGTTATCTTGCTTCTATTCAAACTGAATCTCGGCATTGACTTTACGAGTGGAACCAGGGTGCAAATCAGTTCGGATCAGCCGCTGACTGCGGAACAGGTTGAAACGGATCTGAAGGAATTAAACATGGAAGCAAGCGAAATTGTGCTTGCAGGAAACAACAATGAAACAGCTGTTGCCCGTTTTGCTGGGGTTTTGGATAAAGAGGAAATTGCTGAACTGAAAACTCAGATTACTTCCAGATACGGACAGGAGCCTGGGGTCAGTACCGTTTCACCTGAAGTGGGAAAAGAACTGGCCAGAAATGCCCTGTATGGAATCCTGATTGCATCCGTCGGCATAGTCCTTTATGTAGCGGTAAGATTTGAATGGCGGATGGGAGTTGCTTCGATCGCAGCGCTCCTTTACGATGCATTTTTTATCATTGCCATCTTCAGCTTAACCCGGCTCGAGGTTGAGCTAACCTTTATCGCAGCCATTTTAACGATTGTCGGATATTCCATCAATGATACGATCGTTACGTTTGACCGGATCAGGGAGCTTTACAAAAAAACGAAGGTACGCTCTGTCGATGATCTAAAAACGATTGTCAACAAAAGCCTGCAGCAGACCTTCACCAGATCCATCAACACGGTGCTCACAGTAGTGTTCACTACAGTAGCCCTGCTGATTTTCGGAAGCGAAGCAATTCGGAACTTCTCCATCGCGCTTCTCATCGGATTAATTTCAGGAGCCTATTCCTCTATCTTCATTGCAGCCCAGCTGTGGCTTATCATGAAAAAGAGAGAATTCTTGAAAAAGAAAGATGAACAAACGAAAGAAATTCATTCCAACCAGCATCCAGAGGTGTAAGCCAAGAAGCTATCAGAAGAAAAAACAGGGAGGCGCATTCCAGCGCTTCCCTGTTTTTTTACTTGAATGCGGCATGCCAGCTGGCATGTGAAAGCCCGGTGACGGCAACCAGGAGGCTCACCGCCAGCCTGCATGAGGGAGTCCTGAAGCGGAAATCACCCTAAACAATAATTTTATTTATTTGTTTTGCTGGGAGACTTTCTTCCTGGGTTGCGGTTTCCCTGCTGTCTGCGGTTTGCTTCATCTTTTTCCTGCCGCTCATGCAGATCTTTGACAAATTCGCTCGTCTTTTCCATTATCATTCAGCACCTCCCTGTTGAAGGATCTCTAAACTAATATGTCCTTATTGAAAAAAATTAGAGAGGGAATGAATGGTTGTGCTCATTCAATTACTTGGAAGGGGATATGATAAGAGGAAGCATCCATGCTGGAGGAGGGCGGTTAAAACGGAGAAAGAGCGATTTAAAAAAGTGCAGATTGCAGCAGCGGCAGGAATTGCCGGAAATCTGCTGCTCGCTGTTTTAAAAGGAGTTATAGGGTTTATTTCTGGAAGTAAAGCACTCATTGCTGATGCGGCGATGTCTGTGACAGATGTAGCCGGTTCTGTCGTGGTCCTGTTCGGGATCAGGCTGGCCAAAAAACCGCCCGATAAGGATCATCCGTATGGCCATGGAAAAGCGGAGTCCATTGCAGCAGTAATTGTTGCCGTATTACTCGCTCTTGTAGGCTTTGAAATTGGAAAGACCTCGTTTGAAGCTTTCTTCAAACCGGCAAAGGCCCCTTCACCGATTGCAATCGCAGCGGTTGTGGCCGCGATCTTTATTAAAGAACTCATGTTTCAATACAATTACAGACTGGGTAAAAGATTGAAGAGTGATGCTCTTATTGCAAACGCCTATGACCATCGCTCGGATGTATTTGCCTCTATTGCTGCCCTGCTGGGGATTGCCGGATCCATTGCAGGCTCATGGTATAATGTGAACTGGCTTTTATATGCAGATCCATTTGCAGGTGTCGCTGTCTCCATGCTCGTTCTTTTTACCGCCTGGAAAGTAGGGAGTGAGGCGATTCATGCTTCGCTTGACCACGTCATGCATGAAGAAGATACAGCCGAAATGAAAGAGACCATTTTACAAGTAGAGGGTGTAAAAAGGATTGACGAATTGTTTGCAAGGGAACATGGGCATTATGCAATTGTGGATGTGAAAATCTCTGTAGACAGCTTCCTCACAGTGAAAGATGGGCATGATATTGCCATTAACGTAAAACGTGCCCTGATTGAACATGATGGAGTCCAAAATGTATTCGTTCATGTCAATCCATATACCTCTTAAAAAGGAGGAATCCAATTGCAAAAGCAATGGAGCTTATTTTTAGTCATGTTTTTCGCACTTATTGTTGCCGTTTTTGCGGTTATAAATGTTGAAGCGGTGGAAGTGGATTATTTATTCGGGCAGGCGCAATGGCCGCTGATTCTCATCGTTTTAGGCTCCGTACTAATGGGAGCTCTAATGGCGGGGTACACTGGGATGAGCAGAATCCGCTTTCTAAAAAAAGAGAATAAAGCACTGAAAAAAGAATTAGAAGAGCGGAAACGTTCATCACCGCATAGTGCAGAAACCCAACCTGCAGATGCCGTACGTGCTGAGGATTCTCTTCCAAGCCGAAAAGAAAGAAAACATGCAAGTGAATAAAAACAACAGATAAAGCATTAAAAAAGAGCGGCGAGGAAACCGGGCTTAGCTCAGACCCTGTGCCGTGATTCCAAACCGGATTGCGTCACTCCCGTAAGAGGATAGTTTAAAGTGCTCAGAGCAGTGGCTCAGAGCACTTTTTTTGCCGTGTGTTCCGATTTTCCGCTGTCCCCCGCGCGTTCTAGTGAAGCTGGCGGTTCAGAACTTGATCCAGGCGCGGCATCTCGCTTGTGCTCCTGCTCATTTCTTTCGAAACATTTAGCTGTGAAGCCCGGAATATGGCAGCTTGGAAGAGTGAAAGATTGTGTTATGGCGCAGTTTTCAAGTCTCATTTTTGATAAATCGGTTTCTCCATGTCCATTGTGCGGGACAGGAGGGAGGTGCCGTCTACGGTTCAGCTGTATTGGAGGTTTTAAAGCTGCTCCTGGTAGCCAATGAGCAGGGTATCGGCCGGGTGTTGTTGCATATCGGTAGAAACTCATTTAAATCGGCCGAACTTCATATAGATCGGCCGAAACCCATTTATATCGACCGAAATTCATATAAATCGACCGAACCGCATATAAATCGACCGAAACTCATTTAAATTGGCTGAAACCCTTTGAAATCGGCCGAAACCCGCTTAAATTGGCTGACCTTCATATAAATCGACCGATACTTGCTTAAATCGGCCGGGTTTTGGTAAAGTCCATATAATTGTGTAAATAGAAAAAGGGTCATATCACCCTCATGTTACAATGTTTTCGACCAAGAAAAAATGTAATGGAGGATGAATATGACCCAGATTAATCTTACCCTAAATGTGGA